>JBBDKM010000026.1:0-62613 GCA_040879385.1 Thermoanaerobaculia bacterium | reverse complement strand
CGACCTCGGGCGAGGTCGTGTGCAACGGCTTCGTGCCTGCCCGGGACCGCACCCGGTACGTCGCGACGATCGGCGTCGTCTTCGGCCAGCGGACGCAGCTCTGGTGGGACATCGCCGTCATCGAGTCGTTCCGGCTCCTCAAGGAGATCTACGGCCTGACGGAGGCGCAGTACCGGGAGCGGATGGCGCTCTTCGACAAGGTCCTCGGTTTGAACGCGTATCTTCACCAGCCGGTCCGCAAGCTTTCGCTCGGCGAGCGGATGCGCTGCGACCTGGCGGCCTCGCTGCTCCACCGGCCGCCGCTGCTCTTTCTCGACGAGCCCACGATCGGTCTCGACATCGTGGCCAAGGCGAACGTGCGCGAGTTCCTCCAGGAGATCAACCGACAGGAGGGGACGACGGTGCTCCTGACGACGCACGACCTGGCCGACATCGAGACGCTCTGCAAGCGCGTCATCGTCATCGACCACGGGCGCCTGCTCTTCGACGGCGCGCTGAACGAGCTGCGCGACCGGATCCTCCCGGTGACCTCCATCGTCTTCGACGTCAAGCACGCTCCGGACCCCGGACAGCTCTCGTTCCAGGGCCTCCAGGCGCGCGAGATCGGGCTCCACCGCTACCGTCTGGACGTCGACCGCCGGACGACGTCGCCCGCCACCGCGGTCAAGGAGATCGTCAACCGGTTCGAGGTCTCGGACATCAAGATCGAGGAGCCGGAGATCGAGGCGGTCGTCAAGCGGATCTACCAGGAGGGGATCTCGTGAGCGCGGCCTCGGCGACCTGGCGTTCCACGGTCCCCTTCGCGCGGATCGGCTTCCTCAACATGCTGGCCTTCCGGGCGCGCTACTACGTCGGCGTCCTGACGTATCTCTTCAACGTCGCGGTCTACTACTTCATCTGGCGCGCGGTCTTCCGCAGCGGCGGCACCGTGATGGGGATGACGCTGGACGACATGATCACGTACGTCGCGGTCGGCTGGGCGATCCGCTCGTTCTACTTCAACGAGATCGATCGCGACCTGGGAACGCAGGTCCAGGAAGGCAAGCTCGCGATGAACCTGATCCGGCCGGTGGACTTCCAGGTGGTGATGATCGCCGACGCCGCCGGCCAGTCGGCCTTTCGCGCGATTCTGTTCACGGTTCCGATCTCGGTCGTGCTGGCGCTGGTCTTTCCCCTGAAGCCCCCGGCGACGGTCGGGGCCGGGCTCCTGTTCCTGCTGTCCGCGACGATGTCATTCTTCCTCGTGGCCGGCTTGAACTTCCTCGTCGGACTGGTCGCGATCGGCAGCAAGTCGATCCTCGGACTCCTCCGCGCCAAGTACCTGGTCGTGGAGCTGCTCTCGGGACTCCTGATCCCGACCACGCTCTTCCCCGAGCCCCTGCGCTCGATCCTCCTGGCCTCCCCCTTTCCCCACATCAACTTCACGCCGGCGGCGCTCTACCTCGGCAAGGCGGCCGGGCTCGAAGCCGCCCGGCTGCTCGCACTTCAAGCCGGCTGGACGGTCGCGCTGATCGTTCTCGGGCAGTGGGCCTGGCGGCGGTCGCGCGAGCGCATCACGATCCAGGGCGGATGAGGATGCTCCCGAGCCTCGCCCGCCACGCGCGTCTCTTCGCGCTCTACTTCTCCCAGTACGCGAAGGCGAGGCTGGAGTACCGGCTGGACTTCTTCTCGAGCGTGTTCGCGTCGTTCCTCGGCACCGCGGCGTCGTTCGGCTTCCTGCTGATCGTCTTCTCGCGCGTTCCGTCGATCCCGGGCTGGTCGTTCGAGGAGATGGTCTTCCTGTTCGGCTTCTCGCTGATCCCGCTGGGGATCTTCAACGTGTTCTCCTGGAACCTCTATCTCTTTTCGGACCGGTACCTGATCGAGGGGCGATTCGACCGCGTGCTCGTCCGGCCGGTCGACTCGGTCTTCCAGGTCCTCTTCGAAGCCTTCCGGCTCGAGTCCCTGCAGGAGACCGTGACCGGCATCGTCGCCGTCGCTTGGGCGTCCCGCCGGCTCGGTCTCTCCTTCGGCCCGGTGGACTTGCTGCTCTTCGGAGTCTGGGCGGTCTGCGGCGCAGCGATCTACCTGGCGATCTTCATCGGCCTGACCGCCACGTCCTTCTGGATCGAGGACCGGATCGGGATCGTCCCGCCCGTCTTCAACCTGATGCAGTTCGGGCGCTATCCGCTGACGATCTACGACGGGTGGATCCGCTTCACCCTGTCCTTCGTCATTCCGTTCGCGTTCGCGTCGTTCTACCCGGTAATGCACTTCCTGAGGCGCCCGGAGTTCGCCCGCGAGTTCTGGGCCGTGCCGGTCGTCGCCGCTCTCTCACTGACCGCAGCGCTCGCCGTCTGGAAGAGCGGCGTCAAGCGCTACCACTCGACGGGCTCGTAGGGGCGGGACTTTCCCCCGCCCGCGGAATCTCCCGATCCCGCCGCCCCGTCAGTACCGCAACGCCCGCCAGCAGCAGCAGCAGCACGACGGCGAAGCCGCCCGCGGCCTGATCCGCCGGAGCGGGCTGGACAAGCAGCTCGAGCGCGGCCCGTCCGCCCAACGCCAGCAGGCCGAAGAGCACCCAGGCCGCGGCGTGATCGCGCAGCAACCCGAAGGCCGCCACGGCGAGCCACGCGGCGGTCAGGAGCCCGGGCACGTACTCGGCGGCGAATTCCCCGGCGGAGTGGAGGCCCGACGGCAACATCGCCACGAGAACCGCCAGGATCCCCAGGGCCCTTCCCGCGGCCGTCCGGAAGAAGTCGCTCCTCCACGCCAGAGCCGCGACGGCCGCCATCGCGGCCAGCGCGAACCCGCCTCGTCCGGCCGTCCAGAGCACGTCGATCGCGGGAACGGCGAACTGGAGGCTCGACGGAAGCGACGGATCCGGTTCGTACAGAGCGGGCACTCGCGAGGCGATCACGTGGAACCAGCGGGAAAGGCCGACGAGGCCCCCGGCGGCGATCGCGGCCCGCAGCATCGCGTCGCCGAGCGACCCCTTTCGGCGCAGCGCCTGCGGAAAGCCGGGCCGCGCGCCGGCGCACAGGACGAAGCCCACGAGCGCCGCGAGCAGGATGGCGAGCACCCCGATCGTCAGCGAAACGGCGAGCCCCAGCCGGAAGAGGGCCATCGGGATCTCGGTCGTGTACCGGCGGAAGAGATAGGGCACGGTGTTGCCGAGCCCTGCGGCCGCGAGGACGCCCGCGACGACCAGCGGGCGCCACATCGACGCCCAGCGGAAGTCCGGCTGCCGGACCAGGCGCAGGAACAGGATGATCGCCAGGCCGACGAGCGACCCCGCGGCGACGACCTTGACGCCCGTCAGCAGCCACTCGACGGCGGAACGCTTCCGCTGCTCTCGCAGGAAAGTCTCGGGCACCCGGATCGAGGGGATGAAGGACGCGAGGCGGGGGCCGTGAAAGACCGCGGTCAACCGCGGCCGGGCCTCGCCGAGGCCGGGGGGTTTCGACTCGAGGACGACGGTGGTGTCCACGCGCTTTGGACGATTCTCGGTGCCGACCTCCAGGACCGCGTACTCGGCCGCCGGGTAGCCGAGCTTGCCGGCGGCCTCGACCGTCCGGCGGCGCGCGCCTTCGCCGGAGGGCGGCGGCTCGGCTGCCGCATCCTCGGGCAACGGATTCACGAACGCGGCGACGCGCGCACGGCGCGTGTCGATCAGGACCTTCCACTCCTCCTTCTTCTCGGGCTGGAAGAAACGCACTTCCCAGAAGGCGACGGGAAGCTGGCGCGCGGCGAGCTTCCGAAATGCCGCGGGCCCTCCCCGGTCGATGACGTAGCGCGCCGCGGCGTCGGAGAAGCCGGGGATCCCGCCCTCGTCCTGCGGCTTGGCGTCCCGAAGCTCCTCGTCGTCCGGGAAGCCCGTGCCCAGGTAAGCAACGCTGCTCCACGGGTCGGGGTCCACGCCGTTGACCCGCAGGAAGCGACGCGCCAGAGCCTCGGCCTTGACGCGTCCGATCTTGTCCTCGGCCAGCGGATCGGCCGAATCCGCCGGCACGAAGAAGGAGGAGCCCAGCACGAGCGCCGCGGCGACGGCGAAGGTCCGGGCGCCAGGCGAGAGCGGGCGCACCTCGGGAACCGTCTCGGGCGCCAGCGCGGCCGGGGCCGGCGCCGGCACGAACCCGAGGTCTCCGTTCCGGAACCCTGCAGAAGGAAGGAATCCGCCGCGCTTCCAGTAGAGCACGAGCGAAACGAGGAGCGGGAGCAACAGGATCCCCGACGCGATGGCGCCGGACACCACGTAGTAGGGGTTGCCGGAGCGCAGCAGCAGCAGGGCCGTGTAGATCGCGTCGACCGTGAAGTGCCAGACCAAGAGCGGCACGACTCCATAGCGCAGCATCAGGAAGCCGATCAGCACGCCCGCCAGCCCCACTTCGAGCCCGCGGATGTAGAAGGGCTGGTTCGGATATCCCGCATGTCCGAATCCCCAGATGAACGCCGGGACCACGACCGCGAGGAAACGTCCCGCGCCGAGGCGGTCGAGGAAGGAGATCGAGAACATCCGGCTGATCCCCTCCTCGGAAACCGCCGGCAGGAAACCGATGAGCAGCACGGTCGCCCAGGGGAAGGCCGTGTTGAGCATGTCGCTGTAGGGCACGTCGGCCGGCGCCCACGCGCCGAACCGGGCCGCCACGACGTAGAAGACCGCCTGATAGGCGAAAAAGAACGCCGCGAGGGCGTAACCGAGAACCACGGCCGTGAAGAAGCTCTTCGTCTGGATCCCGCGCCACGAGAACGCTCCGCCGAGCGACATCTGCCGGGGGAAGCGCTCGCGGTAGATCGGCTCGGCCGAGGCGAGGACGATCGCGATTCCCGCGCCCGTCGCGATCGCGCCGAGGATGCCGAGCACGATCTGACGCGTCAGGTACGCGGACAGCGGGCTCGCCGTGTCGTATTGAAAGAGGGTCAACGGAATCTCGTTCAGGGTCGAGAGCAGCGCCAGCACGAAGGCGATGCCGCCAAAGGCCGCGACGACGGGCCACCGGATGTCCTTGCGCACGATCTTCGTCACGAGCACGCCGAGCATCGCGATGATCGTCACGAAGAACGCGGCCGTGGCGACCTGGCCGGCCGCCTCGTTCTTGGCGCGCAGGCGGTCGTAGTCGCGCGTCCACGCCTCGGGCACGTGCACGAACTCGCGGAACCCGGTCAGCCGGTCGCCGGAGACGGTCGTCGTGTACCGGATCGTGGCCTCCCCGAGGCGCACGCCCGCCTTCTCGTCCACGAAGGTCCAGTCCGTGCGATGGGGCCGCGCATCGGGCTTGGCCTCGATCGGCTTCAACCTCGCTTCGCGCAGCGACCGCGAGGCGAGGAACCGGAGGGCGATCGCGCGGGCCTCCTTCTCCGTCAGTCGGGCGCCCGGAGCATCCTCCTTCAGGACCGAACGGAAACCGATCAGGTCTCCGAGGGGCGACACGGTGACCCGCTCCTCCTCCGTGACGCCCGACCGGAACCAGCGCATTCGCCACTGCCAGATCTTCGCGTCGCGGCCATAGAGCGCTCCGGCGCGCTCGAGACCGAGCTCGCGCTCGAGGTACACCTTCACCGTCTCGTCCACGTCGAACCGGCCGGCGAACCGTGCGCCCTGGATGTCCCGACCCCGCTCGGCCAGAAGCCGTTCCCCGAGGCGCCGCGCGCCCTCGCGGTTGACCTTGAACTCGATCGAGGCCTCGGGGAAAGCGCGGCGGAAGAGCGCGCTCGTGATCGCCGCGCCCGCGGCGACGACGAGGAGGCAGATCGCGACGAAGCGCCAGTCCCGGCCGTCGAACCGCTCCATGGGCTATCCCGCCAGCACGCTGCCGCCGTTGACGTTCACCACTTCGCCCTGGATGTGCCGCGCCAGGTCCGAGACGAGAAACAGGATCGGGCCCGCGATGTCGGCGGCTGAGGCGACGCGTCCCAGCGGGATCAGCCTCTCGATCTCCGCGCGTTCGATGGGGTTGCCGAGCGCTCCGGCCGACATGTCCGTGTCCACCCATCCGGGAGCCACGGCATTGACACGGATGCCGCGGGGCCCGAGCTCCGCCGCCAGCGATTTCGTGTAGGAGATCAGGGCGCCCTTCGAGGCGGCGTAGGCCGAGTGCCGCGCCTCGCCGCGCTGTCCGGCCGTCGACGAGAGAAAGACGATCGAGCCGCCGTGCCGCTCCAGGTGCGGTACGGCCGCGTCGGTCACGAGAAAGGCCCCGCGCTGGTTGATCGCGTAGGTGCGGTCCCAGACCTCGAGGTCCCCGCGGCCCGCCACGTCCTCGTCCCAGATGCCGGCGTTGTTGACGAGGATGTCGAGGCGGCCCCACGCCGACACGACGTCGCGCACGAGCTGCCGCGCCTGATCGGGCTGCGACACGTCGCCCGCGAGGGCCATCGCCTCTCCCCCCGCCGCCCGGATCTGCTTGACGGCGGCGTTGGCGGCCGCCTCGTCGCGCAGGTAGTTGATCGCCACGCGCGCGCCTGCCCGCGCCAGCAGATCCGCCGACGCGCGGCCGATCCCGCGCGAACCTCCGGTGATCAGGGCGGTTCGGGGAGACAGATCGATCGTGAAACTGTCGGGCATCGAGCTCCGTATACTAGATTAGACATCGAGACCTTCCACAAAGACAGGGCGGCGCTTCACGGCGTCCGCCCCCCGCATTTTGCCCGACGGCCCTGCGCGTCTTACGTTCCCGCGATCAGCCGGCCCACGTAGACCGAGAACGTCTCCAGCATCGGCGCGGACGTCTTCAACTGCACGTCCACGTCCGCCGCACGCGCGAGAGACCGGGCGAGCTCCCGGGCCGTGAAGCGCGACGCGCGACGGGTGGACTGAAACAGGGCAAAGGGGTGCGCGGGGCCGCGCGCGGTCTCGAAGGGCGAACGGCCGAACGGCGCGGCCGGCGCCATCAGCCGCGGCAGCACCCGCGCCTGGAAGGCCGGATAGGTCATCGACGCATCGAAGCCTCCCCCGCCCTCCTCGAGCCTCGCGCGGACCAGCAGCATCTTGCGAATCTCGCCCGTCAACATGGCGAAGAACTGGAAGGGCCAGATCTCGTCGTCGACCTTGTCGAAGGCGCGATCGCCCTGACGCACGTCCCGCCCGTCGAAGAGGCGCTCGAGCCGCGCCAGCGCGTCGCCGGCGTCGCGCCGCCCGATCGCGTCGAAGAGGCCGTAGATGTCCTCCGAGGCCTCGTCCTCGACGTTCCCGGCGACGTCGGAGGCCTGGATTCGCCCGCCCTTGCCCGCCCAGGCCAAAAGCTTCTCGAGCTCCATCGCGAACCGCGCCGGATCCCCGTCGGTCCGCACGAGCAGGCGCTCGACCGCGCCGGGCTCGAGGCCGACCTCGTGCTCCTTCGCGCGGCTCGCCGCCATCCGCCGCAGCGCGGAGGGCGGATCCTCGCCGGCCGTGCTCTCGAGGACGAGGCCGCGCGCCGCGATTTCCTTCAGAAGGTCGACGCCTGCCGGCGGACTGACCGCGCGCGCGAGGGCCACGGTCCCGTCGTTTCGTTCCCGGCCCAGGAGGACCCGCAGGGCCGCCCGGACGACGGCCGGTCCGCCGCTCTTCTCCTCCGGCATCTCCTTCAGGATCTCGGCCAGGAGCGGCGCCTCGTCCTTCTTGCGGACCTTTTTCGCCGCCGCCTCGGCGACCTCCTCGGGATTGCCTCCGGCCGGAAGGTCGAGCGCCGAGAGAAGCGCCCGGGCCTGCTTGAAAGCCTCGCGGCGCTTGTTCTGCTCCCAGGCCTCCAGGGCTTGCGTCAGGAGCCGCCCCGGCGCCTCCGTTCCGAGAAGGCGCGAGATGTCGAGCTCCACGATCCGCCGCGGCGAGAAGAGCGAGCGGTTCAGCAGCGCGTCGGAGACGGCTTCCGCCGGGGCATCGTCCTCGAACCGCAGGATCTCCGCGTCGCTCTTCGCCAGGGTCTCCCGCGCCTTCGCGGCCGCCTCCTCGACGAAGAACCCCACGCCGCCCGTCACGAGCACGACGGCCGGCGCGTCGTCGAAGGAAGGGAGGGCTTTGTCGGAAAACGGCAGCTTCGGCATGGATGGGGGTCAGGTCTTCATTCTTCGGATTTCAGCCGTCTCGTCTTTAGAAGAAACAGTTCTCGAAATCCGAAGAATGAAGACCTGACCCCAAAGCTAGTTCTGGAGCATCCCCTTCTCGGCCAGCTCCTGGCAGTCGAGGCAGTACGGAGCCCAGGGGACGGCGTTCAGGCGCTTCTCGGTCATCGCGGTGTTGCAGTTGACGCAGAAGCCGTAGGCGCCGGCCTCGATCCGGAGGAGCGCATCGTCAATTCGCAGGAGGGTGTGGCGCTCGCCGTCGGTCAGGGAGTAGAGAAACTCACGGGTGTAAGAGGAAACGGCCTTGTCGGCGATGTCCTGGGTTGCCTCCTCGCTCGTCTCTACCTCGGCGATGCGGGTCTTGGCGATCTCGGCCGAGAGACTCGCCTTTTTCTCTTCGAGGAGCCGCCGGTACTTTTCCAATTCCTTCTTGGTCAACCGGGCGGCTTTGGCCGCTGTCGAGGGCATTCGTGGCTCTCCTTTTTCGTGCCCCCCTCCCAGGTTCGAAGGGGCTGATTTTCGAGTCGCCGATGATAACCGATCCTCGCGCGTAATCCAGTGACTTCCGAGGCTTAACAGAAGCTTGCGCCCGGTTATTTCTTGCTTCTTTCCCAGAGGAACTTGCGCGAGACCCCGAGCCTTTTCGCGGCGAGCGAACGGTTTCCTCCCGCGCGGCGGACCGTCTCCTCGATGTAGGCGTCGGTCAGCTCCCGCAGCGTCCAGCGGTTCTCGACGGCCGAGGCGAGGAGCGACTCCGGGGCCCCGAGCGATCCGGCGGGCAGATCCCCCGGGCCGATCTCCGGCGACTCCGCGGTCAGCACCGCCTTCTCGACGACGTGCAGCAGCTCGCGGACATTGCCCGGCCACGGGTGCCGGAGGAGGGTCTGCTCGGCCTCCTTCGTGAACTTCCGCGCGGGCCGCTCGTACGCGCGAGCGGCGCGTTTGGCGAACTCGCGGGCGAGAGGCAGCACGTCTTCGCGGCGATCGGCCAGGCGCGGCAGACGCACGGAGACGACGTCGATGCGGTAGAAGAAGTCGTCGCGGAAGGCGCCCTGCTCGACCAGGCTCGCCAGGTCGCGGCGCGAGGAGACGATGAGACGGGCGTGGAACGAGTGGGTCGTCACGCCCGACAGGCGCCGGAAGTTCTTCTCCTGGAGCACGCGCAGGAACTTCGCCTGCGCCCCCGAGGAGAGGGACGAGACCTCGTCGAGATAGACCGTCCCGGCCTCCGCGACCTCGAGCAGGCCCTTCTTGGCGGCGAACGCGCCCGTGAACGCGCCCCGCTCGTGGCCGAAGAGCTCGCTCTCGAAGAGCTCGTCCGAGAGGTTGGCCGCGTCCACGCGCACGAAGGGCTGCGCGGCGCGAGACGAGACGTCGTGGATCGCGCGGGCGAGGCGGTCCTTTCCGGTGCCGCTCTCGCCGAGAATCAGGATCGTGGACGGGAGACTCGCGGCGCGCTCGATCGCCTCGATCTCGCGCCGGAGCGCGCGATTGCGCGTCCGGAAGTGCGACCGGAGGGAAGGCGACTTCTTGTCCGCCATGGGATGCAGCTAGAGCGGCCGTCTACTCTCGTACAGCGGCGTCGAGCCGCTGCTAAAAAAAACCGTCTCATTCTCTGCGTCGCCCCACAGCCGCTCCAGGGCGTAGAACTTCCGAGCCTCTTCCTGGAACACGTGGAAGACGACGTCGCCGTAGTCCAGGAGGATCCAGTTGGCGAACGTCATGCCCTCGACCGAGTGGGCGGGTCCGAGCTTCTCGGCGATGGCGTCCGCGATCGCGCGAGCCTGGCGGTCCGAACGGGCGGTGGACAGGACGAAATAGTCCGCGATCGTGGTCAGATCGATGAGGTTGAAGACGAGAACGGCGGCGGCTTTGCGGTCCAGGGCCGCGGTGAGACCTTCGCGGACCTTGTCCTCCGAGGAGAGGCCGGGTGTCAACGCTGCTCGTCCCCCGGCTTGTAGAGACCCTGTTTCGTAATGTACTCCGCGACCGGCCCCGGAACCCGTCCCGCGATGCTGCGCCCGTGCGCCAGATCGTTCCGAAGGTCCGTCGCAGAGATCTTAACCGATCCGCCGTCGAAAACCGACAGACGATCCGCAAGACCCGCAACCTCGGGAAGCCGCAGCCCCGCCCCGACAAACGGCTCCCGGTGGAACGCGGCGATCCGAGCGATCTTCAGGATCTCATCGGGCTCCTTCCAGCGCGCGAAGCCGGCGAGACTGTCGGTCCCCATCAGCAGCCAGAGCTCGTCTCCGGGATGACGCGCCTGGATCGCCCGCAGCGTCTCCATCGTGTAGGACGGCGGCTCCCGGTCGAGCTCCTGGAGGTCGATCAGCCAGTCGGGGCGCCCCGCCAGGGCGAGCGCGAGCATCGCGACGCGGTGGCGCGGATCCGTCGGCGAGGCCTCCTTGTGCGGCGAAACACGAGCCGGAACGTAGAAAACGCGCCGGAGCTGGAACTTCATCGCCGCCGCCTCGACGGGCAGCATGTGGCCGTTGTGGACCGGATCGAAGGTGCCGCCGAAAACGCCGATGCGCACGGGAGGATCCTATTCCTCGGAGGCCCCAGGCTCGACTTCCGGCGTCGTGGCGACTTCGTGAAACAGAAAGCCGACGAGCTCCTTGAGCCCCGCGCCGGAGGCGGCCGAGATCTCGAGAAACGGGATTCCTCGCCGCTCCCCGGCGCGGCGGATCGAGGCCAGCCGGTCCGGGCCGGACGCGGCGTCGCACTTGGACGCGACGAGGACGCGCGGCCGCCGGGCGACCTCGGCGGAGAACTGCAGGAGCTCCCCCTCGATCGTCGCGACGTCGTTCTCGGCATCGCCCTCGGCCGAGGCGTCCACGAGATGGCACAGGAGACGGCAGCGTTCGACGTGCTTGAGGAATCGGATGCCGAGCCCGGCGCCCCGGTGCGCGCCCTCGATGAGACCCGGGATGTCGGCCACGACGAGCGTGCGTTGGTCGTGGTGCGACGTCACGACGCCCAGGTGCGGCACCAGGGTCGTGAAGGGATAGTCGGCGATCTTGGGCTTCGCCGCCGAGATCGCGGAGATGAGGGTCGACTTGCCGGCGTTGGGGAACCCGATGATCGCGACGTCCGCGAGGAGCTTGAGCTCGATCGCGAGACGGCGCTCTTCCCCCTTCAACCCGGGCTTCGCGAACCGCGGCGCCTGAAGCGTCGGCGTCGCGAAGTGCTGGTTGCCCCAGCCGCCGTTTCCGCCCTTGACGAGAAGCACCCGCTGGCCCGCCTGAACGAGGTCGGCGATCCTCTCGCCGCTTTCGAGATCGGTGACGACCGAACCCAAGGGAAGCCGGATCTCGACATCCTCGCCGGTCTTCCCGTGCCGGTTGGAGCCCATGCCGTGCTCCCCCCGCTCGGCGCGATAGGAGTTTTGATGGCGCAGGTGGTAGAGCGTGTTGTACGCGGGGTCCGCCACCGCCCAGACCGAGCCGCCGTGGCCGCCGTCGCCTCCCGACGGGCCGCCGCGCGGCACGAACTTCTCCCGGCGGAAGGCGACGCATCCGTTGCCGCCGTCGCCGCCCTTGACGTAGATCTCGGCGGTGTCGATGAACATGGACTGGGAAGTGTCGAGGCGGTCTCGTCCCCGCCCGCGGGCGGCCGCTACGTCCTAGGACGCGGAGGCGCTTATGCTCGAGCTTGAGGGCTCGATCGAGATGTGGCGGCCCAGGCGGCCCTTGTCGTGGAAGCGCACGACGCCGGAGACCTTGGCGAAAAGCGTGTCGTCCTTGCCGCGGCCGACGTTGACGCCCGGAAAGAACTTGGTGCCCCGCTGGCGCACGAGGATGGTCCCGCCGGGGACGTTCTGGCCCCCGAAGGCCTTCACGCCGAGGCGCTGAGAGTTGGAGTCGCGGCCGTTGCGGGAAGAGCCCTGTCCTTTTTTATGTGCCACGGGAGGGGTCCTACCCTTCTAACCTTCAATCGCTTCGATGCGCACTTCGATCATCGTCTGGCGATGGCCCTTGGTGCGCCGGTACTGCTTGGTGCGCTTCTTCTTGAAAACCAGGACCTTGCGGGTGCGGACCGTGCCGAGCACCTTGGCCTGCACTTTGACGCCCTCCAGCGCCTCGGCTCCCGTGCGCACATCGCCGTCCCCGGAGACCAGGATCACGCTCGTGCCCGACAGGGCGAGGGACTCGCCCTTGGTGATCTTCTCGCCGGCCGGCTTCTCGATCCGAACGACGTCGCCCGCGGCGACCTTCAACTGTTTCCCGCCGGAGCGGACGATGGCGTACATAGAGCGGCGAATGATAAGGGTTTCCCGCGGAAAGTCAAGCCCCAGTGGTATCAGTCACTTAGGGTGTTCGGAGTCCGGCTCCTCGTCGATCGCGTTGGAGAGCTCGTCGGCGTCCTCGGAAAGGCGCGGAAAGTGCCGGCCGAGCACCTCCCCGACCCTTTCGACGCACCGGACCACGCCCTCGGTGAACTCGCCCCTGCGGAAAGACTCCTCCATGCCATGGGCGACCTCCTGCCAGAACTCCGGGCCGCACTTTTCGTGGATGGCGACGTCGCCCAGGATCCGGAACTGATGGGCCCGCGGAGCGATGTAAACGAGCACGCCATTGCGGCTCGCGGTCTTCGTCATTCCGAGGAGCTCGAAGCGCCGCAGTGCGCGCTCCTCCAGGTTCTCCGGGATCCTTCGCGTCACGTGGACGCGGACTTCTCCCGAGGATTTCTTCTCCGCCGCGGCGATCGCCGCGACGATCCGGTCCGAGTCGAACTTGGAAAAATGGTTGGCCATGGATGCCTACCACCTCCCGGAGGCGCCGCCCCCGCCGAAGGACCCCCCGCCTCCGGAGAAGCCCCCTCCTCCCCCGCCGAAGCCGCCCCCCGAGAACCCACCGCCGCTTCCCCAGCCGCCTCCCGTCCACCATCCCCCGCCGCCGTGCGAGCGGAAGCCGCGGTTGCGCCGGAAGAGGATCGGAAGAACGAAGAAGATGCCGAAAAACAGGAGAAACGGCAGGCAGCCCGCGATCTGGTTCCGCCTCCCCCGCTTGGCCTCGTCGACCGTGCGCCCGGAGCCGCGATACTCGCCTTTGGCGGCCGCCATCATCGCTTCGGCCCCCGCGACGATACCCGCGGGAAAATCGCCGTCGCGAAACTTCGGAACGATGTCGTCCTCGACGATCCGCTTGGCCGTGACGTCCGGCAGCGGGCCTTCCAGACCGTACCCGACCTCGATGCGGACCTTGCGGTCCTCCGTGAAGACGAAGAGGACGGCGCCGTTGTCGGTCTCTTTGCGGCCGGCGCCCCACTTCTGCGCGGCACGGACGGTGAAGTCTTCCAGGGTGAATCCCTCGGGGATCTTCTGGTCCGCCCAGACGAGGACCTGGTTGGACGTGTCGCGTTCGAACTGCTGGAGCCGCGCGTTGAGGGCCTCCGCCTCTCCCGGGCCGAAGACCCCCGCGCGGTCCGTGACGTAGCGCTGCGGCTTCTCCGGGATGAGGTCGTCGTACCGGTCGGCGGACAGTGGGGCCGCCGCCAGGGCGACCCCCAGGAACGCCAGGAAAGCCAGCCGGCGCAAACGCCTGCCGCCTTCCCCGTTATCGCCCCCCGCCCCTCACTGGGCCGGGGCCGGCGACGGCGAGAAGTTGAACTGGACCTTGGGCGCCTCCGCGGCTCCCGGAGATGTCGCCTTGAAGTACGGCTTTTCCTCGAAGCCCAGGAAGCCGGCCATCAGGTTCGTGGGGAACTTCTTCAACAACGTGTTGTAGGCCTGCCCCGACTCGTTGAAACGCGCTCGGGCCACCGTGATCCGGTTCTCCGTCCCTTCGAGCTGCGCCTGGAGATCCCGGAAGTTCTGGTTGGCTCTCAGCTCCGGGTACCGCTCCGAGACCACGAGGAGTCGCTGGAGGGCGGCGCCGAGCTGGTCCTGCGCCGCCTGGAAGCGGGCGAGGGACTCGGCGTCCGTGGGCGCCTTGCCCGGCGTGATCGTCGCGCGTCCCACCGAGGCGCGCGCCTCCGTGACGGCCGTGAGCGTCTCCTTCTCGAAAGTTGCGGCGCCCTGCACCGTCGCCACGAGGTTCGGGACGAGATCGGCCCGGCGCTGGTACTGGTTCTCCACCTCGGACCACGAGCGGTCGACGTCCTGCTCGAGCGTCACGAGGCGGTTGTAGGTTCCGGCGAACGACACACCCAGGATGACGGCGAGAACCACGAGGATCCCGAGACATCCGAGACCGAGCTTTCCCATGCGAGTCCTCCTCCATGAAACAATTTGCCCGACCCGAAAAAGAGGCTGGATTCTATCGGAACCCGGCTACTCCCCCGCCGCGAGAAGGGCGAGAATCCGGGCAGGTAGGAGCGCGCGGAGCGTCGCGGGGCCGGTGCCCTCCCAGCTCAGGCGGGCGACCGCGGCCTTCTTCATCGGGATCTCCAGCCCCGCGCGGCCGGAGATCAGCCGGCCGAGCAGCGCTCCCAGGTGCGGCTCGTGCCCGACGAGGAGGATTACCCCCGCCTTCTCCGCGCGCAACTCGCCGAGTACCTCTTCGGGATCGCTCGACGGCTCGAGGGCCTGCGTCTCGCGCAGCTTCGAGGTCAGGTGCAGGGCGCGGGCCACCGGTTCGGCGGTCTGCCGCGCGCGCTCGAAGGGCGACGTCAGAATCAGCTCGATGCCCGGCTCGAGCTCCGCGAGCCCGCGAGCCACCTCTCGCGCGCGCTTGTGGCCGTCTTCGGTCAGCGTGCGATCCGCGTCGCGCCCGGAGTCCGCGCGATCCTCGGCGGAGGCGTGGCGCAGGAGCCAGATTTCCATCGCGCCCCAAGTGTAGCCGAGTATCCTTGGGCGACATGTCCCTGGAAATCGGCCAGCAAGTCGGCCCCTACGAAGTCCTGGCGCCGCTCGGGCGGGGCGGCATGGGCGAAGTCTATCGGGCGTTGGACACCCGGCTGCAGCGCGAGGTGGCGCTCAAGATGCTGCCCGACGCCGCGGCACACGACGCCGACAGCCTGACGCGCTTCGACCGGGAGACGCGCGCGGTCGCGGCCCTGAACCATCCCAACATCCTCGCGATCCACGACACGGGATCGCTCCACGCGATCCCCTATGCAGTTACCGAGCTGCTCGAGGGCGAGACGCTGGCCGACCGCCTGCGCACGGGCCCCCTCGCGCCGCAGAAGGCCGTCGAGGTCGCCAGCCAGATTGCCGACGGCCTGGCCGCCGCGCACGTGCGCGGGATCATCCACCGCGACATCAAGCCCGAGAACATCTTCCTGACCAACGAGGGGCGGGCCAAGATCCTCGATTTCGGCATCGCCCGCATCGAGCAGCCCGCGCGAACGCCGGGGATCGCCGGTCCCACGGCGCGGCGCGGCTCGAGCTCCCAGTTTCTCGTCGGAACCGCGGGATACATGTCGCCGGAGCAGGTCCGCGGAAAGGCGATCGACCCGCGCACCGATATCTTCTCGCTCGGCGCCACGTTCTACGAGATGCTGACGGGGCGTCGGGCGTTCGCCCGCGATACGCCGGTGGAGACGCTCGGCGCGGTGCTCCGCGACGACCCGCGCAATCACCCGGAGACCGAAAAGATCTCCGAGGAGCTCCGGGGCTTCGTGTTCCGGTGTCTCGAGAAGGACCCCGCGGACCGCTACCAATCCGCCCGCGACCTGCTCCTCGACCTTCGAGCCTACCAGGCCGAGCGCGTGCACGAGGCCTCGACGCGCGTCAACTTCCGGAGCGAGCCGCCCTGGAAGCACCGTCGGACGCGCGTCCTCGTGCGGGCCATCGGCGGCGTCGTGCTGTTCGTGCTGGGACTCTGGGCGGGATCCTGCTGGGAGCGCGAGCGGCACGCCGGGGCCGCCGACCGGTCCTCCGCCGCCCCCCGTCCGTAGCGCAGCCCCCGCGGCTACCCGCGAGTATCCTAGGCACCAGCATGGCTCTCGGCCCGGGCGATCGCGCCTCGCGCGCCGAGAGCACCGGAAGACCCGGACGACCAGACGTAGAAGTCGGCCAGGGCGACCGAGAAGGAGCAGTGGCGTTCGTTTAAGGCGCTCGGCCACCGCCAGGCGCGCAGCGTCGCGTAGAGGGCCAAGAGGCCGAGCCGAGATTCCTCCCTGGACCCACCTCTCGATCGGTCGGCGATACGTTTATCACGAAGCCTCCTTTCGCCAGCCGAGATTCTCTCCGCTCTCCCCACCGACATCGCCGAAGAGCATCTGACGAGCGCCGGCTCCGCCGTGGGCACGGTCGCCTACATGGCGCCCGAGCAGGCGCGCGGGGAGGAGTTGGACGCCCGCGCCGACCTCTTCTCCTTCGGAGCGGTGCTGTACGAAATGGCCACCTCCCGGCAGGCCTTCTCGGGCAACACCGCCGCCGTGATTCACGACGCCATCCTCAACCGTGACCCGGTTGCTCCCGCGCGCTGGAACCCGGCTCTGCCGCAGGACGTCGAACGCCTCATCGCCAAGGCGCTGGAGAAAGATCGGGAGATGCGCTACCAGACCGCCGCCGAACTGCGGGCGGACCTGAAGCGCGCCAAACGAGATTCGGAGTCCGCAGCCAGGGCCATCGTCGGCGGCGCGGCAGTTCGCAGGGAGATCCCGCCACGCCCGCGGCCCTCCCGTGCCGCAGCGGCCGCGGTCGCTGCGATCGCGCTCCTGGTCCTGGGTGGCCTCTGGCTCCTCCGCTCACGAAGAGCCTCGGCGCCGCCGCGTTCCGAATGGACACAGCTCACGCACTTCACCGATTCGGTCACCTCGCCGGCCCTCTCCCCCGATGGCCGCATGATCTCATCCTCTGACGATTTGGGCGAACTCAGACCCGTCTTCGGGCCCGCCGGCGACTTGTTCTTTCGCGGTGATGACGGCAAGACCAATCGGCCCTATCGGATGAAGGAGGACGGAAGCGGGCGGCAGAGGATCGTGCCGGACGCCGTCGGGCCGCTCTTTAGTGTTTCGCCCGATGGGGAGTGGATCGCCTTGCGTTCCTGGAGCGTGACGGGCGGAGAACCGGGTGGCGGGCTGCCGGTGCTGGCCTATCCGATCCGTGGCGGCCCTCCCGTAAAGATCTGCGAAGGGTGCCGCCTCGTGAAGTGGTCGGCGGACGGGAAGTCCCTTTACTTCTCCTATATCGGGATGGGCATCTGGACGACGACCGGGAAGACCTTCGCGCTTCCGATTCGCCCCGGCAGGGCCCTGCCCGACCTGCCCGCCTCCGGCGTGCGCTCGAAAGCCGAGGCCGCCACCCTGCCGGGCGTCCATGTCATCGAGCACGGAAACATCTCCCCCGGCCGCGACCCGTCGGTCTATGCCTTCACCAGGATCAGCGCGCACCGCAACCTGTACCGCGTGCCTGTGCCCTGAAGCACCCTTCCGCCGGCGGAACCCTCGCGGCCCGCCGCCCCGTCCTCGGCCCCCTGACTTTTGTCACTCCGGCCGTCTACGCCGAGGCGAGGCTCGAGTCCGCGCGCCCGGGCGTATCCTTGCGGCCACAGTGTCCCTGTCCGCCGGCGAACAGATCGGCCCCTACCGGATTCTCGGCCCGCTCGGCCAGGGCGGGATGGGTGAGGTCTATCGCGCGCGCGACCCCCGCCTCGAGCGCGACGTCGCGCTCAAGGTGATTCGGGAGGAAGGCGCCGGCAGCGCGGACAGCCTATCGCGATTCCAACGCGAGACGCGCGCCGTGGCGGCGCTCCACCATCCCGGAATCCTCGCGATCTACGATACGGGACTCCACGGAGGCGCGCCCTACGCCGTGATGGAGCTTCTGGCCGGCGAGACGCTCGCCGAGCGTCTGCAAGCGGGCGCGCTTCCTGCGCGCGCAGCGAGCGAGATCGCGGCGCGCGTCGCCGACGCCCTCGCGGACGCGCACGCGCACGGCGTCATTCACCGCGATGTCAAGCCATCAAACATTTTTCTGACCGAGGATGGCCAGACGAAGGTGCTCGACTTCGGCATTGCGCGCGTCATCCCGCCGGGAGGCGAGGGCGTGACGTCGGACTTTACGGCCGGGCAGACGGCCGGAGGGCTCGTCGGCACCGCCGGCTACGTGTCGCCCGAGCAGGTGCGGGGCCGGCCCGCCGACGCCCGCAGCGACGTCTTCTCCCTTGGCGGGGTTCTCTACGAGGCCATCACCGGTCGCAAGGCCTTCTCAGGGGCCACGGCCGCCGAGGCGCTGTCGGCCGTGCTGAGCCAGGACCCTGCCGACTATCCCGAGACCGGCCGCGTTCCGGCGGAGCTTCGCCGTATCACTCTGCGCTGCCTCGAAAAGGACCCCGCCAACCGGTACCAATCGGCGCGAGACCTCGCCCTCGACCTGCGCGCCTGGGAAACGGGGGCGCTCGCCGGCGCGGCCGCGGCGCCGCTTCGGCCGAGCCGACGCCTTCTGCGCTGGGTCGTAGGAGCGCTGGCCGCGACGCTTCTCGTCGCCGCCGGCCTGCTGGTCGGAAGTCGCGCCGGCCGCCGTTTTGCACCCGCCGCTCCCGTCACGCGCGTCGAGCTCGCTCTCGATCCGCCACTGGCCGGCGCGAGCGCCGAACGGCCCCTTTTCGCGATCTCGCGGGATGGGACGCGCCTCGCCTACGTAGCCTTCGTGGAGAGCCGGACCCGCCTCGCGCTGCGCGAGCTGGACGGCCTCGAGACGCGGATCCTGTCCGGAACGGAGGACGCGACCGGGCCGTTCTTCTCGCCGGACGGCCGCTGGGTTGGATTCTTCGCAGGCGGGGCTCTGAAGAAAATCTCGCTACTCGGCGGCTCCCCGGCCAGGGTCGGTGGCGGGGTGCCGCCCGTCACGCGAGGCGCGAGCTGGGGGCCGGACGAGACGATCGTCTTCTCCCCGGCGAACACGACAGGGCTCGTTCGCCGCTCGACCTCGACGGGGGGGGAGAAACGCGTTGCCTGGCCCGACTACGACCGCGGCGAGACCGCGTTCTGGTGGCCGGAGATCCTCCCCGAAGCAAACGCCGTTCTCTTCGTCGTCAACCGAGGCGACGAAACCTTCGAAACTGCGTCGATCTCGGCGCTGCGACTGGATGGCGGCCAGAAGAAGATCCTCGTGCGCGGCGGCACGGGCCCCCACTACGCGCCCACGGGACACCTCTTGTACGTGCGAGGCGGCACGATCCTCGCCGCGCCCTTCGACGCGACGCGGCTGGAGGTCACGGGTCCGGCCGTGCCCTTGCTCTCGGGAGTGCGAACGGAGGGGACCGGCGCGGCTCAGCTGGCGTTGTCCGCCAACGGCACGCTCGTCTATCTTCCGGGACCGTCGCCGAACCAGGCTCCTTATCGACTCGTCCGGGTAGAACGAAGCGGCCGGGCGAAGCCGTTCGCCTTCGCCGCCGGCGGTTATTACGGACCACGCTTCTCCCCGAATGGGAAACGACTGGCGTTCGCCAAGGGGGCAGCCAATCAGGACGTGTGGGTCGCCGATCTCGAGCGCGGAACCGTCACCCGCCTCACGCCGGAGGCGAGCGAGGAGTTCGACCCGGTCTGGAGCCCGGACGGCAGGCGGATCGCCTATTCCTCGGAGCGCCGCGCCCTGGAGCCCCAGATCCTGATACGGGCGGGGGACGGAGGCGGCGATGAGGAGCTCCTTCTGAAGAGAGAGACCGCGACGTGCCCGCAGGCCTGGAGCGCCGACGGCAAAGTGCTCGTGTTCTCGGAGATTGCTCCCGAGACGCGCTGGGACATCGGGTCGGTCGAGGTCGGACGAGGAGCCGAGGCCCGCTCCTTCCTCGCCACCCCCTACGACGAGGCGCAGCCCGATTTTTCCCCCGACGGCCACTGGATCGCCTATACGTCCAACGACTCCGGCCGTTTCGAGATCTACGCGCGTCCTTTCCCCGGTCCCGGCGGAAGAGTCCAGATCTCGACCGAAGGCGGAATGGAACCGGTCTGGAGCCGCGACGGGAACGAGCTCTTCTATCGCGACGGCGACCGGATGATGTCGGTTCCAGCGCGACTCGGCGGGGAGCTCAGGGTCGGCCAGCCGACGGTCCTCTTCGAGAAACCCGGCCTTTTCGCGCTGCCGTTCCTGGAATTCCGTCAGTACGACGTCGCGCCCGACGGGAAGAGCTTCGTGATGATCCAGCTCCCGGACGCGCAGGCGCCCGCCTCGGTGCCGATCCTCGTGACCAACTGGTTTTCGGAGCTCGAGCGGAAGGTCTCGGCGCGTTGAGGGCTACGCCGAGGCGAGACCCGAGTCGAGGTTCGGGTCGCCTGCCGAAAGCACCGGAAGACCCGGACCGACCAGACCTAAGCCGATTAGAATTCCGGCAGGGATCGGCGCATGGTCGGAACAACTGTCTCCCACTACCGCATCCTCGAGAGGGTGGGCGGCGGGGGCATGGGCGTCGTGTACAAGGCCGAAGACCAGAAACTCGGCCGCCTCGTGGCCCTCAAGTTCCTGCCCGAGGAGTTCTCGAAGGATCGGCAGGCGATGGAGCGCATGCGGCGCGAAGCCCGCTCGGCCTCCACCTTGAACCACCCCCACATCTGCACGATCTACGAGTTCGACGAGCACGAGGGACACCCCTTCATCGCCATGGAGCTGCTCGAAGGCCAGACGCTGCGGCAGCTTCTCGCCGGCGGTGCGCTCCCCACCGAGCGGCTGCTGGAGCTCGGCATCCAGATCGCCGACGCCCTGGACGCGGCCCACGCGAAGGGGATTCTCCACCGCGACATCAAGCCGGCGAACATCTTCGTCACGGACCGGGGCCACGCCAAGGTCCTGGATTTCGGACTGGCCAAGCACGTGCCACGCGGGGAGCGCGCGCTCGCGGACGGGGCGGCCTCCGCTCTCGCCACCGACATCGCCGAAGAGCATCTGACGAGCCCCGGCTCCGCCGTGGGCACGGTCGCCTACATGGCGCCCGAACAGGCGCGCGGCGAGGACCTCGACGCCCGCGCCGACCTCTTCTCCTTCGGCGCCGTGCTCTACGAAATGGCCACCTCCCGGCAGGCCTTCTCGGGCAACACCGTCGCCGTAATCCACGACGCCATCCTCAACCGCGACCCGGTTCCTCCCGCGCGCTGGAACCCGGCTCTGCCGCAGGACGTCGAACGCCTCATCGCCAAGGCGCTGGAGAAAGATCGGGAGATGCGCTACCAGACCGCCGCCGAACTGCGGGCGGACCTGAAGCGCGCCAAACGAGATTCGGAGTCCGCAGCCAGGGCCATCGTCGGCGGCGCGGCAGTTCGCAGGGAGATCCCGCCACGCCCGCGGCCCTCCCGTGCCGCAGCGGCCGCGGTCGCTGCGATCGCGCTCCTGGTCCTGGGTGGCCTCTGGCTCCTCCGCTCACGAAGAGCCTCGGCGCCGCCGCGTTCCGAATGGACACAGCTCACGCACTTCACCGATTCGGTCACCTCGCCGGCCCTCTCCCCCGATGGCCGCATGCTCGCCTTCCTCCATGGCCCGGACACGTTCATAGGCCCCGGGCAGGTCTACGTGAAGATCCTGCCCGGCGGGGAGCCGGTCAAGCTGACCGACGACGCGCTCGAAAAGATGAGCCCGGTCTTTTCTCCCGATGGCTCTCGCATCGCCTATACGGCCACCCCCTGGGACAGCTGGGTCGTCCCAGTCCTGGGAGGGAAGCCCCGTTTTTGGCAGCCGAACGCTTCCGGCCTCACCTGGGTTGATGGTGAGCACATCCTCTTTTCCGAGATCAAGACGGGCGTCCACATGGCCCTCGTCACGGCGACGGAAAGCCGCGCCGAAGCCCGCGATATCTACGTGCCCCCTCCGCCCTCCGGTATGGCCCACCGCTCCTACCTCTCGCCCGACCGAAAGTGGGTGCTCGCCGTCGAGATGGACGCGTCGAGCTGGCTCCCCTGCCACCTGCTCCCGTTCGACGCCAGCTCCACCGGAAAACCTGTGGGGCCTCCCGGCGGCAGGTGCACCTCCGGCGCCTGGTCTCCCGACGGACGCTGGATGTATCTCTCCGTCGATACCGGGGGCGGCTTCCATATCTGGCGGCAGCGCTTCCCGGACGGCGCGCCCGAGCAGGTCACATCCGGGGCGACGCAGGAGGAAGGCATCGCCATGGCGCCGGATGGCCGCTCCTTCGTCACCTCCGTCGGGAGTGTCGAGAGCTCGGTCTGGATCCTCGACGAACGCGGGGAGCACCAGGTATCCACCGAAGGCTACGCCAGCTTCGGATCAGTCGGGAGTCCCCGCTCTTACTTCTCGGCCGACGGCAAGAAGCTCTACTACCTGATGCGGCGGGAGTCGGCCCGCGATTTCGACGATGGGGAGCTCTGGGCCGCGGAGCTCGACTCGGGGCGCACCGAGCGCCTCCTGCCGGGCTTCACCATGGCTCATTTCGACATCTCGGCGGACGGCAAGCGCGTCGCCTTCTCGGCGCGCGATCGAGGTGGCAAGCCGCGCCTCTGGCTCGCCTCTCTCGAGCGCCGCTTTCCTCCACGGCGGATCTCATCCTCTGACGATTTGGGCGAACGCAGACCCGTCTTCGGCCCCGCCGGCGACTTGTTCTTTGCCGGTCTTGACGGCCAGACCAATCGGCCCTATCGGATGAAGGAGGACGGAAGCGGGCGGCAGAGGATCGTGCCGGACGCCGTCGGGCCGCTCTTTAGTGTTTCGCCCGATGGGGAGTGGATCGCCTTGCGTTCCTGGAGCGTGACGGGCGGAGAACCGGGTGGCGGGCTGCCGGTGCTGGCCTATCCGATCCGTGGCGGCCCTCCCGTAAAGATCTGCGAAGGGTGCCGCCTCGTGAAGTGGTCGGCGGACGGGAAGTCCCTTTACTTCTCCTATATCGGGATGGGCATCTGGACGACGACCGGGAAGACCTTCGCGCTTCCGATTCGCCCCGGCAGGGCCCTGCCCGACCTGCCCGCCTCCGGCGTGCGCTCGAAAGCCGAGGCCGCCACCCTGCCGGGCGTCCATGTCATCGAGCACGGAAACATCTCCCCCGGCCGCGACCCGTCGGTCTATGCCTTCACCAGGATCAGCGCGCACCGTAACCTGTACCGCGTGCCTGTGCCCTGAAGCGCTCTCCCGCCGGCGGGACCCTCGCTCGCCATCGGACGGAACTTCGCCTTGACGGGGCTGCGGCGTGATTGCTCAGGCGCCGGCGTGGGGCGCTGCGAGCCAAGGAGAAGAGAGGCGGCCGAGGTGGCCAAGGAGGTTTCGCGGACCGCCGCCCCGTCCTCGGCCCCCTGACTCTTGTCGCTCCGGCCGTCTACGCCGAGGCGAGGCTCGAGTCCAGGTCCGCGCCGGGGAGGACGGGAAGGCCGGAGACCTTCGGCGTAGGGATGGGAGCCGCGCAGCAGGAGTCGGGACACGCGTCGTAAAGCGTCCGTCGCTGGACCGGGGCATATCCCGCGTCGGAGATGATCCGGCGCATCTCCGCCTGTGTCATGCGATTCCTCGCGCCCGCCGCGTAGACGACGTTCTCCTCGATCATGATCGAGCCGAGGTCGTCGCCGCCGAAGGAGAGCGAGACCTGCCCGATCTTGGGGCCCTGCGTGACCCAGGAGCCCTGGACGTGACGGATGTTGTCGAGAAACAGCCGCGAAACGGCCAGCGTCTTGAGGTACTCGAAGCCGCCGGCCTCTTCGACCTTGCCGTCGAGCTCGGTGTTCTCCTTCTGGAACGTCCACGGGATCCAGGCGGTGAAGCCGCCGGTCCGGTCCTGAAGGTCCCGCACGACGCGGAAGTGCTCGACCCGGTCGGCGTAGGTCTCCCCCACGCCGAACATCATCGTCGCCGTCGTGCGCATCCCGAGCGAATGCGCGGACTCGTGCACATCGACCCACTTCTCGGTCGGCGCCTTGGTGAGGGACCAGATGCGTTTCCGCACGGAGTCCTCGAGGATCTCGGCGCCGCCACCCGGGATCGACTGCAGGCCCGCGTCCCGCAGGCGCGCGATGACGTCCCGCATCGGCCACTTCGTGATCTTCTGGAGGAAGTAGACCTCCGGAGCCGACAGTGCGTGCAGATGGATCGTCGGAAACGTCGTCCGGATGTACCGGAACATCTCCTCGTAGAAGGAGAACGCGAGGCCGGCGTGCACGCCGCCCTGCAGCAGGATGCCCGTCCCGCCGAGATCGATCGTCTCCTGGATCTTCTCGCCGATCTGCTCGTGCGAGAGGACGTAGGCCTCGGGATGCTCGGCCGACGGCCGGTAAAAGGCGCAGAACTGGCACCGGTAGACGCACACGTTCGTGTAGTTGATGTTCCGGTCCACGATGTACGTGGCGATCGACGGGTCGTTCTTCCGATTGCGCACGGCGTCGGCCGCGACGCCGAGCTCCAGCAGGTTGCCTTCTTCGAGGAGGGTCACCGCCTCGGGAGTCGACAACCGGTCGCCGGAAAGCGCGCGGCCCAGAATCTCTTGCGTGCGCCGGGCGGTCATTACCCGCCCATTCTAATCTTTCGACAACTGTGCGTCCTACCGCCATACGCCCCCGAGTTGGCGGTCTTCCTCGCGAAAGGGCTCGGGCTGAATTCCCCGGATGCGTCAGCTGCGGTAGTCGACATTCAGGGACACGTAGTCGTGCCCGAGATCGCTCGCGAGAACTCGCGCGCTCGCCGTTCCGGCGCCGAGATCGATCGTCAATGGCACGCGTTCGCGCGCGAAGACCCGGGCCGCGTCACGCTCTCGATAGGCGCCGCGTTCTCCCCCGGACACGAGGCACACGCCTCCGGCCGTGAGCGACGCCCGGCGCGCCGAGAACCGGGCCCCGCTGCGGCCCACGGCGGCGAGAATGCGGCCCCAGTTGGGATCGCCCCCATGGAGCGCGGTCTTGACGAGCGGCGACGTCGCCACCGCGTTGGCGGCCAGCCGCGCATCCCGGGAAGACGCCGCGCCGCGAACGTGGACCTCCATCACCCGGGTCGCCCCTTCCCCATCCCGCACGATGCGCCACGCCAGCTCGGCGCAGACCGCCGAGAGCGCGCGCTCGAAATCGGCCGATTCCGCTTCTCCGGAGAGCGGCGGTCCGCCGAGCCGTCCCGAGGCCATCAGCAGAACGGTGTCGTTCGTGGACGTGTCGCCGTCGACGGAGATCGCGTTGAAGCTCTCGTCGGCCGCGCGGCGCAACGCTGCTCGCAGGTACTCCGGCGCCGCCGGCGCGTCGGTCAAGACGAACGCCAGCATCGTCGCCATGTTCGGATGGATCATGCCGGCGCCCTTGGCAAACCCCACGATCCGGCCGAGGCGGCCGCGCAGCCGAAAGGTGGCCGCGGCGACCTTGGGCCCGACGTCGGTCGTCAGGATCGCCTGTGACGCGGCGTCGAGGCCGCCCGGAGAGAGCCGCGCCACGGCGTCGGGGAGCGCCGCGCGGATTTTCGCATCGGGCAGCGGGACGCCGATCACGCCCGTGGAGGCGAGGAAGATCTCGGACGGGTCGCACCCGAGGAGCTCCGCAGCCCGGCGGCGCACCCGCAGTGCGGAGGCGATGCCGGGGCGCCCGGTGATCGCGTTCGCGCAGCCCGAGTTGACGAGCGCGGCGCGGACTCGCCCACCGGTCCGGCGCAGGGACGAGCGCGACAACGCCACCGGGGCAGCCAGGAAACGGTTGCGCGTGAAGATCGCCGCCGCCGTCGCGCCGTTCTCGGCGACGATGAGCGCCAGGTCCGGGCGTCTCTTGCGAACACCGGAGCGGACCCCCGACGCCACGAAACCCCGCGGCAGCTTCACGTCTCTTTCCCCGCGCAAAGCGCCGCAATTCTTCGCCGGGCTGCGGCGGCCGCGCGGGCCACGTTCCGGGGAGCGGTGCCCCCGAACGTGCTCCGCCGGGCGAGAGCGCGGCCGATGTCCATCGCCGCGAGATCCGCAGGCGACACGTCCGTGGACGGCCCGAGCTCGCGGATCGTCGTCCCAGCCCGTTCCGCCCGCGCGACCCGGCGTCCGACGATCGCGTGGGCGCGCCGGAAAGGCACACCGCGCGCAGCCAGCGCGTCCGCGAGCTCCGTCGCGAGGAATCGCGCGTCCGCCGCAGCCGCCTGCATTCTCGGTCGGTCGAGGGCCAGGCCGAGGACGAGCTCGGCGGCGGCCGGGAGCGCAGCGGCCAACGTGGCCCGAAGGCGGAACACGGGCTCCTTGTCGAGCTGAAGATCCTTGTTGTATGCGAGCGGCAACCCCTTGAGCACGGCGAGAAAACCCGCCACGTCGCCGGCAGCGCGGGCCGCATGCCCCCGCAGCAGCTCGAGCAGATCCGGGTTCTTCTTGTGCGGCATGCGCGACGAACCGGTGGAGAGCCGGTCCGGAAGCGAAAGGAAGCGGATCTCGTCTGACGAGAAAAAGAGGACATCTCCGGCCAAACGCGACAAGTGCGAGAGAAGCAACGCGCCCGAGTACAGGTAGTCGGCCGCGGAGTCGCGGTCGGAAACCGCGTCGAGCGAGTTGGCGGCGGGCCGCGCGAAGCCGAGGCTCTTCGCGAGCGCGCGCCGGTCGATCGGAACCGGGCTTCCCGACAGGGCGCCAGCGCCGAGCGGGCACTCGTCGGAAAGAGCCGCGGCGGCGCCGAGGCGGGAGGCGTCGCGCAGCAGCATCTCGACGTAGGCGAGGCACCAGTGTCCGAACGTGATCGGCTCGGCGCGTCGCCCGTGCGTGTAGCCCGGCATCGGCGTGCCAGCCTCTTCCGAGGCCCTGCGAGCCAGCGCGTCCGCGATCCCCAGGGCTCCCGCCTTCGCCTCGGCAAACGCTTTCCGGAGGTAAAGGCGAAGGTCGAGAGCAACCTGATCATTGCGTGATCGGCCGGTGTGGAGCTTGCCGGCGAGCGCGCCCACGCGGGGCGCCAGGCGCGCTTCGACGAACGAGTGGACGTCCTCGTGGCCATCGGACGGCGGGGTCCCGGCCCCGACGGCCTCGAGCGCCCGCGTGAGCGCCCGAACTTCGACGGGTTTCAGGACGCCCGCGCGGCCGAGCGACCGCGCCCAGGCGATCGAGCCTTCGACGTCCTCGGCCAGGAGCACGCGGTCGAAGGACAGCGAGTCGTTGAGCCGCGACAATGCGGCCGACGGCTTTTCCCGAAAGCGCGAACCCCAGAGGTCACGCCGCGCGTTCATCGCGAGCTCCGGACGGTCTGCGTCTCGCGCCCCACGGAGAGAGGCGACAGCCGCCGCCGCCCGCGGTTCTGGAGCCCGAAAAGCCGGATGAACCCTCCGGCGTCTTGCGGCGTGTAGCCCGTCATATCGAAAGACGCCAGCCCTTCGTCGTAGAGGGAATGCGGCGAGCTGCGGCCACACGTCCCGACGGAGCCCTTGAAGAGCTTGAGCGTCACGGAGCCTGTGACCCGCTCCATGACGTTCGCGAAGAATGCATCGAGCCCGTCTCGCAGCGGTGTGAACCACTGCCCGAAGTACACGAGCTCGGCGTAGCGCAGCGCCAGCCGCTCCTTCTCGTGCGCGGTCTCCCGGTCGAGCGTGATCGATTCCAGAGCGCGCAGCGCCGCAACGAGCAGGGTGCCGCCCGGCGTCTCGTAGACGCCGCGCGACTTGATGCCCACGAGACGGTTCTCGACGATGTCCGCGCGTCCGACGCCGTGCCGGCCACCGAGCCGGTTGAGGTTCTGGATGAGCCCGGCCGGAGACAGACGCCGGCCGTCGACGGCAACGGGAATTCCCGCCTCGAACTCGACCTCCACCCGCTCGGGGTCGTCGGGCGCGTCGGCCGGATCGGCCGTCAGCTGGTAGACCGAGGGATCCGGCTCGCGGCCAGGATCCTCCAGAGGCCCGCCCTCGTGCGAGAGGTGCCACAGGTTCCGGTCGCGCGAGTACGGGTCCCTCCGCGTGGCGGACACGGGGATGCCGCGGGCAGCCGCATAGTCCATCGCGTCCTCACGGGATGCGATGTCCCATTCCCGCCAGGGCGCGATGACCGCGAGCTCCGGCGCCAGCGCCTGATAGGCGAGCTCGAACCGGACCTGGTCGTTGCCCTTGCCCGTGCAGCCGTGCGCCAGGGCGTCGCAGCCGGTCGCCAGGGCGATCTCCACCTGCTTCCGGGCGATGAGCGGGCGCGCCGCGGCGGTCCCCAGCAGGTACTCGCGCTCGTAGACGGCCCCCGAACGCAGGATCAAGAAGAGATAGTCGCGCGCGAACTCCTCGCGCAGGTCGAGGAGGTAAAAGTCGGCGGCCCCGGTCCGCCGGGCCTTCTCCGCGAGACCCGCGGTCTCCTCCTCCTGCCCGACGTCGGCGGCGACGGCGACGACCTCGCAGCCGTAAGTCTCGCGCAACCAGGGAATGATGATGGACGTGTCGAGCCCTCCCGAGTAGGCGAGGGCGACGCGGCGGATTTTCTTCATGCTTGCATCGGCTCCTTCAGGACGGCCTCGAGGGCTCGGAGGAATTGCGCCAGGGCGGAGCGGGGCACGACGTACGGGGGCAGAAGGCGCAGGACCGACCGGCGCGCGGTCCCGACGACGAATCCCGCCGCGAGCAGCCGGTGGGCGACGGGAGCAGCATCGCGATCGAGCTCGATGCCCCACATGAGACCGCGACCCCGAATCGCGACGACCGCCGGGGCCCGGCGCGGGGGCCGGGGGGGCGAGCGCCTCGAGCCGCTCGCCCAGCCACTCCCCCACCGCCGCGACGCGGTCCAGCAACCGCGACTCTTCGATTTCATCGAGAAAGGCGAGGCCGAGGGCGCACGCGAGCGGATTGCCGCCGAACGTGGAGCCGTGCTGGCCCGGTGCGAGAAGGTCATCAAACGGCGAAGCCAGCAGCACCGCCCCGAGGGGCAAACCGCCGCCGAGCGGCTTCGCCAGCGTCACGAGGTCCGGGCGCGCGCCAGAGCGCTCAAAGGCGAAGAGCGTGCCAGTGCGTCCCAACCCGCACTGCACTTCGTCGAAGACGAGCGTTGCGCCCACCCGGTCCGCCGCGGCCCGCGCCGCCCGCAGGTAAGTGTCTTCGAGCGGGAGGATCCCGGCCTCTCCCATGACCGGCTCGAGAAGGATCGCGGAGGTTCGCTCCGTCACCGCGGCCTCGAGCGCCGGAACGTCGTTCGGAGGGACGAATCGCGCGCCGGGCAGCAAGGGAGCAAACGGCTCCCGGTAAGCCGCGTGGCCCGTGACGGAGAGGGCTCCGAGCGTGCGGCCGTGAAAGCCCTCCTCGAGGGCCACGACCTCGTAACGGCCCGGCCGCCGCAATCGGGCGAACTTGAGGGCCGCCTCGTTGGCTTCGGTGCCGCTGTTGCAGAAGAAGACTCGCGAGAGACCGGACGCGCGCGTCAGGCGTTCGGCGAGCTGGCCCTGCGCCGGGTGGTAGAAGAGGTTCGAAACGTGCCAAACGCCGCCGGCGGCCCCCCGCAGCGCCCGCCGAAGGCGCGGATGGTTGTGGCCGAGGGCGCTCACGGCGATCCCCGCGAGGAGATCCCAGTATTCGCGGCCGTCGGCATCGACGATCCGTGCCCCGCGGCCCGTGCGCGGATGAAACCGGGACCGGGCGTAAGTCCGTGCGACGCTCGCGGCGTCGCGGGCCTCGACTTTTTCGGGAGCCTCAAACCGAAACGACACGCGTTCCTCCCCGCCCGCCCGCGAGGGCCTCCTGCTGCCGCTCCGGCCCCGCGATCACGACTTCGCCGACTCCGCCGGCCGCCGCCTCCAGGCAGGCCGCGAGCTTCGGCCGCATGCCACCGGAGACCGCCGGGCCGTCGAGCAGCCGGCGCGCCGCGGCCGAATCGAGGTCGTCGATCCGCCGGCCGAGCGCGTCCGAGACGCCCTCGACGTCGGTCAGGAAGATCAGCCGCCTCGCTCCGAGGGCCGTGGCCACGGCCGCGGCGACGGCGTCGGCATTGACGTTGAGCGGCCCGCCGTCCGGCCCGGCTGCCAGCGGCGCGAGGACCGGCAGCAGACCTGCCGAACGCATCGCCTCGAAGACCCGGATGTCGACGCTCGCCACGATGCCGACACTCCCCAGAGCGACTCCCGAGATCGGCGGATGCACTTCGGCGCGCAAGGTCCCGGCGTCGACGCCCGACAGCCCCGCCGCCGCGACCCCGCGGTCCGAGAGATCGTCGACGAGGCCGCGGTTGACCGCCTGCAGCACAGCGACGACCACCTCCAGCGTTGGTCCGTCCGTCACGCGGAGGCCCTCATGTGTACGTTTGGGAATGCCCCGCGCTGCCAGAGTCGCGTCGATGCGCCGTCCCCCGCCGTGCACGAGCACGATCGCATGGCCCCCCCTGGCGCCGCGCGCGATGGCGGACAGGACCGCCTCCCGCGAGGGCGCGTCGTCGAGCAGGCTGCCTCCGAGCTTGACGACGATCGGAGCGTCGGTCGCGATCACGCCAGCCCCTCCGCCTCGTCGCGGCCGAAGAGAAGATTGAAATTCTGCACGGCCTGCGAGGCCGCGCCCTTGAGCAGGTTGTCGATCACGCAGACGAGGACGGCACGCCGCCCGTCTCCCAACAGGGCATATCCAATCGCCGCGCGCGGCGTGCCGACGACCGCGTTCAAGTCCGGCAGCCTTCCCGCGGGCCAGACGTCCACTAACGGCGAGGCGCCGTAGGCTTCGGCGTAGAGCCGGCCAAGTTCATCGGCGTCCGTCGCCCGCGCGAAGCCGACGTGCATCGTCGAGAGGATGCCCCGCACGGTCGGCAAGAGGTGCGGCACGAAAACGAAAGGCGTCTCTTCGGCCAGGCCGAGCTGCTGGCGCATCTCCGGTTCGTGGCGGTGCGTCCCCGCGCCATAGGCGCGCACGTTCCCGGCGAGCTCCGAGAACGAGAAGTCGACGTCGCCGCGCCGGCCCGCTCCGGACGAACCGCTCTTGCAGTCGCATACGACCGCCTGCGCTCCGTCGAGCAGGGGGGCGAGCGGCTTGAGCGCGAGCAGGACGGACGTCGGGTAGCAGCCGGGGTTGGCGACGAGCCGCGCTCTGGCCGGCTTCTCCATCCACTCCGTCAGCCCGTAGACCGACTCGGCCAGCAGCTCCGGGCGGGGATGCGCGAAGCCGTACCAGGTCGGGTAGTCCTCGGCGCGGGTCAGCCGAAAGGCGCCCGACAGGTCGATCACCTTCAGCTCCGGGTCCCAGTCCAGCAGCAGCGGCGCGAGCTCGGCCGACACCTCGTCGGGCGTCGCGAGGAAAACGGCATCGGGATCAGCCTCGAGGAGGGCATCGACGTCGAGCGGGCAGGCGTCCGGTCCGGACCGGCCGGCGAGGCTCGGGTGGATCCGGGAAAACGCCACCCGGGTGCCGCCGGGTCCCGAGTAGACCGGCCCCAGCGATACGCCGCCGTGCCTCGCGAGCAGCGCGACGAGCTCGGCGCCGGCGTAACCGGTGGCGCCGACGACGGACACGCAGGGCAAGGGAGTCGAAGTCATCGCGGAGAGACGGGCCTCGCCGCGCCTAAGCGCGGCGGCGCGCCGGCGAAGGCCAGCGTCGGGATGAGAATCGGGCGGGGCGGGGAGCGCCCGTCGCGCGGATCATCTCGCGCAGGCGCCGCGCGAGCTCGCGGGCCTCGCGCTCGGAGCGGGCGGCGAGGAAGATCGTGTCGTCGCCCGCGATCGCCCCGACGACGTCCTCGAGCGCGGCATCGTCGAACGCCAGCGCGACCGGCTGGGCGTCCGCAGGGGGGGTCCGCAGCACGACCAGCGTCCCGGCCGGCTCGACGGCCACGACGTACTGGCGAATCGTTCTCTGGAGCTTCTCCAGGCGGCGGCCGGCCACCGAAGGCTCCGGGCCGTGGGACGTTGGCGCCGTGAGCCCTTGGGGAACCCGATAGCCGCCGGCGCCCTTCACGAGGCCAAGCTCGTGGATGTCCCGCGAGAGCGTGGGCTGGGCAGCGTCCAGCCCCTCCGCCTTCAGGAGACGCCGGAGATCCCGCTGCGAGCGGACCTCGTGCTCCCGCAGCAGGCGCCGGATGGCTTCCCGCCGCCGGAGCGCCACCCCTGAATAATAATTCATCACTGCGGATAATAATCCACGAACGGACGCCTGTCAACCCCGATTTCTCAGGGGCGGAGGGACGCCAGCGGCGCAGGGCTCAGAGGAAATCGAGAAGACGGGCCCGAGGAATGAGCTCCTCCTCGGCGGCGAGGCGGTAGAAGAGCTCCAGACCTTCGAGATCGCCCCGGTCGAGCTCGAAGTGGAGCGCATGCCGCAGATAGTCTTCCACCACCGCCTCGGAGAGGCCCGAGGCCGCGGCCTCCTCGCGCACCAGCCGGTCGAAGTGCGCCAGGCCCGCCTGGTACGACCGACGCAGCAGCGCGCCGACCTCGGGGGTCGCCGCATCCGCGCGCACGGCCCAGAACGCGAACACGAACGGGTGCCCCGAGAAGGCCCGCCACTCCGCCGCCAGATCCAGGACCACGTGGCCGTTCAGGCGGGTCTTCAACGCCGGATCCCCGATGACCAGGCGGGCATCCGCCGCGGTCCCGCCGTCCCGATATTCCGGCTCCACGCCGTAGCAACGCTTCAGGAGGATCCGCGTCAGAGCCGCGGAAGTTCGCGCGGCGGGATCGAGCGCGACGGAGGCGATCTTCTCACGGGAAACGTCGGAGACGAGGAGGACCGACCGGACTTCCGACGAGGCGGCGATCCCGAGGCCGGGCACGACCTTCAGGCCGGGAATCCGCTGGTACTCGATCGACGGGATGAGCCCGACGTCGGCTTCGCCGGAGGCGAGCTTCGCCGAGCAAGCCGACGGCACGTCGCGCGAAACGGTCACGCCCCGCGGCGTCTCGTGCAGCAGGCCCCACGTCAGGGGCCGCGCGTTCAGGAAGTCGACGACGGAGACGCGGAGCAAGGGATCAACCGGAATCGCGCAGCGGAGAGGTCTCAGCCATTGCTCATCAAGCTCAGGAACTCCGCGTTCGTCCTGGCCTTGTCGAGCTTTTCGGTCAGGAGCTCCATGGCCTCGACGACGGAGAGGGGGTTGAGGACCTTGCGGAGGACCCACACGCGGTTGAGCTCCTGCTTGTCCATCAGGAGCTCCTCCTTGCGCGTGCCCGACTTGTTGATGTCGATGGCCGGGAAGACGCGCTTGTCCATGAGCTTGCGGTCGAGGTGGACCTCCATGTTGCCGGTCCCCTTGAACTCCTCGAAGATCACGTCGTCCATGCGGGAGCCCGTGTCGATCAGCGCGGTGGCTATGATCGTCAGCGAGCCCCCCTCCTCGACGTTGCGGGCCGCGCCGAAGAAGCGCTTGGGGCGCTGCAGGGCGTTCGAGTCGACGCCTCCCGAGAGGACCTTGCCCGACGGCGGCACGATCGCGTTGTAGGCGCGGGCCAGCCGCGTGACCGAGTCGAGCAGGATCACGACGTCCCGCTTGTGCTCGACGAGGCGCTTGGCCTTCTCGATGACCATCTCGGCGACCTGGACGTGGCGGGCCGCCGGCTCGTCGAAGGTCGAGGAGATGACCTCGCCCTTGACCGAACGCTGCATGTCGGTGACCTCTTCGGGCCGCTCGTCGATGAGAAGCACGATGAGGGTGATTTCCGGGTGGTTCGTCGAGATCGAGTTGGCGAGCGACTGGAGGATCATCGTCTTGCCGGTGCGCGGCGCCGCGACGATGAGCCCGCGCTGCCCCTTGCCCACGGGGGCGACCAGGTCGAGCACGCGCGAGGTCATGTTGCTCGTCTCGAGGCGGATCCGGTCCTGCGGGTAGAGGGGAGTCAGGTTGTCGAAAAAGATCTTCTCGCGCGCCACGTCCGGGTGCTCGAAGTTGACCGCCTCGACCTTGATCAGCGCGAAGTAGCGCTCGCCTTCCTTGGGCGGGCGGATCTGGCCGGAGACCGTGTCTCCGGTCCGCAGGTCGAACTTGCGGATCTGCGAGGGCGAGACGTAGATGTCGTCCGGCCCGGGCAGGTAGTTGTACTCGGGCGCGCGGAGGAATCCGAACCCGTCGGGCAGGCACTCGAGCACACCCTCGGAAAAGATCAGCCCCTTCTTCTCGGTCTGCGCCTGCAGGATCTTGAAGATCAGGTCCTGCTTGCGCATCCCGGTCGCGTTCTCGACCTCCAGGTCCTTGGCGATCTTGAGGAGCAGCGGGATCTTGATTTCGTGGAGCGCCCGGATGTCGAGCGTGTCGCCATGCTCGACGGCGGCGGCCTCGTCGAAGGCCGTGTCGGGGAGCCCCTCGGGCGGAGCTTCGAGCGTCTCGACGTCGGAGTCGTTGGTGCCTTTGCGTCTAGCCATCGTTGTTGTCCTCTTACGGTGTGATTTCGGGGGAAGTCGGGGGTCGGGTCGGGAGTCCGCGCGCTTCGAGTCGGAGGCCGGGAGGGCTCCCGACTGCTGACTCCCGACTCGGAACTCTATCTCAAAGTTGCGGGCGGAACCTCAGTTCGCGACGACGCCCCCCTCCGCGGGCTTGGCTTCGGGCTCGATCGGGCTGGCCGCCGGCCTGCCCCCCTCCATCGCGATCTTGATCACCTCGTCCATCGTGTTGACGAGGTGGAACTCCATCGCGGCGCGGATCTCCTCCGGCAGGTCGTCTAAGTCCTTGTCGTTCTCGACGGAGAGCACGATCGTGCGGATCCCGGCCCGGTAGGCCGCCAGGACCTTGTCCTTGATCCCGCCGACGGGCAGCACTTTGCCCCGCAGGGTGATCTCCCCGGTCATGGCCACGTCCTTGAGAACGGGGATCTTGGTCACGGCGGAGAAGAGCGAAACCGCCAGCGTGATGCCGGCCGAAGGGCCGTCCTTGGGGATCGCGCCCTCGGGCACGTGGATGTGGATGTCGTACTTCTCGTGGAAGTTGGGGTCGGCGTCGTACATCTCGGCGCGGCTGCGGACGTAGGAGACCGCGGCGCGGGCCGACTCCTGCATCACGTCCCCGAGCGACCCCGTCAGGATCAGGTTGCCCTTGCCCTTCAGCAGGCTCGTCTCGGTCATCAGGATCTCGCCGCCCGCCTCGGTCCAGGCCAGCCCCGTCGCGATCCCGACCTCCGAGACCACGCCCTTGAGGCGCTTGCGGAACCGAGTCTTGCCGAGGAAGTCCCTCAGGTTCTCCGGCGTGACGCACACGGGCGTCTCCGCCTTCTTCTGGACGATCTTGCGCGCCACCTTGCGGCAGACGCCGCCGATCTCGCGCTCGAGGTTGCGGACGCCGGCTTCCCGCGTGTAGTGCTCGATGATCGCGAGGATCGTGTCGTTCTGCAGCTCGATCTGGTCGGCTTTGAGCCCGTTGGCCTCCCGCTGCTTGGCCACGAGGAACTTGGCCGCGATCGCGACCTTCTCGTTGGGCGTGTAGCCCGAGAGCGGGATGAGCTCCATGCGGTCCTTCAACGCCGGCGGAATCGGGTCCACGATGTTCGCCGTGGCGATGAACATGACCTTGGAGAGGTCGTACTCGACGTCGAGGTAGTGGTCCACGAAGGAGTGGTTCTGCTCCGGGTCCAGCACCTCGAGCATGGCCGACGCCGGGTCGCCCCGGAAGTCGGAGGACATCTTGTCGACCTCGTCGAGCAGGAACACGGGGTTGACCGTGCCCGCCTTCTTCATCATCTGGATAATCTGGCCGGGAAAGGCGCCGATGTAGGTGCGCCGGTGGCCGCGGATCTCGGCTTCGTCGCGCACGCCGCCCAGAGAGAGCCGCACGAACTGGCGGTTCAGCGACCGCGCGATCGACTTGGCGAGCGAGGTCTTGCCGACCCCGGGAGGGCCCACGAAGCAGATGATCGAGCCCTTCGTCTTCTGGACGAGCTGGCGCACCGCCAGGAACTCCAGGATGCGCTCCTTGACCTTTTCGAGGCCGTAGTGGTCGTCGTTCAGGATCTGCTCTGCGCGCGTCAGGTCCTTGGACTCTCGGGAGGCCTTCTTCCAGGGCACGCCCACGAGCCACTCGACGTAGTTGCGCGAGACGGTCGCCTCGGCCGAGACCGGCGGCATCGCCTCGAGGCGGCGCAGCTCCGTCTCGGCCTTCTCGCGGACCTCCTTCGGCATCCCCGAGGACTCGATCTTCTTCTTGAGGTCCTCGACCTCGTCCGTCCGGTCGTCCTTCCTCCCGAGCTCCTGGTGAATCGCCTTGATCTTCTCGTTGAGGTAGTACTCCTTCTGGGCCTTCTCCATCTGCTTCTTGACCTTGTTATTGATCCGGCGGTCGATGTTGACCTTGTCGATCTCGACCTCCAGCAGGTCCTGGAGCTTCTGGAGACGCTCGTAGGGAGACTCCGCTTCGAGCAGCGCCTGCTTCTCGGCGGTGGGCACGGCCAGGTGGGCGGACAGCGTGTCGGCAAACCGCTCCGGGTCGTCGATCTTCAGCGACGCCGCCAGGCCCTCGAAGGCGAGGTGGTGCGACAGCTTCGCGTACTGCTCGAAGAGGGCGAGCACCTTGCCCATGTAGTCCTTGAGGCTCTCGGCGTCGGCCGGCTTCACCGGGACGGCGTCCACGGCGACTGTCAGGTACTCGCCGCGCCGCTCGAAGGCCATGATCCGTCCGCGTCGGACTCCTTCGACCATCACCTTGATGTGGCCGTTGGGCAGCTTGAGCGACTGGGCCACGGTCGCGATCACCCCGACGTCGTAGATGTCCTCGGGCTTCGGCTCGTCGAGCTGCGGGTCGCGCTGCGCCGCCAGGAAGAGGCGCTTGACCGGCGAGGTCAGCGCGGCTTCCAGCGCCCGGATGGACGATTCGCGGCCCACGACGAAGGGCTGCATCATGTGGGGGAATACCACCATGTCCCGCAGCGGGACGAGGGGCAGCGTCTCCATCGCGCGTCCGGCGCTATCCATTTTCATTTGATTTCAACCACCATGAGGAAAATCCAGGTTTCGAAACTCGACCATCGAGTCTCGAAATACGAATTTACCCCGCTTTGCGAAGGATCGTGATGGGATTCGTGTGGTGCTTGACGACGTCCCGCGTGATGACGCACTCCTCGATGTCGTCGTCGGAGGGAACCTGGTACATCACTTCGAGCATCAGGTCCTCGATGATGATCTTCAGACCCCGGGCTCCGACGTTGCGCGCCAGGGCTTCCTCGGCGATGGCCTCGATGGCGTCGTCGGTGAAACGCAGCTGGACGTTCTCGAAGTCCAGCATGGTCTGATACTGCTTCACCAGGGAGTTCTTGGGCTCCTTGAGAATCTCGACGAGAGCCGACTGGTCGAGCTCGGTGAGGGTGGCGACGACCGGGAGCCGCCCGACGAACTCGGGGATCATGCCGTACTTGATGAGGTCCGCGGGGTGCACCTTCTGGAGCAGGACGCCCGACCGCTTCTCCTTCTTGGAGGCGATCTTGGCGCCGAAGCCCATCGTCTTCTCGGTCATGCGGCGGCTGATGATGTCCTCGACGCCCACGAAGGCCCCGCCGCAGAGGAAGAGGATGTTCGTCGTGTCGATCTGGATGAACTCCTGGTGCGGGTGCTTGCGGCCGCCCTGCGGCGGGACGTTGGCGACTGTCCCCTCGAGGATCTTCAGCAGCGCCTGCTGGACGCCTTCGCCGGAGACGTCGCGGGTGATCGACGGGTTCTCGCCCTTGCGCGCGATCTTGTCGACCTCGTCGATGTAGACGATGCCGCGCTCGGTCTTCTCCTTGTCGTTGCCCGCCGCCTGGTAGAGCTTCAGGATGATGTTCTCGACGTCCTCCCCGACGTAGCCGGCCTCGGTCAGGGTCGTCGCGTCCACGATCGTGAAGGGGACCGAGAGGAGCTTGGCCAGGGTCTGGGCGAGCAGGGTCTTCCCGGTGCCCGTCGGGCCGATCAGCAGGATGTTGGACTTCTGGAGCTCGACGTCGAGCTTGCGGTTCTTCTCGAGGTAGTCGATCCGCTTGTAGTGGTTGTAGACAGCGACCGCCAGCTTCTTCTTGGCCTGCTCCTGCCCGATGACGTAGCCGTCCAGGAACTCCTTGATCTCCTTCGGCTTGGGCAGCTTGGTCTCGGGAGCCTGGGTCTCCAGGACCCGGTCCTCGGCGATGATGTCGAGGCAGATGTCGACGCACTCATCGCAGATGTAGACCGTGGGCCCCGCGATGAGTTTCTTGACGTCCCGCTGGCTCTTGTTACAGAAGGAGCAGCGCAGGACGTCGCCGTTGCCGGTTTTCTTCGACATTCAGCCTCCGGGGGGATGAGGGAATTCTAGGGTCGTCTCTCCCCCCACGTCAACCCATCCGCCTCGAATTTAGCATAACCCCTTCCGGGGTAACGCCCGCTCCGTCAGGGTATTCCGGGGCCGGGAGAGGGGTGACGGTAAAGGGCAGACCCGCAATCCAATCAAATGTACGCGACGAGGAGACTCGAGGATTCGTCTCCGGTCTCCCGTCCCTATCCGGCGGCCTTCAGGGCGGTCTCGTCGCGGCGGTGGTAGATCGCGTCCACGAGACCGTACTTCTTGGCGTCCTCGGCCTCGAGGATGTAGTCGCGGTCGGTGTCCTTTCCGACCTTGTCGACAGGCTGTCCGGTGTGCTGAGCGAGGATCTGGTTGATCCGCTCGCGCATCTTCAGCAGGTCCTTCGCGTGGATCTCGATGTCGGTCGCCTGGCCCTGCATGCCGTAGGCGAGGGGCTGGTGGATCAGGAATCGCGAATTGGGTAGCGAGTAGCGCTTGCCCGCCGCGCCGGCCGCAATGAGCACCGCCGCCATCGAGGCCGCCTGGCCCACGCAGATCGTCGAGACGTCGTTCTTCACGTACTGCATCGTGTCGTAGATCGCCAGACCGGCGGTGATCGACCCGCCGGGAGAGTTGATGTAGAAGGCGATGTCCTTCTCCGAGTTCTCGGACTCAAGGAACAGCATCTGGGCGATGATGAGGTTGGCGATCTGGTCGTCGACCGGCTGGCCGAGAAAGATGATGTTGTCCTTCAGGAGCCGCGAGTAAATGTCGTACGCGCGCTCTCCCCGGCTCGTCTGCTCGATCACCATAGGCACCAGGACCATGCCGCCTCCCTCGTTGTCGTCGTCCATCGAAATCACTTCATCTCGACCGGCATTCCCGAGGGTAGCACCTTCGCGCTGTCAATCAAGAGGTCCACGGCCCTGGAGAGGCGCATCTCGTCCCGGAGAGCGCTGATCCCGCCCCCCTTCGCCATCTGCTCCCGAAGCACGGAGGGCTCGACCCCGCGCTGCGCCGCGGCGCGCTTGAACTCCGCCTCGAGCTCGGTCTCCGAGACCTCGATGCCTTCGCGCTCGGCGATCGCGTCGAGGAGCAGGTACTCCTTGACCCGACGTTCGGCCCCCGGCCGCGCCTCTTCGGCGAGCTTCGCCCAGTCTTCCTTCTCCGGGTCGACCCCGCTCGAGGCCAGATAGCGCGCGTAGTCCCGGAGAGCGGCCGTCGTCTCCGACTCGACGAGGACCTCGGGAGCGGGAATGTCTCGCCGGGAGAGCAGGGAGTCGAGGATCGCGCGTCGGAACCGGCGCCGGCGGTCGGCTTCCTTCTCGTGCCGCAGCCGCGTCCGCACCTTCTCCCGCAGCGTCTCGACCGTGTCGCCTTCCGAGACCGCCCTCGCGAAGTCGTCGTCGACCGCCGGGAGCTTCTTCTCCTTGAGGGCAGCGAGGGTGACCTCGTAGTCGACGGTCTTCCCGCGGAACTCGTCGTTGGGAAAGTCGTCGGGGAAGGTCTTCCGAAACTTCCGGGTCTCTCCGGGAAGCGCGCCGCGCAGGGCCTCGTTGATCTCCGGCATGGAATCCGCGTGCCCGACCTCGAGGGTGAGCTTCTCGTCGCGGAAAGTCCGGGGATTCTGCCCGGGCGCCAGGATCTCGACGAAGGAGCCCCCGATGTCGGCGACGGCGAAGTCGCCCGGCGAGGCGGCGCGGTCCTCGATGGGATGGAACTCCGCGTGCCCTTCGCGGATCCGGTCGATGACCTTCGCGACGTCCCCCTCGGCGGGCTCGACCGGCTGGTCCTCGACGGGCACCCCGCGGTACTCGCCCGGATCCACCGGCGGCTTCAGATCCAGCCGCGCCGAGAAACGGATCGGGCCGGGGGGCTCCCACTTGAGGTCCTCGATGTGGGGGCGTCCGAGCACCGACAGCTTGCGCTCCTCGACGGCCGAGCCGAGAGCGTCGGGCAGCAGCGCCTCGAGCACGTCTTCCTTGATCTGGCCTCCGAATCGCTGGTACACGACCGCCTGGGGCGCGTGCCCCTTGCGGAAGCCGGGGATCGAAGCCTTCTTCGCGTAGGCCTTCGTGACCGCGGCGAAGGCCTTTTCGACCTCCTCGGCGGGCACCTCGATCTCCAGCGTCGTCCCGGTGGAGGTTTCGTCCTTCGTCGCGACAATAGCCATGAGGCGGGGATCTTACCGCGACCGCCCGTCAGGGACGGGGCGGCACGACTCGCGGATCGGGGCGCCCGTCGGCGAGAACCCGCGGCAGGCGCGGCGGCAGAAATTGCGCGTACGCCCCCGCGACGTCGAGGCGGCCCCATCCGAAGATGTGATTGGGAACGACGAGGCCGGAGAATTCGTCGCACGGCAGATCGAGCGTCAACGGCACTGCTCCCGCCTCCAGCGCGAGCTCGGTCCCGTCGACGTCCCCCACCCGCCCCGGGACCGCGGACCACAGGAGCGCGATCGCGCCGGCAACGTGGGGCGCGGCCGCGGACGTGCCCGAGAAGTTGGTCTTGTAGCCGGCGGACAGACTGGCGCTCCGCACGTTGACTCCCGGCGCGGTCAAGTCGGGCTTCAGCCGGTTGGAGCCGTCCACGGTCACGGGACCGAGGCTGGAGAATCCGGCGATCTGGTCGGCGGCGTCGGTCGCGCCGACCGAGAAGCCGGCCTCGTAGATCGCCGGCACCTCGGTGATCGTCGAGCAGGTCGCGCCGTCGTTGCCCGCGGCGAGCACGACGGCGACGCCCGCCGCGCGCACGTTCTCGACCACGCTGCGGAGGATGTTGGGATCCGTGCAGCCCTCGCTTTCGGGGCAGGTCCAGGAGTTGTTGATGACGTCGGCCCCGAGATCGGGCCGCGGGTCGCCGCCGCCCGCGTCGGTGGGAGCCAGAAACCACTCGAAGCACTCCGTGTAGCGCGCCGGCGTCCCGGAGCCGCGGTCCATGTTCCGGCATCCGATCCAGCGCGCGCCCGGCGCGACACCGATGGCGTTTCCGGCGCCATCGTCGCCGACCGTGAGGCCGGCGACGGAAGTGCCGTGGCCGTCGTCGTCGCAGGGCTCGGGCGCGTTCGAGCCGCACGGATTTCCCGGCAGCGGGTCATGAATCGCGTCGTGCCAGTTGTAGTCGTGCACGGCCGTCGACCCGTTCCAGCCGCGGTACTGGCTCTGGAGCGCCGGATGCGTCCAGTCGACGCCGGCGTCGGCGATCCCGACCACGACGCCCTGCCCCGTGAAGCCGCGGCTCCAGAGCTCGGGCGCGCGAATCTTCTGGATGTTCGGCTCGGCGGCGGCGGCCGCGAGCGGGCTCGAGACGGGAGACGACGCGGGGCGGCGCAGCGGCGCGCCGCGATTGGCCGCGAGGAAGGCGACATCGTCTCGCAAGGCGAGCTCCAGAGCCAGCCCGCGTTCCCCTTCGACCTCGATCAGGTTCACGAGGAAGTGCGGGCGGAAGCGTACGCCCGCCGCGCGGAGCCTCTGCCGCAGGGGCGCCTGCGACGCCTCCGCGTGGTCTCGGAGCGTTTCGTAGACGAAGCGCCGCCGGTCCGTCCGATCCGGGATCGCCGCGGCACCCGAAAGATCCGCCTGGTCGCTCAGCACGACGAGGAAAGACGCCGGCTCCCCCGCGGCCTTTCCGGCGAAGATCCGGGAATCGATCCCGGCCGGTGCGCTCTGCGGGAGCGAGCGGGTCAGCGCGAGCAAGACCACCAGGAGCGGCACGGCGAGATTACAGCACAGGCTTCAGCGCCCCGGGCAAAGTTGCGTTGGCCTGCCAGGAAAAGGGGCCGGCGTGCAACGCCTTGCCTTCTCCGGCGGGGTCCGCGCGCGTAAAAAAAGGGGGATGCCCCTGGGCATCCCCCTTTACCGCGTCCGATTGACGGGCGGCCGCAGGCCAGCGTTCCCCTAAATGTCGTCGTTCGTGATCGTGCACTGCCCCTGGCCGTCGATGATGGTGGCGTTGGTCGGCGCGCTCAGGTTGACGAAAAAGACCTCGTTGGGCTCGATCAACGTATCGCCCTTCACATCGACCGTGAACGTCGCAGAAGTCGCCAGAGCGGGGATCGTCAGCGTCTTGAGACCCGTGGGGACGTAGTCGTTCGCGCCGGACAGGGCCGTGCCATCGGCCGACTTGTACTTGACCGTCACGGGGCTCGGCGAGGCGGGTGACAACGAGACCGTGAAAGTGACGCTCTTCTTGCCGGAGTTGCCCTCGGCCACCGTGACGTCATTGATGGAGATCGTGGGGAGGCAGGCGTAGACCGTTACGTCGTCCACGTACCAGCCGTCGATGCCACCGCACCCGTCGGTGCCGAAATCCCAGCGGAGCGAGATCTTGTCGTTGGGGCCCGCGTAGTTGGAGAGGTTGACGTGCGAACGGCCCCAGGTGCCCTCGACCGAGCCGCCGTCGGAGCCGGAGAAGGCGCGCTGACCCGCCAGAGGGTTCGTGTTGCCTCCGGCCGCCGTAATGAGCGTCGTGTTGTACGGGTTGAAGGTGTAATCCGCTGCAGCGACCAGAGTGTACGCACCTCCGTTGACTCTGATCTTGAGGTTCCCACCGTCGAAACCCGCCTCCGTTGCGACGTAGTGGTCGAAGGTCAGACGGGGATTCGCGGCGTTGCCGGGCAGACGGATCAGCGGGCTGGTCAGATGCAGCACCCCCGACTCGTCCCCTCCGGGAGCGCAGGTCCCGAAGCCCGGATCGATGCCAAAGAAGGCGGTGCCCGCGCGCGCGGGGTCGCCCGGCAAAGAGCCATCGAGCTCCCAGTCGCGGTCGGTGAAGTCCCGTCGCGTGACCGCGTCGTGGCTGACTGTCCAGCCGTCGGATCCGGACTCGAAGTCGTCGGAGAACAGGGCCACCTGGGTCAAGCCTGCCGTGCAGCGATCCGGGGGGGTCTGCGCCAGCATTGGCTGGAAGTTGCAGAAGGTTGGCAGTGTGCGCATCTCGACCGCCAGCATGGCCTTTTCGATCTCGTCCACGTCGGCCGCGGTGATGATCTCGCCGGAGGGTGCGCCGGTGAGGAGATCGGCGAGGTTGACGCCAATAAGGTCCGTGGCGGACTGCTCGATCGCGTCAGCGTGGTCCACAAAATCCGAGGCGGGACCCTGATACACGGTCATCGCGCGGAAGTAGATGTGCGCGGCCTTGGTCAGACCGATTCCGCTGATCGTCTGGCTGTTGTAGGTTCCGCCGTCCACGATCAACGCGTAGGCGTGGTTGGGAACACCCGAGTTGTTGTGCACGCCGCCGTTGTCGCCCGTCGAGCAGCTGTACTGACTGTCGGTAACCTTGCCCGGGTTGCCGAAGCAGGTCGGAGTCCACATGTCGCGCAAGGGCCCGAACAGGCCGGTGGCCGTGTCGTCTTCTCCGAGCAGCCAGCGAACCGAGTTGTCCTCCGCCGGGGGCGGCGGTGCCTCCGTGAGCGTTGCGTTGACGGTGGCTAGAACTCCAAGTTGCCCCCGCAGCAGCTGGCCGTTCGCGAAGTTCATGCTCGTGACGGGAATCGTAATGGGCTCGGCCGGGCTCGCGCCGCCCATGTTCGGCGGAACGGATTGCGTGGTCACGACGTTGGCGATGATGACGCCGATCGCGCCGTTGCGCTGCGCGTTCAGTGCCTTGACCGCGAAGCCGCACACGCCGCGATCGATCAGGACGATCTTGCCCAGGACCTGGGCCGCGTTGGTCCAGGAATTGGGAGCCGCGAGAAAAGAAGGTGCGGGCCCGCAGCCATCGGTGAGCGTAGTGCCCGCGACGTCGACCACCCCGTCATTCGGGCGCAGCACCTGTCCGGAGGTGCCCGGCGCGACGATGCCCGGGCTGAACGAGGACGTTCCGGAGGGGTAATCCGCGGCGATGCTGGGGGGAGCGGTCACGCGAGTGATCGGCGCCAGGACCTGAAAAGTCGAACACAGACCAGCGGTGCGTAGAGTGTTCGGCGTGTCCGTCATTCTCAGGTTGATCAGATCGACCGTCTCGCCATAGATGTCCGAGTAGGACTCGTTCAGCGCTCCCGGCTGCCACGCATAGATGAGTCCGTGGGTGTACTGCGTGTAGGCGTGGGTCCACTCGTGGCCCGTCACGTCGTCGGTGGTCAGGCCGTTGCAGAACGAGATGAAGGTGCCGTTCCACGAGGCGTTCGGGCACGCGTTGCCGCGATTGAAAATTGCGTCCATCGTCGCCCCGAGGTCATCGAAGGAATCCCGGCCGAAAGCTTTGTCGAAGAGGTCGTAGGTCTCCTTCGACGCGAAGATCATGTTGTCGGCTTCGGTGTTTAACGTGGGAAAGGGGAGTTGTCCTTCCACCCAGAACGGAGTGCCGGGGTAGTTGGGAGGCGTGGCGAGCAGAGAGAACTGGCCGTCGTAGGCGCGGCGGTTCAAAGCATCAAAGATCCCCGTGAGCTGGTCGACGACTTTTCCGGTGTGGGCGTCGACGTAGACGAACTCGCGGACATCGCCGCCGTTGCCAACTTCGACCTGCCAGGTCAGATGGTTCTGCCCCTCGACGCCCTGGGCCAGACCCGTGCGGTAAATGAGGAGCTGCGTGGATTGCACGGCCAGAGACTTACCCTCCCCCTTGTCTTCTCCGACCCGGGCGAGGGCCGTCGCGGCCGCCTCCGAGAGGCTCCGGGAGGGTCGAGGGTCCAGGTTGATCTCGGGAACGACGTCGCCGTTGACGGCCGTCAATTCGCCGTGCTTGTTGAAGTGTGCCTTGAGGGCTCCGGCGAAGACGGGCACTTCCTGGTAGACCTGCGTGTAGGTCAGGTGCTTTCCGCCGTTCCGGTCGGTCATTTCCCGGCTCAACCTCATCTCGGCGTCGGCGTTCCTCAAACCGAAGATGCTCGCGTATTCGTTGAGGAATGCCGACGACTTTTGCCGGGCCGATTGAGTGTTCGAGCTCATTAAGTCGCCGGTGACGCCCGGAGTCAGGCTCACGAAGCGGACGGCGCCGGTGGCGCGCGAAACGGTCACCCGCGCGTTGTTACCGGTGCTTCGCTGGAGACGTTCGATACCGGCCGGGTCGAGGACCTTGCTCTTGCCGTCGCCCTTTCCTTCCGGGGGCGAGCCCAGGGCGGCGCTCGGCCCCGCGGCGAGCGCGAGGACGAAAGCCGCAGAAACAAACATCAATGCCGTCTTTCGCATGACACTCCTCCGTTCGAAAAATGAACCGCTGTCCGCTGAGACTCTGGATAGTGGGGGACTATAGTTTACGGACGAGAACTGTGGCCAAATAATCGACCGAATTAATCGCCCGGCCGGTCACCGGGTACGGCGCGAGGTCGACGAGTCGGGCAGCGTAGCCCTCGTAGACGACCTCCTGGGGCTCCTCAGACGTATTCAACTGAAACGAAACCGGTTCGAGGTCGCCTCTGCTGATCTCAAGGGCGATCGCGGCGTTGCCCGCGACGATACACTGCTCGCCCTTGGGGCACCGTGAGTCCTGTGTGACCGAAACGAACCGTATCCGCAGGTCTTCACCCCTGATCCGGCCTGCCTGACCCGGTTTCAGGGTCCACTCCTCGCCCAGGCGAGCTTCCGGGGCCGCCTGACCGCAGGATCCCATCAGAATCATCGCGGAGAGGGCGAGACCGAAGCTCACGCTCTCAGGCTCGGTAGGGTGCGCATCGAGCTGTCGAGTACCACGGCTGGGATCACCGGTCAAGGCGTCCCCGGCGAAAGTGGTGCGAGAGGAGGGATTCGAACCCTCAAGGGAGTTACCCCACGGGATCCTAAGTCCCGCGCGTCTGCCAGTTCCGCCACTCTCGCGTGGCGAAATGATACCGCCCGGGTTCAGTTTTTCGGCATCTCCGTCCCCCAGTAGTACTTCTCGAAGAAGGGCCCGTAGTCCTTCCGCGTCCTTTCCTGGAGCAGGGCCGCGAATTCCTTCGTGGACCCGAACTGCCACGCAAACGCCCTCTGGCAGGCGCTCAGGAAGGCCCGGAAGGCCTCGTCTCCGAGCTCCGCGTGGAGAGCCGCGAGCAGGAGCGGCCCCTTGTCGTAGAGGAGACCCGCACGGATCTCCGAGCGCCGCAGGGCGTCGCCCGAGATCCACACGCGGTTGGCGAGCGAGATCGGCGCCGCGTCGGCCGCGAAGGCCGCGCCGCGCCGCCAGCGCTTCACGAGAGACCGGTGCCCCGCCTCGCTCCGGCGGTCCCTGAGGAAGAGCCCGGCGCAGTACTCGGCGAAGGACTCGGCGAGCCACTGCTCCTCGCGGCCGGGAATCCGGACGACGATCCCCCAGTACTGGTGCGCGATCTCGTGGGCGAAGGTCTTCACGATTCCCTGGGCGGAGAACTTGTCCATGTCTCCGACCAGCGGGTCGAAGACCTCCTTCGTGATGAACATCGTCCCCGGCGGCGCCTGCCCGAATCCGTAGTCGTTGATCTCGAGGATGTTGAGCTCCGGAAACGGGAAGGGGCCGAGGAGCTCCGTGTAGTACCCGATGATCTCCGCGGCGACCCGGATGAGCTGCTTCCTCCCCCGCGGGTTGTCGAGCGCGTAGGTCGCCACGCGGATCGTGACGCCGTCCCGGACCTCCTCCTCCATGTCGTACCGCCCCGCCAGGATGACGGCGAACTGGATGGGCTTCTCGATCCGTGTCTCGAGCACGTTCTCGCCGCCCTCCTCGGCGCGGCGCAGCGTCCTCCCGGAGGCGAAGGGGACGAAGGGTTTCTTGACGCGGACAACAGCGTGGAACGTGTAACCCTGCCCGGCGAGAGGAGGCTGCGGGAACCACGGGCGGATGCCGAGCTCCCAGTAGTTGTCGCCCCGCGGCCGGACGAGAAAGTCGCCGTCGATCTCGAAGCGAAGCTGGAACGGTTTGCCCGGCTCGGCCGGTTCGGCCAGCTCGACCACGAGCTCGTCTAAGCGGTGGTCGAAGGCGAGCGATCTGCCCTCGGCGTCCGTCACGCTCTGGACGCGCTCGGATCGCGTCCCCAGGTTGGCGCCGACCCGCGCGTAGATCGTGCTCTCGAGGTCGAACCGGAGGGCGCGCAGGGGCCGGCCGACCGGGACGAGCGTCTCGACGACGGTGAGCTTCGCATCGTTGCCGGCGGAAGCTGAGAGCTGCAGGTCCACATCCGTGAGCCGGTACCGCGGCCGCGGCGGGTCGCGCCGGTCGCGGCCGATCGGCTGGTGCGAGAGTGGGATGAGCCAGAGAAACTTCCGCATCTCCGGGTCGTTGGACTCGCTCCGGGAAAGCGAGGCGATCCCCTCGGAGGCGTCGTCCGCGCCGTCTAAGACGTACAGGAGGTCTTCCCGCCCGCCGTCCATCTCCGCCCACACGAGCGGCGCCTCCGGAGCGTCGAGCCTCTGGAGGGCGAAGTCGTGCGAGAGCGGCGGGGCGTGCATGCGGCGAAACTTCTCGCGTTGTCTGGCGAAGGCGTCGGCGAGCGGCGTCGCGGCCGCGCCCGAGAGCGCCGGCAGCGGTTGCCCCTGCGCGAGCCAGAGCAGACGGTGGAAGGAGTCGCGCAGGACGATTCCCTTCTCCGTCTTCTCGGGCTCGAGGTCCGAGGCCTTCTTCGCGTCGAAGACGACGACCGGCGCCTCGATCGGATCCGCGGAGAGGTACTCCATGGCGCCGTCGCCCTCGAAGAAAAGGCCCACGACGTTTTCGCCGGCCCGCACCGGCGCGGCGCGGCCCGACTTCAGGAGACAGGAGATGCGCCCCGCGGCCAGGCGGAGGCCTGAGGCGGAAATGGCTTCGCCCACGGCGAGGTGGTCGAACCGCTCGATCGTCTCGGTGAGCGCCGAATGCTCGGCCGCGGCGAGCGCCCTTGCCGACGCCAGCGCGACGGCCGCGAAAAACCCCGAGGCGCGGAGCATCCTCAGTCCTTCGGCATCTCCGTGCCCCAGTAGTACTTCTCGAAGAACGGCATGTAGTCCTTCTTGGTCATGTACTGGAGCAGGCCCGCGACCGTCTTCGTCGACCCGAACTTCCAGGCGAACGACTTCTGGTACGACTTCAGGAAGGTGAAGAAGGCCTCGTCGCCGAGCTCCTTGTGGAGAGCATGGAGCAGGATCGGCCCCTTGTTGTAGAGCAGACCCGTTCGGAACACCTGGCGCGTCGTGACGTCGCTCGCGATCCAGATGCGGTTGGCGAGCGGGATCGGCGCGGCCTCGGTCGCCCACTTCCCCCGGGTTCGCCAGTGCTTGACCAGCATGTTGAAGGTGGCCTCGTTCTTGTACACCTTGAGAAAGAGGCCTGCGCAGTACTCGGCGAAGGACTCGCTCAGCCACTGTTCCTCTTCGCTCGGCATCTTGACCGCGTGGCCCCAATACTGATGCGCGATCTCGTGCGCGAACCTCTCGTTGATGCCCTGTGAGAAGAGCTGGTTTTCCTCGCCGATAAACGGGTTGAAGGCTTCCTTGGTGATGAACATCGTCCCGGGCGGAGCCTGGCCGAAGCCGAAGTCGTTGATCTCGATGATGTTGAGCTCCGGAAAGGGAAACGGGCCGAGGAACTCCTCGAAATAGTGGATGATGCTGGCGGCCAGGTTGGTCAGCTGCTTGACCGCGCGCGGGTTCTTGAGCGCATACGTCGCGACGCGGATCGTGACGCCGTTGCGAACCTCCTCCTCGACCTCGTACCTTCCGGCCAGGATCACCGCGAACTGGACGGGCTTCTCGATCCGGGTCTCGAGCACGTTCTCGTCGCCCTCCGCGGCGCGGCGCAGCGTCTTGCCGGGAGCGAACGGGACGAAAGGCTTCTTGACGCGCACCCGCGCATGGAACGTGTAGAGCTGTCCCGAAAGAGGAGGCTGAGGGAACCACGGCGACGTCCCGAGCTCCCAGTAGCTGTCCCCGCCCGGCCGGATCAGGAAGTCGCCGTCGATCTCGAACTTCAGCTTGAAGGGCTTCTCGGGCGGGGCGGGCTCGGCGAGCTGGACCACGACCTCGTCCTTGCGGTGGGCGAAGGACAGAGACCGGCCGGCTTCGTCGGTGACCTTCCGAAGGTGCTCATGGCGAGTGGCCAGGTTGCTTCCAAAGAACGTGTAAACCGTGCTGTCGAGATCCAGACGCAGGGCGGCGGGCGGCTGTCCGATGGCGACGAACGTCTCCACCACGATCAGCGCCGCCTCGTCTCCGGCGGACGCGCGGAGGTCCACGTCGACGTCGACGAGCAGGACCCGCGGCCGCGGCGGGTCACGACGGTCGCGTCCGATCGGCTGGTCGGACAGGGTGTGGAAGTACAGGTTCTTGCGCAGCTCGGGGTCGTTCCACTCGCTCGTCGTCAGGATTCCCAGCTCTTCCGAGGGGTTCGACGTGCCGTCCAGCCGGTACAGCAAATCCTCGTCTCCCCCGTCGATCTCGGCCCACACCATCGGCGCCGTCGGAGCGTCGAGCCGCTGGATCGCGAAGTCGTGCGAGAGCGGCGCAAGATTCATCCGCCGGAACTTCTCGCGCTCCCTCGCGAAAGGGTCGGCGAGCGAGGCCGCCGCGGCGCCCGACAGCGCGGGAAGCGGCTGACCCTGCGCGATCCAGAGAATCCGCTCGAAGCGGCTGCGCAGCCGGACTCCCGTCTCGGTCTTCTCCGGTTTCAGGCTCGATCCCTTTTTCGCGTTGAAGATCACGGACGGGGCCTCGATCGGGTCGACAGACAGGTAGTCCATCGTCCCGGTGCCCTCGAAGAAGATCCCGACCACCTCGTCGCCCGCCCGGACCGGCGCCGCCCGGCCCACCAGGCCGCAGTCGAGGTGCCCGGCGGTCAGGTGGAGGTTGTTGACGGAGACCGCGTCCCCCACCGTCAGGTGGTCGAACCGCTCGATCGTTTCGGCGAGGCCGGGTGGCTGTGCGGCGAACAGCGCGCCGGCGACAGCCAGCGCAATGGCCGCGAGAATCCCGCAGCGAAGGCTCTGCATCCCCCGATTGTAATGCCCCGGAGCGAACTCTCTCCGGCATAGAATGCGGCAGGCGTTTTCGATGACACTTTCGGGCGGCGAGCGTCTCGGCTTCTACGAGGTCCTCGCGCCACTCGGCTCGGGCGGCATGGGCGAGGTCTATCGGGCGCTCGACACGCGGCTCCAGCGAGAAGTGGCGATCAAGATCCTTCCCGAGGCCTTCGCCGACGACGCGGAACGGCTCGGGCGCTTCGAGCGGGAGGCGCGTCTTCTCGCGGCGCTCAACCACCCTGCGATCGCGACGGTCCACGGCCTCGAGCACGATGGCGCGCGGCGCTACCTCGTGATGGAGCTGGTGGAAGGCGAGACTCTGGCCGCACGGCTGAACGCGGGGCCTCTGCCCGTTCCGGAGGTGCTGCGCCTGGGACGCCAGATCGCCGAGGGGCTCGAGGCGGCGCACGCGCGCGGCGTCGTCCACTGCGACCTGAAGCCCGCCAACATCGCGCTGACTCCCGACGGACGCGTCAAGCTCCTCGACTTCGGTCTGGCGCGCGCGTTCGCGCCGGAGCGTCCGGAGCCGGACGCCTCGCGCTCCCCCACGATCACCGCCGACATCGCGCCTCGCGGGTCGATCTTCGGAACGGTTTCCTACATGAGCCCGGAGCAGGCGCGCGGCCGCGAGATCGACAAGCGCACGGACATCTGGGCGTTCGGGTGCGTGCTCTACGAGATGCTCACGTGCCGCAAGGCCTTCGCCGGCGAGACGGTGCCGGACACTCTCGGCCTGATCTTCGAAGCGGATCCCGACTGGGGGGCGTTGCCGGCGAAGACGCCGCCGAAGGTGAAGGAGCTGCTGCGGCGCTGCATCCAGAAGGATCCCAACCGGCGTCTCCGCGATGTCGGGGACGCGCGCATCGAGCTCGACGACAGCATCTCCGGCCAGACCCACGAGCTGCCGGAGGCCCCGGCGGGCCTGGCGCGCCGCAGCCAGCGCCGGCGCCGACTCCTCCTGGGTGCGGCCGCGGTCGTTCTCGCCGCCGCGGCGGGCTGGCTGATCCTCGACGCGCGGCGTCCGGAGGCGGCGGCCGGCGACAAGTCCCTCGCGGTCCTTCCGTTCCGCAATCTCACGAACATGCCCGAGGGAGAGTTGATGGGGCTCGCCATGGCCGATACGGTCAGCGTGCGCCTCGCGAACGTCCCCGGTCTCCAGGTCGTCACGCCGCGCGCCGCCGTCGAGGCCGGGGAAAACGACTCCAACTTCGCCCGCGTGGCCAGGCGGCTCGGGGCGAACAGGCTGGTGGCCGGCACGCTGCAGCGCGAGAACGAACGATACCGGATCACGTACCGGTTGCTCGATGCCGACGGCAGACAGATCGCGGCCAACGCGTTCGACGGCGCGGAGCTGTTCATCCTGCAGGACCGCGTCGCCGACGGCGTCGTGCGGGACCTGCGGCTGCAGCGCGGGACCCGCAGGACCCCGACGCCCTCGGGTCTCGACACGGTGGCGGACCAGGAGCGCTACCTGCAGGCGATCGGACTGCTGCAGCGCTACGACAAGCGCGACGGCGTCGAGAGGGCCGTCGAGATCCTCGGCAAGCTCGCCGAGGAGAAGGCCGGTTCCGCTCTCGTGCAGGCGGCCCTCGGCCGGGCGAGCCTGGCGATGTTCGACTTCACGAAGGACCGCGCGTGGGCAGACCGCGCGGCCGTCGCCAGCGATGCAGCGCGCGTGCTCGACCCGGGCCTTCCGGAGGTGGACATCATCATGGGCGAGACGTTCCTCGTGACGGGGCGCTCCAAGGAGGCCGTGGAAGCGTTCCGCCGCGCGCTCGCCGCGAGCCCTGACAAGGTCGATGCGTTGCTCGGGCTCGGCCGTGCCGCCGAGGCCGCCGGCGACGACCGCACGGCGGAGGACGCGTTCCGGCGCGCGGCTGCTCTACAGCCTTCGTTCGCCGTGTTCAACCAGCTCGGCGCGCTGCACGCCGACCGCGGCCGCTGGTCGGAGGCCGCCGCGATGTTCAGGCGCGCGGCGGAGGTCGCTCCCGACAGCTACCGCGCGTACAGCAACCTCGGCGGCGTCTCGGTCCTCGGTTGCGATTTCTGGACAGCCCTCCCGGCGCTTCGCAAAGCGCTCCAGCTCAAGCCCGACGATCCGGTCGCCGCCTCGAACCTCGGCCTGACTCAGCTCTGGGCAGGACGCCCGGGAGAGGCCGTTGCGACGCTCGAAACCGCTTCCCGGAACGCGCTCGCCAATTTCCAGGTGTGGGGGGCCTTCGGCGACGCCCTCGCGGAAACGGGAGCGAAAGAACGGGCAGCGCAGGCCTATGCCCGAGCGATCGAGCTCGCTCACGGAGCGATTCGACTGAATCCCCGAGACGCCGCGGCGCACTCCGTGCTCGGGACCTCGTTCGCGCGAACCGGCCGCGCGGAAGAGGCGGTCGGCGAGATCCAAACGGCGCTCTCGCTGGACGACAAGCAACCGAGCGTGCTCGCCGACGCCGCGACGGTCGCCGCCCTGCGAGGGAGCTCCCAGGAAGCGCTCGGCTGGATTCGAAAGGCGGTGAAAGCGGGATACTGCCGCCAGATCATTGCCCGTCAACCAGAGTTCGAATCGCTGCGTGAGTCCCCGGAGTTTCAATCGATTGTCGCCGCGCCGCGCAAAACGGCCGGCTCCTGAAGGAGGAGACCATGACCAATCGAGCTTCGCGATGCCGGATCGTGCTCGCCGCCCTCGTCGCCGCAGTCATGATCGGCGGAGGTTCGGCCTGCACGCCGAAAGGGATCAAGGCGATCGTCGTCGGCCCTTCGGCCGCGACCCTCAACTATCCGCGCGTCGCCCTCTCGAAAGAGAAGGGAGACATCGCCTTCTGGGCTTCGAACGGGAAGAACCGGAATTTGAAGATCGAGTTCGAGCAGGAGATCTTCGCGGGGATGACCAAGGAAGGCAATCGCTACCGGGTCGCCTGTACGGGCCGCACCTGCTCCTCGGGCGAGATCCGGGAAGGGACCCCGTACGGCAGCTACAAGTACTGGCAGATCCTCGAGGACCCGAACGGCGAGAACAGGGACGAGAAGGACGGCTGGATCATCATCCAGAAGTAGGCCGGACGTAGGGGCGGATTCCAGGAGCGGCTCGCGAGCCGGGGGCCGGCCGCCACGCGGCTCCCGCGGGTTTCTGGCAGAATACCCGCGCTTCGGCGATTCGGAACGCGGAGGAGGAGGAGCGCATGTACAGGCCACCGTGGCGGGCCGTGGGAAGCAGACTCGTCGATCTCGACGGCCGCCTCGTGGGAACCGCGGCCTCCGAAGAGGACGCGCGGCGCATCGCCGATGCCGTCGAAAAGCTCCGGATCGGCGAGCGCATCATCGTGCTGAAGGCCTTCGCCGCCGTCTTGCGGGAGCAAACGCCCTCCGCCTGAGGCCCGCGAAACCGGCGCTCAAAGGTGACAGTCGGATTCCGCTCGACCGACGTTTCTCGTCACCTCCGGACTCCCCCCCGCCGGGAACTGCCGTCGTTTCAGCACCTTGAGCCACTGGCTCCCGCCTTGCTCGTCTCGGAGACGAGAGGCGCTCGCTCGGGCGGGCGAAGAAGCCATGTACAACGTGACGGTGGATCGCGCCGCGATGCGGGAGGAGCTGCTGGGCCCCCTGTTCCATCGCTACGTCGTCAGCCTGTCGGGAACCGTGGACGAGCGCTGGCTGGAGTCCTTCCACGAGGTGACCAGGGACTCCGAGACACTCAAGCGATTCCGGCTGGAGCCGGAAAAGGGTCTGATCTCCTTCACCTGCCGCGCGAGCGACGGGCCGAAGGTCATCGACACGTTCCTCGAGCGGATGACGCTCTTCGTCGAGATGGTGAACCTCCACGCCACGTGCGCCGAGGCGGGGCCAGCGTCCCTCGACGGCGCCGAGAAGCTCTCGGCCTGACCTCGCCCGCGCCTCAGCTCGTTCCGTAGAGCGCAGCGGCGCGGCGCGTCATCTCCTCGGGCGGCACGTCTTCGACGTGCGTCGCGATCCACCAGGTGTGTCCGAAGGGATCCTCGAGCTTGCCGGAGCGGTCCCCGTAGAACTGGTTCTCCACCGGGCGGACCAGCTTCCCCCCGGCGTCGACGGCGCGTTTCGCGATCGCGTCCACGTCCTCGAAGTACAGGAGGATCGCCGTCGGCGAGCCGCCGATGGATCGCGGGCTCCGCACGCCCATCTCCGGGAACTCGTCCGAGAGCATGATGATGGCCTCGCCGATCTTGATCTCGGCATGGCCGATCTTGCCGGACGGATCCGCCATCCGCATCTGCTCGGTCGCGCCGAAGGCCTTTGCGTAGAAGTCGAGCGCCGCCGCGCCATCATGGACACAGAGGTAGGGAGTGGCGCCGTGGTAGCCATCCGGAATCGGTTTCACTTTGCCTGCCATGAGTCCTCTCCTTTCAGGAAGCCACGTCCTCGAAGTACGTGGCGATGAACCAGTGGTTGCCAAAGGGGTCGCGAACTCCCCCGCTGCGTTCTCCGTAGGGCTGGTCCGCGGGCGAGAAGATCGGTTCCGCGCCCCCCCGAATCGCCCGCGCGTAGACCGCGTCCACGTCGGCGACGTGGAGGTGGATCGCCACGGGCGCGAGCCCGTACGGGCCGTGAGCCTCCCCCATCTCCAGGACCGAGTCGCCGATCCGGAGCTTCGCGTGGTGGACGATGCCGTCCGGCGACTCCGTGCGATCGCGTTCTTCCCCGCCGAACGCCCGCCGGACGAAGTCGATCAGCCCTGCCGTGTCGCGGGCCTGCACGTACGGCGTCACGCTGCGGAGGCCCTCGGGGGCAAGCCCGGTGGCGCGGTGCGTCGCGAGGTACCAGGAATTTCCCGCCGGGTCCTTCACGCCCGCCTCGCGATCCCCGTAAGGCTGGTCCACCGGAGCGTGGACCGACGTCGCGCCCGCCTCCAGGGCGCGCGCATAGGCCGCGTCCGCGTCCTCGACGTAGAGGTGCATCGCCGAGGCGATCGCCGGAAATGCGGCCGAGCCGTCCGAGACCTCCACGACCGAATCGCCGATGCGAAGCTCGGCATGACGGATCGCACCGTCGATCCGCGCGCGGCGGTCGTCGCCTTCGGGCGGCGGCGCGAGCACTTCGTCGATCGGCGGGAGGGTCCGCTCCCTGGCCACGCGCTTGGCGCGATCCACGATCGCGTTCGAGGCGATTCTCAGGAGCCACGCCACGAATGGCGTCCCCCGCCACTCGAACCGCCCGATGCCGGCGAGGGCCTTGTGAAAGACCTCGGACGTCACATCCTCCGCCGCCGCGCGGTCCCAGACCCGCCGCGCGACGAACGCATACACGCGATTGAAGTGGAGCTCATAGAGGTCGCCGAAGCGGGCGGGGTCCGACTGCGCCGCTTCCACGAGCGCCCGCTCGTCCACGCCCGCCTCGGGGTCGGTCACCCGCGCGCCTGCCAAGTCATTCCCCTGACTATACGAACTGTTGCGGCGTCCAGAAGTCACGGCCTTTCGGCCGGTCCCCCCAGGACACCCGATCGGCGGAATAGCCTCCGATCTCCCCGCGTTGCCGGAGCCGAATGTCACCCTCCAGGAAACATCCTGCGCCGCCCTGGATCGCGCCCATCGCGCTCGGCTGCCTTTTCCTGACTGCGGCTCTCGCCGCTGCGGAGACCCTGTCGTTCTCGGTCGTCGGGATCGACTGCAAGGAGTGCGCTCCGCCCATCCTCGAGGCGCTTGGGGAAATCCCGGGAGTTCGCAACGCATCCCTCGACTGGAAAGCCGGCACCGCGACGGTCGAAGTCCCGGAGGGCTTCGATCCCGCCCGCATCCAGAGCGCCCTCGACGCCATCGGATACGAGGCGGTCTTCGCGGGCGAGCGCCGCAAGGATCTCCAACCGCTGCCGGACGAGGTCCGGAAGCGGCTCGACATCGCCTCCGCGAGCGAAGGCGACCGCATCGACATCGCCCGGGTCCTCGTGCCGGGGAAGATCACCGTGCTCGACTACTGGGCGCAATGGTGCAGCCCCTGCCATCTCCTGGATACGCGGCTGCAGCATCTCGTCCAGGGCGACCCCCGGATCGCGGTCCGCCGAATCAACGTCGGCAAGTGGGACAACGCCGCCGCGCGCCAGGCGACTCGGGAGTTCCGCGTCGAGGCGCTCCCGTACGTCCGCGTCTACGACTCGAGCGGAAAGTTCGTCGAAGCGGTCACCGGGGGCAGCTGGGACAAGACTCTGAAGGCGATCGAGAAAGCGCGCGCCCGGAGCGGCGCGTGCGTCGTACTCCGAGATGTTGTTCGTGTTGGGCACCCCGGAATCCATCAACACAACGGAGACGGCTGGCGGGCGTGACATGCAATGCGTTTATCCCCACCAGTACATTTACCTGCACAACTCCATCATCACGGCCATTCAGACACGAGTAAAAAAATGAAGACCACGAAAAAGGATCTCAGGGTCGCACGGCAGACGGTTGACGACGCGCTCGAAATTCTCTCGCCCGAGACGGTTCTCAAATGCGTTGTGGGGGCTCTCCGGCAGGACTTGGAGGCCGGATGGTACGACGGGTCCGAGGAGGTCGCGCAGGCCCTTCTCGCCGATCGGATCGAGGCCGCTCTCACCGAGCTGGATCCTGGATATGTCACCTGGGCCGCGTGTATGCCCGGGCTCGACGCCGACGCGAAGGCCGAGGCCCTGGCGGAGGCGGCGGCCGCCGATCGGGGGACCCCATGAGAGTCACCGAAAACCGGCTCGACTTTTCGCGTGAGCTTCGGCGTGTCCGATGCGGTGAGTCGCGCGGGCTCCTCCCCGCCCACGGCCCCCGCGGGACAAGGATCTACGGCTCGGCGAATTTCCGCCGCGCTCTCGGAAGGAAATCGAAAATGAAAACCCTCGCGATTCTCGCCCTCGCTCTCCTCGTCGCCGGGCCCGCCCTCGCGGGGCCGAGGCCGACGCCCGGTCCGGTCGAAGGGAAAGCGCAAAAGCAGCAGCTCGAAAGTCGGCGCGCGTTGACCCCGACGCCGCCGCAGTCAACGGAACGCGGGAAACGCATTTCGCTGTCCGAAGACAAGAGGCTCGCCCGGACCCCGACGGCGACGAGCAGGTCAACGACGGTGAAAGGAACGAAATCAAATTCGGACAATCGCGTCGCGCCCACGCCGAGCCCGACGGTATCTCGATGAGGTCCAGGTGTCCGAGGAGCCCGGCCGCCGTCAAGCGCGTGCGCCGCTTCGAGGCCGGGCTCGCGCCGATCGTGCTCGACCCCGTCGAGGCGCAGGGGCAGGCGTTCGAGAGTCCGATCGTCCGTGGGGCCCGGATCGGTCTCGCGCGGCGGATGGCGAAGGTCGACCGTGCTCGTGCGACGATGTCGTCTCGGGCACGTCGCCCGGGCAAACTGCCGGCAAGACGAGAAAGGGGTTTTCAGATGACCAGTAACAGGCACCTCTAAGGGTCGCGGTTCTCCTGGCGGTCGTGTTCCTCGGGACTGGGTGCGCGACGGGATCGCTTGCAGTCTCCAATACTCTGTTTACGGACGAGGCCAAGGCTGTACGGGTCACGCAGAACCCGGTCGCTATCAAAGACTGCACTTACGTGGGGGATGTCAACGAGACGAACGACTGGGGCGAAGCGTATACCGACAAAAAGATCCGTGTTGCAGTCGTTGCGTTGGGAGGCAACACCGTCTTCATGTCATCGCCTATGGGTTGGAACTACCACGGCGAAGCCTACGCCTGCCCCGCGGTGCCTGCAACGGTGGCGAAGTGAAGTCCGATGATCGCCGCTCTCGGTCGCGTCCTGCCATTCCGCCGGCGGCTCTGCCCGTTTCCTCACGGCGACTTCTCGACCTTTCCGCCGACACCGATCGACCGGCCGATTCGGCCTTCTGGAACTTGCGGACATCCGCATCTGTTCGAAGCGATGGTTCCGAGGCCGAAGCCTCCCGACCCCTTGACTCCTGGCGACTCCTGGCGCAGACTTAAGAGGTGAAAGCCCTCGCCCTCGTCGCGCTCCTCGTCGCCGCGCTCCTCGCCGGCAGACCGGCCCCGACCCCCACGCCGGCCGCCGAACGAACGAGCGTGAAAAGCTCGAAGTCGAATTCCTCTGAACGAACGCGTGACACGAAGTCCAACACTTCGGATCGGACGAGCGTTAAAAGCTCGAAGTCGAATTCCTCTGAACGTGTTGCTCCGACGCCGCGATAGAGCTCCGGGCCCCGGCTCTCCTTCCTTCGACACCTTCGGCCACGGCGTCACGGCTTGACGGTCGCGGGACAATGGAACGGTGCGAGACCCGTTTGGTTCCTGGGGGCGCGGAACCGCCTTGCAGTCGCACAACGCCCGCCTGTGCGGAACACGCGGTTCCCGAAACGGGGCTCCTACGCTCCCGAGGTCGAGCTTCCACAAGATGCTCGACGGGTAGATCAGGGTTGCCCGGCAGGTCCCGATCACCGGGAAGCTCGTCGCGATTATTGCCCGCCGGATCGCGGCCCGCCGCCTCGGGTGCTCGCTGGTCTTCCATTCCAACGGCCGGACCTTCGAGCATAAGTCGGGCGGGCTCCCGGAGTGGGCTCTCCGAATCTGGCATCGTGCGGCCGAGAAGGTCGGATTCAGAATGCTCGAACCGGCGAACGAAAAGCGGAAGACCAGGGCAACGTCGGTGATCCGCCCCTACGATCTCCGCCGCCACGCGGCCCGCGCCTTCAGGGACGCCGGGGTCCCGGAGTCGGTGTGCATCGAGATGATGGGGCAGAAAAGCGATTCCATGTTCCGGCGGTACACGAACCTCGGGGATGTCGCCGACTCAGCGAATGGCTTTCTCGCCGTCGCGCGGAAGGCCGGGACCGTCGTCGACTTTGCCAGAAATGCCGAAGCGGAAGACGGACGATCGACGGACAATCGGGGCGGAAAATGAGGACCTCGACCGAAACGATCAAGCGGGCTCGGCGTGGAGTGGTGAGCCGTGTAGGACTCGAACCTGCAGGAAGTTCACAACAGGTCAACGAGTTAGAGCCACGTGTCCGAGTCCTGTGTCCGAGTCCACCGTCACTCCGCTCGGAACCGCGCTTCGCGACGCTGATGAAGAAGCTCGGATTCGAAGAGTGAGTCTTAGCGGCTCGCCAGACCTCCGGCGATTTCGCCGCCATCGATGATCACGGGATGTCCCGTGATGTACGGAGCTTCGTCGGAGGCCAGGAAAGCAAAAAGAGCGGCGATCGTTGTCGCATGGCGGCCGAGTGGAATTTTTGCGTCCACCGCGGCATTTGTTTGACGCTCCTCGATCAGCCCGCGATGCCGCCGCCGTCCACCACCAACGCCGCACCGGTCATGAACGACGAATCGTCAGAGGCGAGAAAGAGCGCCGCTCGCGCCAGTTCCGATGGCGTGCCGACCCGGCCGAGCGGACGATTGGCGGCGCCCTTCATGTAATCCGCGTAGGTCATTCGCCGAGCTTCGGCGTCGGTGGCCAGCATCGGGGTCTCGACATCGCCAGGGCAGAGACAGTTCACGCGAATGCCCTGCTTCCCGTGATCGATCGCCATCGCTTTGGTCATCACGACGAGCCCGCCCTTGGCCGCACAATAGGCGACGGCCTCGTTGCCGCCCTGAATGCCCCAGCCCGAAGCCTGATTGATGATCACGCCGCGCCGCTGCACGATCATCGTCGGCAAAGAGTACCTGGCCATCAGCCACGCTCCCTTGAGGCTCGAGTCCACCGTCGCATCCCACTCCTCTTCTGTACAGTCGACTGCGTTATGCGGATGGAACACGCCCGCGTTGTTGAAGAGAATGTCGAGACGGCCGCCGAATGCGCGTAACGTGTCCGCTACAACGCGTTCGCAATCGCCAGGAAGCCGGACGTCCGCCCTGGCGAAGACCGCCGTGCCGCCGGCCGCCGCGATCGCGGCGACCACGTTTCGGCCACGGGCGTCGTCGCGGCCGGTCACCATCACCTTGGCGCCTTCTTCCGCGAAGAGGAGAGCCGACGCCTCGCCTATGCCTGACGTGGCACCGGTGATGATTGCGATGCGGTCTTTAAGCTTCATGCCAGGGATTTCGATCGCGCTCATTGGTAGCTTACCCTCTTCGGCCCGAGCTGCCGAAGGCGCGAAGGCGCAGGCGCCAGCCGAAGGCGGACTGACAGCGACCATCGGGTAGCACAGACAGGGCGACGTCGCCGAGGTAACGACACCTTCTCAATCCCGTCATCCCTCATCTGCCCCGCGCTCGATCCGTGATCGTCCTTTGAGCTGGGGCCAGGGGCCGCGCGGCCCGCGCCTCCAGAAGGACTAGAATCGCTCCTGCCATTCCCCAATACGGAACCGAAGTCCGAGCTTGCCGAGGAGGTCCGAATTGATCGGCTGCACCCTCGGCCACTACCGCATCACCGCTGCCATTGGCGCGGGCGGGATGGGCGAGGTGTATCGGGCCACCGACACGAAGCTCGGGCGGGACGTGGCGATCAAGATGCTTCCGGCGGCAGTGGCGCAGGACCCGGAGCGTCTGGCCCGCTTCGAGCGTGAGGCCCGCTCACTCGCCTCGCTGAACCACCCCAACATCGTCACCATCTACTCGGTGGAGGAGGACGGCGGCAGCCGGTTTCTCGCCATGGAGCTGGTGGAGGGCGAAACCCTCGACACCCTCCTCGCGCCGGGCGGCCTCCCGCTCTCGCGGTTCTTCGAGATTGGCGTACCTCTCGCCGACGCGTTGTCGGCCGCGCACGAGCGCGGCATCGTGCACCGAGACTTGAAGCCCGGCAACGTGATGGTCACGCACGAGGGACGCGTCAAGGTGCTGGACTTCGGCCTCGCCAAGCTCGAGGCCGCGGACTCCAATCCCAATCTCACGAGCACTCCGACGGAGAGCCGCGCGAACCTGACGAGCGAGGGTCAGGTCTTCGGCACGGTCGCCTACATGTCTCCGGAGCAGACGCGGGGCGGCAAGGTCGATGCGAGGTCGGACGTCTTCTCCCTCGGCGTCGTTCTCTATCAGATGGTGACCGGCGAGCGACCGTTCCAGGGTGCGAGCGCGGTGGACATGATCTCTTCGATCCTGCGCGACACGCCTCCATCCGTCACGGACCGGCGCGGGGATCTTCCGCCACACCTGGCGAGGATCCTTCGCCGCTGCCTCGAGAAGGACCCGCGCGATCGCTACCAGACCTCGCGCGACGTGCACAACGAGCTCCGGGACCTGCGAAACGAGACTTCTTCCGCCTCGGCCGCTCCCTCGCCGCGGCCCGAGGTCGTCGTCGGGGGAAAGGCCGTCCCTTCCGCGCGTGAATCCTGGAAGCGGCGCGCCTTGGGGATTGCGATCGCCGCAGTTCTCCTGGGTACCGTGCTCTACGTGGCCAGACGTTCGGGGATCGCGGCTCGCGCGCCGAAGGCCGGCGGCGAACCGAACGCCATCCGATCGATTGCCGTGCTTCCCCTCGACAACTACTCGGGCGATTCCAGCCAGGACTATTTCGCCGAAGGGATGACCGACGAGTTGACGGCGGCTCTCGCCACCATCAGCCAGCTTCGCGTGATCTCACGCGGCTCGGCGATGCAATTCAAGGGACGCAATCGGCCGCCGACCCCCGAGATCGCCCAGAAACTGAACGTGGACGCGATCGTGGAAGGCTCGGTGCTCCGATCCGGCGACAAGGTTCGAATCACCGCCCAACTGATCGATGCGAGGGCCGATCGGCACCTGTGGGCCAAGAGCTTCGAGCGGAACTCGCGCGATGTGCTCGCCCTGCAGGACGAGCTAGCGTCCGCGATCGCCCGTGAGATCCACGTGAAGCTGACTCCGGGGGAGGCGTCCCGTCTCACGGGCGCACCCAGCGTGAATCCCGAAGCGTACGACGCCTATCTGAAGGGCCGGTATTTCTTTAATCGCCCGAGCGACGAGAACCTGTCGAAGGCGATCGCGCTCTTCGAGGAGGCGACCCGGAAGGATCCGACGTATGCACCGGCCTTCTCGGGACTGTCGGACGCCTATCTCTGGGCCGGCTACAACGAGGGCGTGCTGACCGGCTCGGAGGCGAGGCCCAAGGCCAAGGCCTCCGCCGAGAAGGCCCTCGCCCTGGACGACAACTCCGCCGAAGCGCACACCTCGCTGGCAAATTTCAAGCTTTGGTACGAATACGATTGGGCAGGCGCCGAGGCCGAATTTCGTCGGGCCTTCGCGCTCAACCCGAACTACGCGTTTGCGCACGACCAGTTCGGGATCGGGCTCTCGTTCCAGGGAAGGTTCGACGAAGCAATCGCCGAAGGCAGGCTTGCCGCCGCGCTGGACCCGCTCTCCCCGCAGATCCCCACCGACTCGACCATGGCATTCGGATTTCAGGGTGACTACGAGGCCGGCAGGGCGCTGACCAGGAGGGCTGCCGATCTCGATCCGACCTACTTCTTTCCTCCCTTCGAAGAGGGGTGGGTCGAGATCCAGGCGGGAAGGCTCCAAGACGCCATCCCGAAACTCCGAAAGGCCAAGGCGATGGAAGCCCCGGGGTTCGTGTCGGCGTGGCTCGCGTACGCGTACGGCGCTGCCGGAGACCGACCCGCTGCGATGGCTGAGGCCGAAGACCTGAAGAAGAAGTCGTTGCACGGCTCCGTGACCCCATTCAACCAGGCGCTCGTGTCTCTGGGCATGGGAGACCGTGCACGGGCGCTGGATTCCCTGGAGCAGGCCTACGCCGCCGATTCGCAGTGGCTGGGTTGGCTGAAGCTCGACAAGGCCTTCGATCCGCTCCGCTCGGAACCGCGCTTCGCGGCGCTGATGCGTAAGCTCGGATTCGAGAAGTGAGTCAGGGCCGCGTTTCGAGATCAGGTTCTGATCAGAGGCAGCACCGCTTTTGTTCGCGGCGCGCGAAGTCTCCCGAAGTAACCGAGATGGGATGAGAAGGCCGACCTC
>JBBDKM010000025.1:0-6324 GCA_040879385.1 Thermoanaerobaculia bacterium | reverse complement strand
CGGGGGACACCGGCTATCTCTGGTTCTTCAGCGAAGAAAACGTCGAGCTGATCGTGAAGGTGCTGGATGGGCGGGGTGTCAACGGGCACTACTGGGTCTTTTACGGCGCCTTATCGAACGTCGAGTACACGATCACGGTGACGAATACGCAGACCGGCGCGGTCAGGGTTTACACGAACCCGTCCGGCACTCTCTCGAGCCACGCGGACACGAGGGCGTTCTGAGCCAGGGTCTTCATCGGACGCGCGGGTCGGACGCGGAGGGAGCGCGCGGCTGCTGCCGGCGGAGCGGCCGTTGTTCCGGCAGCGTTTCGAGCCTCCGCGCGAGCGACTCGAGGCTCGCGAGGTTGTGGACGGGCAGAAAGTCGTCGACGTAGGGGAGCGCCGCGCGGATGCCGCGCGTCAGCGGCTCGTACTCGGAGGAGCCTAGCAGGGGATTGAGCCAGATGACGCGATGGGCGCTTCGCTGCAGGCGCGCCATCTCGGCCGCGAGGAGGGCCGGATCGCCGCGGTCCCAGCCGTCGCTGATGAGGAGCACCGCGGCGCCCCGCGAAAGCACGCGCCTTCCCCAGCGGAAGTTGAACTCGTGGAGCGCCTCGCCGATGCGGGTTCCGCCCGACCAGTCGGGCACCGCGCCGGCGACGTTCGCGAGGGCCTCCTCGGGGGCCTTGCCCGAGATCTCGCGCGTGATCCGCGTCAGACGCGTGCCGAAGAGAAAGGTCTCGGTACCCCCTTCGAGCCCCTCCGAAAGCGCGTGGAGGAAGAGCAGCAGCAGGCGCGTGTAGCGTTCCATCGAGCCGCTGATGTCGGCCAGCACCACGAGCGGACGGGCCCGAGAGCGGGGCCCGCGCCGCGCCCACTCGAGCACCTCGCCCCCATGGCGCAGGCTTCTCCGCAGGGTGCGCCGCAGGTCGAGGGCGCGGCCTTCGCCGCTGCGGAGCCGGCGGGTGCGCGCCCGTGAGAGCTTCCACGCGAGGCCTCGGATCGCGCGGCGCACCTCGTCGAGCTCCTCGGCGGTGAGCTCGCCGAAGTCCTTGTGGCGCAGGAGCTCCTGCGCGCTGTACGTCAGCGTCACCTGAAGCCGCGGCGGCTCGTCCTCCCGGGGCTTCGCGCCGCCGTCGCGGGGCGAGGGACCAGGAGACGCGTCGGGCGCGAACGCGGGGCGCCGAAACCTCCGCCGCTCGCCCATCGAGCGCAGGTCCATCGTGGTCTCGCCGTCCGGAGGCTTTCGCCAGAAGGCCTCGAAAGCCTCCTCGAAGAGCGGGATCTCGTCTTTCCGGCGAACAAGGAGCGCGCGCGCCGCGTGCCGGACGTCCCCCTTCGACCCGATCGGGACGAGGCCGAGCGCCCGGACGAGGTCCGTCATGCGGTCCGGACCGGCGTCGAGCCCGAGGCCCCGCAGCACGCGCCCGAAGAGAAGGACGTTGCCGAAGAGCTGGCCGCTCATCCGGCGGCCCGGGCGCGGTCGAGCATCGTTTGCGCGGCCTCGCCGCGAACTTTCTCGATGTCGTCCTGATACTTCAGCAGGATGCCGAGGGTGTCGGCGACGATCCCGGGCTCGAGCGCCTTGCGATCGAGGGCGACGAGGGCCGCGGCCCAATCGAGAGTCTCGGCCACGCCGGGCAGCTTGTAGAGCTCCGCGCGGCGAAGCTCCTGGACGAAGCGGGCCACCTCGCGCGCGAGCGACTCGGGCGCATCCGGGACCTTGGCCCGCACGATCGCAAGCTCCTCTTCGAAGGAGGGGTAGTCGATCCAGCAGTAGAGGCAGCGCCGCTTCAAGGCGTCGTGCACCTCACGGGTGCGGTTGGAGGTGATGACGACGACGGGAGGGTGCGCCGCCTTGATCGTGCCGATCTCCGGGATCGTGATCTGGAAGTCCGAGAGAATCTCGAGCAGATATGCCTCGAACTCCGCGTCCGCGCGGTCGACCTCGTCGACCAGCAGAACGGGAGCCTTTCGCCGGGCGGGGTCGATCGCCTGGAGGAGCGGTCGCTGCTCCATGAAGTCCGGCGAGAAGAGGTCCCTCTCGGCCGGCGTCTCGTCGCGGGACTCCAGCAGCCGGATGTGCATCATCTGCCGCGCGTAGTTCCACTCGTAGACGGCGTGGTGGACGTCGAGCCCCTCGTAGCACTGGAGGCGGATCAGGTCGGTGTCGAGAATCTCGGCGAGCACCTTGGCGACCTCGGTCTTTCCGGTGCCCGCCTCGCCTTCGAGGAAGAGCGGACGGCCGAGCTTCAGCGACAGGAAGAGGGCGGTCGCGAGGCCGCGAGACGCGAAGTACCACTGGTTGCGCAGCGCCTCTTGCAGGGCGTCGATCGAGGCGACGGGGCCCCCCAGCGCCGGCGGTTTAGGTACGTTCAAGTCCAGTCCACCTCTCCTGAGCATAGCCCGGGCGGCCCGGGCCCGATTCCGGGCGGAGAATCACCGCAACAGTCGCTTCACGCCGGAACCGGTCCGCCGAGCGGCCCCGGGCCCGACCCGCCGCCTTCCAGGCGAAACGACACGGGGGGACATGCTGAGACGGGGCCTCGTCCCACGCGTCATTGTTCTTGTCGTATCCGTCGTCCTGCTCACCGGGCACGCAGGGAGCGGACAGACGACAGGGAGCATCTCCGGACGGGTCGTCGATCCTGCCGGCGCAGCGGTTCCCTCACTCCTCGCAGTCGGGGCAGCCGCGGGGGGATGCGCTCGGCGGGGGTGGGATGGGCATCGAACCGCCCTCTGCGAAGCAGTAGAATCAGTCTCATGGGCGACACACAAAGCCTTTCGGACTACAAGATCGTTCTCTATATGCAGGATGGCGGCCAGGGCTGGGTCGCGGAGGTTCCGGCTGTTGCGGCGTGCTACGCGCTCATGCAGAGCCGCGACGAGGCCCTGCGCGAGCTGGAGCGGGTCTTCGAGATGATCCGCGAGGAATACGCAGAGACCGGAAAGCGCCTACCGGCAGACTCCACCGAGCTGCTGACGCGTGCCTAGCGCGCGACAGCGCGAGAATTCCAGCGCGTCGCAAGCCGACTCGGGTTTTCACGGAGTCGAACGACGGGAAGCCATGAACGGTGGAATCACCCCGGCGGTCGCGCGGTAACGATACCGCTACATGGCGGCCGCGAGATCGGACCTCCCCTCTACTTCAAGATTCTTCGGCAGCTCGGCGTCTCGCAAGAGGAATTCGCACGGCTGAAGTAGGCAGCTCAGACGAATCGCAGGCTACTCCTCGCAGTTGGGGCAGCCGAGGAAGGGAACGCGCCCGCGGGCCGTCCCCGTGATATTCGCCTCCTGGTGAAAACGCGGGCTTGTAATTTTGCCTGCTAGCGAAAACAACGGTACGCGGAGCTCGGCCTCGAGACGCTGGACGATCGGCACGGCCTTCTGCGGCTCGGAGGGTTTCCCGAGCCGTATCTCTCAGGCAGTGAAGTGGAGGCGCGCCGATGGTCTCGCCAGCACTGCACGCTGCTCGTGCGCGAGGACGTGGTCTCGCTGGAGAGGATCCAGGACCTGGGGCACCTCGAGCTGCTCGTGCTGCGCCTGCCGGAGCTCGTCGGTTCGCCGCTGTCGGTGAACGCCCTTCGCGAGGACCTCCAGGTGAGCCACAAGGCCGTATCGAGCTGGCTGGCGGCGCTCGAACGTCTCTATGCCGTGTTCCGCCTATCGCCCCTCGGGGCGCCTCGGATCCGCGCGGTCAAGAAGGAGCAGAAGCACTATCACTTCGACTGGTCCGTCATGCCGGCCGATCCGGCGAGGTTCGAGAACCTCGTGGCCTGCCATCTGCTCAAGTGGGTGCACTTCGGAGAGGACGCTCACGGCCGAGAGCTCGAGCTGCGCTACTTCCGGGACGTCGAAGGCCGGGAGGTCGATTTCGTCGTCGTCGAGGACCGAGTGCCCCGGCTGCTGGTCGAATGCAAGTGGGCGGACGCAGAGGTCGACCGGAGCCTGCGCTACCTGAAGGCCCGCTTCCCGGAGGCGGAGGCGTGGCAGCTCTCGGCCACCGGGAAGAAGGACTTCGTGAGCCCCGAAGGCATCCACGCCGCTCCAGCCCTGAAGCTGCTCCAACGCCTCATCTGACCGCCCCGCCTCCGGCCGGTTGGACTCGAAGCCCCGCCCGGGGGCCGGGGCAGCGGCGCCGGGACGGGACTCAGAACGAGCGAAAAGGCCGAGATCGGGGGGGATCACCCGCGGCCAGGGCGCTGTCCCGGGCGCGGTCAGCAAGCCCCGGAACCGGGCTTGCAGGGCACCTGCAGGTTCCATCCACGTCATGGAAGGAGAGGTGGAAATGCTATTTTGCTATTGACATGGCGCTCGACCTGCATTCAGATTAGCAACATTGGCGCGAGGTTCGATGCTCTCCGGGGAGGTAGGTGTGCAGGCCGATTGCCCGGAAATCGTCTTTGGTCCCGTGTCCGGCTATTTGCTCCAACCCGACGGCACGCCCTCAGGTTCGAGCAACGAGTCTGAACACGAAGGGTAGAGTGGAACTGTGGCATGAAAAGCCGGAAGGTAGGTAGTCGCATGCGGTCATCGAAATCGGTCATCCAATATCTCGGGTTGGTTCTCCTAGGCGCACTGGCGCTCCTGCCGGCAGCGGCGCTGGCGCAGCCCGCGCCCGACGCCAACTCGATGCTGGTCCTGACGAGCGTCGACGGGGGCGGATCGTACTCCGCCTCCGCTACGACGCAGGGGTTTACGGTCGTCCCGGCAAGCGACGCGGAGTGGGCCGCGCGAACAGCCGGGGACTTCGCCACCTTCAAGGCGATCATTCTGGGTGACCCATCGTGCGGCGGCACGCCGCCGGCAGTCGCCGAGGCGAACGCAGCGGTGTGGGGGTCGGTGATCGACGGCCCGATCCTGATCGTCGGTACCGACGAGCGCTTCCACTTCGGCCAAGGAGGGTCGCAGCTCATCGACAGCGGCATTGGTTTCGTCGGCAGCGGGACGGCGGGCCAGACGGGCGCATACATCAGCATGTCCTGCTACTACGACGGCACCCCCGTGAGTACCCCTGTGCCTCTTCTCGCGCCATTCGGAGGGTTCTTTGCGGGCCCGACTGGTAGCTGCTTCAACGATGCCCACATCGTGGCGGTGCACCCGGCCCTCACGGGCTCGACCGACGTGACGCTGTCGAACTGGGGTTGCTCGGTGCACAACGTGTGGAATGCCTTCCCGTCCGCGACGTTCCTGCCTCTGGCCATCGCCGAAGGCATCACCGGTCCGGGGAATCTGACCTTCGCCGACGGCACGAACGGGATCCCCTACATCCTGGCGAGTGGCGGAGGGATCACGCCGATAGGCTGCGGCAATGGCGTGATCAACCCGCCTGAAGAGTGCGACGACGGCAACACCCTGAGCGGAGACGGCTGCTCCTCCTTCTGCACCATCGAGGGCGGTGGTGGCCCCACAGCGGTCGTCCCGACCCTTTCTCCCTGGATGATGGCGCTTCTGGCCGTCGCGCTCGCCGGCGCAGGCCTCTTCGTGATGACCCGCTTCCACAGCTAAGCGGACCCCGAACATCCACCCGGGGGAGGTGTACCTCCCCCGGCTTCGTTTTTCCAGTTCTCTCCCGCGGAGAACGGCGTTCTCAGCTTCTTGCTCGGTGACGCTCGCGGAGATCCGGATCACGGTTCCCCTGCGAGGAGAATCGGCCGATCTGCCGCCGGTGACCGGCCACTCGGCCATTCCGGCCGCGGGCGCCCCCAGGCGGTCGGGCAAGGCGCTTCCCACACCGCCTACCTGTTTTCATCGCCAACCGCTCGAGATTTACAGTGGCCGGCCCGGATCGTCTCAGCGGAGTCCGCGCGGCAGGTTTGAGGCCGCGGGCGGGCGCGAACGCCTTGCACCGAAGCGTGAGCCTGCGTTAGACTTGTAATCCATGTATTACATGTGAGGCGAGAATGTCAACGTCCGTTTCCATCCGGCTGCCGGACAACACCGCGAAGGCCCTCGAGGAGCTCGCAAGGGCGACCGACAGGCCAAAGACCTACTTCATCGAGAAGGCTCTGGAGTCCTACCTGGCCGAGTACGCCGACTACCAGGTTGCCCTCGATCGACTGCGCGATAAGGATGATCCCATCGTCTCCTCCGCGGAACTGAGGGGGCGCGTTGGCCGGCGGCGCAAGGATTGAGTACAAGGCCTCCGTCGAGACCGACCTACGGAGGCTGGATCCTTCCGCCGCACAAAGGGTCCTGCGGAGGATCGAGAAGGCTCTTTCTTCCGAAGGCCGTGTCGGGGCCGCCCTGAAAGGCGAATTCGCCGGCCTCTGGCGGCTGCGCGTGGGCGACTACCGCGTCATCTATTCGCGGACGGCTGCCGGCTACCTCGTTCTGCGCGTCG
>JBBDKM010000024.1:0-6453 GCA_040879385.1 Thermoanaerobaculia bacterium | reverse complement strand
CCATCCGCGAGGGCGGACGCACCGTCGGCGCCGGCACCATCGTCGAAATCCTGGAATAGGTTCTGAGTCGAAACGCCGAGCGGAGCGTGTGAGAGACAGTTACATGCCTAAGAACGACAAGATTCGCATTCGCCTCAAGGCGTTCGACTACCGGATCCTCGACCAGTCGGCGAGCGAGATCGTGGACACGGCGCGGCGCACCGGGGCGAAAGTCGCCGGGCCTATCCCGTTGCCGACGACCATCGCGCGGTTCACCGTCAACCGCTCGCCGCACGTCGACAAGAAGTCGCGCGAGCAGTTCGAGATGCGGACGCACAAGCGCCTGCTCGATATCCTCGAGCCGACCTCGCAGACGGTGGATGCGCTGATGAAGCTCGAGCTGCCGGTCGGCGTCGACGTCGAGATCAAGGCGTTCGGGAAGTAGGGGGCCATGGCCATACACGGAATCCTCGGCAAGAAGGTCGGGATGACCCAGATCTTCACGGCGGACGGCACGGTCGTGCCGGTCACGGTCGTGCAGGCCGGCCCGTGCCTCGTCGTGCAGAAGAAGACCGCCGACAAGGACGGCTACGACGCCCTCCAGATCGGCCTGGTCGGAGGCCGCCCGGACCGCCGCGCCAACAAGGCGTCGCGCGGGCGCTTCGAGAAGGCCGGTGTCGCGCCGATGCGCACGCTCATGGAAGTCAAGGCCGACAAGGGCGACGAGTTGAAGCCCGGCGACAAGGTCCTCTGCGACACGTTCCAGGAGCAGGACCACGTGGACGTGATCGGCACCTCCAAAGGCAAGGGCTTCATGGGTGTGGTCGCCCGGCACGGCTTCAGTGGCGGCGCGGCCACGCACGGCTCGATGTTCCACCGGGCGCCGGGCTCCATCGGCCAGTCGGCCTTCCCGTCGCGCGTCTTCCCGGGCACGCGCTCCACCGGCCGCCTCGGCGGCCGCCAGTCCACGACGAAGAACCTCGTCGTCGTGCGGGTCGACGTCGAGAAGAACCTGCTCTACATCTCGGGCGCCGTCCCCGGGGCACGAAACTCGCTGGTGAAGATCGTGCGCTCGAGCTTCGCGAAAAAGGCATAACAGCATGTCCAAGATCCCCGTCTGGAACTGGAAGAAGGAGCAGGTGGGCGAGGTGACTCTTCCCGCTAGCGTCTTCGACTATCCCTATCGCAAGCACCTCGTTTGGGAGGTTGTCAAGGGATACCTCGCCGGCGAGCGCGCCGGCACGCACAAGACGAAGGTGCGCTCCGAGGTCTCCGGCAGCGGCAGGAAGCCCTTCAAGCAGAAGGGGACCGGGCGCGCCCGACAGGGCGGCTCGCGGCCGCCCATCCACCGGGGCGGCGGCACCGCGCACGGCCCGCGTCCCCGTTCCTATGCGCAGGACCTGTCGGTCGGCGAGAAGAAGAACGCGCTGAAAGCCGTGCTCTCGCGGCGCGCCGCCGAGGAGCGGATCGTCGTCGTCGACAGGATGGCGATCACGAGCCACAAGACGAAAGACCTGAAGGCCGCCGTCGGCGAGCTCGGCATCGAGGGCAAGGCGCTTTTCGTCGACGTGCGCGACAACGAGAACTTCGTGCGCGCTTCCCGCAACGTGAAGAGCTGGAAGTTCGTGGATCCGCTCGGCGTCAACGCCTACGACGTGCTCGCCCACGCGACCGTCGTGCTCTCCAAGAGCGCGCTGGCGCGGGTCGTCAAGACCCTGGGAGGCGAGTGATGGAAGCGCAGTACGTGATCCGGCGCCCGCTGATCACCGAGAAATCGACCCGCATCAAGGAAGGGGCCAACACGATCTGCTTCGAGGTCGCCCGCACGGCCAACAAGATCGAGGTCGGCCGCGCCGTCGAAAAGCTCTTCGGGGTCAAGGTGGTCGCCGTCCGCGTCGCCAACCGTCAGGGAAAATGGAAGCGCATGGGCCGGTTTCTCGGCCAGCGCAAGGCCTGGAAAAAGGCCTACGTCCGGCTCGCGCCGGGCCAGAAGATCGAGTTCTTCGAGGGCGTGTAATGGCTGTCAAAAAGTTCAAACCGACGTCCCCCGGGGTGCGGTTCCAGACGAAGCTCGACTTCCAGGAGATCTCTCCGGTCCGTCCGGAAAAGCGCCTGACGGTGGGGCTGCGCTCGACGGGCGGCCGCAACAATCAGGGCCGCACGACCTCCCGGTTCATGGGCGGGGGCCACAAGCGGCTGTACCGCATCATCGACTTCCGGCGGGACAAGCACGACATTCCGGCCAGGGTCGCCTCGATCGAGTACGACCCGAACCGCACGGCCCGAATCGCTTTGCTCCACTACGCCGACGGCGAGAAGCGGTACATCCTCGCGCCCAACGGGCTCGCGGTCGGCTCCAAGGTCATCTCGGGGCCCGCGGCGGACATCCTGCCAGGCAACGCGCTGCCCCTGCGGGCGATCCCGCTCGGCACCACGATCCACAACATCGAGCTGACCCGCGGCAAGGGCGGCCAGATGGTCCGCTCGGCCGGCGCCGCCGCTCAGCTGATGGCCAAGGAAGGCGACTACGCGCAGGTCCGCCTCCCCTCGGGCGAGGTCCGCGAGGTCCACATCGAGTGCTACGCGACGATCGGCCAGGTCGGCAACCTCGAGCACGAGAATGTCTCGATCGGCAAGGCCGGGCGCAACCGCTGGCTGGGCCGGCGGCCGCACAACCGCGGCGTCTCGATGAACCCGGTCGATCACCCGATGGGCGGCGGAGAAGGCAAGACTTCCGGCGGACGCCATCCGACGTCGCCGTGGGGCTGGAAAACCAAGGGAATGAAAACCCGCAACAACAAGCGCACCGACGGATTCATCATCCGGCGCCGCAAGTCGAAGGCATAAGCGATGACGCGTTCGATCAAGAAGGGCCCGTTCGTGGACGACCACCTCGTCAAGAAGGTGGCGGCGTTGAACGCCACCCGGGAGAAGAAGGTCATCAAGACCTGGTCCCGCCGGTCGACCGTGACCCCCGACATGGTCGGGCACACGATCGCCGTGCACAACGGGCGCAAGTTCATTCCCGTCTACGTCGCCGAGAACATGGTCGGCCACAAGCTGGGCGAGTTCGCGCTGACGCGCATTTTCAAGGGCCACGGCGGAAAGAAGGCCGAGGCGGGCGCGGCCGTCGGCGGGAAGCCGGTCTCGGCTCCGGGCGCGGCTCCGGCCGCCGCCGCGGCGCCCAAGGCGTAAGGAATCGGCATGAAAGCCTCAGCGAAACTCCGGTACATGAAGGGCTCGGCTCAGAAGGTGCGCCTGGTGGTGGACCTCGTGCGGGGCCGGAAGGTCAACGACGCCGTCGCGATCCTCCGCCACTCCAACAAGGCCGCCGCGCGCGACGTCCTGAAGACGCTGCGCTCGGCGGTGGCCAACGCGGAGCAGAAGGAAGCGCAGGTCGACGTCGACGAGCTCGTCGTTCGCGCGATCACGGTCGACAAGGGGCCTCAGGAGAAGCGCGTGAGACCGGCGCCGATGGGACGCGCCTTCCGCGTGCTGCACCGCAAGAGTCACCTGACGATCGAGCTCTCGGACGACGCGAAAGAGGCGTAAGGAGCACCATGGGCCAGAAGGTTCACCCCTACGGATTTCGGCTCGGCTTCAACCGGACCTGGCACTCCCGCTGGTTCTCGGAGAAGGACTACCTGAAGTTCCTCCACGAGGACCTGAGCCTGCGCAAGGAGCTGAAGGGCCGGCTGTCGCATGCGGGCGTCTCCGAAGTCGACATCGAGCGTTTCGCCGGGAAGCTCAAGGTCAACATCCAGACCTCGCGGCCCGGGATCATCATCGGCAAGCGCGGGGCCGAGGTGGACAAGCTGCGCGACGAGCTCCAGAAGCGGACCAACACCGAGGTCCACATCAACATCATCGAGATCCAGCGCCCGGAGACCGACGCCCAGCTCGTGGCCGAGTCGATCGCGCTGCAGCTCGAGCGCCGGGTGGCGTTCCGCCGCGCGATGAAGAAGGGGCTCGAGTCGGCCTTTCGCTTCGGAGCCCAGGGCATCAAGATCCGCTGCGCGGGGCGCCTCAACGGCGCCGAGATCGCGCGCTCGGAGTGGTACCAGGAAGGCCGCCTGCCGCTGCACACGCTGAAGGCCGACATCGACTACGGGTTTGCCGAGGCCAACACGACCTACGGAAAGATCGGCGTGAAGGTGTGGATCTACCGCGGCGAGCAGCACAAGGCCAAGAATCGCCGCAAGAGCGCGGCCTAGGAATTTTTCATCATGTTGATGCCTTCGAAGGTCAAGTACCGCAAGCAGCAGCGGGGCCGGATGCGCGGCAAGGCGTTCCGCGGCGGCACGCTCGCCTTCGGCGACATGGGCCTGCAGGTCCTCGAGCCCGGCTGGGTCACGGCCCGGCAGATCGAGGCGGGCCGCGTCGCCATGACCCGCGCCGTCAAGCGCGGCGGCAAGATCTGGGTCCGCATCTTTCCCGACAAACCGTACACGAAGAAGCCGGCCGAGACGCGCATGGGCAAGGGCAAGGGCGCGCCGGAGGGCTGGGTCGCCGTGGTCAAACCGGGACGCATCCTCTACGAGATGGAGGGAGTGGATTCCGCCATGGGCAAGGCAGCCCTCGACCTCGCGGCCGACAAGCTCGGCTTGAAGACGCGTCTGGTGACCCGCGAGTCCGAGATGGAGATCCGATGAAGAAGAAAGAGCGCGAGACTCTCGCCCAGCAGGGTGAGGCGGACCTCGCGGAGAAGGAAAAGCAGCTGATCGAGGCGGGCTGGAAGCTGCGCCTGCAGAAATCGACCGGGCAGCTCGAGAACCCGAGCCGGTTGAAGGTCCTGCGCCGCGATCTGGCGCGCGTCAAGACGTACCGGCGGGCCCTCGGGCTCGAGGCGGAGGCGGGCAAGTGAACGAGACGGCGAGCAAACCCAAGAACCGGGCGACCAAGGTGGGGCGCGTGGTCTCCGACAAGATGCAGAAGACGATCGTGGTCGAGGTCGAGCGCCGCGTCCAGCACGCGGAGTACACCCGCACGATCAAGCGCACCAGCCGCTTCCACGCCCACGACGAGAGCAATACGGCCCGCCTGGGCGACCGCGTCCGGATCGAGGAGACGCGGCCGATGTCGAAGCTGAAGCGGTGGCGGTTGCGCGAGATCCTGACCAAGGCGCAGGCCTAGGAGCGTCGCGATGATCCAGATGGGCACCATCCTCGAGGTGGCGGACAACTCGGGCGCGCGCAAGATCGCGTGCATCCGCATGCGGGGCGGCTCGGCCGGCCAGTATGCGGGGCTCGGCGACATCATCACCGCCTCCGTGAAGGAGGCCGCGCCGGACTCGCCCTTCGTCGAGAAGCACGGCAAGCGGGTCGTCCGGGCGGTCATCATCCGGACCCGCCGGAACCACCGGCGCAAGGACGGCTCCTACATCCGCTTCGACGACAACGCCGCGGTCCTGATCTCCAACGAGGGCGAGCCGATCGGGACGCGCGTCTTCGGCCCGGTGGCGCGCGAGCTACGCGAGAAGAAGTTCATGAAGATCATTTCGCTCGCACCGGAGGTGCTGTGATGTCGAACAAACCGAAGCTCAAGAAGAACGACCTCGTCGTCGTCATCGCCGGCAAGGATCGCGGGCGCCAGGGCCGGATCCTGCGCGTGCTTCCGACCGAGAGCCGGGTCATCGTGGAGCGCGTCAACATGATCAAGCGCCACACCCGTCCGAACCCCGCCAAGAACATCGCCGGCGGGATCTCCGAAAGGGAGGCGGCGATCCATATCTCCAACGTGATGCTGGTCGACCCGGACCGCAACACCCGCACGCGGATCGGCCGCCGGCGGGACAGCGAAGGCAACCCCGAGCGCGTCGCCAAGAAGAGCGGCGCCGTTCTCGCGTAGAGAACCAGGGACCAGAGACAAAGGACGAAGGACGAAGGACAAAGGACGAAGGACGCACATGGCCGCTCGACTGAAAGAGAAATACTCCAAGGACGTCGCCCCGGCGCTCCAGAAGGAGTTCGGGATCGACAACGTGATGGCGATCCCGCGCCTGGAGAAGATCGTTCTGAACATGGGGCTCGGGGAGGCGGTCGCCAACCCGAAGATGCTCGACGGCGCCGCGGAGGAACTCTCCGCGATCGCCGGCCAGCGCGCCGTGGTGACGAAGGCGAAGAAGTCGATCGCCACGTACAAGCTGCGTACCGGGATGCCCATCGGCGCGCGGGTCACCCTGCGCGGAGACCGGATGTGGGAGTTCCTGGACCGGCTGATCAACATCGCGCTACCGCGCGTGCGCGACTTCCGCGGTGTGTCGGGCAAGGCGTTCGACGGCCGGGGCAACTACACGCTCGGGGTCCGGGACCATTTCATCTTCCCGGAGATCGACTACGCGAAGACGGACAAGTCCAAGGGTTTGAACGTGACGATCGTGACGACGGCGGGGCGGGACGACCGGGCGAAGGCGCTGCTGGCCGAGCTCGGCATGCCGTTCGCCAAGTGAGGATTGAGCAGGGGACCTTGCGGTCC
>JBBDKM010000023.1:88676-165621 GCA_040879385.1 Thermoanaerobaculia bacterium | reverse complement strand
CGAGATCGAGGAGATCCGGAAGGCCGGCGAGCGCGCCGCGAACCTGACCCGGCAGCTCCTCGCGTTCGGCCGCAAGCAGGTCTTCGAGCCGAAACTCATCGATCTGAACGCCCTCATCGCCGAGTCCAGCCGCATGCTGGCGCGCCTGATCGGCGAGCACATCCGGCTCGTCACCGAGCTCGATCCCTCGCTCGGGAGCGTGCGCGCCGACCCGGGCCAGGTCGAGCAGGTGATCCTCAACCTCGTCGTCAACGCCCGCGATGCGATGTCGAGCGGCGGCACCCTCACGATCCGAACCGAGAACGCCGACGTGGACGCGGCCTCCTCCCGCAGGCACCCCGGCACGGCGCCGGGGCGTTACGCGGTCATCTCCGTATGCGACACCGGGGTCGGCATCGAGGCCGAGACGCAGAAGCGCATCTTCGAGCCGTTCTTCACCACGAAGGAGAAGCCCCATGGGACGGGGCTCGGCCTGGCCACCGTGTACGGGATCGTCAGCCAGAGCGGCGGCCAGGTCTTCGTCACGAGCGAGCCGGGGCGGGGAGCGACCTTCACCGTCTACCTGCCCCGGGTCGAGGCGTGCCCGAGCGCCGCCGCGCCCGCGCCCGCCCGGCCGGCTCCGGCCCGCGGCTCCGAGACGATCCTGCTCGTCGAAGACGAACGGGCCGTGCGCGACCTGACGCGCCGGTGCCTGGAGGCCAGCGGCTACAGGGTGCTGCAGGCGGAAGATGCGGAGGAGGCCATCGCGGTCGCCGCCGGGCACCCGGGCCAGCTCGACATGCTCCTGACCGACGTCATCATGCCCGGGGTCTCGGGGCCGGAGCTGGCGCGGCGGCTCGTCGCCGGGAGGCCGGACCTGCGGGTCCTGTTCGTCTCGGGCTACACCGACCAGGCCATGGCGTCCGAGCGCATCCTGGAGCCGGGCGCCTCGTTCCTGCAGAAGCCGTTCACGCCCGACACGCTCGCCCGGAAGGTGCGGGACGTGCTGGACGAGCGCGGGCCCTCCCCGAGCGACGGTTGACGGCGATGGCTCGGGCTCTCCGGGACGCTGAGACTCCCGACTAGTAGAAGTCGCTGCAGCTCATGTAATACCCGCACTCCCGATTCGGGCAAAGGAGGGGGTTAGGTCTTCAATTCTTGGAGATTTCAGTAGGGCGCGCCATTCGCCAAGCTGGAACCAAAATCCGAAGAATGAAGACCTGACCCCGCCCTACTTTGGCACAGCGGGCGTCGGCGCGCTCTCGATCTTCAGGACGAGCCCCGCCGGAGTCCGAAGCGCCTCGATCGGCGTGGTGTCGGGTGTTGGTGGCGGCGGCGCCGGAGTCGCCTTCTCGCCCGCGTGTCCCGTCTCATGAGACTTGGAGCCGCAGGCCGCCGACACCGCGGCGGCGAAGAGCACGAGGACCAGACCCGCCAACCGAACGAGCTTCATTTTTCCCCTCCGGAGCCGCGCGATTCTATCGGGCGGCGGCCCGAATCCAGGAGACCGCCGCGACACTTTTTGTCGGTTGGAAGGAAGGGGATGGCCCGACTTTGACGGATCCCGAGGCGGCTCGTGCGCAAACCCCTGTAAAAACGAGCGAATGCGAGCCCGCTCCGATGGTACGACTCTTGATTGTGTGTAAGTCCAAGAAGAGTGCCGGCATGGGAGTTCCGGCATGACGGAGAGGGGGGAATCGGCCGATTCCCCCCTTGTTTTTTCGGGGCCCTCAGCCCTCCACGAAGCGCTGGATGGGCGACAGATGCCGCCGCTCGCCCGCCAGACGCATCACCAGGGAGTCTCCGCGGTCCTGCTCATCGATCACGCGAAACGAGGCCCTCGCGGCGGCGATCGCGCGAGCGCTGGTGTAGGGAATCCGGACGCGGAACTCTTCGGCCTCCGGGTGGATGCGTCGAAGGATCTCGGCCTCGAGCCGCTCGATCCCCTCCCCCGTCTGCGCCGAGACGCGGAGGCCGCCGAACCGCCCCGCTCCCCGGCCGGCGAGGTCCGCCTTGTTCCAGACGGCCAGCACCCGGTCCGGGGAGACCCCGAGCTCCTCGAAGGTCTCGGCGGCCACGCGCTCCTCTTCGTCGGAGCGCTCCGAGGCGGCGTCGATCACGTGGAGGACGAGATCGGCGTCGCGGATCTCGGAAAGCGTCGAGCGAAACGAGGCGACGAGGGTGGTCGGGAGCTTGCGCACGAAGCCGACCGTGTCGACGAAGATCACCTCCGAGAGCCGGGGCGAGGCCGCTCGGGCCGCGCGCGCGTCGAGTGTCGCGAAGAGGCGGTCGACCGCATACGCCGACTCGCGGGTCAGGCGGTTGAAGAGCGTCGTCTTGCCGGCGTTCGTGTAGCCGGCGATCGCGACCTGGACGTAGCGCCGGCGCCCGCGGCGGCGCACCAGCCTCGCGACCTCGATCTTCTGGAGGTCCCGCCGCAGCCGCGTAATCCGGTCGCGGATCTTGCGGCGGTCGAGCTCCAACTTCTGCTCGCCGGCGCCGCCGCGCCCGCCGATCCCGCCGCCGAGCCCCGAGAGGTGCCCGTACCGGCCCGCGAGGCGCGGGAGCAGGTACTGGAGCTGCGCGAGCTCGACCTGGGTGCGGGCCTCTCGCGAGCGCGCGTGGAGCGCGAAGACATCGAGGATCAACCCCGGACGGTCGAGCACGCGCACGCTCTCGCCCCAAGCCTCTTCGAGGTTGCGCATCTGCCCGGCCGAGAGCTCGTCGTCGAAGACGACCAGACGGGCCTTGCCCGCGCGCGCCGCAGCGCCGATTTCCGCGACGCTGCCCTTGCCGATGTAGGTCTTCGGATCGGGCGCGACCCGCTCTTTCAGGAAGCGCCCGACGACCTCTCCGCCGGCGGTGTCGACCAGACGCTCCAGCTCGTCCAGGTGGTCCTCGGCCACGGGCCGCGGCAGGCCTTTCGGGACCACACCCACGAGGATCGTCCGTTCTTTGGGCGCGGATCTCGGCACAGCGGGATTCTAGTGGGAATTGACGCTATGGTGTTGCTCACAGGAATGCGAGAGTCGCTGCTCGGCCCGCGCCTCGAAGCCCTCTACCGGCTCTACGGGCCGGAGACCGCGGCGACGGACCCGATCGTCTTCCCGGGTCGGTATGCGTCGCCCGAAGACCGCGAGGTCGTGGGTTGGATCGCCTCGGCCTTCGCGTACGGACAGGTGCGGACCATCCAGTCGAACGTCGGGCGGCTGCTGGCGGCGCTCGGCCCCCGGCCCGCGTCCGCGCTCGACTCGATCGAGGACTTCCGGGTCTTCGCCCGCGAGGCGCTGGCCGGCTTCCGCCACCGGTTCCACGGCGCCCGGGACGCCGCCACGCTCCTCTTCTCGATCGCCCGCGCGCGCGAGGCCGGCGGCGGGTCCGTGAGGGCGTTCTTCGAGGCGGAGCAGCGCGACGAGGACCGGGACGTCGGCGCCCTCCTGTCGCGGGCGGTCGCCCGGATCGAGGCCTTCGACTACCGCCCGGTCCTCCGATCCCGGCGCATCCCCGACGGCTCCCCCGTACGCTTCTTCTTTCCCGATCCAGCCGGGGGATCGGCGTGCAAGCGCTGGAACCTCTACCTGCGCTGGATGGTGCGCCGCGACGCGCTCGACTTCGGCCTCTGGCCGGGGATCCCGACCCGCCGCCTCGTGATACCCACCGACACGCACGTCCACCGCATCGCCCGGCGGCTGGGCCTGACCCGGCGCCGGAGCGCCGACTGGAAGGCCGCGCGCGAGATTACCGACGCGCTCGCGCGCTTCGACGCCGGAGATCCGGTCCGCTTCGACTACGCCCTCTGCCGGATCGGCATCCTCGACATCTGCCGGCCTCGATTGAGAGAGTCTCTCTGCAGGGACTGTGTCGTCTCGGACGCTTGCCCCGCGGGGAAGAGCCGAGTTCAGAGTTCACAGTCCACAGTCGACAGTCCCGGGCGTGGCCGAATTTCGACTGTGGATTCTCGACAGCCGACTTCTCCATGAAAACGCGATCGCTCCTCACGCTCGTCTTCGCGGTCGCGCTCACGGTCGTCGGAGCCGTTTGGATCAAGTCGCTCGTGCCGCCGGATTCGCCCACGGGCTCGTTGCAGTTTCTTTCGGCCGCGCCCGAGCTCCCCATCTTCGACCGGAGCGGAAAGAGAATCGACCTCACCCGGGAGAAGGGCCGCGTCCTGATCGTCCACTTCTGGGCGACCTGGTGCCCGCCGTGCGTCGAGGAGACGCCCGCCCTCTCGCGCTTCTGGGAAACGATGAAGGACCGCGGCGACGTGTCGCTCTACGCGATCTCGGTCGACAAGGACTGGAAGACAGTCGACAATTTCCTCGAGAAGAACCCGAGCGCGATCCCGCTCTTCCACGATCCGGGCGCCGCGACCGCGAAACGCTTCGGCTCGACGCAGTATCCGGAAACCTACATCGTCAACCGCAAGGGCCGGGTCATCTTTCGCGTTCAGGGCGCGGTCGACTGGGCCGACCCCGAGGTCCGGAACCGGATCGAGCAGCTGATCGCGTCGTAGGCCGCCGGAAGAACCGCGCGGTTCAGGCGAACTATTTCTTGGGGTCGTCCCCGCCGGCCCACGCGAGGAAGAGCCAACGGCCACCCTCCTTGACGAGGACATCCGTGTAGCGGCCCATGACCGTCTCACGTTCCTTCTTGAGGTTCTCGCGCGCGATCGAATAGCGGTACTGCACGACTGCGATGTTGCCCGTGATCGTGACCGAGATCGGGTAGATCTCCTGTTCCAGGATCGTCGAGCTCGCGCTGCTGTAGCGGTTCCACCTCGCCAGGCTGGCCTTGTTCTGCGGTGCCGGGCGGTCCACGTCCCAGTAGCTGATGTTGGGGTGCACCATCTTTTCGATCCAGCTCGAGTCCTTTTCCGCGCTCATCTTCCATTGCTGCTCTTCGAACCGCCAGACCTCCTGCTGATCCGGGCTCCAGGTCTGAGCGGACGCCGCGCCCGTGAAGACGACCAGGACGAGAGACAGAAGGCCCAGAGAGAAGCGTCGAATGGACATCGGCCACCTCCTACGTCCCGGATGGGACACGGTCAAGAGAACGCTTTCAGGAAGCGCTCGGATTGCAGGGAGTCTGTCACACGCCGTTTGCCGCCGCCAGGCGAAAGTCCGGCACCGCGCCCAATCAAGGGCCGGAGTTGCCGGGTCCCTTGCCGGGCCTGCGCAGCAGGAGCAGGAAGAGCACGACGGCCGCCACGGAGACCCCGAGGCTGCCGTAGAAGAGGACGACGTCGAGGCTGGCGATGGGCACGGATGGCCTGGCGCTATCGCCCGCCGCCTCCGGCCGCCGCCGGGGCGGGTGGGACGCCGAAGGAGCCCGCCGCCTGGCCCGCATCGGGCGACTTCGCGGGCGTCGGGGCGGCGCCGCCGGTCGAGCCGAGGGACCAGACGTAGTCGGCGAGCGCGCGCGTGACGGCGTTCGGGTCCGCCAGGAAGCGCTTCGCGGTCTCGTCGCTCCCGAGAAGGCTGGCAAACTCGGCGCGGTCCGCCGCGAAGTTGGGCGCGTCGAGCAGGCCCGCCAGCGGCGAGTAGCGTTTGCCGTCGTCGCCCAGCGGGAAGTTCGTCGGCATGCGCGTGCCCGGCATCCACTCGTCGGGCCGCAGGATCCAGTCGGCGATCCAGTCGTGCCGCAGGCGGGTGGAGGCCATCTGGAGATTGGGGGCGAGGCTCGCGCGGTCGACGCCGGGCCGGTTCATGTCCTCGAGGGAGCGCGGGTGGCACTGCGCGCACTTCAAGAGCTCGAACACGCGCTTGCCCGCCGCCCAGACCGCCGGGTTGGCCGGAGCCTGCGCGACGAGGAAGGGATACGAGGCGCGGTCGAGCGAGGCGAAGTACTGGGTCAGGTCGTTCAGCTCCCGGTCGCTGAACTCGAAGGTCGGCATGTGCACCTCGAGCCAGGGCCGGATCTGGCCGGTCTTCGGGTTCTCCAGGAAGGAGAAGAGCCAATCGCTCTGGACCTTGGCGCCCTCCCCCTGGATGATCGGCGGCGCCAGAGACGGGTCCGCCACGAGGGAGCGGTAAGAGCCGCCGAACCCCTCGATGACGTGGCAACCCTGGCAGTTGCTGTCCTTGACGATCCGCCGCCCGCGCTCGACCGCGGCCTCGCGCGGATCGAGCGCCTTGACGACGTTCGGCGCCGCGTTCAACTGCTGGAAGCCGAGGACGGCCGTGACGACCTGGTCGAGCTCGCGGTCCGAGAAGCGGAAGTTCGGCATGCGGAGCTTCTCTTCCCAGCCGCGCGCCCGGTCCCGGTCGAAGATGCGCGGGGCGTGGAGCTTGGTCCGGAACCAGTCATGCCGGGTGTGGGGAATGTGGAGGAAGCCGAAGTCGAGGCGATGGACCGCCTTCGACCCCTCTTCCGTCAGCTCGGTTCCGATGGGCTTGGCGTCCTCGAAGCCCGGGATGGCGTGGCAGGCGTAGCAGCCGTAGTGCGCGATGAGGTTCCTGCCGGCGTAGACCTCGCGGGCGTGCAGGTCCATCTTCGCGAGCTCCGCCTTCGCGTCGAAGAGAGTCTTCGTGGCCATCTGGAAATAGAGCGCCATCCGGTCGAGCGTCTTCTCGTCGGTCTTCGGGAGCGCCGCCTCGGTGAACCTGGGCGGGGCCTCGAGCCCGGAGAGGTGCTCCGCGATGTCCAGCGCGTCCTCCGGGGTCAGCCGCAGGTTCGGCATCTTGGTCTCGGGGTTCCACCGCTTCGGGTCCCGAATCCAGTGATAGATCCAGTCCCGCGACACCTTCGCGCCCACGCCGGCGAGGTTCGGGCCGAACTGGCGGTAGGTTCCGGTCAGGTCCCGCTGCGCGGTCGGGTCCGCGATGTGGCAGCCGTAGCACCCGCGCTCGGAGAGGAGCGCCTGCCCGCGGGCGGGATTGCCCCGTCCTTCGACGGCCGGGACCTCGGCGGGCCGGGATTTGTCGTAGAGGTACGCCACGATCGCGTTGACCATGGTGTCGTTCTCGGCCTTGCCCTCCTCGTTCATCGTCTTCTGCGCGTCGGTGGGCGATTTCGGCCCGGAGACGTCGACGAAGTTCTCCTGGTAGAAGAAGGTCGGCATCTTGGTGTTCGCGCGGAACGCCGCCGGATCCATGACCCAGCGCGTGGCCCATTCCCGAGGGACCTTCGCGGCGACCTTCTCGAGCGAGGGGCCCGCCTTGGGCAGGTGCTGCTTCTCGAGGCCCTCCACGCGGTGGCATCCCCAGCAGCCGAGCCCTTCGACGACGCGCATGCCGGCATCGAGCGTGGGCGCCTCCGGGAAATTGGCCTCGCTCGCGTGGCAGCGGTAGCACCCGGCTTCGGCGTACTTCAAGGGGAGCACCGGCGTCTCGTTGAACCGGTCGAACTCCCAGTCGTACTTCTTCGTCCAGCTCGCGCGCTCGGCTTCGCTCTCCGGCGAGTGGCCAGCCGACCAGAAGGAGGTCGCCCGGTCCCGCCCCCCGTGGCACGGCGTGCAGCCGAACGCGTTGGACGGGTGCATGGACTGGCTGCCCACCATGCGGTGGAGGCGGGGATGCGTCCGGAACACCGGACGGATCTTGCGATCCTCGAATCCCTTGCGGTCGGCGGCCACGTGGCAGGTCGTGCAGCGGTCGACCCGCGGGATGCGCATGAAGTTGACGTTGTTGAAGTGGTCGGGGAGCTGGACCTGCTGGACGCGGAGCGAGGGGTTGATCATGTCGAGGATCGGCGAGTTGCGGAGCTTGAAGAGGGCGTCCTGCTCGAGGCTGGCGAACTTCTGGCGCGTCTGCCGGAACTCGGCCGTCCGCCGCTGGATCGTGGTCTCGATCTCCTGCCGTTTCGCGTTGAGCCGGTCGATCTCCGCGTGCGTGTCCGCGTCGGCCTTCCGGAGCTCGGCTAAACGCAGGGTCTTCTCGTCGAGCTCCTGCCGGATCTCGTCCAGGGACTTCTTGGCCCCGGGCGCCGAGGCGGGCCGGTTGGCGAGCGCGTCCTCGTACTTGTAGAGCTCCGCGTCGAACGACGCCTTGGTGAACCGGTAGTCCTGGTCGGCTCCGTAGACCTTCGGCTCCAGGTCCTTCCGCTTCGCCTCGAGCCGGGCGAGCTCCGCCTTGCGCGTGGCGAGCTCGCGCCGCGCGGCCCGGAGCTCCTCGACCAGCCGGGCGTGATCCTGGTCGAGCGCCTTCTGCCGCGCGGCGATCGCGGCCTCCCGTGTCTTCCGGGCGTCCAGCCGCATGAACGTGCGCTGGATCGTCTTCCAGTCGCGCGAGAAGTCGGCCATGACCATCCAGACGAAGATCACCGTCAGGCCGATCGCGGTCCAGAAGAAAGCGCGATTCAGCCTCGGGATGCTGTAGTGGTGATCGATCGGCTCGGCCGGAGCCTTGCGGGGCATGGAGCGTCAGCCGCCGGCCGTGAGCCGTGAGCCGAAGGCCGCAGACATCGCGCGGCTCACGGCCAACGGTTTACGGTTTCCGGCTCCGGTTCCCCTCATATGTTGAACGCGAACTCCGGGATCGAGACGATGTACTTGAGGTTGAAGATCCAGCGCAGGTACATCTTGATAGGCAGCGACAGCATCATGAGGCCGAGGGAGACGCCGATGAGGTACCGGGGCGTGTCCATCTTCTCGAAGAAGCGCCGCAGGAAGGTCTTCGAGAGCAGCAGGGGCAGCACGGCGATGTAGACCCCGACGAGCGCGAGGCCGAAGATCTCGCGGAACAGCCAAAAGTTCGGCATGCTGCGCTTGAAGACCTTGATCCAGATGATCTCCGACAGATTGATGTTGTTGAGAGGAACGAGCTTGTTGATGTCCCAGAACTCGTAGGGCCCGAAGAAGTTCCAGTTCGGGCCGCGCAGGAACGTCCCGAGCACGATCAGGACGCACCAGAGCACGAGGAAACCGACGAGGAAGATCGAGATCTCCCACCGACGCTCCTTGAAGGTGAAGTACCCGTTCCCCTTCGGGTTGGTGTCGATGTACGGGATTGCCATCAGCCCCACGATGATCAGGCTGGGCAGAAAGACCCCCGCCAGCCAGGGGTCGAAGTACACCAGCATCTCCTGCAACCCGAGGAAGTACCAGGGCGCCTTGGCGGGGTTCGGCGAGTCGGTCGGATTGGCCGGCTCTTCGAGCGGGGCCTTCAGCACGATCGACCACACGATCATCACGGCCATCACGACGACCAGGCAGATGAGCTCGACGTACACGAGGTCGGGCCAGGAGAAGACCTTCTGGCCCGAGTCTTCTCCCTCGATCGGCGGGCGCCCCTCGGCGATCCGGCGGTCGTTCTCGTACGCCTGGCTCATCGCGAACCAGAAGAAAAAGCCGACGAGGAAGATCATCCCGACAATCGGCACGTTGTCCGGGAGGGTGGCGACCTTGTTGAAGTTCGGATCGAGGTAGGAAAGCCCGATGCCGCCGCCGATGAGGAGCAGCAGCACCAGGCCGCCCTTCTTCGTCCAGACCGGCCGCCAGTGGATCATCAGGACCAGGCCGATCAGGGCCGCCGTCACCAGGTACTGCGGCGCCGACAGGAAGTTGATCGCGCTTTTGAGAAAGTCGATCAGGAACACGGATCAGAGCTCCCCGGTTCCCATCACACGGGTCCCGAGATGCCGCCGTCCTTGCGGACCCGCCAGAAGTGCACGGCCATCAGGAACGCCGCGATCAGGGGGATGCCGACGCAGTGGAGCACGTAGAAGCGCAGGAGCGCGCCGGCGCCCACGAAGCGGCCTCCCAGCAAGCCGAAGCGCGCGTCGTTGGTCGAAGTCACGAGCTGGATGTCGCCGATTTTCAGGAGCGCCGTGCCCGGGCCCTCGATGCCGATCAGCGGCGTCGCCGAGGCCATGTTGGAGCCGACCGTGATGGCCCAGATCGCGAGCTGGTCCCACGGGAGCAGGTAGCCCGTGAAGGAGAGCATCAGCGTCATCACGAGGAGCAGCACGCCGATGACCCAATTGAATTCGCGGGGCGGCTTGTAGGAGCCGGTCATGAAGACCCGGAACATGTGGATCCAGACCGTGATCACCATGGCGTGCGCGCCCCAGCGATGCACCTCACGCATGATGCCGAAGGGCACCTGCTCGCGCAGGTCGAGGATGTCGACGAAGGCGTACTCGACCGTGGGCCGGTAGTAGAACATCAGCAGCAGACCCGTGAAGGTGAGCACCAGGAAGAGGAAGAACGTGACGCCGCCGGCGCACCACGTGTAGCGCATCTTGACGCCGGACTTGCGCGTCTTGACCGGGTGCAGGTGCAGGACGACGTTGCCGAGCATCGCCAGAACCCGTTTCCGGTTCGTGTTCGGGATGCCGACGCGGAAGATCGATTTCCAGAGCTGGCTCGAGACGATCGTCTGTTGAAAATCACGCCAACGAGAACCCAATCGAACCTCCGGTTCCGAGATCCGCCCCGGACGGGGCGTCCCCTACGACATCTTCACGAACGCCCTGGGATCGCTCCACTGGCCGCGCTCGTAGAGGAAGCGCGTCGCCTTGTCGACGATGATTTGGCCGTCCTCGGCCGTCACGCCGATCTCGGCCCGCTCGAGGGGCCTCGGCGTCGGGCCTTCGAAATTGATGCCCGAGACGTAGTATCCCGAACCGTGGCACGGGCATTTGAACTTGTTCTGGGCCGCCAGCCAGTTCGGCGTGCAGCCGAGGTGCGTGCAGACGGCCACGAGCGCGTAGATCGAGGTCGTGTCGCGCACGATCCAGACCCCGTATCTCTCCTTCCACCGCTCGTCGACGCCCGGGGCGTAGGTCGAGGGGTCCCCCGCCTTGAAACGGGTCGGAGGCTCGAAGAGCACGTTGGGGAAGAGGAAGCGGACCGTGGCAGTCAGGCCGACGGCCGTGGCCGCGGCGAACCCCGTCCATGCGAGCGTCATCCACTTCAGCGTGGAACGCCGGGTGACCCCGTCGATGGTGACGTCGGGCGGGGGCGACGGGAGAATGCTTGGCGCCGTAGACATCAATTCTCGGGGCTTTAGCCTACCAAAACCGCGGCGCGCCGCTCAAGGCGTTTCGCAGCTTTCCCGCGCGTCGCATCCGCGGCCTTGCGCGCCGCCTCGCGGACTCGAAGATTCGGATCGCTCTTCGCGAGGGCGTCGAGCATGGAAAGCGTTTCGGAATCCCTGAGCAGGGCCAGCGCCTTCAGGGCGTTGATCATCGCCGCTTCGGTCTGCTCGCTCGAGATCTCGGCCTGGCGCGCGAGTGCCGCGCGGTCGATCATCGACCGCAGCACCGGAAGGCCGGAGCGATCCTGGAGCTGTGCAAGGGCGATCGCGGCATTCCAGCGCACATCCGCGGTGCGATCCTCGGCGAGGACCCGCAGACGGGGAATCGCCCGGGCGTCTCCGAGCTGTCCGAGCACGTAGGCGGCCATCTTGCGGGCCCCGGCGTCCTCGGACGTGGACGTCTCGAGAACGGTATCGACGGCGGCCGGGTCGCCGATCTTGCCGAGCGCCCAGACCGCGTAGAGCCCGGTGTCCGGGTCCGCGTCGCGCGCTGCCCCGAGGAGCGCCGGCACGGCCGCCCGCTCACCCAGACGGCCCAGCACGAGGACCAGATAGCGGCGCACCGACACATCGTCCGGGCGCTTCTCGGAAAGGCCCTCGAAGATGCGCAGCGTTTCCGCGACAAGCGCGGCCCGCTCTTCGGGCGCCACCGACCCGAGCGACCGCGAGAGCTCGAAGGCCGCCTGCCAGCGCCGGCTCGCGGTGCCCCCGCGGACTTCGGCGAGGTAGTCGCGCGGGCTCCGTCTCTCGAAGGTCATGAGGTTGAAGACGAGGAAGATGGCGACCGCCGCCCCCACCACCAGAAGGGGCAGCAGGAAGAAGCGCGCGATCAGCCGCCCGGCGCTCCGGGGCTCTTCGGTGAGGTCTTCGTCCTCGGGAGGCGCTGTGTCCTTCGGCGGCTCGGTCACAGGACGGGGAGGTACCTCTTGGCCTGGGTGATCGGGTTGGGAACGAAGATCGCGTCCTTCTCGCAGACCGTCTCGCAGAGGCGGCAGGAGACGCAGGGCCCCGCTTCCACCTCGGCGATCTTGTGGAAGGTCTCGTGGAGCGGGTCGTCGATCAGATAGATGCAGTCGAACGGGCAGATGTCGATGCAGAACTCGCAGCCCGTGCAGAGGTCCCGGTCCACGATGGCCTTGGGGATGTCCTTGGGCTTGACCTTCTCGACGAGCTCGCCTCTCTGGTCCTGGATGCAGGAGACCGGACAGTACCTCGCGCAGACGGAGCAGTCGATGCACCGGTCCGCGTGAATCACGAACTTTTCGCTCTTTCCGCCCGTGATCGTGTGCGTGGGGCACTTGATCTCGCAGACCCCGCATCCGATGCACGTCTCGGTTATGAAATGAGGCATAAAGCTCGCTCTGGCAACCCCTTGCGGGGCAATCTCCCTCCGGAAAAGTACCACATTGCGAGGCCGGGCGCAGGCCCCCGCCGGGCGAACTTTTGGCAGCACTCTGCGTTAGGAACGGTGGGAGACTGACCGCCAATGACGAAAGAAGTTCGCGCCGTTGTCCTGGGTCTGTTCGTGGTGGTCCTGGCTGCCCTCGCTCTCGCCTTCTGGCGGAGGCCCGCGCCGGAGTTTCGGCGCATCAAGGAATTCCGGGTGGAGGTCATCGAGAAAGACGGCGACTCGACGCGGCGCGCGTCGATCCGGGTTCCGACGCGTCTGGTCGCCGGCCTCGCCAAGCTCATCCCCCTCCACGACCTCAAGGCGGATCTCAACGCCGAGTGGGGCAGCGGCGACGTGACGCCCCGCGACATCCTCGACGCGGCCGACCAGAGCGCGCCCGGCAGCCCCGGCGTCATCAAGAAGGAAGATTCGACCGTCGAGGTCGTAGCCGATGGCCCGTCGCTCGAGATCGACGTCAAGGACACCTGGGACAAGCATGTCCACGTGCGCCTTCCCCGCGTGCTCGTGGAGGGTTTCGCCGACGACGCCAGCCTGTCCATCGCCGAGATCCTGCGCCGCTTAGACGAGCTCGAGCCGGGCGCCTTCGTGAAGTTCAACGACGGCGACAGCGAGATCACCGTGACCGCGGTGCCGAGGAAGTCCGGGATCGTCATCGACTAGAACCCGGTCAGTCCGGGCCTCGCTCACAGCGATATCCTCAGGCGATGGCCAACCGTCTCGCCTACGAATCGAGCCCTTATCTCCTCCAGCACAAGGACAACCCCGTCGACTGGTATCCCTGGGGCGAGGAAGCGTTCGCGCGGGCCGCGGCGGAGGACAAGCCGATCTTCCTCTCGATCGGTTACTCGACCTGCCACTGGTGCCACGTCATGGAGCACGAGTCCTTCGAGACCGAACGCATCGCGGAGGCGTTGAACCGCGACTTCGTGTCGATCAAGGTCGACCGCGAGGAGCGGCCCGACGTGGACGACATCTACATGCAGGCCGTCCAGATGATGACCGGGAGCGGCGGCTGGCCACTCTCCCTCTTCCTCACTCCTGACCGACGGCCGTTCCACGGAGGCACCTACTTCCCGCCGGACTCGCGCTGGGGCAGGCCCGGGTTCCTGCAGCTCCTCGGGTCGATCGCGAACGCCTGGAAGACGCGGCGCGACGAGCTCGAGTCCTCCGCCGGCGAGATGCTGGAGCACCTGGAGGCGGGCGCGAAGGCGGAGGCGGGCGCCGGAGCCGTTGCCCCGAGGCTCCTCGACGCGGCGGTCGACTCGCTCGCGAGACAGTTCGACGCCGCGGAAGGAGGCTTCGGCGGCGCCCCCAAGTTTCCCCCGGCGATGCGTCTGGAGCTCCTCGTCCGCCGCTGGATCGCCACGGGCGACGCCAGGGCGCGAGACATGACGGAGAAGACCCTCGCGAAGATGGCGGCCGGCGGGATGTACGACCAGGTCGGCGGCGGATTCCACCGCTATTCGGTCGACGCCCGGTGGCTCGTGCCCCACTTCGAGAAGATGCTCTACGACAACGCGATGCTCGCGCGCGTGTATCTGCTGGCCTACCGGGCGTTCGGCGTCGCCGACTTCGCCCGCGTGGCGCGCGAGACGCTCGCCTACCTGCTGCGCGAGATGACTCCGGAGGGCGGCGGGTTTTACGCCGCGCAGGACGCCGACTCCGGCGGCGAGGAGGGCACCTTCTACGTGTGGAACCTCGCCTCGCTCGAGGAGGTCGTCGCGAAGGACGCCGCCCCGATCGTCGCGGCGCGCTTCGGAGTCACGCCGGCGGGGAACTTCGAGCACGGGGAGACCGTCCTCTCGGTCGTTTCGAGCATGACGGAGCTTTCCGCGGATTTCGGCCGGCCCGAGCCGGAGATCGCCGGGATCCTCGAAGAAGCGCGACGCAAGATGTACGAGGCCCGAGCCAAGCGCGTCTGGCCGGGGACCGATGACAAGCTCCTGACGGACTGGTCGGCGCTGGCGATCTCGGCCTTCGCCCTGGCCGCCCGCGTCCTCGAGGAGCCGCGGTACGAGGCCGCGGCGCGCGCCGCCGCCGACCGCATCCTGAGCCGCTGTGTGCGGGACGGGGAGCTCCTGCACCGCGAGACGACGGGGCAGGGGGGGAAGATCCCGGGGTTCGCGACCGACTACGCGTATCTCATCGAAGCGCTCCTCGACCTCTATGAGGCGACCTTCGAGCCGCGTTACCTCGCCGAGGCCGTGCAGCTCGCGAAAGTCTTCGACGAGCGCTTCGCCGATCCGCGCGGAGGCTATTTCCTCGCGGCGGCCGCGCACGACGGGTTGATCGTCCGGCCGAAGGAGAGCTACGACGGCGCGACCCCGTCGTCCAACTCGGTTGCCGCGATGAACCTGCTGCGGCTCTTCGCGTATACCGGCGACGACGCGTACCGGCGCCGCGCCGATGCGGTCATCGGCGCCTTCGCGGGGCTCCTGGAGCGGGCGGGGACGGCCTTTCCCCGGCTCCTCTGCGCGCTCGACTGGCGCGAGGACCGGCCGAGGGAGATCGTGCTGGCCGGTCAGCCGGGCCTTGAAGACTTCGAGGCGCTGCGCCGCGCGGTCTTCACGAGCCCGAGGTTGAACCGCGTAATCGCGCACGCCGACTCGGCCGGCAGCGTCCTGGCGCTTTCCGGGCTCGTCGAGGGACGCGCGGGGCGGGGCGGGAAGGCCGCGGCCTACGTATGCGAAGGCTTCGCGTGCCGGGCCCCGGTCACCGACCCGGCGGCCCTGCGCGCCATCCTCGACGCATGACCACCGGGCTCGTCTACGACGAGCGCTTCCTCGCCCACCGTGCGCCTTACGACCACCCGGAGCATCCCGGCAGGCTCGAGGCCATCTGGCGTCACCTTCGCAACGAGGGCCTCGCAGAACGCTGCCGCCGCGTTCCGGCGCGCGAGGTCACGCCCGAGGAGCTGGCGCGTGTCCACACGCTCTCCCACATCGACGCGATCGAGGAGACCGCCGCGGAGGATTTCCGTCAGCTCGACCCCGACACGTACACGTGCCGCGACTCGGCCCTGGCCGCGCGACTCGCGGCCGGAGGCCTGACCGATCTTGCCCTCGCCGTCCTCCGCGGCGAGATCGAGAACGGGTTCGCCCTCGTGCGCCCGCCGGGACACCACGCCGAAGCCGACCGCGCGATGGGCTTCTGCCTCTTCAACAACGTGGCGGTCGCGGCGCGCGCGGCCCAGGCGGCGGGAGCCGCGCGAAAGATCCTCATCGTCGACTGGGACCTCCACCACGGCAACGGGACTCAGCGCACGTTCTGGGAGGATCCTTCCGTTTTGTATTTCTCGACCCATCAGTTTCCGTTCTATCCGGGCACCGGCGCGATCGACGAGATCGGCGCCGGGCCGGGACGCGGCTTCACGGTCAACGTCGCCTGGCCGGGAGGCATGGGCGATGCGGAGTACCTCGCCGCTTTCGATCGAGTTCTCCTGCCGATCGCCCGCGACTTCGCGCCCGATCTCACGCTGGTCTCGGCCGGCTTCGACGCGGCCGACGGCGACCCGCTCGGGTCGATGCGGCTCTCCCCCGTAGGGTTTGCCGCAATGACCTCGCGCCTCCTGCCGCTCTCCGAGGGGCGCGTCGTCCTCGCGCTCGAGGGCGGCTACAACCTCGACGCCATCTCGCGGTCGGCGGCCGCCTGCCTGCGGGTGCTGCTGGGAGAGCCCGCCCCTCCGGTCGGCTCCAGACCCCCGTCGCCCGACGCGGCGCGTTTCCTCGACGCCGTTTCCGCCGCGCAGCGGCCGTTCTGGCCGATGGCTGTCATGCCATCATGATGGTATGATGCCAATCGTGAAACGCACCCAGATCCAACTCGACGACGAAACCCACGCCGCACTGCGCAAGATCGCCTACGAGACCGGTGCCTCCATGGCCTCCGTCGTGCGCGACACGCTTTCGAGGGCGCTCCGCACTGGCCGACACGGAAAACGCAAACGGAAGCTCACGTTCATCGGCATGGGAGCCTCGCGGCATCCGCGGCTGGAGCCAATCTCCGAGAACCACGACGAGGCCTTCGTCGAGGCGGTCGAGGAGCGCTTCCGCCGTTGATCTTCCTCGATACTTCGGCGGTCGTCGCGCTCGCCAATCGGTCCGACGAACGACACGCCGAGGCGATCGCGCTCTTCTCCTCCGTGCGCGACCCCGGCGAGTTCGCTACCCACAACTACGTCATGGTCGAGGCTTTCGCGCTGCTGCACCGCCGCCTCGGGCTGAGAGTGGCCCTTCGTTTTGAAGAAGGGGCGAGCGCCTTCGAAGTCGTCTGGGTGGACCGGCGACTCCACGAAGCCGCCGTCCGGACCCTCGCGCGAAAGGGCACGAGGCGCTCATCCCTCGTGGACGAGATCAGCTTTCTGGTGATGCGGGAGCGCGGCATCGACACCGCCTTCGCCTTCGATCCCGACTTCGAGCGCGAGGGCTTCAAGACGCTCGGCTGAGCCCGGCTCGCCTCGCGCCGGAAGCCGGGCTCCAGGACGGCGGTTTTCAAGGCTCGAGAACGAGCGTTCTGACGGGGGGCTCCCGCCCGATCGCGAAGAGCTCCCCCGCCCGCCAGAGCGGCAGGAAATCCCGGTACCGGCGGGAGAACGGATTGCCCGACTGGCCCGTGGTGTGGACGAACCGGCTCTCGAGCGGGTTCGCCAGATCGATCACCTGCCGGTAGCTCGCGCCGTCCGTCATCGTGAAGTCGCCGTCCTGGCTGTAGGCGCCGACGTCGACCGTCGAGGCGTCGCCGCCGTGTCCGGCCTCGAGACTGAAAAGCCGCTTCAGGACCCGCACGTCTCCGAAAACACCGTGCGCGAACGTGGCGCGGTGCAGGCGTGCCCACTTCCAGCCAGCCGGATCGGAGCCGAGCCGCTCCGCGAGGAAGGCGACCGCGCGCTGGAGCGCGGCGGCCTGGAAGTCGGCACAGGGCTCGACTCGAGGCGTGCGGACGTCGTCGCACCAGGCCGCGCCCTCGCGCAGCGCGTTGATGAGAAACCGGCCCCGGGTGCGCCCCCGGGGCACACCCTCGAGCTCGTCCTCGGGCATCTTCGCGAGCTCGACGAACCAGGCGGCGTAGATCGCCGCGGCAACGGAGTCGGGCGCCATCTCCCGATCCCATCGGGCCAGCCACTCGAGGGCGTCCCGAGACGCGGCGTCCGCGGGGGCCGTGTCGCGCAGCAGCAGCGGCAGAAGCTCCTCGGCCTGGAGCGAGCGGCGGTCGAGCTGCATCGCGACGACGTCGGCCGGTGTGACTCGAGGCCTCGACTCGATCATCTCGGAGATCCGCCGCGCGCGATACGGCTCGGCCCAGGTGAGACCGAACGAGTGCGGGTACGCGGCCGAAACCACGCGGTTGTTGGCCGTCGCTACGAAGCGGCGCGCCGGATTGAGAACGCGGGGGAGCGTCTCGAACGGGATCGTGCCCATCCAGTCGTCTTCGCCGGAGCCCGAGACCGGGAGCAAGCCGTTCGCGCGCGGCCGGATCGGCATCGCGCCCGAGGCCGCGTAGCCGATCTGCCCCTCGACGTCCGCGTACACGAAGTTCTGCGGCGGCGACTGGAGCTGGCGCACGCCGGACAGGAACTCGTTCCAGTTGCGCGCGGTGTTGATGACGAAGAAGGCCCCGGCCGTGTTGTCGCCGCCGTCGAGGCCGGTCCAGCGCAGCGCCACGGCCGAACCCAACGTCTCCGCGCCGGAGAGCACGCCGGTGACGATCGGGCCGTGGACCGAGCCGCGCACCACGAGATCCTCCTCTTTCCCGCCGCGGATGCGGATCTTCTCGACACGAGTCTCGAACGAGCGCCACTCTCCCCGGTGCCGGTACCGCGAGGGGTCCTGCGGATCGACCGTCTCGACGAAGAGGTCCTGGACGTCCGGCTCGAGCGACGTCAGGCCCCAGGCGATCCGGTCGTTGCGGCCGATGATCACTCCGGGGACGCCCGGCAGCGTCGCGCCGACCGCGCGCAGGCCCGGGGCGTCGAGGCAAGCCAGATACCAGACCGACGGCGCGCGCAGGCCCAGGTGCGGGTCGTTGGCGAGGATCGGGCGGCCGGATGCGGTGCGCGATCCGGCGAGGACCCAGGAGTTGCTGCCGAGGTCTTCCCCGGCGGCCAGACCGAGCGGGTCGAGGGACGCGAACACGCGATCGAGGGAGGACCAGGGTCCGGGGATCGGAAACCGGGAATCGGAAATCGCCGGAGAGACCGGAGCCGCTTGCCACTCGCCGTCGGCGAGAATGGTCGGCTCGGAGGCCGCGAGCGGGAGAAGCTCCGCGGCCTTCTCGGGGCCCACGGCGCCGGCGAAGCGCGCGCGGCGGATCTCCTCGCGCGCGTTGCCCGCGAGGTCCCAGGCCATCATCTTGGTCCAGGCGAGGCTGTCCACGGGCTGCCAGGGCTCGGGCGCGACGCGCAGGATGAGGAACTCGATCGGGCGAGCGCCATCGGCCGCGAGGAACCCGTTGACGCCGGCGGCGTAAGCCTCGAGCAGCCGCTTCTGAGGCGCGGGAAGGCTCCGCCACGCCGACTCCGCCGCCCGGTGGAACCCGACCGTGCGGAGGAACCGGTCGGCCGGAAGGGCCCCGGCGCCCAGGATCTCGGACAGGCGCCCGGCGCCGACCCGCCTCTGAAATTCCATCTGCCAGAGACGGTCCTTCGCGTGAACGTACCCCAGGCCGAAGAACGCGTCCGGGATCGACCGCGCCCGGATCGTCGGAATGCCTCGGGAGTCCGTTTCGATCCGGGTCGAAGCGGCGTGGCCGGCGACGCGCACGGTTCCGCTCGATCCCGGAAACGTGCGCCAGATCACCCAGGCAACGCCCGCCGCCCCAAGCGACGCAGAGGCGACGAGGAGGATGAGAAGCCGCCTCAAAGAGGCCGTGTCCGGAGGGACGGACCCGGCGCCGCGCTACGCCCCGGCGCCGCCGTCATCGCTCAGAATCCCGCGCACGATCTCGACGAAACGCTCCACGGGCTCCAGCCGGGACAGCGCCTCGACGGCACGCTCGAGGTCGAGCGCCACGTACTCGTGGATGACGACGTTGCGGAACCCGGGCAGCCGCTCGAGCTCGCGGACGAGCTCGGCCGGAAAGCGCGGATCGCGCGCCAGATTACGAACGGCCTCCGCATAGTCCTCGAACCGGTCGCCGCGTTTGGCCGAGAGCTCGCCCGCGATGTCGATGACAAGCTGACAGACCGTCAGGAGAGAAAAGAGGACGTCGTTGTGAAGCGACAGGTCGCGCTCGAGGGATTCTCGGCCGGCGACGCTCGGCCGAATATCTCGAAGGTGATCCAGGTGCCGGCGCAGCTCCGCCAGCCGCTCGACGAGATACGTCATCGCGCCAGAGCCGCCAGCTTGCGCAGGCGGGCGCGGCGCAGGAAGGGCTCGAGGTCCGCGGCCCGCAATTGAGCGTCGCGCCGGAAGCCGTGGTCCGCCTCCTCGTCGCTGCACCACACGCGCCGGCCGTCGAGGACGATCCGCCGCGCGAGGCCGGGTGGCGCGTCGTTGAGAACGACGACGTCCGTCTCTGCGCCGGGCACGAGGCCCGCGAGGCAGCGGAGCAGCTCGAGGCGCGCCTCGAAGCGCTCAGCGGAGGCCGGGTACCGCGCCCGATCGAGCAGGATCCCGACGTCCACGTCGCTCTCCCAATGCTCCCGGCCCTCGGCACGGCTCCCAAACAGGTACACGGAAACGAGCCCGGGCGGGCCGTCGGCAACCGCCTCCCGAAGCCTGTCGATCAGCGCCTCGGTCTCCATGACGAGAGTATAGCGGCCGGCCGTCCATCCCACCCGCGCCGAGCGCAGACAGAATTTTAACGGGGCCCAAGCGGGTGCGGGCCGGAATTGTCGTTGATTCAGACGGCGAGACTCTATACCCGAAGGGCTTGAAGCTCGCGGTCGTGCACCCGCGAGAGCGTAATCTGCGCCGTCACGGCTCCCACGAAGGCGAGGAACATGTCCCACTGCGTGTCCCAGACGTCGCCTTGCGTGCCGAGGAAGGCCGTGGCCGCCTCCCCGCTGGCCAGGGCGGCCCACCACTCGACGAACTCGTAGAACGCCGAGATCGCGAGGCCCACGCAGGTTACGAGGAAGAAGAGCCAGCCGCCGGGCCGGAGCTTCGTCTTCCGGAGGAGGATCTCGCGCGTCAGGATCGCCGGCACGAAACCCTGCGCCAGGTGGCCGAGCCGGTCGTAGTGGTTGCGGGCGAGGCCCAGGGCGTCCCGAACCCAGAAGCCGAGCGGCACCTCCGCGTACGTGTAGTGGCCGCCGAGCATCAGGATGCAGGCGTGCAGGAAGATGAGCCGGTACGCCAGCGGGGTCAGCGGAAAGCGGCGGCGCGTCGCCATGAGGACGGGGACCGCGACGAGGATCGGGGCGACCTCCAGGATCCAGGTGTAGCGGTCGCGCGGCCCGATGCCGGAGACGAGAAGGAGCAGAAGCCCGAGGACGAGGAGAACGAGCGGCTCGCGGCTCCGCTTCAGAGCTCGTCCTCTTCGCGCAACGGCTCGCCCAGGACGTCGGTCAGGTCGTAGGAGCCGGCGGCGAAGTGCAGCGCGAGGGCGCCCTCCTCGAAAACGGTGCGCTCGAGCGAGAGGTCGATCCCGGGAGGCATCCAGTCGTTCATGTTGACGACCATGATGCGGTCGGCCGGGTACCAAGTGAGGAGACCCGGGGGCGCTTTCTGGACGAGGTAGGTGAGCAGCTGGTCGGGGATCGGGATGAAGGACAGGGCCTGCACCCGGTCGAGCACGAACGCCAGGAAGCCGTCCTTCAGGCGCAGCTGCGAGAGCGCCGCCCGCGCGGAGAGCGGGACGCCGAAGCGGTGCACGACGAGGGTCGCGGCGAGCTCGCCGGGAGAGACGCGGATCCTCAGGTCCTGGAGGTCGGAGATCTGGTCGACGAGCCGTCGTACGAGCGTGTTCAGCGTGCGCTCGTCGAAGGTCAGCGAGAGCCCGCTCCAGCGGACCCGGAGGTCGGGATCCTCCGACGGCGCCGGCAGGCGGGGCGCCGCCGCGTTGTCCTTCATGCCTCCATTTTACCGCCGATTCGGAATCAGCTGACCCAGTCCGAGACGATCCGGACGCTCCGCGTCGCCTTCCAACTCTCGGCCTTCACCTTCATGGGCACGACGCAGGGATGATCGTGCGAGCCGCCTGGCAGGACGCACTTTTTCGCGAACATCTCGAGCTGCTTGCCGGACTCGTCTAAGAGGCGGACGAAGATCTCGACACGGTGCATCTGGCCGTCGGAGTTCGACCCGGCGAAGGTCCAGTCCGCCACGACGGGATCCGCGTCGGACTCCCCCTTCCGCTCGAGGCGCACCGAGGTCACCTTGGCCTCGAACATCCTTCCCTTGTAGGAGAGACCAGACAGCGAGACGTCCGTGCCCGGCTGCGGAACGTCGATCACCGTCTGGGTGCGATGCATGAGGGGAAAAGCCAGCACCGCGATCGGGACAACCGCCAGGACAGCCATGAGAAGGACAGAACGGTTCCGTCGTGCCATACGGATCTCCTTTGCGTCGCCGCGAGCGTACCACCGGAACGAAGCGCGGTTCAGACCACGTACCCGACCGCAAAGCCCGCCTGCGCGGACATGAGCATCAGGTACATGTGGGTCCAGGCGGGATGGTTCTCGGTCCTGGCGAGCCCGTCGGGGTCCTTCAGCAGCAGTCGCGCGGTGTAGGTGCCCCAGGCCGCCAGGGCGAGGCCGAGCGCCGTCAGGAACGTGCGGTTCCCCGTGAGCTGCCAGTCCCCCGGCAGCCAGGTGAAGAGCGGGATCAGCAGCCACGGCACGACGAAGAAGGGCGCCATGATCTTCGCCGCGCGGGCCACGCCGAAGCGGATCGGCAGCGTGATGCAACCGTGCGCGCGGTCGCCTTCCATGTCCGAGAAGTCCTTCGTGGAGGTGGCGCCGAGGAGGAAGAGCGCGAAGATGCCGCCGATCGCCCAGGACTCGCCCCAGAGCACCGACGCCACGAAGGACCACCCGGCGACCTTGAGCAGGCCGCCGCGCGTCACCGCGATCGTGAAGTTGGCCCAGAACCAGTGCCGCTTCGTGCGCCCGAAGGCGGGAAACGAGTAGACGAACGTCGCCAGCGCCCCGATGCAGTAGATGAAGAAGGCCGCGTGGAGGTGGAGCGGCGCGGTCATGCGTTGCGCAAAAGTCTGATACGGGTACGGCACGACGAGCCAGGTCGGCAGGATCGAGACGACGTAGAGCACGGCCGCCAGCACCCAGGCTCGCGAGATCGGCACGTCCCCCGTCACGAGGGGGCGATCCGGCTTGTTCAGGCGGTCGATCTCGAGGTCCGCGATCTGGTTGACGACGTTCGAGGCGGCGTTCATGGCCGAGGCGCAGAGCGACCCCACGACGACCGTGAGAACCACGGCCCACGTCACACGCCGTGCCGGGTCCGGATTATGAGCGGAGCCGAAGGCGCAGATCGCCCCCGAAATGATCCCGACGAGCGGGGGCAGCAGAGTGAACGGGCGTGCGAGACGGACGTAGTGCTTCACAGGTTAGCCAGGCGCAGGGCCAGGAGCCCGCCGGCAAACGTGTTCACGGCGTTCGTGAAATCGTGGTCGAGCCGGCACCCGAAGCGCGGCGCGAGGCGATTCAAGACGCTTTCCGCCAGAGACCCGAGAAAACCGCCGAGGATCGCCGCCCACAGCACCGCGAGAGGGGCGAGCCCGAGCCGCCAGCCCGCGACACCGATCAGCGCCGCGCCACCGAGGCTCGCGGCTGTCCCCGGCCACGAGATTGCTCCCGGGGTTCCGGGCGGCAGCGCCCGAAACGTCAGGGGCGAGAAAGCGCGCCGCCCGTAGAGCGTTCCGACCTCCGTGGCGAGGGTATCGGCGAGCGCGGCTCCGAAGGCCGCGACGAACGCGAGCGACGGTAGCCCCAGGAGCAGGAACGCGGCCGGAACGGCGCAGTTGGCCACGACGTTCGCAGCGCCGCGGCGCCCGGAGTTCGACTGGGCCAGTCCCGCGGCCGCCTTGCGCCGGTAGCCGAGCTTCGTCGCCAGAGTTCCCAGGAGAAAGAACGCCCACAGCAGGCCGTAGGCCCTCCAGCCGCCGAAGCCGAGGATGAGGAAGCCCGCGACGGCGCCGGCCACCGCGCCGGACCGGCTCACGATGCGCAGGGCCCCCACCAGAAGCGCCACGGCAATGTTGACCGCGAGGGCGATCGCCAGCCAGCGGACGGGGATCGCGCCGATGAGCACCGCCGGGGGCCAACGCAGCCCCATCTGGTAGACCGCGAGCGCCGTCGGCAGGGGCGCCACGATGTTGTCGTCGAGGCCCGACTTCACCGACTCGAGAAAGGCGTAGATCCCGGCGCCGATCATCAGGATCGCGACCGAGTCCGGCTGCGGCTCGCGCCGGCTCACGAACAGGAAGACCAGATTCGAGGCTGTGCCCGCGACGGCCCAGTCGGCGAGCAGGCCCACCCAGGTCTTCTCCGGGTTCCACGGGAGCCGGGGACCGCCGACGGTCCTGCCGGCGATGGCGGCCGCCGGATCGCCGAAAGCCATCATCGCCCACACGGCCGCGGCGATCGGCAGATAGGGCCCACGGAAGACGAGGATCAGGAGAAGGACCATGGCAGGATAGGCGACGATCCCCGCGTCATGACGGCTGGCCGCGTCACGGTAGAGACCGCGTCCGATGCGCGGCATGACGACGGCGTTGAACACCAGCGCCGCGGCCGCACCGGCCGCCGCGACCCGCCAGTCCACGAAGCGCAGGGCGAGCGCGAAAAGGCCCATGCCCGCGTGGACGGCCTTGCGCTTCCACTCGGCGGGCGTCATGCGGGCCGGCCGGTCAGTGGGTCGCCACGGAGGCTCCGGCCGCGGCTGCCTTTCCGGGCTTCGCGTACTTGTCGCACCAGGCCACGTAGCGCTCGAGACGGTCGCGCACGTAGCTCGGCTTGTCGATCCCGTGGTACTGGTCCGGATAGATGACGAGCTGCGTCGGCACACCCTGGCTGCGCAGGGCCTGGTACATCTGCTCCGAGTTGATCAGCGGCACGTTGAAGTCGTCCTGGCCGCAGAGAAAGAGAGTCGGCGTCTGGATGCGGTCCGCGTGGAAGAAGGGGTACGAGACCTTCAGCCAGGCCTCGCGGTTCTTCCAGGGCGGCCCCAGCTCCTGCTCGTACTCCCGCACGTACTGGTCGGTGCCGTAGCCGGTGAAGATGTTCGAGATCCCGGCGCCGCTGGTGGCCGCACGGAACCGGGTCGTCGAGGCGATGACGTAGTTGGTCAGCATCCCGCCGTAGCTCCAGCCGCCCACGGCGAGCCGGTCCGGGTCCGCGATCCCCCGCCGGATCGCGTCGTCGACCGCCGCGAGGACGTCCTCCGTGTCGCGGTGCCCCCAGTCGGCGTAGATGGCCGATTGGAACTTCTCGCCGCGCCCGGAGCTCCCGCGCGGGTTCGCCGCGATGACGACGTAGCCGTTCGATGCGAACCACTGCCAGTCCTCGGCGAAGACGTTTTCGAACTGGCCGACGGGACCCCCATGGATCCGGAGCACGGCCGGATACCGGCGCCCCGCCTCGAAGTCGGGCGGCTTGACGAGGAAGCCGTGGATCTCGGTACCGTCCTTGCTCTGGAAGCTCGTCTCCTCGACGGCGCCGAGGCGGACCTCCGCCAGCCACCCGTCGTTCTGGCGCGAGAGGCGGCGGGGCTCCCCCGCCGCACCGGCCGCATAGACCTCGTTGGGCGACTGAGGGGTGCCCGAGAGAATCGCGATCCGCCCGTTGCCCGAAGCCGAAAAGGCGGGCACCACGCGGCGCCCGGTCACGAGGCGCTCGATCGGGCCGCCCGCGGAAGGCATCTTCGCGAGGTGGACCGCCTGGTCGTCCTCGACGATGAACAGGATCGCGGCGCCGCCGGCGGCAAACCGCGGTGAGCTCACGTTGCGATCGAGATCCGCCGTCAGGACGCGCGCGGGCCCGCCGGCCGCCGGGACGACGGCGAGCTTGTGCACCGCGTAGTAGATGAGCTTGTCGGGACCTCCCTGGATGTAGGCGATCGACCGGCTGTCGGGACTCCACGCGGGGCGGCTGTCCCAGTCGGGCTGGTTGTCCGCTCCTTCGTACGTCGTCAGCGCGCGCGCCACGGCGCCCGCGCGCGGCTCGATCGCGTACAGGTCCCAGTTGTCCGTGCGGTCCGGGTCCTCGCCGCGCTTGGAGACGAACGCGATACACTTCCCGTCCGGCGACCAGGCCGGCATCAGCTCGTTGTAGCCGCCCGAGGTCAGCGGCTCCGCCTTCCGCGCTTCGCGGTCGAGCAGAAACAGGTGGCTGCGCCGCTTTCCGAGGTAGCCGTGCTCGTCGAGCTTGAACTGGAACCGGTCGATGACGATGGGCTTCTTCGCCTTCTTCCCGTCGGAGCCCTTGCCCTTGTCCGGGCCGGCGTCGGGATCCGGGTCGTTGACCACGAGCACGAGCCGCTTCCCGTCGGGCGACCAGTCGTAATCCTCGACGCCGCCCTTGACGTCCGTCAGCTTCTCGGCTTCGCCGCCGCCGAGCGGCAGCAGCCAGAGCTGCTCCTCCTCGGCCTCATCTCCGCGGTCCGAGAGAAAGGCCAGGTAACGCCCGTCGGGGCTCCAGCGCGGCGTGGATTCCGAGTCCTTGCTCGTGGTCAACCGCACGGTCTCCTTGCCGTCCCAGCCCGTCATCCAGATGTCGCTGTCGTTCCTGTCCTTCTCGAGGTCGGCGCTCGCGACCACATAGGCGACGCGCGCGCCGTCCGGGGAAATCTGGGGGTCGCTGACGGTGCGCAGGCGCGCCAGGTCGTCGAGGGAGAAGGGCCGGTCCGCGGGCTGCGCGGCCAGGACGGACGCCGCAAGACAGCCGATGCCGAAAATCGAGCGACGCATGGATCTCCTCCTCCCGGAAATGCGAGCGCCGAAAGTGTAACCGCTCGGCGGCGGAAAACTTCGGGTCAAGCTTCCGGGCGGGCGCGCCGGGCCACGTACTCGGCGAGCGGATCGCGAAACGATCGGATCGGGCGTCCGGTCAGGCGCTCGTACTTGCCCGTATCGAGCACCGAATAGGGCGGGCGGCGCGCCGGGCGGGCGAGCGACTCGGAGGTCGCGGGCTCCACGGGGACGTCCCCCCGCCCGGCAAGCCAGAGGATCTCCCGGGCGAACTGGTTCCAGGAGACCTCGCCGCGGTTGGCGAAGTGAAAGACACCCGACGCCCCGGCGTCGAGCAGCGCGACGATGGCCTCGGAGAGATCCGTCGTGGCGGTGGGACGCCCGACCTGGTCGGTCACGACCGACAACTGCGCCTTGCCCGCTTCCACCTGCCGGAGGATCGCCTCGATGAAGTTCCAGCCGGAGCGGCCGAAGAGCCACGAGCCGCGCACGACGAGACTGCTCGGCAGGCGCAGCGCCTCCTCCTCGCCGCCGAGCTTGGACCGCCCGTACGCGGACAGCGGGTGAACGGCGTCGTCCTCGGTATACGGCGCGCGCTTCTCGCCGTCGAAGACGAAATCAGTCGAGATCTGGACGAGCTGCGCCGCGACGTGGCCGCACGCGTCCGCGAGATAGCCGACCGCCCGCGCGTTGACCTCGAAGGCGCGCGAATCCGTCTCGCAGGCGTCGACCTTCGTGAAGGCCGCGCAATTGACGACGACGTCGGGCCGCAGCTCGCGCAGCGCCCGCGCCACGGCCTTCTCGTCCGCGATGTCGAGGTCGGATTTCGGGCGCGCGAGGACCTCGTAGCCGGCGGCGGACAGCAACGGCGCCAGGTCGGAGCCGAGCATCCCGGAGGCGCCGGTGACGAGCACCCGGCGGCGCGCGCGCGGGACCGGGCGGGAGGCCGCGAGCACGCGCGTATGAGTGTCGAAGGAGGCGCCGGTCGCGTCCGCCATTCGACCGAGGTTACCCCGGCCGCTTCGCCGTCGCCGACGAGGTGGCCAGGCGCTGCGCGTACTGCGAGCGGTAGAACTCGCGGTAGGCGGCGTCGCGCTCCTTGATCGGGCGCCACCACTCCTCGCGGTCCCGGTACCAGCGCACCGTCTCGGACAGGCCCTCTTCGAACGGGGTCGACGCCGAGAAACCGAGCCGGGCGAGCTTCGAAGCGTCGAGCGAGTAACGGCGATCATGTCCCGGCCGGTCGTCCACGAAACGGATCAGGGTCTCCGGCTTTCCGAGCTCGGCCAGCACGCGGCGCGTGATCGCGATGTTCTCCGCCTCGTTGCCGCCCGCGACGTTGTAGGTCTCTCCCGGCTGCCCCGCGTCGAGCAGAAAGTCGATCGCCGCGGCGTGATCTCGGACGAAGAGCCAGTCCCGGACGTTCTTCCCGTCTCCGTAGAGGGGCAGGGGAAGATCGTCGATCGCGTTGGTCGCGAAGAGCGGGATCAGCTTCTCCGGGTACTGGTACGGCCCGTAGTTGTTCGAGGCGCGCGTGATGAGGACGGGCATCCCGTACGACGCCCAGTACGAGTAGGCGAGGCGGTCGCCGCCGGCCTTGGAGGCGGCGTAGGGGTTGCGGGGATTCAGCGCCGACTCCTCCGTGAAGGAGCCCTCCGCGATCGAGCCGTAGACCTCGTCGGTCGAGATCTGGATGAACTTGCGCACGCCCCGGCGCCTGGCCTCTTCCAGTAACACGAAGACGCCGCGGACGTCCGTCTCGATGAACGAGGCGTCTCCCAGAAGCGAGCGGTCCACGTGCGTCTCGGCCGCGAAGTTCACGACCGCGTCGCAGCCCTCCATCGCCACACCGACGACGTCCGGGTCGACGATGTCGCCCCGCACGAAGCGGTAGTTGGGGAGATGGGCGATGTCGGCGAGGCTCGCGGGATTGGCCGCATAGGTCAGCTTGTCCAGGTTCACGATCGAGACGCCGCCCCCGCGCGACTCCAGAACGTGCCGGATGAAGTTGGAGCCGATGAAGCCGCAGCCGCCCGTGACGAGCAGCTTCATACCAGGCCGATCTCGGCGTTGTCGCCCACGAGGAAACGGTGGACGCGGGGCCGCTCCAGGCCCGGATGGATCCGGACGTTCTTGCCGATCAGCGAGTCGGCGATGCGGACGGGGATGCGCTCGAGCCGCGAGCCCTCGAGCACGATCGAGTTCTCTATCTCGCATCGGTCGATCAGGCAGCCCGCCCCGACGGACGTGTAGGGGCCGACGAACGCGTCCCGAATCTCGGCGCCGGCCCCGATGATGGCGGGCCCGCGCACCGTCGACCGGACGAGCCGCGCGCCGGGCTCGACGACCACCTTGCCTTCGACGCGACACTCGCCGTCCACGTCCTCGAGCCCGCGGGCCGTGAACGTGTCGAGGATGATCCGGTTAGCTTCGAGCATGTCCTCGATCTTGCCCGTGTCCTTCCACCAGCCCGACACGAGGTGCGGGTGCACGCTCTTCCCGTGGTCCACGAGCCACTGGATCGCGTCGGTGATCTCGAGCTCGTTCCGTGCGCTCGGCCGGATCGCCTTGACCGCCTCCCAGATCGAGTCATCGAACATGTAGACGCCGACGAGCGCGAGGTCGGACTTGGGGTGCCTGGGCTTCTCCGTCAGCCGCACGACGCGCCCGTTCTCGAGCTCTGCGACGCCGAACTGCTCGGGATTCGGGACCTTCGCCAGCAGGATCTGCGAGTTGCAGCCGAGCCGGCGGTACTCCTCCACCAGCGTCGTGATCCCGTCGGCGATCACGTTGTCGCCCAGGTACATCACGAAGGGCTCGCCCCGCAGAAACTCCTCGGAGATCAGGACCGCGTGGGCCAGTCCCCGCGGCGCGTCCTGCGGGATGTACGTGATCCGCGCCCCGAACCGTGACCCGTCGCCGAGCGCCGCCTCGATCTCCTCCCTCGTGTCGCCCACGACGACGCCGATCTCGCGGATGCCCGCCGCGACGATCGCCTCGACCCCGTAGAAGAGAACCGGCTTGTTGGCCACCGGCACGAGCTGCTTGGCCCGCGTGTAGGTCAGCGGGCGCAGGCGGGTGCCCTTGCCGCCCGAGAGAATGAGGCCCTTCATGCTGGAGAGATCATACTCAAACCCCCGCCGCAGGGCAGACGCCGCGTCTGCTACTGCCCCAGGAGCGCGTCGAGCGAGCCGTTGACATCGAGCAGCGTGCCGATGTCCTTCAGGTTGACGACGAGCCGGTAATCGCGCCGCGGCGCGGGCGGCAAACGCAGCTGCCGGATCTCGAGGAAGACGGTGTAGCAGGAGCCTTTGTACGTTAGAAGCGACCGGTCCTCCTGGATCAGGCTCTGGCGCGCGTCGTAGTTGATGCTCGTGTCGATCCGAAAGGACTTCCCGAGGTCGATCCCGCCCGCGAAACGGATTTGATCCGAGTTGGGCGACGGGGATCCCGGCGGCAGCGGCTCCGCGAGCACCGGGCGGCTTCCGAACCAGCTCGCGCTCAGGTAGTTCGCCCCCCAGTTCGCGCCCGCGGTCAGGGAGGTCGCTGTGACCTGCGACCCGTCGGTGTCGTAGAGGAGGCGGCCGTCGACGTGCAGGAGCCCCGGTTGCGAGAGCCGTAGCGTCGCCTCGACGGGGCCGGTCTTGCGCCGCTGGTCGAGCTCCGGCGCGATCGGGAAGATCGTCTGCGGAAACTCGAAGGCGTAGGTCTGCGCGATCTCGAGGGACGCGATCTCCTGCGCCGACCCCGCCTTGCCTCCCTTCGGGCGCGCGAGCAGGCGGTTGACCAGGGCGTAGCGCACGGAGTTGCGCCCGAGCGCAATGTCCACCTCGTCGAACGCCGGGATCGTGGCCGGGTCGGTGACGTTCGAGATGTACGCGTAGTCGACGCGCGGCTCGATCACGTGCTTGAACTTGTCGAAGGGGCCGATCTGTGCGTCGTAGATCCGCGAGAACGACGGACCGACGAGCGAAAGGCCGCCCTCGGCGTACGTGCGCGCCCGGGACTCCCCGGTGAAGCTCGTCTGCGCGTCGTCGATCGAGTCGGTGTAGCCGGTGATCCGCCCTCCGGCCCTCGCCGTCAGTGACAGCCACGGGATGTCCTTGAACGGGAACGAGAAGACCGGGTGGAGGTCCGCGCGGCCGTACGTCCCGCGCGGCAGGTTCCTGCCGCGGTTGATGTACAGGGCCGACAGCGACGACTCGAGCGCCAGGTAAAACGGACTCTTCCCGATCGGCGCGGTCCGATGGAAGAACTCGAGCGACGGAAAGCGCTCCTGGATGACGGTCGAGGAGTAGAACGTCTCGCTGCGCTCGAAGCGCAGGTTGATCGAGTCGGAGCCGACGTTCTTCGTCAGGAAGCCCCGCGACAGGATCTGACGCGCCGAGCTCAGCGCGAAGCTCCTCTCGAAGTCCTGGAGGAACTGCTGGTCGGAGTAGTCGCGGATCGAGAGCACCCCCCGGAACCCCCAGGGCAGATCGTCCGACACGTGATCGAGGCGTACCTTCCAACGGGTCTCCGGCTGGAACACATAGGCGCCGAGCGAGCCGTCCGGCAGGGTGCAGAGCCCGTTGCCGCCGTCGGGCGCCTGCGCGAGCGGCACGCAGACCGTCGCCTGGCGGTCGCGGATCACGTAGCCCTGGAAGAGCCCCGCCGACTCCTCGGTGGGCCGCCAACGCGCCTCCTGGCCGAGCCCCACCGTGCCGTCGGTATACGCGTCGAGCTGGGTGGTGAAGTCCGTCGAGCGGCCCGTCACCCAGTAATACGACAGGCCGAGATACCCCCCGCGGCGGTTGCTGTAGCCGATCCCCGGGACGAGCATGCCCGAAGCGCGGTCCTCCTTGGTGGGCCAGATCATGTACGGCGTCCAGAGAAGGGGCACCGGGCCCGCTCGAAACGCCACGTTCTTCATGCGCGCGTAGTCGTCGAGCGTGACGGTCGCCTCCGAGAGCGAGAACGACCACTCGGGCTTCGGGATCTCGCAGGAGGTGAAGACGCCGTCGCGGATGCGGTAGGTCGCCTCCCCGACCTTCTCGATCGTGCGGGCGACGATGTGGTACGTCGGGGGCAGGCTCGCCGTGGCATCCTCGACGACGCCCGTCTTCGTGTCGAGCCGGAAGACTCCCCGGCTGCCGGAGAGGCGCGTCGGGCCCTGGTCGATGACGACGTGGCCCGTCAGAGTCGCCGTCTTCGTCGGAAAGTCGTACCGGGCCTCGTCGGCCGTGATCTTCACGTCCTGGTACTCGATGACGACTTCCTCGCTGCCCTCCCAGAACACGTCCTTCTCGAAGTGCACGGGCTTCTTCGTCGTCAGCTTGACGTCGCCTCCCTTTCCGGGTGTCTTGAACTTGATCTGGAAGTTCGGCTTCGTCCTGAAGCGCGACTCGAACGGGTCGCCCTGCGCGAAGGGATCCTGCGCGAGCGCCGAAAGCGAGGTCAGGAAGAGCAGCCCGGCGGCGGAGAGAGCCTTCACGCGTCCATGGTGCGGACGGCGGGGGCGACGCGAAACGCGGCCTCCGTCTTCGCCCGGACTTCTTCCACGCCGACTCCGTGTGCGAGCTCGATGAGCTCGAGGCCGGCGCCGGCGGGCAGCACGTCGAAGACGCAGAGGTCCGTGATGATCCGGTGGACGCAGCGGCGGCCCGTCAGCGGCAGGGTGCAGCGCTGCAGGATCTTCTTCTCGCCCGACCGGGCCGTGTGCTCCATCGTCACGACGAGCCGCCGCGCTCCGGCCACCAGGTCCATCGCGCCGCCCATGCCTTTGACCATCTTGCCGGGGATCATGTAGTTGGCGATGGAGCCCTCCTCGTCCACCTGCATGGCGCCGAGGATCGAGAGGTCGATGTGCCCGCCGCGGATCATCGCGAAGGAGTCCGCCGACGAGAAATACGAGGCACCGGGCTTGACCGTCACGGTTTCCTTCCCGGCGTTGATCAGGTCGGGGTCGATCTCCGCCTCGGTCGGGTACGGGCCGAGATGGAGAATCCCGTTCTCCGACTGGAGGACCACCTCCATCCCGGCGGGAATGTGGTTGGCGATGAGCGTGGGCATCCCGATGCCGAGGTTCACGGTGTAGCCGTCGCGCAGCTCCTGGACAGCCCGGCGGACGATGCCTTCGCGGTCGAGCATCTCAGGCCTTTCGCACCGTGCGCCGCTCGATGCGCTTCTCGCGCGGCGCGACGATGACCCGGTTGACGTAGACGCCCGGCGTGTGGACGGCCTCGGGGTCGAGCGCGCCGACCTCGACGAGCTCTTCGACCTCCGCGACCGCGATCTTCCCGGCCGTGATCGCCATCGGGTTGAAGTTGCGCGCGGACTTCCGGTACACGAGGTTGCCCAACCGGTCTCCTTTCCACGCCGCGACCAACGAGAAGTCGCCGACGACCCCCCGCTCCAGCAGGTAGTCCCGGCCGTCGAAGCTGCGCGTCTCCTTGCCCTCGGCCACGAGCGTCCCCGCTCCGGCCGGCGTGTAGAAGGCGGGGATGCCCGCGCCCCCGGCCCGCATGCGCTCGGCGAGGGTGCCCTGGGGCACGAGCTCGACCTCGAGCTCGCCCGAGAGGAACTGCCGCTCGAACTCCGCGTTCTCGCCGACGTAGGAGGAGACCATTTTGCGGATCTGCCGGGTCTTCAGCAGGAGGCCCAGCCCCCAGTCGTCCACGCCGCAGTTGTTGGAAACGACCGTCAGGTCCTTCACGCCGCGGCGCACGAGGGCCGCGATCAGGTTCTCCGGGATCCCGCAGAGCCCGAAGCCCCCGACGACGAGCGCGGCGCCGTCCTCCACGTCCCGGATCGCCTCGTCCGCCGAGGCGAGGACTTTGTTCATCATCGGAAGCGATGATAGCCGACGCGGACCGCCCGCCGGCTATGCGCCGTCCGATCGAGCGACCGCCAGGAACTCGGCGACGTCGAGATCGCCCGAGGCAGAGGGGAATGCGCGCAGACGCGCCAGACGCGCTTGCCCCAGCGGCGACGGCGGGAGGACCACCGTCTCGATCGAGGTCACGCGGTAGCCCGAGGCTTCGAAGAGGTCCTCGAGTGTGCGCCGGGTGAAGAAACGGACGTGCGTCCCGGAGAGCAGCGAATACGGAACGTAGTCGAAGCGGCCGCGGAGAAGGTCGTCGATGACCGACCAGTGGCCCACGTTCGGCACCGAGGCGACGACCACGCCGTCGGGTGCGAGCCACGGCCGCGCGCGGACGAGCGCGTCGGATGGGTCTTCGAGGTGCTCGAGCACGTCGCCGAAGAGGATCGCGTCGAAGCGGCCCTGGAAATCCCCCGCCGCCTCCTCGAGACGGGACGTCAGGACTTCGTCGTACAGGAGCGCCGCCGCGGCCGCGTCCTCGGCGTCGGGCTCGATACCCACGATGCGCCCGACGCCGTGGCCGCGCAGCGCCGCCGCCGTCGCCCCGCGGGAGCAGCCCACGTCGAGGACCGCCCGGGCGCCGGCCGGGATCCGTTCCGCCAGGTCTTCGCGGGCCGACGCGTCCATCGCGCCGTAGCGGTGGACGTACGCTCCCGGGTCGATCGCCGCGGCCAGGCCGCGCGAGCCGGCTTCATCCGGCACGCGGCGCAAGGGCAGATCCGGCGGCAATTTGCGCAGGGCCTCGCGGCGGATGGCATAGACGGGAGAAGGCGCCGCCGCGGTCGGGCGCAGGGGACCGGCCTCGCGGGCGAGGAACTCGACCGCCTCTGCCAGAAGCGTCGGCGTCGGGTACGCGAAGGGCGGGGCAAGGCGCGCCTCTTCCGTCTCGGCTTCGTTCGACACGGGAAGCACGAGATCCAGCTCCGGGCTCGCCACCAGAGCGGCGACGAGCCGGATCCCGACCTCGGGCAAGAGGTAGGCCTCGGGATCGGCGAGGACGAGCACGATCGGAGCGTCCCCGGCGGCGTCGGAGACGCGAACCTCGCGGCCGGAGGCCTCGACGCGGCGGTCCGCGGGAAGGCCGCGGACATACCGGGACAGCAGGCGCCAGGCCCACGGAGCCTCGGCGCGAAAACGCGGCACGCCGCCGGCGATCAGGTCGAAAGCCGGCGTTTTGCCCGGCGGGTCCGTCAGCAAGGGAGCCGGGTTTCGATCCTCACACCGTCTCCACCAGCATCGCCGTGGCCTCGCCTCCGCCGATGCAGATGGCCGCGACGCCGCGTTTCTTTCCTTCGCGACGGAGCGCGTGGATCAGCGTCGTCAGGATGCGCGCGCCCGAAGCGCCGATCGGATGGCCCAGGGCCACCGCCCCGCCCCGCACATTCACCTTTGAGGGATCGAGCGACAGCTCCTTGATGGCGGCCATCGCCACGGCCGCGAAGGCCTCGTTGATCTCCCAGAGGTCGATGTCGCCGACCGAGAGCCCCGTCTTGCCGAGCAGCTTCTGGACCGCGCCGATCGGCGCCGTCGTGAACCACTCGGGAGCCTGCGCGACGCCGGCGAAGGCGACGATCCGCGCGATGGGCTTCCAGTCTCTCGCCTTTGCCGTCTCCTCGCTCGTGACGACGAGGGCCGCGGCGCCGTCGTTGATCTTCGAGGAGTTCGCGGCGGTGACGGTGCCGTCCTTCTGGAAGGCGGGCTTCAGGGTCGGCATCTTCTCGAGTGGCGCCGCGAACGGCTCCTCGTCGGCATCGACCCGGAGGGGGCCGCCCTTCTTCTGCGGCACCTCGACCGGCGCGATCTCGTCGGCAAAGAGGCCCGACTTCGAGGCGTTCTGCGCGCGCTTGTAGGACTCCAGGCTGAAGGCGTCCTGCTCCTCGCGGGTGAAGTGGTACTTCGCCACGCACAGCTCGGCGCAATTGCCCATGTGCGTGTCCGTGTACGGGTCCCAGAGGCCGTCCTTGATCATCGAGTCGACGAGCGTGGCGTTGCCCATCCGCAGCCCGGTCCGGGCCTTTTCGAGAAGGTAAGGCGCGTTCGACATCGACTCCATGCCGCCCGCCACGGCCACCTCGTACTCACCCGCCTGGATCGCGTTGCCGGCGTCCATGACGGCGCGCATGCCCGATCCGCAGACCTTGTGGACAGTCACGCAGGGCACCGAGTCGGGGATGCCGGCGCCGAGCGAGGCCTGCCGGGCGGGCGCCTGACCTTGCCCCGCCTGCAGCACATTCCCGAAAACGACCTGCTCGACCTCGTCGGGCTTCACGCCGGCGCGCTCGAGGGCGGCGCGGATCGCCGTCGCGCCGAGAGCAGGGGCCGGGAGAGACGACAGCTTGCCCAGGAACGCGCCGACGGGCGTCCGGGCGGCGGAAAGGATCACCAAGTTTTTCATAGGGGACGGATTCTATCGCTCCCCGCTCTCCGGCCTACTTCGCCGACTCGAGCCTCCAGCCGCTGCGGATGGTCGTCGACTGGCAGTAGGTCTCGAGACACGCGGTTTCGTTCAGGCAGCGCAGGATGGACTCGCACGACTGCTGCGGAGAGCCGCCCTGCGCGACCTTCGCGTTCTCCACGCACTTGCCCGCGAAGGCCGGGTTCGTGAAGACGCAGGTCGCGCCGTTGGAGGTGTCGGGGGCGGCAGGCAACCCTCCGGCAATGATGAGGAAAAAAACCAGCGCGGCGGACGACCGTTTCATGGCATGGCTCCTTCCCGCGAAATGCGTGCCTGGATCATACCGGCCCCGAAACCGGTTTACTCTTTCTTCATGGCCCGCATCCTGGCGGTGGACTTCGGTGAGAAGCGGATCGGCCTGGCGACCTCCGACGCCTCGGAAAGCCTCGCCACGCCGCGCACGACCCTCGCGCGAAAAAGCGACACGGCGACCCTGGCCGTGCTCGCGGACTTCTGCGCCGGGGAGGAGATCGAGCTGGCCGTCTTCGGGATCCCCCGTTCCCCCGAAGGCGTCGAGAGTCCCTTCGCCGCCCGCATCCGCTCCTTCGCGCGGAAGTTCGAGGCGGCGACGGGCCTCCCCGTCCGGTTTCACGAGGAGACGCTGACCTCCGACGAGGCGGCGCGGCGCCTGCCCCGGCGGCCGCGGCGGGAGGACGTCGACCGGACCGCCGCGGCGATCCTCCTGGAGGATTATCTGGACAGCGCCGGGATGAGTGCGCGGTGAGCGCGCGGACGGAGACCGGCGCCGTGAGCGGGCGAACGGAGACGGCGCGTTGAGCGCGCCGCGGCGCCTTCTGCGCATCGTGCTGCTGCTCGGCCTGCTCGGGCTGGCGGGGGCCGTCTGGCTCTTTCGCCGCCTCGAGCATCCCTCAGCACCCTCGAGGCCCGGCGAAGTCACTTTCTTCGTGCCGTTCGGCTCCTCGACGCGGGAGATCTTCCGCCGGCTCGCCGCCGAAGGCGTCGTCTCGCCGGCCTGGATGGCCGAGGCGTACTATCGGCTGGCCCGCAGCGCCCGGCCTCTCCAGGCCGGCGAGTACCGGTTCTCCCGTCCTACTCCCCTGTCCGAGGTCCTCGACCGCATGGCCCGAGGCGATGTGGTCAAGCACGCGATCGTGGTGCCCGAAGGCCTGACCGCGGAGGAGACCTTCGAGCTCTTCTGGAGCCGCGGCATCAGCCGTCCCGAGGCCTTCCGGAACGCCTTCCAGAATCCGCAGCTCGTGGCCTCCCTGGCGCCGGGGGCGCCGGACCTGGAAGGCTTCCTCTTCCCCGATACATACGTCGTCACCCGCTCCACGTCGGCCCGCCAGATCGTCGAGAGCATGGTCGCCAACTTTCGCAGGCACTTCATGCCCGAGCTCCGCGCGCGCGCCGCGGCGCGGGGCCTGACCCTGCGGGAGGCCGTAACGCAGGCCTCGATCGTCCAGAAGGAAACCAGTCTGCCCCGCGAGGCGCCAGTCATCGCCGGCGTCTACGTGAACCGACTCCGTCGCGGGATGCGGCTGCAGGCCGATCCCACTGTCGCGTACGCGTTGAAGCGCGACGGCAAGTGGACCGGAACGCTCTACCGCTCCGACTACGGCTACGAGTCCCCGTACAACACTTACTTGTACGCGGGGCTGCCTCCGGGTCCCATCAGCAATCCGGGACTGGCGGCGCTCGAGGCGGCGGTCACGCCGGCGCGCACGGAGTTCCTCTACTTCGTCGCGGACAGCTCGGGCGGGCACACCTTCTCCCGCACGTTCGAGGAGCACCTCGTAGCGATCGCGACGGCCCGCCGCTTGCGCGCCGACGGATCGCGCGAGACACCGGAGCCTTACGGGCCCTCTCCGCGGGCGGAGCAACATCCGGCGCGTGGCTCGCCCTGACCGTCTAGCGGCTCTCCTTGACCGGCTCACGTCGGAGGGCCACAATCGCTTCAGCTCCAAGAATGCCCACAGAGACGCTGCCCCGTCCGTTCGGCAACTACCTGCTCACGGCGGCGCTCGGCGAGGATGCCCTCGGCCGGGTGTACCGGGCGCGGCGACTGAACGGCGAGACGGGCTTCGTGCGGGTGCGAATTCTCGAGTCGCCCGAGCTCTCCGCCGACGCGATGCTCGACGCCATCGAGGAGGGCGGCGAGGTCCACGCGTTTCTCAAGAACTCGGCCATCGCGCGGGGCGTCGACATGGACGCCGTCGACGGGGTGCCGTACATCGCCTGGAACGAGCCGAGCGGGCGGACCCTGAATGTGCTCCTGGAGAAGAGCCGCGGCCTGTTGCGGCGGATCCCGGTCGAGCACGCGCTCCTGATCGGGGAAAAGGTGGCGGCGGCGCTGGACCACGCATACAACACCACGATCGACGGCGACCGGACGCTGCACGGCCTCGTCTGGCCCGGTTTCGTCGTGATCTCCGACGACGGCGAGATCCGCCTCTCGGGCTTCGGGATCGCCCCGGCCATCCTGCCCTCGATCGGCAGGCCGCGGCTGTCGCGGGAGATCGGGCCGTACCTCGCGACCGAGGAGCGGGCACAGGGCGCGGTCGGGAAGAACTCCGACGTCTTCTCGGTGGGCGCGATCCTGCTCGAGCTCCTGACGGGCGAGCCGCCGCCGGACGAGCCGCTCCTGGCGCTCAAGGGCGCGGCCGGCGCGCCGCCGCCCCCGATCGCTCCCGAGATTCAGGCGGTGCTCCGCATGACCCTGGGGTCCGCCGAGAACCGGTACAAGTCGAGCGGCGATCTGCGGCGCGAGCTCGGCAAGCTCCTGTTCTCGGGGCCCTACTCGCCCTCCACGTTCAACCTTGCTTACTTCCTGAACGACCTCTTCCGCGACGAGATCGAGGCCGAGAGCCGGGCCCGCACCCGCGAAGCCCGGCTCGATGCCGGCTCCTCGCCGGGAGCGGCGCCTGCGCCTCCCGCCCTGTCTCCCGCGCCCCGCCGCCCGCGGGAAGAGCGGGCCCCGGCCCCCGCGCCGCGCCAGGTCACGGCACCCACGCTCCACGTCGCGGCGCCCTCGCGGCGGGGCCCGCTGGCGATCGTGGGGAGCATCGTCGTCGCGGCCGCCGTCGGCGGCGGGATCCTCGTTCTCATGCGCCGCCCGCCCGGGCGACCCGTTTCGACGGCGGCCTCGCGCCGTCCCGCCGCGGAGCCGACGCCCACCCTCCTGCCCGAGCTCCAGGCCACGCCGGCCGGACCGACGACGGCGATGACCGAGGAGCAGTTCCGAGACGAGGTTTCGCGCCGCCTCGCCTTCCAGGTGCAGAAGCTCGAGGCCGATATGCGGTCGAAAGCCGCGGCCCTCCCGCCGCGCAGCGCCGCCGCCGCGCCCTTTCCCACCGAGGTTCCGGCAGAGCGCGAGCCCGCCCCGACGATCGCGGCGATCCTCGAGCCGACCGCCGTCCTGACCGCGATCCCGGCCGAGCCGGAGAGGCCGCTTCCGACGGCGGTCCCGGTGCCCACGCGCGTCGTGGTGCGCGAAGGCTCGCTCGTGGCCCTCGAGGAGGTCGACTCGCCCCCCCGGATCGCCACGATCGTGAAGCCTCCCTATCCTCCGTTCGCACTCAAGGCCCGGATCGGCGGCATCGTGGTGCTGCGCGTCCTGGTGTCCGAGAGGGGCGTGCCGCAGCAGGTCGACGTGATCCGTGGCGCCCGCGCGGGTCTGACCGAGGCCGCCACGGAAGCCGTCAAGAAGTGGACCTTCACGCCGCCGCTCGAAGCCGGCGTTCCGGTGAAGTCGTGGATCACGGTGCCGATCCCGTTCGAGCCGTAGGAATTCGAGCGACGGCTACGCTTCGCTCGTCATTTCGGCGGGCCGTAGCTGATCGACTTGAGGTTCGGGTCCTTCGTTCGCAGGAAGTCCTCCATCACCTTGTCCTCGACCCACGAGATCTCGGTCCCGTCGACGAAGTAGGTCGGCGTGGACTTGACGCCGAGCCGCTGCCCTTCGTCGAGGTCCTTGCGCACGCTGACGAGGCTCTCGTCGCGCAGGTAGCAGCCGAGGAAGTCGGCCCGCGGGATGCCGGCGGCCTCGGCGAACGTGACCGCGAGCTCGTCGATCCCCGAAACGGTCAGCACGGGCTGCTGCGAGTAGACCTGCTTCTTGAAGGCGAACATCGCCTGCTTCCCGAAGCGGAACATGCAATCGGCCGCGGAGGCGGCCTTCATCGACCAGGCGTGCGAGAACCAGAGCGGGAAGAGCTTGTAGTAGCGCTTGTGGGACAGCGTGCCCGCGTTGGTGTGAAGAAGGGAGTCCAACTGCGTACCGCGGTATCGGCAGTAGCCGCACTCCATGTCCGCATACTCGACGATCGTGACCGCGCCGTCGGGCTTGCCCTCGAAGCGGCCTTGCGAGAGGTCGATGCGGCGCTTGCGTTCCTCGCGGGGGTCCATCTGGAAGTCCCACAGCATCCCGTTCAGGAAGCGCGCGCCGTCCGGCGTCACGTAGCCAGGCACGCGCATCGGACCGAAGCCCGTCTCCACCGCGATGGCGACGGCCTTGAACCCGGCGGCGTCGCGCTCGGGAACGAGGAACGCCTTCGCGCGGGACCGGTACAGGGCGCCGCTTCGGCCCTCCAGCCAGGCCAGATCGAGCGCCGTCTGGACCGGCCGGGGATTGGGGTTGGCGACCGGGTCGCCGTCGAAGAACCACTTCCCGTCATCGGACACGTGGACCGTCTTCTCGACGGCGAGCTTCGGGTACTTCCCGGTCCGCTTGATCTTGTACCCCTGGAAGCCCGGAAGACGGTCGGCCGTCTTCTCCACGGTGACTTTCGTTCCGGGGTCGTACGGAAGGAAGTTGGCCAGGTAGCCGGGCAGGCGCGCCTCCACACCCGGCGCGGGCTTCTCGACGCGGATCGCGCCGGACGCGGCTGCGAGACCGGCGACGGCTCCGAGGAGGCAGAGAACGGTCACGCGAGTTCTCATCTGTTCCCTTTCACGGTGGGTCATTGCCCCGAAGGCGGGGACTGTTTTAGCAGATTCACGGCCTGGACGACCGCCGGCTGCCCGGCTTTCAAACTGAGCGACTTCTCGAAGAGGGCGATCGCCTCCTCCCGCTTTCCCATGCACGTCTGGAAGAGGCCGAGGGCATTGAGCGTGTCCGGTTCCCGCGTGGCCGTTTCGAACCGCGCGGTCGCGTCCCACGCGCCCTGGCAGTCCTTCCCCTTGAAACGCATGAGGCCGAGCTCCCGGGCGATCTTCTCGTTGGCCGGATAGGCCCGGGCCCCGCGCTCGAGCATGTCGCGGGCTTCCCGCCGCTTGCCCTTGTCGTGGTACTCCGAGAACCACCGCAGGATCGTGCCTTCCGGGTCGGCGTGGCCGGCCTCCAGCGATCGAAAGAGCCAGTCGATCGCCTTCTTGTCTTCGCCGCGCACGCGGTAGAGGACGGCCAGGTTGAACACGGGCGATGCGTACGTCGGCCGCATCGCCAGGGCCTTCTGGAAGGCCGCTTCCGCCGGGGGATAGTTGCCCTTCTCGCGGAAGTAGACGCCGAGGTTGTTCCAGCCCCCCTCGGTCACGCCGGGACGCTCGCCGCCCGGCGGGGCGACCTTCTCGGAATCGCCGCCCGAGAGGTAGCCGAGCGCCCTCAGGCGCTGCGCGTACTCGCTGGCGTCCTTGGCGGAAGGCGCCTGCGCCTCCACGCGCCGCACGGCGACGGTTCCGAACACGTCCTTGCTCGCCGGCCGGGGCAGATCCGAGAAAGCCGCGCGGATTGCGGTGCCCTTCATCCGGCGGTCGACGGGAAGGCCCGCGAGGGCGGCCACCGTGGGGGCCACGTCGAGCACGGACGCTGACCCGCGGGAGACGCCGCGGCGCACGCGCGCCCCCCACGCCGCGAAGACGCCGTCGAGCCGGTGCCAGTAGGCGGCGGTCGAGGGGTTGAGCGAGGAGCGCTCGCAGGGGCGGTCGTCGCTCCACTTGAAGCCGTGGTCCGAATTGACGACGAGCGTGGCGCCGTCCTCCTCGGCCCGGCGCATCCACTGGCCGAGCAGCCGATCTGCGAGCGCGTAGTACTCGTCGACCGTCTTCCGGTAGCGCGCGAAATCCTCGTCCGAGACGCAGGACATCTGGGGAGGGACGAAGGCGGCGAAGACGTGCCCGATGCCGTCCGTGCCCTCGAGGTACAGCATCATCAGGTCGGGGTGGTTCCGGTCGTAGAGATCGCGCGCGATCCGCTGCTGGACGCGGGTGGAGCCGAGGACGCTCGCGAGTGCCACCAGCGGGTTGGTGAGCCCTCCGCCTTCGGCCCGGACGCGCGTGACCTCGGCCGGGGGGATGTCCACGAAGCGCACGAGCTCCTCGTCGGCGACGCGGCCGTCGCGCGCGACGATCTGCTCGACCCCCGCCGCCAGCGAGGTGGGATAGGCGACTCCGGCGCGCGACAGGCCCTCGAAGAGGATCGGGCTCGCGTGGTCGGAGACGAAGAAGCCGTTGACCTCCTCGGCCGGATGCGTGGCCCACCAGCCGACCACGCCCACGGTGCGGCCCTCCGCCGACGCGACGTTCCAGATCGCGGGCACGGCGCGGGAATGGCCGGAGATCGGGACCTTCTGCCCCGTCGCGGGGTCGACCTCCTGAAAGTCGAGCACGCGGTGGACGTCGGGGCTGACACCCGTCGCGACACTCGTCCAGACGACCGGCGAGAGGACCGGCATGAAGCTCTTCAGCTTCGCGGTGTACCCCTCTTCGGTCAGCCGCTTCCAGTTCGGCATCCTGCCCTCGGCGGCCAGCCGGTCGAGAAGCTCCCAGTCGAGGCCGTCTAAGCCGAGCCAGATGACGGGCGTGCGCCCGCCCGCCGGACGCGGAGTGCGCGTCGCGACGTCGGCGGACTCGACCGCGGCGGCGGGCGGCGGAGCCGCGGCCGGACCCGCGGAGGAGGCGGGCGAGGCGCTCGACGTCTCGGGACCACGCCCGCAGGAAAGCGAGAGCGCGAGGGAAGCGGCGAGAGGTCCGTCCCGTAAGAGCCGCGCTCGCATCAGGGGCGGGTGCTGCCCGGCTCGGGGTGCGAGGCCCCGAAGTCCCTGGAAAGACGGCCTTTCGTCGCCTCCCCGGCCACGGCCGAAGCGGCGGAGAAGACCGCCAGAAGCGCGAAAAACAGGGCCCGCCGCATCCCGCGAACCTTAACACGGGCGGGGGGCTTGCGGATTTCAGGCGGTCACTCCTGCAGCGTGATTCGCAGGGCGCGGAAGTCGAGGCAGACCCGGAAGTTCTTTGAGGAAAGAGTTTCCCAAGTCGAGCGCCACCGCAGGCTGGTCCCGACAGGACGGCCGATGCGGGGTCTAATGACTCGCCGTGCGCGAGACGACGCCCGCCCGCAGCGACTCGCGGCCGGTCTCCAGCGTCGCGAGAGTCTGGGCGTCGCGCTGCCAGACGTTCTTTCCGTAGCCCTTGCGCGTGATGAAATCGAAGTCCACCTGCAGAAACGAGACACCGGGCGGCAGCAGCTCGCGGCGGTAGTGCCAGAGCTCACGGTAGTTCCCGTCGGAGTCGGGCATCCGGTTACCGGGGCCGGTCATCTTGTCCCACATGATGGCCGACGCGGCGCCCGAGAGTCCCCGGAGCGCGTTCGACACGTCCTGGTCGCTGTAGATCGACATTCCGCTCGGGTCGGCCTCGTCTTCGCCCGTGCGCAGCGGCCGGCGGCCCACCCAGGTCGGAGGCCCGAGCAGCACGAAGACCATCCCCCGGTCCGTCAGGCTCCCCCGGGTCTCGTCCTGGGAGAGCTGGGCGTCGGCGAAGGCCACGCGCTTCTCGAACTCTTCGCGCGCCTCGTTCTCCGTCGTCTCGGGCCTGGGGTCCCGCGTTTTCCAGAACTCCGTGATGAACTCCGACCGCGACACGGAATCCGAGAGGCGCGAGTAGTCCCGCCGCTGCTGCGCCGTCAGGAGGTAGCTCACGGGGCTCTCCGCCCAATCCTCTCCCGAGTCCACCGGCCCCTTGGAAGTGACGGGCGAGTACGCGCGGTAGGACGTCGCGAGCGAGCCGGTTTGGGTCGGCTTCTGGGCCTCGGCGCGCATCGACCGACGCACGTCCTCGAGGGCCGCGATCACTTTGGCCGGGTAGGCGCCCGGGTCGAGCGACGCGTTGGGCTGATAGGTCAGAAACACCTCGAACTCCGTTCGGGCCTCCTCGGTTCGGCCCAGGGCCGCGAGGCTGGCGGCCTTGTAGAAGGCGAGACTCGGCCGAAGCTGGGCCCGGTAAGACTCGTTGCCCGGCTGCTCGCTCTCGAGGGTGAGCTTTTCGAGTGTCGCGAGCGCGTCGGCGTAGGCGCCGAACCGGAACTGTTCCTTGGTTTTCAGGAAGAGTTGAAGGCACTCGGTCGAGGCGAGGAGAGAGGAAGAGGCGAGGACGAAGATCGCGATGACAACCAACCGGCGCATGGGAAACCTCCGGGTATTCGCAACTCTACGCCTTTAGTACGGGGCCGTGAGTCATGAGTTATGAGTCGTGAGCCGTCGGTTCGACGTTTGGACCGGCTCACCACACATGACTCACGACCTCCCCCAAAGAAAAAGGGGGCGGCCGAAGCCGCCCCCAAGAAAAGACCCGATCGTACGAAGCTTAGAACGTGACCTTGAGGGCGACGCGCAGGGTCCTCGGGTTGTTGCGCTGGTTGACCTTCAGGTAGTCCGGCTCGTCGAGAACCGGTTCCAAGCCGTCGAAGCTGCCGTTGGTGTTGTACACCGTCTGGTAGCTGACCGGAAACTGCTTGTTGATGATGTTGAAGAGGTAGGCCTGCGGCGTGATCGTCACCGGTCCGACGTTGATGTTGTATCCGAGCGACATATTCAGGTCGTAGTCGGTCGGCGTCCGGGCGAGCTCGCCGCGCTGGTCGAGGTACAGGAGGTCCGGGTAGAAGGTGTTGAACCAGCCCAGGCGCGAGATCGGCAGACCGCTGCGGACGTAGAAGCCGCCGCCCACGGTCAGACCGAAGGGCGCGGTATACACCGCGTCGAGGCGGGCCTGAACCGGCCGGTCGAGCTCGAGCCTGCCGTACGCGTTGAAGTTGAACTGGTAGTAGTCGAAGTCGGCGTTGATGCCGGGGTCCGTCTGGCCGGAGGCCTCGCGGATAGCGCCCGAGTAGTTGCCCTTGAGCGAGGAGTACAGGAACGACGCCTGCGCCCACAGTTGGTTCGAGAACTGCTTGCGGGCCGTCATCTCGATGCCGCGGAAGATGCGCTTGGCATCGCCGACCGGCACGCCCGGGTTACCGATGGTTCCACAGCCCGGATCGTTCGGATTGCCGCAGCCGTTGTAGGAAAGAATCCCGCCGCTCGCGGCCACGCCGTCCGAGCCCGGGTTGAAGAGCGCGCACGTGGAGCCCTGGGAAAGAGGATCGTTGTAGTCGAGGTCGCAGCGATCTTCGACCGTGCGGCCGAGCGTCCGGTAGGTGCCCTTCAGGCCGATCGAGAGCGTCGGGTCGAGAGCCTTCTCGATGCCGACGGTCAACTCGTCCTGGTAGGCCGCCTTGACGCGCGGCGCTCCGCTGAGAACGTTTCCTGTGCCCGCTTCGTTGAGTTCCCAGCCATCAATCGGCTCGCCCGTCGCGCTTCCGCCCTGGACGCTGCGGTTACGCGGAGCGGTTCCGCTGCCGGTCCCGCCGCCCGCGGAGCCCGGGGCGCCCAGCTGATTCAGATCGGTGGGACTGTAGTTCCAGGTCTGCTGCTGCGTGTTCGAGCTGAAGACCCGGACGTTCAGGTCGGTCGGGAGGGCGTAGTAGAAGCGGCCCGCCGAGGCGTACAGCTTCGACGTGCCGTCACCCACGAAATCCCACACGAGGCCGACGCGCGGGGCCCACTCGTCCTCGAGCTTGAAGGCCGTCTCGAGGTTGTTGTTCTGGATGTCCTCGGCGTCATACCGGATGCCGACGTTGAACGTCAGCGTGGGCATGATCCTCCACTGGTCCTGGAAGAACGCGCTCCAGCGCTTGGTCGGCGTCTCGAACGGCGCGCCGTCGAGGATCGCGGAACCAAGCTCCGCGCTATCGACGTAGGTGTCGTGCTCGTAGAAGACCTGCCGAACCTCGCCGGTGGTCGGGTTCGTGTAGAAGGGCGCCAGGTCGAGGTCGCAGATGTTCGCGCCGGCCTGGAGGCAGGGACGAACCCGGTTCCTCACATTGCCGGTGAAGTAGGAGATGCCGAAGGTGTTGTCATTCTGGTAGTCGCCGCCCACCTTGATCTCGTGATTGCCGACGTAGCCGGTGAAGGACCCGGCGTAGGCCTCGCGCTTGGACGAGTTGTTGATCGTCGGCCCGAAAACCGAGCCGAAGCCGTCTCGCCGCACGAAGGTCGATCCCGTGGCCGAGCCGGTGTAGTCGAGGAGCTGCGGCAGGTCAACCTGGAACGGATTGGTCGTGAACCGGTCCTTGTGCTGCGAGTACTGCAGCGTCAGGATGCCGAACGAGCCGAAGAGCTGGTTCAACCGAGCGCCGTAGTCCGGCCCGCCCGTGTCGCGGCGGCCGCTGTAGGTGATCGGGTTCAAGCTGGTCGGAACGTTGATCGCGCCTTCCTGCACCTGCGCATCCGAGAAGATCGTGCCGACGAGGCTGGTGCCCTGCAGGAGGTTGAAGGTCAGCTTGCCCGAGTACTTGTTCTGGAAGAAGCTGATCGGAAACTCGTGCCCGAACGTCGTCGTGTTCTGCACGTCGAGCGTCTGCACGTTCTGGTCGACCTTGACGCGGTTGTACGCGCCGAAGAACCAGATCTTGTCCTTCCACACGAAGCCGCCGAGGTCGGCGCCCCACTCCGTGCGGTTGTCCTTCGAGAGGGCGTTGTTCAGGAACTGCGCGTCGCCCGTCTCGGAAAACTCCGGCGTGTCGTAATTCGCGGGGTCGGCGTTCAAGAGGTCGGCTCGCATTCCTGTGTCGTTGTAGTAGCCGAACACGCCGCCGTGGAACTCGTTACCACCCGACTTGGTGACGACGTTGATCACGCCGCCGGTGTTCCGGCCGTACTCGGCCTGGTAACCGCCGGTCTTCACTTCGACTTCCTGGATGAACTCGGTGTTGATGTCCTTGCCCTGGAAGCCCTTGATGACGTTGGTCGTGTTGACGCCGTCGATTATGAACAGGTTCTCCGCCGAGGTCGCTCCGTAGATCGAGATCGCCAAAGAACGGCCCTGCGTCTCGCCGAAGTCGGCCTGGACGCCCGGCTGCGTGAAGACGATTTGCGCATAGTTGCGGCCGATGGGCAGCTTGCTCATGATCGCGGCGCTGTAGTTGCTGCCCTGGGTCGTCGACGTCACGTCCACCAGCGGCGCCTCGCCCGTGACCGTGATTTCCGCCGTGGTCGAGAGCGAGAGCTGCAGGGCGACGCTCGCCGTCGAGTCGAGGGTGACCGTCGCGTTCTTCTGAACGCGGCCGAAACCCGAGAGCGTCGCCGTGACCTTGTAGGGGCCCGGCGGAACGCTGGGGAATCGGTAGCGGCCGTCGGCCGATGTGACGGCGGTGCGCATGCCCTGCAGGTTAGGGCCCGTGAGCTCCACGGTCACGCCCGGCAACGGGGCGCCGCTCTGATCGGTGACCGTTCCATCCACCGTTCCGGTCGTCTGTGCGAAGACGGCTACCGGAGCGAGGAGCAGAAGGCACACCGAAAGAGCCAGGCTAAATCGGTAGGCAGACTTCATTCCCATCCTCCTTTTCAAAACTGGTTGCGGGTTGCAGAACCATAAGGACCTGTTCACAGGACCTTAAAACAAAGCAATGTCATTGCCACCTTTTCCCAAGAAGTCAGCGAACTGTAACTGATTGACCCGCCTCAACAAAAGAGAAATCCGGACCGGAGCCTTGGAGGGCCGAAGCCGAATTGGTTGGATAGATCTACGGTTTCTTGGATATCTGACTGGTCAGTCAGCGCTGGGACGAAGGGCCGGTTCGGCGTGCCGAACAGTCATGTTTCGGGCTTCAAGACCGCGAGAAGAGCGCCCCCGTCGACGGCCTGCCCGGCCTCGACCGACAGTCGGACCACCGTTCCGCCCCGGGCGGTCCGTATCTCGTTCTGCATTTTCATGGCTTCGAGGACCATGAGCAGGGCGCCGGCTGCCACCTGCTCTCCCTCGGCCACGGCGACCTCGACGACCCGCCCCGGCATGAGGGCCAGGATCTCCTCGTCCTCCGTATCAGCCTCGCCGCGGTCGGCCGCGTGCGCCAGCCGGTCCCGCAGCGGCTCCGCCAGGGCGATCCTCCGGCTCGATCCGCCGGTCACGACCTCGACATCGCCCGGCCCGGCCGGGAGCACACGCCCGCAGACCTGGCGGCCGCTCTCGAACAGCAGCGAAAGGCGCCCGTCCGGGAGCGCGACGAGCTCGGCGACAACGCGAGCGCCGCGGCCGGTGAAAACGCAGCCGGTCAAGTCGAGCTCGAGGGCGATCTCCTCCGGGCCGTCCGCGCCGCGGTAGATCAAGACGAAGTGGCGCATCAGCGAAGGGCGTCCCGGCGGGCCGCCAGCCTCCAGGCGGATTCTGCGGCGTCGACACCGGCCGGGAGTGGCGCATCCTGCGAGGCCAGGCCCGCGGCGGCGAGCCAGATTTCGCCGGACGAAGGCTCGCTCGCGTCGAGCAGCCCTTCGGCCACCCGGCGATCCAGCCACTGCACGTCGAAAGCCGCGCGCGCGAAATCGGCATCGGCGACGAGCGCGCGGAAGAGCGGCAGAGTCGTCTCGACGCCCGTGATCTCGTAGTCCGACAGCGCCCGCGAGAGCCGGGCGATCGCGGCCGGCCGGTCGGGTCCGTGCACCACGAGCTTGCCGAGCATCGGGTCGTAGTCGATCGGGACGACCGACCCCGCCTCGACGCCCATGTCGTGGCGAATGCCGGGCCCCTGCGGCAGGCGCAGGTGCTGGATCGTCCCGGGAGAGGGCGCGAAGCCGCGCCGCGGGTCCTCGGCGTACAGGCGGCACTCCAGCGCATGGCCGCGGGGAGCGAGCCCCGCCGGATCGAACGGGAGCGGCTCCCCGAGCGCGATCCGGATCATCGCGGCGACCAGGTCGACGCCCCAGACCTCCTCGGTCACGGGGTGCTCGACCTGCAGCCGCGTGTTCATCTCGAGGAAATAGAAGGCGCCGTCCGGCGCCAGCAGGAACTCCACGGTGCCGCAGGAGACGTAGCCGACGGCGCGCGCGGCCGCGAGGGCCGCGGCATAGAGCCGCGCGCGGAGGGCGTCGTCCACGGCCGGCGACGGGCACTCCTCGACGACTTTCTGGTGGCGGCGCTGGAGGCTGCACTCGCGCTCCCCGAGCGCGGCAAGAAGGCCGCGCGCGTCGCCGATCACCTGGACCTCCACGTGCCGCGGGCGCTCGATGAGCTTCTCGGCGTAAATCGCCCCGTCGCCGAAGGAGGCCCGCGCCTCGGAGGACACGCGCGCGAACGAGGCCTCCAGCTCCGACTCCGCGTCGACCCGCCGCATCCCCTTGCCGCCCCCGCCTGCGGAGGCCTTGAGGAGGATGGGATAACCGGCCTCCTGCCCGAAGCGCGCGAGCTCGGCGGCGCTCTCGGCGGGCCGCGTCGTTCCCGGCACCACCGGGATGCCCGCCTTGCGCATGAGCTCGCGGCTGCCGGTCTTGGATCCCATCGCCGCGATCGACTCCGGGCTCGGGCCGACGAAGGTCAGCCCCGCCCCGGCGCACGCGCGCGCGAACGCGGCGTTCTCGGCGAGGAAGCCGTAGCCGGGGTGGACGAGCCCCGCTCCGGATTTCCGGGCCGCCTCGAGCAGCGCCGGCACCGACAGGTAGCTCTCCCGCGCTGGCGCGGGTCCGATCCGCACGGCATAGTCGGCCATCGCGACGTGGGGAGACCGGCGGTCGGCGTCCGAGTACACCGCGACCGTCTCGATCTCGAGGTCGCGGCAGGCCCGGAAGATGCGGACCGCGATTTCGCCGCGGTTGGCGACGAGCAGGCGCATCCGGCTACAGCGGAATGTTCCCGTGCTTCTTGCGCGGCAACTGGACCCGCTTGCCCTCCAGGAGCTGGAACGCCGCGATCAACTTCGGGCGCGTCTCGGAAGGCTCGATGATGTCGTCGACGTATCCCCGCCGGGCCGCGATGTACGGGCTCGTGAAATTGGCCGAGTACTCGGCGACCCTGGCGGCGCGCGCCTCGGGAGGCGCGTCTCGATCGAGCTCCCGCCGGTAGAGGATATTGACCGCGCCCTCGGACCCCATCACCGCGATCTCGGCCGTGGGGTACGCGAAGTTGAAGTCGGTCTCGATGTCCTTCGAGAGCATGACGCAGTACGCGCCACCGTAAGCCTTGCGCGTGATCACCGAGACCTTGGGCACGGTCGCCTCGGCGAACGCGTAGAGCAGCTTCGCCCCGTGCCGGATAATGCCGCCGTACTCCTGCTGCGTCCCGGGGAGAAACCCGGGCACGTCCTCGAAGACGAGGAGCGGGATGTTGAACGCGTCGCAGAAGCGGACGAACCGCGCCCCCTTCACCGACGCGTCGATGTCGAGCACACCCGCCAGGTGCATCGGCTGGTTCGCCACGACGCCCACGGCGCGGCCGGCCAGGCGGATGAAACCGACGAGGATGTTGCGGGCGAACCCGGCATGCGCCTCCAGGAAGACCCCCTCGTCGGCGATCCGGCGGACGAGCTCGCCCATGTCGTAGGGCCGATCCGGTTCCTCGGGAATGAAGGTGTTCAGGTCCGCGCTCGCGCCCGGAGGCTCGCGCGGCGGGCGCCGCGGGGCGTCATCCAGGTTGTTCGCGGGCAGATAGCCGAGGAGCTCCCGGATGCCCGCAAGCACCGCCTCGTCGCTCCTGCGGACGAAGTGGGCCACGCCCGACACCGTCGAGTGCGTGCGGGCCCCGCCGAGCTCCTCCTTCGTGACCTCCTCGTGCGTCACGGTCTTGATGACGTCCGGGCCCGTCACGAAGAGGTACGAGGTCTTCTCCGTCATGAAAACGAAATCGGTGATCGCGGGCGAGTAGACCGCTCCCCCGGCGCACGGCCCCAGGATCGCCGAGATCTGCGGGACGACCCCGGAGGCCCGCGTGTTGCGCAGAAAAACCTTCGAGTAGCCGGCCAGCGAGACGACCCCTTCCTGGATCCGGGCGCCCCCGGAGTCGTTCAAGCCGATGATCGGCGCCCCGTTCTGGACCGCCAGGTCCATCACCTTGCAGATCTTGTCGGCGTTGGATTCCGAGAGCGATCCGCCGAAGACCGTGAAGTCCTGGGCGAAGACGTACACCGGCCGTCCGTCGATCGTGCCGGCGCCGCAGACGACGCCGTCGCCAGGCACCTGTGTCTTTTCGATGCCGAAGTCGAGGCAGCGGTGCGTGACGAACGGGTCGAGCTCGAGGAACGACCCGGGATCGAGCAGGAGGGCGACGCGCTCGTGGGCCGTCAGCTTTCCCTCGGCGTGCTGGCGCTCGACGCGCTCGCGACCTCCTCCCTCGAGGCGGCTCTCGCGCAGGGCCTCGAGGTCCGCGATGCGTTTTTCGAAGGTCATTACGAGTCGTGAGCGGTCAGCCGTGACCCGGCGAGCCTCACAGCACGATCCCCCGCTGCTCGGCGAGTTTGCGGCGGATGCGGCGGAAGAGCTCGTGGCCGTCCACGCGGCCCGCGGCGATCTCCTGGCGGGCGCCTTCCATCATGCGCCGCGCCTCCTCGTCGAGGGTGCGTTCCTTCTCGGCCTCGCCCGCGAGCGCCGCGACCACCACCTCCCGAAGAGCGCCGGGCGCTTTCTCCGAGAAGAGCTTGCGCGTCGAGAGCCCGCGCGCGGCCCGGCCCGCGATGAAGTCCCTGCGCGTGTCCGCCAGGCTCATATCTCCCCCGCGCGGATGTTATTACACTGCATCCCGTGGACTGGGACGAGACCGCCATCCAGCGCTGGCTCGAGCCGCTCGCCTCGCGGCCGGGCGAGCTTGCCGAAGTTTTCGGCGAGTCCCTGTGGGAGCTCACGCTCGAGTGGCGCGACGGCGCCGTGCGGGAAGCCGGCCTCCGGCAGGAAGAGGGCACGGGAGCGCGCTGGCGCCATGCGGGAAGTGAGCAGTTCGTCTTCGTGGCGGGCACCGAGGAAGCCTCGGTGCGCGAGGCGGTCCGGGCGCTGCGCGCGGCGGCCGGGCGCGACACGCTTCCGATCCGCCCCTCGCGCGCCGGCGCCTCGCTACCGGATGGCCCGCCGTCCCTCGACCAGGACCGCTGGCCGCGCCGGCTCTCTGCCGCCTTCGCCCGCCACGCCCCGCGCCACCGATTCCGATGGCGGATCCGCGAGACCGAGCGGCGCGTCGTGGCGGCGGGCCAGCCGGCCTCGGTCGCCCGCCGCCGCCTCCTCTCGCTCGAGGGGCGCTTCACCGCGGCCTCCCGGCCCGGAGACGAGGAGCGGGATTTTTCTTTCCACGCGCCGGACGCCGACGCGACGGCCGCCGAGCTGAAGGCGGCCCTCATCGCGGCGGGCGCCGCACGCGACCGCGCCGTTCCAGCCCTCGCCGGAGAGAGCGACGTCGTGCTGGCGGAGGGATCCGCCGCCGTGCTCTTCCACGAGATCCTGGCCCACCCGCTCGAGGCCGACGCGGACCCCTCCCCGCTCTCGGCGCTGCCCGACGCGCGCGTGGCGGTTTCGGAGCTCGAGGTGCACGACGACCCCAGGCGCCTCGACCTCTTCGGCGGGTACGAACGCGACGACGAGGGCACCGCGCCGCGGGCGGTCCGGCTCGTGCACTCCGGCCGGATCGGCTCGCGCCTGACGGATCGCGCGCACGCCGGCCCGCAGGGCTCGACCGGCCACGGGCGCCGCGCGGGTCCCGCGGAGCCGCCGCTGCCCCGCTCCTCCAACCTCGTCGTCGCCGCCGGCTCGGCCACGGCGGAAGAGCTCCTGCGCCGGCTCGGAAACGGCCTCTGGATCGAAGAGTTCCGCGGGGGATCGGTGGACCTGGCCGGCGGGACGTTTCGCGTCGCCTTTCCGCGCGCGCGCCGGGTGCGACGGGGGCGGTTCGCGGACGAGGTCGGCCCGGGAGTGCTCGCGGGCGAGCTGCTGCCCGCTCTCGAGAACATCGAGCCAGTCGTCGGCCGCGACGTGCGCGTGTGCCGGAGCCTGGGGTGGTGCGCCCGGGGGGGGCAGGTCATCCCCGTCCAGGGAGCCGCGCCGGACATCCTGATCCGTCGGCTGGCGGTCCGGCCCGCGCTGTGACGGAGGAGACGCTCTGCGGGGAGCTCGAGCGGCGGGCTCCCGGGCAGTGGGAGCTCTACCGCAAATCCGCCGAGTCCCGTCAGATCGAGACCTCCCGCTCCCTCCGCCGTGTCCTCTGGAGGCGCGAGGAGGGCTGGGCGGCGCGCTGGTGGGAATCCGGCGCGCCGCGCTTTGCGGCGGCGGCGGCGCCGGGCGCGCTCGCCCTCGCGATCCCGCAGGCCGCGCTCCTCCCCGCCGCCGGCGACCCGCCCCCCGAGTGGCCTTCCCGCGCCTCGCCGATGCCCGCGGAAAATCCGGTCGAGCCGCCCCCGGACCTCTTCGAGGAGCTCGCGCGCGCGGTCGCGGCGGCTTCCCGCGGGCAGGCCCGGCTCGCCTTCCTCGGCCTCCGCAGGGGCAAGGCCGCGGAGCGCGTCGTCAACGGCGCGGGTCTGGACGTCGGACAGCGCCACCAAACGTTCGACGGCGTCGCCCAGGCGATCGGACGCCAGGGCAGCCGCGCGCACGAGGTCCGTCTGCCCTTCCGGTGGCGCGAGGCTCCGGAGATCGAGGCGCTGGCCCGGCGTCTCTCCGACGCGGCGACGCTCCCGCTGGCGGACCGGCCGGCCCCGTTCGCGCACGGCCAGTGGCTGCTCGATCCGGGCGTGGCCGCGGGCATCCTCGCTGCGCTCGCGCCGCTCTTCACCGCCGAACGGCCGCCCCGCTGGATGGGACGGGGCCGAATCGCGGCCCCTGGGCTGGCGATCGCCGACGACGCGTCGGGCGACGCCCCGTTCGACGGCGAGGGAGTTCCGACGCGGCGCGTCCTCCTGGTGGAGGACGGCGAGATCGCCGGGCACCTCTACGACCTGCGGGCCGCGACGCGGGCCGGAACGCGCTCCACGGGACACGGCGTGCGGCCGTCGTTCCGCACGCCGCCCTCCGTCTCACCCCGGCGCCTCTTCTTCGAGGCGCGCACGCCGGCGGCGCCGGAACCGCTGCTGGCCTCGGTCCGCAGGGGACTCTTCGCCGCGGCGCTGACGGCGCCCGTCCACGTCGACCTCGAGCGGGACCGCTACGAGGTCGAGTTCACCGGGATCTCGCTTCTGGCGGGCCGCGCGCAGGGTCCTGTCGCCGGCGCGCGCGCCGCGGGCCGGATCTCGGAGCTGCTGCGCCGGATCACGGGCCTTTCGACCGACCTGCAGTTCTTCGCGGCGCCGTTTCTGACGGGAGCGCCTACGGTCCTCGTGGAGAGGGCGAACTTCGAATAGCTGTCCGCTGACGGCGGACAGCTCCTAACTCGGCTCCACTTCCACCGAGTACGGCGGGGTGGGCGTGGGCTCAGGAACGGTCTCGGGCTCGCTCGGGTCGCCCATCGGCTCCGTCTCCTCGGGCGGGGGCGTCGCTACCGGGGCGGGCGCGGGCTCGCCCGGGGGCCGCGGTGTGGGACGAGCCATTCGGGGCGGCCGCGCGCCCGGCGTGCGAGCACGTCCGCCGAGGATAGATCCTCCGGTCTCGCCGGCGACCGGCGGCCGCTCAAAACGCCGCGCCGGCGGCCTGCCGCTGGTGTCTGGAGCGGGGGCGCCCCCCGCGCCGCTCGGTCCGATCTCTCGAGGCTCGGGCTCCTGCTCGCTTTCCTCCTTGCCGGCCTCCTCGGCGGAAAGCGCCCGGTCGACCGGAACGTGCCGGAACCGGGCTTCCTCGGCGAACACCTGGTCGCTCTCGATCGAGGTGGTCGCCAGATCGCGCGGGTAGTTCTGGACCGAGGCCAGATAGAGGAGCTCGGCGTCCACGACGAGCGGGTTGCGCCGGACCTCGCGCATGGACGGATCGATCCGCAGCGCGATCGCGTACTCGCTCACGGCGGCGTCGGCCCGGCCCTGCCGTTCGTAGAGCCGGCCGAGCCGGAAGCGCGAGGGGGGGAACCCGGGCTTGCGCCCGATCGACTTCTTGTACGCCGAGACGGCCGCTCCCGTCTTCCCCTCTGTCTCGCGGAGCAGGCCGAGGTTGTACAACGCGATGAAGTTGGTCTTGTCGAGCCTGGCCGCGAGCTCGTACTGCTCGGCGGCCTGCTCCGGAAAGCGCCGCTTCGCAAGGAGGTTCCCGAAGTCGTTGCGCAGGGAGGGGTCGTCGGGCGAGGCCTCGATGCGGCGTTCCTGCTCGACGATCTGGTCGTCCAAGGGATTCCCCGGCACCAGGTACTTCCGGTAGAAGGGCTCGGGCGCCCGGGCGTTGCCGGCCTTCGTGTCTCGAGCGACGCCGGCAACCGCGGCGAGCGCCAGGACGAAGGCTCCGATCCACTTTTTCATGGCGTGCTCCGTGGCTTCTTTTTCGCGATCAATCGCACCCGCCCGTCGCGCTCGGCCACGTCGAACACGACGTCCGCCGCGCCCAGGCGCTCCCTGACCTTTCGCCGCTCGCGCTCGAGTCCCTCCAGGAATCCCTCCAGCCGGTAGCCGCTGACGTCTTCTCCCCGCGCCTTCTTGGCGGCCACGTAGCGCTCGAAGAGATCCCGGTCGGGATCGGCCGGGAGGGCGCGCCGCTCTTCTTGTACGGAAGCGGCCTTCGCCGCGTTGGGGCCAGAGGGGCCCGGCGCCGGGGCGGCCTCCCGAAAGTGGCCGTAGATCCCCGGCCTGCGCCCGGCCTCTTTCTCGGCCTGCAGCCGCTCCCAGCGCTCGAGGAGCGCCGAGAAACGCCCCTGCAGCGACGAAAACCGGTACCGCTCGGCAGCCGACATGGCCTCCGAGGCGTTCAAGCGCCGGATCATCTCCTCGATGTGCCGGCGGGTCTGCACCGGGGGCCTGGGGACCGATCCGTAGAGAAAGGCGTCGCACTCGGCCGTCATCCTCCGGATGGCCTCCTCGAGCACGCGCAGCTCCCGCTCGAAGCCCGAGCTGCTCACGGAAACGCCGCCCCATTCGCCCGGATCGCCACCGTCTCCTATAGTAAAGGAACCGTGAGCGATCCGGCCGGGCCCGCGCCCTTTGACGCCCATCCCCCTTCGATGGACGCCCTTCTGCACGAGGAGGCCGCGGCCGGACCTCTGACCCGCTTCGGGCGCGATGCGGTCAAGGAGGAGCTGCGCCGGGCCATCGCCGCCGGCGGCACGCAACCCGAGGCGCTCTGGGAAACGGCGCGCGCCGCGCTCGACCGGCGCTTCGCGTCGACGCTGACCCGCGCGATCAACGCCACGGGCATCCTGCTGCACACGAACCTGGGTCGCGCCCCTCTTTCCGACGAGGCCCGCGCGGCGATCCAGGAGGCGGCGGCCGGCTACAGCACGGTGGAGTACGCGCCGGCCTTCGGCGCGCGCGGCAAGCGGCAGGACCACGTGCGCGGCCTCGCCCGAGATCTCTTCGGCTGCGGCGACGCGATCGCGGTCAACAACAACGCGGCCGCGGTGCTCCTCGCCCTGGCGGCGCTGGCCCGCGGAAAGAGCGTGATCGTGTCGCGGGGCGAGCTCGTGGCCATCGGCGGCTCCTTCAAGATCCCCGAGATCCTGGAGGCTTCGGGAGCCCGTCTCCACGAGGTCGGCACGACCAACCGGACGACCGCGGAGGACTACCGCCGCGCCTTCTCGCCCGAGGTCGCGCTGCTCCTCTCCGTGCACCCGTCCAACTACGAGATCCGCGGTTACACCGGCCGCCCCTCCCCCGCGGAGCTTTCGGCGCTGGCGCGCGAGGCGGGCGTGCCGTGGATGCACGACCAGGGCACCGGGTGCGTCGTTGCCCTGGAGGAGTTCGGCGTCGCCTCTGAGCCGACGGTTGCGGAATGTCTCGCCGCGGGGGCCGATCTGGTGACCTTCTCGGGCGACAAGCTCTTCTCGGGTCCCCAGGCGGGATTCCTCGTGGGTCGCGAAGACCTCGTGGCCCGCGCCGCGGTGCATCCGATCGCGCGGGCCGTCCGCCCCGACAAGCTGACGCTGGCGGGTCTCTCGGCGACGCTCGCGGGCTGGAAAACGGGAACCTGGCGGCGGTTTCCGGTCTATCGGGCGGCCGGAGCGCCCCTCCAGGATCTGGAGGAACGGGGAGCCCGCATCCTCGCCGGCCTCCCTTCGTCGGAGGGCGATCTTCGCGTGTCCCTCGAGCCCTCGCAGGCCGCTTTCGGCGGGGGGACCAGCCCCGAGAAGCTCTTCGAATCGCGCGCGATCTCCGTTGTTGACCGCCGGCTGTCCCCCGACGCGATCACGGAACGGTTGCGCGCGCTTTCGCCTCCCGTCGTCGCCCGGGTCGAACGCGACCGCGTGCTGCTCGACCTGCGCTCGATACAGCCCGAGGAGGATCCGGCCGTGACGGCGGCGCTCGGCGCGCTCTCGCATCCGGCGTGACCGACGCCGGCGAGGGCTTCGTGCATTCGCAGGTCCATGTCAGGGAAATCCGCCTGGACTCCTGAACCCGGTGCCATAATCCACCGATGATGCGACGCGTGCTCCAGACGTTCTGGCCGGTGGGGATTCTGCTGCTGGTGGCCGCCGTGCGCATGGCGGGCTGCGGGAAGGCGGAGCCGGCGGGTGCCAAGCTGCCGACTCCCCGCACTCCGCGGATCGAGTCCGACTTCACCCCGCCCCCGTCGCCTCCGCCCGTGACCTGGCCTCCCGGCGTTCCCCCGCCCGCGCCGACGTTCTCGGGCTAACGGCGGGTCAGGCCTCGTCGAGGCCGTGCTCCCGGAGCTTCGCCTCGAAGCGCCGGGCCGTGAGCCCCGCGGCGGCCGCCGCGGCCGTACGGTCTCCCTTCGTTCTCTCCAGCGCGCGCACCAGCCAGAGCCGCTCGGCCGCGGCTGCCGCGCGGTCCCGAGCTGCTTCGAGCGTCTCCTCGCGCGCGGCCTCCATCAACGGTGTGTCGGGGCCCAGACGCAGGTCCTTTTCCTCGATCGCGTCGGCCTCTGCCAGGATGATGGCCCGCTCCAGGCAGTTGCGGAGCTCCCGGACGTTGCCCGGCCAGTCGTACACGTGGAGCCTCTCGCGCGCGGCGGGAGCCAACGGGAGGAAACGCTTGCCGAGCCCCTGCGCGAGGTTCTGGAGGTACCAGTCGGCGATGGGGTCGATGTCCTCGGGCCTCTCCCGCAGCGCCGGGATGCGGATCGGGAAGACCCGCACGCGATAAAACAGGTCTTCGCGAAAGAGACCCTGAGCGACGAGCTTCTCGAGGGGCCGGTTCGAGGCCGAGAGAATGCGCACGTCCACCTCGATGGAGATCGTTCCGCCGACGCGGTGAAACGAGCGCTCCTGGAGAACGCGCAGGAGCTTGCCCTGGGTCGCCGGGGACAGCTCGCCGATCTCGTCGAGAAAGACGGTGCCGCCATCGCCCAGCTCGAACTTCCCCATGCGCCGGGCGGCGGCGCCGGTGAACGCGCCGCGCTCGTGGCCGAAGAGCTCGCTCTCGAGAAGCGTCTCCGGGATCGCCGCGCAGTTGATGGCGACGAAGGCGCGGTCGCGGCGCGGCGAGAGCGCGTGGATGGCCTGGGCAAAGAGCTCTTTCCCGGTTCCGCTCTCCCCTTCGAGGAGCACGGTCGCATCGGTCGAGGCCACGCGCTCGGCCTCGGCACGGACGACGCGGATCGCGGCGGACTCTCCGATGATGGCCGGCATCGAGCGGGGCCGGGCGTCCGCGAAGAGCAGGGACTCGCGTGAGCGGGCCCGCCGCTCCATCGCGCGCGAGACGAGCAGCCGCAGCAGGTCGGGGTCCACCGGCTTGGTGATGAAGTCCTCGGCGCCGTGCTTCATCGCCTCCACCGCGGTCTCGATCGAGCCGTACGCGGTCATGACGAGGACGGGGAGGGTCGGGTCGAGCGCCCGCGCGGCGTCGAGAACGGCGAGCCCGTCGGCTCCGGGCAGGCGCCAGTCGGTCAAAACGAGATCCAGCCGCTCGCCCCCGCGCAGCCGTTCGACGGCCTGCGATCCGCTCGCCAAGCCGAGGACCGAAAGGCCTTCGGCCTTGAGCATCTCCTCGAGCATCGCGCGCAGGGAATCCTTGTCCTCGACGATCAGGATCCGGGGCATGATCTTCAAAGAGTAGCCGGTTCGCAGGTGTGCGGGAAGCGGAAGCCGCGGACAGGCGGCGGAAGGGTCTACCGGTTCGGGGGCTTGGGCTGCTGGTCCGGGTTGGCGGGCCCGGGAATGTAGCCCGTCTTCCCATCGGCCGGCGCCTGGAAGCCGGCGCTCGGCGCGGGCGCCGCGTAAAGCGTACCGCGCCCGTAAGGTGTCCGAACCGGCGTCGGAGCCGCGGCGGCCCCTCCGGCGCCCGCGGCGCCGGGGCGCGGCGTCGGTGCGGCCGGCGGCCGGGGCGCATTCCACTGCGGGGCGAAGCGAAGCGACGCCACCGTACGGTCCCCGACCGTCAGAGACGCCGTGAAATCAACGGCCTGTCCCGCCGGGAGGGTGCCCTTCGAGAGGGTGGCGTTGGATCCGTCGATGGGCTGGCCCTTCTCGTCGATCGCGGTGACGGCCATGCGGACGCCCTCGGCCGGATCCTGCCCGGGATTCCGGAGCGAGCCCTTGACGAGCAGGGTCCCGCCGTTCTTCTCCTGGGTGTAGTCGGCCACCTCGACGCGCACATTCGTGGCCGACTGCTCCTTCTTCTCCTCGCCAGGGGCTGGCTCCAGCTCCATCGGGTGGGAGACGTCGGCGTCGGTGATGCGGACGCGCGCCTTCGGGCCGTCCCTACCGACCCGGACTGCCTCCGCGGGCGTCGAGGCCGGTGCGTCCGCCGGCAGTGGGGCCGGGGGCGCCGCCCGTCTGGCGGCCGCCGTCGCTTCGCGATCAATTTCGGTGACCGAGACAGAGAGCAGCGTCCCGTCGGCGCGGGTCAGGTAGGCCGTGTTCCCGCGGCGCACCCAGGGCTCCCTCAACTCGACGACCGTTCCGCCCTTCAGGACCACCACGTCTCCGGCGAGGGCGAACGCCGCCGCGCCCGCGAGGGCGGCGGCGGCGATGCCCTGTCGGAGGAGCTTCACTGTTGTTCCTTCCAATTCTGCTCGATCGTCCGGAGCGTTCCAGGCGTGACGTCCTCCTGGATGCTGCCGCCGGAGAAGAGCACGGTGTCGATTATATCGCCCTGAGGCGAGGTGGACTGCGACGCCGCGGCCAGGCCCGATCCGAGAGCCTCCTGGAAGTCGGCGTAGGCCGTGCCGGTCCCGTATCCGCCCTGGCCCGTCAGGAAGAAGAACCGGTAGCGGTACGAGCTGCCATTGGTCGCGCAGGGGTTGGTCGAGTCCGGCGTGAACGTGATGATCGACAGATACCCCTGCGTCGAAAAGACGGTCGAGGTCGCCTTCTCGTTGTTGGTGGAGAAATCGAGCACGAAGCCGTTGGTGGAGTTGGCGCAGGTCGCCGGGTCGTAGGGCGCCGGGCAGGGACCCGCGCCGGAGACCGGCGTCAGGTTCCGGAGATCGGCCTTGACGAAGGTGGTCGCAGTCTGTCCGGTGTCGACCGCGTAGTAGAAGCTGTTGGGCGCGGTGCTGGGCGCCGCCAGGTCCGAGCGGTCGCCCGTACCGAACGCGATCCCCAGGGCCGGCGGCGAGGCCGCGCCGCCCAGGTACACGATTCCGGGCTCGAAGAAGATCGGCTGCTTGGTCGCGCACACGCCCCCGGCCGCCAGGCAGCCGTCGAAGAGCAGGAACGGCTTGTAGCCATGGAGCTGCGTGCCGACGAACTCGCCGCGCTTGGGCATCGAGGTCGAGTCCGGAGTCAGGTCGATGCGCCACATCTGGCCGTTCATGTCGCCGATGTAGGCCACGTCCAGGAAGCCGTCGTCGTTGTAGTCGGCCACGGCCGGCGCTGCGGGCATGGGGGCGAAGTTCACGGCGCCGCCGCCGCCCCGAATGCCTTCCGCCGTCTTGAAGAGGATCTTTCCGGTCTCCACGTCCACGATGTAGAAGGCCCGGCCGCGCGGCAGGGACACGGTCACGTCGTCGCCCGGCAGGAACCCGGTGGCGTAGCCGCCGCCGAAGATGGCCACGAAGCGCGAGTCGAAGCCGGAGGGGTCGGCCGTCGGGCTGGAGGGGTGGTAGACCTTGATCCGCCCCACGACGGGCCTCGACCAGGTCTCTCCCATCGCGGGCGCGGTGAGCGTGCAGCCGTCCGAACAGGCCACGCCGGCATCGGTGAGCTCCCAGAGGACTTCCGGGTACGGGCGGGCCGTCGCCCCCGCGAGGCAGCTCGTGCCGCCGCCGTCGAGGCAGCCGGGCGAAGAGTCCTTGTTGCCGACGATCTCGCCGAAGGTGGGCGAGGCGACGACCGTGTCGATGTCGTCCGGCTGCGTCACGTCGAGCCCGTAGACGGTCGAGCCTCCCTGTCGCAGCGTCCCGACGAGCACGGTCCTCCAGACCCGTTCCGTCTCGTCCGGAGTCGCGTTGAAAGAGGGATCCATGAAGACGTCGGCCGCCGCCATGGAGCCGTCGACGAAGTACTGCGGCGTCGGCGGGAAGTTGAGCAGGTTCGGGAACTTCCCGTTCATGATCTCGGTAGGCGCGTACGCGAAGATCTCGCGCCCGGTCCCGAGGTCGTGCGTGGCGGGGAAGTTGGCCAGGTCGCGGTTCCACACGCCGGCGTCGAACGAGTGCAGGAACCCGTCGTTGGTGCCGACGAAGACCACCTTGCGGCGCTTGCCCTGCCGGGTCGCGAAGTCGATGTAGGGCTCGCCGAACGTCGACGAGCTCGTGCGCGGCGCGAGGTTGGACGAGATGTACTGGAAGTACCGCGGCGGCTCGAGCAGCAGCGGCTCGGAGTGGAAAATGTCCCCGAGCTTGTGCGCGTAGCCGGCCGGTGCCGTCCCGTCGTCGTCGGTCCGCACCTGCGGAGGATCGCCCGGCGCCGGAACGTCGTCCTGGTAGAAGTACGAGTACTTCTGCTCCTGGCCGACGCCCGGACCGATGGTGGGCACCGTGACGGGCCGGATGGCGTTGAGCACCTCGTCGCGGCGGCCGTAGGACGTGATGCCGCCCCTCAGGAACTGGACGGTCTGGATCGCCTTGGTCTGATTCGCCGCACTCCACGGGAGCAGACCCATTTTCAGCATGAGGTCGTCGAAGCAGAGCCCCGGAGTGCCCGCTCCCGTACAGCCTGCCGTATTCGGCATGAAGTCCGACCGCAGCAGCGGGACACCGGAGGCGGCCCGGGCGAAGATCATCTTGCGGCCCGGCCAGACGCTGACGGCGGGCGCGCGGGCGGCGGGGTTGGCCGGAAGCGATGCGGCGCTTTCCGCCAGGTCTGCCACCGGGTCCGTGTAGCCGAGGACGCGCGCGGCGTTCCAGATGGGCTTGCGCAGGCTCGGGTCCGCGTTGTTCGGGTCGGTTTCGTCCGGGTAGTTCAACACCGGCGCCGGCGTGGGTGTGGAGGCGACGGGAGTCGCCGTCGGGCCTCCGGGGGTGGGCGACGCGGTTACCGTCGGCGCGGCCGCGGTGACGGCCGGGATCAACCCCTGGGTGCTCAACTTGAAGCTCTTCAGCGAGCCGCTCCAGATCGACCAGGTGGACAGGTCGCCGTTCACGTTCTCGTGGCTGGGGATGACGGCCCCGATCTGGGCCGAGTCCCCGAAGCCGCTCGCGAAGGCCGGAATCGCGGGCGCCGCGAAGAAGTTGGCCGTGCGCTTCAGGTCCAGGATCGACCGCAGCTTGTCACGCAGCGCGACGCGGTCCGTCGCCGAGAACACCGCTCCACCGCTGTTGTCCGCGATGCACTGCAACGCAGGGAAGCGCGGATCCGAGGGATCCATCATGGCGACCATGAACACCGGCACGCCCGTGATGCGTACCGAGCTGTCGAAGGCGTTGGCCGCGGCGCGGGATCCCGCCGGTCTGTCCGGAAGGGCCACGAGGCCGAGATCGCCGGAGGGCCCGAGGCTCGTCGGTCCGCCCGTGCAGGATTCCGCCGCGCACTCGTCGATGCCGTCGGTGATGTACACGATGATGTAGTTGCGGCAGTTGATCGCCGGATCGTTATTCGCGAGGGCGTCCGGGAAGACGCTCCGGGTCAGGTAATTGAACGCGTCGAGAAGCGCGCCCGCGACGGGCGTCTTGGGGGCCGTGGTGACGACGTTGACGGCGGATTCCTCGAGGCGATAGGCGCTGGCGGCCGACGCCGCAGAGTTGTAGCTGACGATCGAGGTCGTGAAGCGCAGCAAGCGCTTGATCACGTCCACGTTGGCCTGGTCGCTGCCGATCCACTCGCGCGGGAAGGGCACGACCGGCCAATCGGGCTGGCTCGGAGGCGGCGCGGACGGAAACGGAATGAAGCCCGTGGGGGCGGACGCGCTGTAGTGCGCGTACCCTCCGCAGTCTTCGAGGTAGGGATCGCAGGGGCGAATGACGTTGCCGAAGAGGTCCCACCGAGTCGCATCCACCGGGCACGAAGGCTCGCCGAAGGAATCGCCCGGGATCTGCTGGTTCTGCAGGTTGACGCCGTTGCCGTTGTTCAGGATGGCCGAGTACATACCCTGGTTGCGGCGATCCGACAGAAACGCGGTATCGGTCACGCCGTCGGCGTCCGCGTCTCCGAGCTGCGAACCCCACGGGGGGTTGCCGTTGACGAGGTCGCCGAACGTGTATTGCGGCGGCAGGTCGTAGAGATCGCCGCGCTTGAGGACGATCTGAACGGTCTGGCGGAACGAGAGCGTTCCGTCCGGATCGGCCTGCGGGTCGTCGAAGCCCCGCATCCCGATGGGGAGCGTGCCCGGCACGCCCCCGGCGTTCTGCAACGACGGAGGATTGTCCGCCGAGGTGATCACGCCGTCGCCATCGTCGACAAAGGCGCACAGCTTGCCGGGCTCCCAGTATGGCGCCGGGCAGGGCGCGCACTGCGGGGGACCGTAGAGCGCGGGGATGCCCGGACAGTTGGGCGCCGGCGGAGGCGGAGGAGGAGGAGGCGCCATCGCGAAGAGGCCGCGCACGGCCGGGGCGATCCACCGCGCCACGGCGGGCAGCAGGCTCGGGGCCGGTATCGCGCCGCCCCCGAACGTCGGGGCCGGAGGCGGCGTGTCCGTCGCCGTCGGGCTCGGGGTGAAGGTCGCCGTGTTCGTGCGGGTGTTCGACGGCGTGTTGGACGGCGTGCGCGTCGGCGTGTTCGTGAGCGTCGGCGTCCGGCTCGCGGTGTTGCTCGGCGTCGACGTGTTCGAGGCCGTGAACGTGGCAGTGAGCGTGGGCGTCCGCGACGCCGTGAACGTCTGCGTCTGAGTCGATGTGTTCGTTCGCGTGTTTGTGATCGTCGGCGTGTTCGACCGCGTCGGCGTGTTCGACGGCGTCTGCGTCAGAGACGGAGTGAAGGTCCTGGAGGGCGTGAAGGTCCGCGACGGCGTGAACGTCCGGGAAGGAGTGAATGTATTGGTGCGCGTGCGCGTGGGCGTGCGCGTGTTGGTCGGCGTGCGCGTGTTCGACGGCGTCCGCGTGTTCGACGCCGTGAAAGTAAGGGACGGAGTGAACGTCAGCGTCTGCGTCGGCGTCAGCGAAGGCGTGCTCGACTGGGACGGTGTGACGGTCGCGGTCCGGGTATTCGATGCCGTCGGGGTGTTCGTGATCGTCGCCGTGTTCGAGGGCGTGGAGGTGGGCGTCGCCGTTGCCGTCTCCGTGGGCGTCGCGGTTCTGCTGGGCGTCGAGGTCGAGCTCGGCGTCGAGGTCGACGTGTTGGTCGGCGTCGCGGTGTTGGTCGGCGTCATCGTGGGAGTGGGCGGAAGGCCCCACTCCTGAACTTCCAGCGTCAGCGTCGGATCGCCGTAGTTGCCGGCGACGATCCGCATGCGCAGCTCGCGGCCGGGGCTCTGGGTCTTGTTGCGGTAGATGACCGTGCCTTCATTGAGCCCGTGCGGGCCGAATGCCCCGCGAAACTGGCCCGGGAACGGCTCGCCCGGCGGATTCGGGGAAGTCCCGGCGGGAGAGAGGTAAGGCAACCGGGTATCCGCGACCTCCGGATTGACTGTGTACGGGGGCTCCGACGGGACCCCCGCCCAGCCGTACGTGACGGGCACCTTGTGGCCGAGCTGGAGAAACCGGCCCTGCTGGATGTCGGGATACGAGTTCGCGGGGAAAACGGGGTTGATGGGGAAGCCGCCGACCAGCGTGTCGGCGAAGTAAAGCCACTCGAGGCCGCCGTTCTCCAGGGTCTGGCCGGCCGTGCGGGCCCCTCCCACGCCGAGGCTCTGGCGTGAATAAGTCGGACCGGTGCCGAGCTCTGTCGCGGCGGCGCCGTAGGTCTGGTTCGGATTCCGATAGTAGGTGAAGGCCCAGTTGACGCCCTCGGTGGCCGTCAGGACTTCGCGCAGGACACTCTTGGCGATGCCGATCTTGGAGCCTTCGGTGGTGAAGGTGCCCTGCGGGTACATGAAGTCGTCCATGTACGCGGGCAGCCGGTAACGATCGGCGAACTCGTTGTTCATCGAAAACGACGAGTCCAGGATGACGAGGACGTCCGTCTTGGCGCCCGTGTTGGCCTGGAGGAGGCGGCGGTCGTCGGTTCGTCCGGGCGACGCCATCAGAAACAGGGTCAGAAACGTGACCGCCACCCTGTGGCGTTCCACGAGTCCGACCAGCCCTCGGGATGTCTGACGGTGTCGCATGAGACGTCTCCTCAGAAGGGAAGTCGAGCCGGAAGCGGCCCGACCTCCACATCGGCTACGAGTGCTTTGGAGTACTGCAGGAAGGCGTCGTCCTGGCCGCCCGTCGCGCGGACCTCGAACGCGTACATGTACTGGGCCCGCGCTCCCTGCTCATTGATGATTCCGCCGCGATACGGCCGCCGGCCGAGCCTCCCGGGATTCGAGACGCGCACCTGGATGTCGTTGGTGCCGATGAACCCGAGTCCCTGACGGAAGCGGTGGCTGGACATGCCGAAGAGCACGGTGCCCAGAAGGTTTCCCGCGAACTCCGGCCGCCTCAGGAAGGTGGCGGGATCGGTCATCTCGACGGCCCCCCAGCGCACACCCGCGTCGGCTGAGTAGAAGGCCCGGTTGATCGACCACTCGTTGGCCGCGATGCGCGACTCGGTCGAGGTGATCAGCATCAGGGCGATGCCGATCACCGTCAGGATCGCGAGCACGAGGATCGCGACGACGAGCGCGGCCCCGCGCTCGCGCCGGTTGTTGCTGTGGCAGCAGGAAAGGGGTCTCATGGCTCTCATCCCTGGAAGGCGTAGTTGCGCAGGTTGATCTTCAGCGTCTGGACGCGGCGCCGGAAGCGGCCGGGCGTCACGGAGGCCGCGGTGGAGTTCATGATCTGGTAGCCGTCCGCCGCGCGCCCCTGGAAGGTGGGATCCGGGTCCTTCGCCTTGGCCACGAGCGAGATCATCACGCCGTGGAGCCGCGGGCAGTGGCGGGCGACGGGGACGCCCGTGTGCCCGGCGACGAACGGCGACTGGACCTGGAAGTCGGTGTCGATCGGGGCCGCCTCGGCGGCCACGTTGGGGACCCATTCGTCGCCGCCGGCCAACGTCGAGACGTTCGGGTCGACATTCGGCGCCGGAACCACCGGCGGCAGCACCGTCAAAGCGTTGTCGGCGTTGGTGTCGATCCCGTAGGCCACCTGCATGTCCTCGACGTCGTCGGCGAGCCGGGTGACTTCGAAACGGTTGCCGCGCCGGGTCCCCTGAGCGAGGAACGGGTGAAGGCCGGTGGGATCGAGCCCGGTCGGGTCCGTCGTCACGAAGAAGAGAATGTCGTCGAGCACCCCCGCGCGCCGCACTTTGGCGATCGGGATCGCGCTCTGGCTCGCGCCGGACGGCAGCTCCGTGTTGAACCGAGGTCCCAGCGTGCCGCCGAAGTCGACCGCGTTAAACGTGCCGGCGCCCGCCAGGTTAGTGCCCGCGGTGATCACGCCGACGTTGTAGACCGGTTGCGGGTAGCGCGTCGCCCCGCCCGGCAGAGCGTCGGAGCAACCGACGTGCAGATCCGTGTTGCCGTCCTCGACGATCACGAACCTGGAGTCCGTCGCGCCCGTGCCGGCGGTGTACGCGTCGATCGCGGCGAACTGCGGCCGGTTGGTCGCGTCGTTGTTCACGTGCTGGCCGATGAGCGGATCCCCCGTGATGGGAAGCACGGTCACCGACTGGGTGCCGGTGCATCCGTTGCAGCCCGTCTGCTGGTCGAAGCCCACGAGCGGCGACAGGATGACGCCGCGGACCTCGATCATGTCGGTTCCCGGACGGACGGTGTACGTGTTGCCGTCCGTCCCGGCGACCGTCACGCCGACCACGTTGTCGTAGGAGGCGCTGGCCGGCAGAACTCCCGGCAGGCCCGAATCGGCGCGGTTCAGCACGGCCTGCGTGACGTAGAGGCCGCCGGAGCCGGCCATCCGGATGACCCGGGTCATCTGGTAGATGCCGTAGCGCACCGCGCCCTGCGCGTCGGCCACGTCGGTCTCGTTCTTGTTGATGCGGGCGCTCGCGTCGAAGACGGCGAGGAGACCCAGCATCGCTATGGCGAGCAACAGCGTGACGACGATCATCTCGATCAGCGTGAAGCCGGAAGAAGAGCCCGCGGGGCGGTGAAATGATCTCATGGCGCTCACAGCACGTTGTTGGCCGGGTCCGGGTTCCGGAGGAACCCCGACACCTGCGCGGTCCGCGCCCCGATTCCCAGGTTCGTGCCTCCCGAGCGCGACGTCACCGTCACGACGATCTCCTTGAAGTCGTAGGGCTGGCCCGCCAGGACGGGGTTCAGGGTGTAGGGCCCGCCTGCCACGGCCGGAGGGGTGCTCGTGAAGTGGTTGACGGTGTAGATCCGGGTGAACGGGTTCGCGACGCCCGACGGCGGGACTCCGGTCAAGGGGTCCGGCAGCGTCGTGGGCAGATCGTTGGGGAACGTCGCCGTCGCGGCCGAGAGCTGGGCATTCGTGACCGGCAGGTTCATGAGCTGCTCGAGCCGGTCCCGGCCGAGGTTATGGATCGAGGTGTACTCGTTGGCCGAGTAGTTCGACCGGACGCTCACGATGAAGAGGGGCGCGATGCCGAGCAGCACGATTCCGAGAAGTGCCACCGCGATGAGCATCTCCACGAGCGTCAGGCCGGCTTGCGTCTTCCAGCGGGGGGTGCTCAACGCCACTCCGTTCCAAGCGGTTTAAGAACCGTGATGTTTGGCCCGAGCACGTTGATCTTGCCGCTCCGCAGGACCGACACGGTCAGGTCGTTCTGCGTCCCGGCCCCGAGCGGACCGCGGATCGTGAGCCAGCGGGTCGCTGCCGAGCGGCCGTCCGGATCGAAGCGGATCGTCAGGGGAATCGGGTTCGGGAACGGAAGGAGGGCAGCGGCAGGCGGGAATTCCACCTTCGCGGTGATGCGGGCCTCGCCGACCTTCAGCGGCGTCGAGAGCATCTCGAAGGTCTCGAGCAGATGGAACGACTGGCTGCCCGAGGCGATGGTGATCCGCACCTCCGAGGCCAGGTTGCGCTTGACGGCCCGCATCCTCGCGGCCGCGAGCGTGATCGAGATCTCCTGCGCTGAGCTCTTCATCGTGTTGCGCTGCATGATCTTGAAAAACCACGGCGCCGCGGCGAGCGCCATCACTCCGATGATCCCCACCACGGCGATCAGCTCCGCGAGCGAGAAACCTCGGCTGCGAGACGCAGTTCTCAAAGGGGACATTTCGCTTGATGTAGAGCGATTCTCGTGCCTGGAACCCCCCTCGCCGTTAAGCCGCAAAGTCTCAATGACTTACGAATAGTCTTTACTAAGTCGGACGCCGGCAAATGATGGATATCGTCACCTACGGTAACACTCCGCGGCCCATCCTCCCAGCCCCAAAATCACCCACTTCTCGACGGCTCACGACTCACGACTCACGACTCACGACCTTGACCCCTCGACTGTCGACTTCTCCCGACCGACTCCCTACACTGATTTCCATCTTGATCTCTCATGTGGACTCCTAAGCGCAAAGCGTCGCCCTCGGACGCTCTGCTCGGAAAGATCCGCGCGCGGGCGTGGAAGACCGAGGCCGAGCGCGACGAGCTGCTGAAGGCCCTCGGCGCCGCCGGCGAGCTCGAGGCCGAGGACGTCGCCTGGATGGCGGTCGAATCCGACGCGGCCGTCCGCCAGGCGGGCCTGGCGCTCTTGAAGCGTCAGCAGTACGAGGCCTCTTCGGCGGCGATCTTTCCGTTTCTGGCCTCGAAGACCGAGGCGGTCCGGCGCCTGGCGATGCAGGCGCTCGAGCAGCTGGCGGGGGGGGGCTTCCTCGAGAAGCTCCAGGGCTTCCTGACCCACGCGGACCCGGCCGTCGTCCACGCCGCGCTCGACCACCTCCGGCGCAACCCGAACGAGCGGGCCCTGCCCTGGCTCGCCCGCGCGATCTCCTCGGCGCATTCGCCCGCGATCCGCCGCAAGGCTTTCGCCATCGTCGAGACCACGCCCTCCACGCGTGTGGCGCCGGTGGCTCTGGCGGCGCTCGAGAGCGACGACGAAGAGCTGCGCTTCCGCGCGGTCCAGCTGCTGTCGAAGTTCCCCGAGGACTCCCAGATCCCGGTGCTGCTGCGCCATTGCCGCAACGACTCGACCCGCGTGCAGGACGCCGCGATCGCGGCCTTGAGCCCGGTCCTCGCCGCTTCGAAGGGAACCTGGACCGACGAGCTGCTGCCGCTTCTCGCCGACACCAATCCGAAGGTCCGCCAGCTCGCGTCCCGGATCGTGGCCACGCAGCCGCCCGCCCGGATTGCGGACGCGTTCCTGCGCACGTTCAAGACCACCTTCGGCCCGGTCCGCGACCGCGCGATCGAGGGCCTGCGCGAGCTCGGCCCGGAGTTCCTCCGAGCCTTCCTCGAACGGGACCATGGCGGCGACCCCGCGCAGGCCGCGCTGGCCGCCTCGATCGCCGTCACGATCCGCTCCGCCGAGGCCGTCCCGCACTGTGTCCGCTTCCTGACCGGAGACGACTGGTGGCTGCGCGACCGCGCCGCCCTGGCCTTGGCCGAGATCCGCGACGAGTCCACGCTCCCCCACCTGCTCCAGATGCTCAAGGACCCCGAGTCCAACCTCTCGGCGGCCGCCGCCTTGGGCGTCTGGGGAACGCCCAAGGCGCTGCCGGGCCTGCTCGAGGCCTACAAGCAGGCCGACACGTTGAAGGACCTGCGCCTGGAGATCCTCGACGCCTTCGCCCGGATGGAGGACCCTCGCATCGGCCCGCTGCTCCAGAAGATCGTCCAGGTCGACCCGGACCCTCTCGTCAAGGAGAAGGCGTCGAGCCTGCTCCGCGAGCGGGCGGGGCAAGCGATCGACACCAGCGGCTCCGCCGTGGGCCGGACCTTCCAGCCGCTCGACTTCGCGGCGACGCCCGAGCCGAGCCTCTCGGACCTGCTCCGGCACGCGCGGGCCGTGGGCGCCTCGGACCTGCACCTGGCGACGGGCACCGTGCCCCAGATGCGCGTTTACGGGAAACTGGGGCCTCTGCCGCTTCCCGAGACGAGCCCCGAGCGGATGGCGGCGTGGCTCGAGCCCCTCCTCACGGGAGGCCGCGAGGCCGAGCTCGAGGCGAGGCGGCAGATCGATTTCTGCCACAAGGACGCCGAGCTCGGGCGCTTCCGGACCAACGTCTTCTTCCAGCGCAAGGGGCCGAGCGCGGTCCTGCGCCTGGTGCCCTACGAGATACCGAACCTGCGCGACCTCGGCGTGCCGGAGAGCCTCTGGGAGGTCACCGGCTACTCCCAGGGCCTGATCCTCGTGACGGGGCCCGCGAGCTGCGGCAAGACGACGACACTCGCCGCGTTCGTCGACCGCATCAACGAGACCCAAGCCGGCCACATCCTGACCGTCGAGGACCCGATCGAGTACGTCCACACGAGCAAGGAGGCGCTGGTCAACCAGCGAGAGGTCCCCGCTCACTCGCGCTCCTTCGCCAGGGCGCTGCGGCAATCGCTGCGCGAGGACCCGGACGTCATCCTGGTCGGGGAGATGCGCGATCTCGAGACGATCGCCCTCGCGATCACGGCCGCGGAAACCGGGCACCTCGTTCTCGCGACGCTCCACACGACGACCGCCTCCTCGACAGTGGATCGGATCATCAACGCCTTCCCCGCCGACCAGCAGGGGCAGATCCGCATGATGGTCGCCGACTCGCTCAAGGCCGTTGTCTCGCAGACGCTGCTGCCGCGGCGGGACGGCCGCGGGCGCGTGGCCGCCTTTGAGATCCTGCGCAACACGCCGAACGTCGCGGGACTGATCCGGGACTCGAAGTCCTTCCAGCTCCCGACGGCGATGCAGACCGGATCGGCCGCGGGCATGATGCTGATGGACAGCGCCCTCCTGCAGCTCGTCCAGGACGGGACGATCGAGCCGCGGGTCGCCTACGAGCGGGCGCAGCGCAAGGAGGCCTTCGAGGCGCTCCTGACGGCCGAGGAGACCGCCTCGTGAGCGCGACGCCGCCCCCGGTCGCCAAGACGAAGATGGTCGGTGCCCTCGACATCGTGTCGATCGGCACCAACCGGATCGACCGCTTCCTCTCCATCCTGCCCAAGCGCAACGGCTCGGACCTGCACCTGTCGGTGGGCTCCCCTCCGGTCGTGCGCATCGACGGGGAGCTCGAGCGCATCCGCTACCGCGTCCTGACGGAGGGCGACTTCTACAACCTCGTCGGGCCCATCGCGCCCCCGCGCGTCTGGGAGGCCTTCAACGAGTCAAACGACGTCGACTTCGCCTACCAGATGGGCGAGCAGGCGCGCTTCCGCGTCAACCTCTTCCGCCAGGAACGGGGCTCGGCGGCCGTGTTCCGGCTGATCCCCTCGCGGGTCCCGACCGTGGAGGACCTGAACCTTCCGGCCTCCGTCGCCGCGCTGTCCTCCGCGCGCCGCGGCCTGATCCTCGTGACGGGGCCGACCGGCAGCGGAAAGTCGACGACGCTCGCCGCGATTCTGGACCGCATGAACAAGCGGCTCTCAAACCACGTCATCACGATCGAAGACCCGATCGAGTTCGTGCACGCCAACGACAAGTCGATCTTCACGCAGCGCGAGATCGGCCCGGACGTGCCGAGCTTCGCCGAGGGCGTCAAGGCGGCGATCCGCGAGGACCCCGACTGCCTCCTCGTGGGCGAGATGCGGGATCTCGAGACCATGCGCATGGCGCTGACCGCCGCCGAGACGGGCCTCCTCGTTTTCGCCACCGTCCACACCAACTCCGCCGCGAAGGCCGTCGACCGGATCATCGACGCGTTCCCGTCGGCCGAGCAGGAGCAAGTGCGCATCGTCCTCGCCGAGGCCCTCCGCGGCGTCGTCGCCCAGCAGCTCCTGCGCAAGAAGGGCGGAGGCCGCGCGCCCGCCTTCGAGATCCTGCTCGGCTCGACCGCCCTCTCCAACTCCATCCGCGAGGGCAAGACCTCGCAGATCAACAACCAGATCGCGACCGGCAAGTCCAAGGGAATGATCTCGATGGATCAGTCACTGACCGAGCTCGTCAAGGGCGGCGTCGTCGAGCCGGAGGAGGCGCTGGAGCGAGCGAGCGACAAGGAATCGTTCAAAAGCATGATCGCGGCGCTGGGGAAGCCTGGGGTCAGGTCTTGAATCTTCGGAATTTCAGCCGCGCTGCGACAATTCGGATCTCATTTCTGAAATTCAGAAGATTCAAGACCTGACCCCACGGGCAATCTCAGCGTAAACACCGCCCCTCCCCCCTCCCGATCCGTCACCTCGACCGTGCCTCCGTGGAGCTCCGCGATGCGGGCGACGATGGCGAGGCCGAAGCCCGAGCCCGAGGGCTTGGAGGAGTAGAACGGGAGGAAGATTTTCTCCCGCTCCGCGGGGTCCACACCCGCGCCCCGGTCGGCGACGGCCAGGGTCACTTCCTTCGCGCCGCGGGCACCCGAGAGGGCCACGGCATCCGCCGCGGAGCGTCGCTCGGGCGGCGTGGCCTCGACGGCGTTGCGCAGGAGATTGGCGACGGCGCGCCGCAGAAGGACGGCCGAGCCCGCCACCAACGGGAACTCGCCCGCGCGCGCGACCGTAACGCCCGGATACGCCCGCTCGGTTTCGGCGGCCGCCGCCTCGGCGACCGCCTCGAGCTCGACCGAGTCGGGCGCGAAGCTCTCGGGCCTGGCGAAGAGCAAGAAGTCGCTGGTGACGCGGCTCATCTCCTGCGCCTCCTGCCGGATCGCCCGCATGTACTCGGCGGCGCGCTCGGGATCCGCGGCGCGCAGCGCGAGGTCGGCGTAGCCGTCGATCGCCGCCGCGGCGTTGCGGAACTCGTGGGCCGCTCCCGCGGAGACCTGACCCAGATCGGCGAGATGCCGGGCCAGTGCGACGCGCCCCTCGAGCCGGCGGATCTCGGTCAGGTCCGAGAAGAGCGCGACCGCCCCCAGGAAGCGGCCGTCGGCGCCCTCGGCGGGCGTGGCGGTCACGCCGATGGCGCGCTCCTCTTCTCTCTCCCGGCGCCATCGCACCTCGCGCCGCCCGGCCACGATGCGCTTGTTCAGCACTTCGCCGACGAGCGCGGAGAACTCCGGGGCCTCCGAGAGGACGCGCTCGAATGGCATCCCGTGACTCTCGGGCGACAGCTTCAGGATCTCGCGCCCCGCCTCGTTCAGCTCCACGACGAGGCCGCTTGGGTCGACCGACAGGAGACCCGTGGGGAGGTTGCGCGACAGCGTGCGCGCGGCCGTCTCCAGGTCGTCGGCGCGCTCCTTCTCCCGCCGCGCCATGTCCGCCAGCTCCCGCTCCTTCTGGTGGAGCGTGCCGATCGTGCTCTCGAAGCGCGTGATCAGAAACTCGCGCTCGTCGCCGTGCTCGCCGCCGCCTGGAGGCGCCCCGCCGGCCGCCGCGAGGAGGCGCTCGTACGGGGCGAGCAGCGAGCGCAGGTAGAAGCCGGCCAGAACGACCAGGGCGGCCCCCGCCAGCGGCACGAAGAGAGACAGCTTACCGGCGTAGTCGCGCAGCGCGGCGCCCGGGCCGGGGTCGAGTGCAATCGCGTAGACGCGCTTGCCGACGGCGAAGGTCGACAGCAGCAGCGCCGGATTCGAGCGCCACTGGTGGGTCAGGCGTCCGGCCGCGGGCCGCGCCCCCGGCAGCTTCGCGGGAGCCTCCGGCGGGCCCGGGCCGAGCGCGCGCAGCCGGTTCCCCCTCTCGTCGTACACCGCCAGATACGCCACGTCGGGCTCGACCGCGCCGCGCTCCATCGCCTCTTCCATCATCTCCGGCCGCCCGCTCGAGAGAGCCACGCGGCGCAGGATCTCGCCCGCGCGCCGCTCGGCCTGCTCGGTTCCCCAGGCGACCGCGTTGCGAAAGAAGAGGAGCGTCAGGAAGTTCAGAAAGAGGATGAGCAGCAGGGCGACCCACAGGAAAAGCCGCGACTCCCGCCGGAAGGACCGCGGCACGGCGCGGGCGGCGCGCCCCGAACCGCTCACGGCCACAGCGCCCGGTAGCGCGCGGAGAGCGGATCGGCGAAGAACCACGCCGCGATCGCGCCGAGCGCCAGAAAAACTCCGAAGGGCAGCCGGGTCTTTCCGTCGCCGCCCTTGCCCACGATGAGCGCGACGCCGACGATGCTGCCCGAAAGCGACGCCGCGAGGATCGTGACCAGCACGCCCGACGGACCCAGCAGGGCCCCGATCATGCCGAGCATCTTGACGTCGCCCAGGCCCATCCCCTCCTGCCCCGCGATCTTCTCGTAGAGGAAGGCCACGAGGAAGAGCCCGCCCGCTCCGAGAGCCGCCCCGAGGAGCGCCTGGAGCGGGGTGCGGGAGAGCGAGCAGAAGGACAGCGCGAGGCCGGCGGCGATGCCCGGCAGCGTGATCGCGTCCGGCAGGATCTGGAAGTCCGCGTCGATCGCCAACAGCGCGAGACACGCCGAGCACAGAAACGCCCCGGAGAGAAAGTCGCACCAGGAGGGCGCCTGCCGGAAGACGAGGAGCCACAGCACGCCGTTCGAGAGCTCCATCAGCGGGTACCGGATCGAGATCGGCGCGCGGCAGACGCGGCAGCGGCCGGCGAGCAGGATCCACGACAGGACGGGCACGTTGTCGAAGAACGCCACCGGCGCCCCGCAGGAGGGGCAGCGGGATCCCGGAGAGACGATCGACTCGCCCCGCGGCAGCCGATGCACGACGACGTTCAAGAAGCTGCCCACGAGAAGCCCCGCGACCGCCGCCGCCGCGAGACCGAGCGGCCCGAGCGCCTCGACTCGAGCTATCACGATCGCCTCCGCCCGAGGGGGATCGGCTCCCCCTGGTGCCAGAGGAAGAGCAGGATCAACAGCGCCAGAATCGACACCGCGGCGCCGGCGTAAAACGCGATCGGGCGGTAGCGGAAAACCACGCGGTGCGTGCCGGCCGGCAACGCCACCGCTCGGAAGTAGCCGTCGGCCCGCAGAATCGGCAGCCGGCGCTCCCCTTCCTCCGCAATCCAGCCCGGGTAATGGAGGTCCGTCAGCACGAGCAGGCCCGGGAAGCTCGACGTCACATCGGCCACGACGCGCTCGGGCCGATCCTCCGCCAGACCCGCCACGAGCAGGGGACGCTCGCCCCCGCCGGCCGGATCGGGAACGGGGCGCCGGTCGAGCAGCACCTCTCGTGTCAGGTCCACCTTTCCCTCGGCCACGCGGCTCCACGCGCGCGCCGCGTCCTTCTCCACGCGGTAGCCGCGCACGAAGGAGAGCCGGGGCCGGTACGGCGCCAGCGGCGCGCGGAAGAACTCGCCGATCTTGCGCGACGGCAGGCGCGCCGGCGGGAAGGGCGTCCACAGAACGCGGGCGCTCGCCGCGCCGGCGGGCAGCGCGTCCTCGGCAGGGCCGATGGAGCGCTCGATCGCGTCGGCGCCCGCGGTCGGGAGCGGCGCCGCCGTCCGGATCGTCGGCACCCGGCACGTCAGGTTGGTGTAGCCGAGAAGTGCCTCGCGCTGCCGCGCGAGCGTGCCGGCGTCGAAGGACCCGTCGCGCAGCGCCCAGGGCACCAGCGACGCCATGGGTGGCGTCAGGACTCGGCCGGCGATCCGCGAGAGCGGCGCCAGGGTCGAGGGGCAGCGGCGCAGCTCCCCCTCGGGAGCGAACCGCGGGAGCCCTCCGAGCCCGACTGTGAGCGCGACGACGAGGGCCGCGCTCGCGATGCCGGCCCAGAGCGCGCCCCAGACGGGCCTGCCTCCGGCGCCGAGCGCCAGCAGGCCCACCGCCGCTCCCCCGACGCCGCAGGCCAGACGCACGGGAAGCGGCAAGGGCGCGAGGGCGGCGAGGAGGAGTGCCGCCAGGCCCGCAAGGCCGAAGGACACGCGGCCCCGCTTTCCCGCGGCCGCGAAGCGCAAGCCGTCGAGCCCGAGGCCCGCCAGCATCGCGGCGGAAAAGCACGTCCAGCCGAGGAACTTGGCCGGATAGCGCACGCGGTCCAACGGCGGCAAGCCCCGGAGCCACTGTCCCGGCGGCGCGTGCATCGCGGCGATAACCCCGAGCGCGGCGAAGGCCAGCAGGAGGATCGCGAGCGGCCGGCGGTGCGCTTCCCGAAACGCCGCCGCGGCCGCCACCAGGGCGAACGGCGGGAGAAACAGCGTCGCGAGGTAAGCGCCGCCGAACCAGGCCGGCGTGAATCCCGCCGTCGAGAGCGCGTCGCGCACCCCGACGGCGCCGATGTCCCGTTCCTCCACGGGCAAAGGCTGGCGCCGGTCCGAGTGCAGCGCCAGCTCCGCCATCGGCAGGATCACCCAGGCCGCCAGCGCCAGGCCGAGGCCGACCCCGGCGGCGAGCCGCCGGAACGCTTGCGCCCGGGGCGGCGGAACGACCGGCTCCGGAAGCGCTTTTCGCGGGCGCCAGGCCAGCGCCGCGGCGAGCAGAATCGAGGCCCCCGACATCTCCGGGCTTCCGGCCATCGCCTGCAAGCCGAAGAGAGCCGCGAGCCCCAGGACGGAGGCCCGGGACCGCAGGCCCGAGCGGGCGAGGGCCGCGATTGCGGGCAGATAGGCGAACGCCCCGAAGTGGTTCCAGTACGCCGAGAGGGACGCCGTGAAGCCCGAGGCCGCGTAGACCGCCGCGCCGAAGAGCGCGCCCGCGTCCGACACGTTCTCGTCTTTGAGGAAGCGCCGCGCGCCCCAGGCTGCGATCCCGAAGTGCAGGAGCAGGAAGAGAGCGCCCGCGAGCGCCGGCGACGGGAGGAGAAAGAGGAGGTTCGGCGGGTAGAACACGCCCGCCTGCCCGTTGGCGAGCCAGGGCTCGCCGGCGCCCGAAAGGGGGTTCCAGAGAGGGATCTCGCCGGCCCGCATCCGGTCGGCCGTATAGAGCTTCAGCGGGTAGAAGAAGTCGCCCTGATCGCGCAGCGTCGGGGCCTGGCGGCGCAGGAGCGCCGGGGCGAGCCAGAGAAAGGCGGGCAGGAGCGCCGCGGCCGCACAGACTCCGGACACGAGCCGTCGGCGCACCAGCACGAGGGCTATTGTAGCGGCCGCTCGACGCGG
>JBBDKM010000023.1:82507-88666 GCA_040879385.1 Thermoanaerobaculia bacterium | reverse complement strand
GAGGGGGCCGACGGGAGCGGAGAGTGGTCCGGAGCTAAAAAGCCCCGCCCGGGTCGATCAGAACTGCGTCCCCTCCGGCCACTGAACGAACGTGCCGTTGGAGTAGTAGATGTCGTCGTTGAAGTTGGTCGTGGTCCCGCATACGGCCGCGACGATCGTCTTGTTGCGGCCGCCCGACGCGATCGCGTAGGTGGTATTGGCGACCGAGGAGCCGTAGCGGAAGAACGTGCCCCAGCCGTCGAGCCTAGGCGCCTGCGTGATGTAGGTTGGCGACAGGTTCGAGAACGAGCTCGAAGTCAGCGTGACCGAGGTCGTCGTGTAGACGCTGGTGGCGCAGGCGGCTGCCGGGTAGCCGCTGTTGTCGATCTGGTAGGCCTCGATCGCGGTCGCCAGGGCCCGCATGTCGCTCATGGTCCGCTTCTGCTTGCCCCGCTGCACCGCGTTCAACAGGTTTGGAATGGCGATGGCCGCCAGGATGCCGATGATCGCGATCACGATCAGCAACTCGATCAGAGTGAAGCCGGACTCTCGCTTCTTCATGCTTTCCTCCCTTGCCTTCGGCGCTCCGCTGGGCCCTTCCTGTTCGCAAGGAAGACGCCAGCACCGAAGCGGCGCAAGCGGCCTGTTCTCAGTCGTCTGAAAAGCCTCGACGACCGCCCTCCCGCGCAAAACGTCACGCGGCGGGGTCCTGTCTGACACGAACTGACCCACTCGAGGGACCAAAAAAAGAGGCCCCGATTGCTCGGGGCCTCCGGTTTGCGGGCTCAGACAGTTCTTAGAACTGGGTCCCTTCCGGCCACTGGAGGAACGTGCCGTTGGAGTAAACGATGTCGTCGTTGAAGTTCGTCGTGGTGCCGCAAACGGTGGGGTTGTCCACCTTGTTGCGGCCGTACGATTTGATCACGTAGTTGTTGCCCGGCGCGTCCGAGCCGTAACGAAGGAAGGTGCCCCAGCCGTCGATTTTCGGCGCCTGCGCGATGTAGGTCGGCGACAGGTTCGTGAACGAGTTCGTGGCCAGTGTTTGCGAGGTGGTCGTGTAGAGCCCCGCGGAACACGCCGCCGCCGGGTAGTTGTTGTTGTCGACGGCGTAGGCCTCGATCGCGGTGGCCAGAGCGCGCATGTCGCTCATGCTCCGCTTCTGCTTGCCCCGCTGCACCGCGTTCAACAGGTTCGGAATGGCGATGGCCGCCAGGATGCCGATGATCGCGATGACGATCAGCAGCTCGATCAGAGTAAAACCGGACTCCCGCTTTTTCATGGATACCCTCCCATATGTTGTTTCAACGCAGCTCTCTCTAAGGCAAGGATCGGGCCAGGCTTCTGAGTCCCGTAAGCTTACCATTTTCAATGGCTTGGAGGCCAGAAGACGCTCCTAAACCTGTCGTTTAGTGTCAACCTCGGGCTCCCGATCTGACACTAATTTGACGGCGGCGGGCGGGTCGCATACTCCTCGACGACCTCGCCGAGAAGGTCGACGCCGTTCAGGTAGTCTCGCAAGAAGACTCGCTCATCGTTGCCGTGCCGGCGAGCCGCGTCGGTGATATTCATCGCGATCGGTTGGTAGCCGTATGTCGGTATGCCCCGTTCGCGCAGCAGGATCGAAGTCGTGTAGCCGCCGGCGGTCGGAAGCGGGCCGAAGAGAACCCCGGGCCAGCGGGCCTCCGTCACGTGGCGCAGCAGCTCGGTGAACGGGGTCGGATAGGGACTCGCCGACGTGGCTTCGCTGACCACCTCGGTCAGTATGGTCACCCCGTCACGCTTGGCAGCCTCACGGATCGGGCGCAGATATGGCTCCGGGGAAACTCCTGGCGGGACCGAGATCGTGACCAGCCGGCGCGGCCGTTCCAGGTGCGCCGGATGCCGGTAGATGAACGACCAGCTCATCCGCGGCTCGAGGAAGCTGCCGAAGCGGTCGGGGAGGATCGCGAGCTCCTCCGGGTGCCGGATGACCCGATCGAGATGGCGCAGCGGGTCGGTCAGAGGCGAGGCCATCCGGTTGGCGAGCAGGTCGAAGCCGACCACGACGTGCGGATGCGGCTCGACCGGAGGCGCGGAGACTTTCGTCCAGCGCGCCGCGAGCCGCTCGAGCGGCTCCTCGGAGGCGCCCTCGAGCTCCAGGAGGCCGTAGCCGGCCTGCAGCGTCTCGAGACCCCAGAAGATGGCGTCCCGGAGAATCATCTCCGTCGATCCGCCTTCGTTGAGCACCTGGCGGACCCCGGCGAACCACTCCGGGCGGTGCTCCAGGAGCCAGCGCGTGCCCCAGCGCTGTCCGATCTCCTCGTCCGCCTCCGCGAGAAAGAGGACGTCGGTCTCGGGCACGACGCCGCGGCGCTTCAGGTGCGCCATCGCGAGAGCCTGGGCGACGCCGAACGACTTCATGTCGTAGGCGCCCCGGCCGTACAGAAAGCCGTGCTTGATCATGCCCTCGAAAGGCGCCGCCTCTTGCCAGAATTGCGGATACGCTTCGACGACGTCGATGTGGTTCAGGAGCAGCAGGGCGCCGTCGCGCCGGCGTCCGGGCAATCGGGCGAGCACGTTGCACCGGCCGGGAGCGGGGCACACGGTCTCCACCTGGATGCCCTCGCACTCGAAGAACCGCCGCAGGAACTCGGCGCCCTCTAACTCGCCGCGAGCCGCGGTCGTGTCGATGCGCAAGTAGTCGCGCAGCATGCGGACCGGCTCCTGCCGGAGCCACTCCTCTGCCGGACGCCTCAGGTCGTCCGATTCCAGGGCGCGGCCGGGGCCCGGCGTCTCGCGCGCGCAGGCCCAGATGAGCGGACAGGCGAGCAGCGCTGCCGCGAGCAGGCGTTTCATCGGTTCCTCCGGCGTTCGTGCACAACAGCGAGGACAGCCGCGATCATCCCGAAAAGAGCCGTGCCCCAGACCGAGACGCGCAGGCCGGGGAGACGCTCCTGCCAGACCAGGCGGTGGCGCCCCGGCGGAATGGGCACCGCCGAAAAGGCGAGCTGCGCCGGCTGGGCTTCGACCGGTCTCCCGTCGAGCAGGATCGTGCGGTGTGGCCAGTACGCCCGAAGCACGAAGAGCCAGGTCGGATCCGGCGCGTCGAGGTCGGCAACCATCCGCTCGGGACTCTTCTCGATGATGCGAACCGCGCCGGGCCGCGCCCACCCGCTCGAGGCCGCGCCGCTCTCGATCGCGATCTCTCCCTCGTCGAGCTGGGAGATCGTCGAGAGGGCTTGCAGCGGCCCGGGCACTTCCCTCCAGCGCTCGAGCAGGCGGATGTCGGGAAACGCGCGGACGTGCTCGTCCCAGATCTGGAGAGCGTCGCCTCCGACCGGTCGATACCCCGCGACGGCCTCGTGGTCGCGGAACCGGATTCCGAAGCGCAGTCCCACCGTCCCGAAGAAGTTTGCCGAGTCGCGATAGCCGATGGCCATGCCGGCGATCTTGCGCAGACTCTCGACGCTCGAGAGGTCTCCGGAGTCGAAGTCCTCGTTGAACACCATGCCCCGGTTCCACAGAACGGGTGTGTGCTGGTACCAGGAGCGGCGGCTGAACTCCGCGTCCGCGAGCGCCCCGCTGTTCTGGCGGAACTCGAGCTGCGAGACCCCTTGAAAGAAGGATTCGCCGAGCGTGCGGTAAGCGCCCTCGGGATCGCGCCGCGTCACGTACCGGGCGAACGCGGTCGGCCCGAAGACATCGCCTTCACGAAAGGTCCTCGCGATCTTGCGATTCGCGGCAACCGGCACCAGGGTCAGGAGGATCACGGCGAGAGCAACGCCGCGGCGGCGAGCCCCACCGAGCGCGTCGAGCGCGATGACGGTCCCCATCCAGAGCAGACCCGCCTCCGCGAACGCGAAGGGCAGACTTCGCGCCGCGATCGGGACGCGGGTCGGGTCGGCGCCGACCGCGCGGACCGCCAGCCGCCCGGTTGCCTCCGGAAACAGGGCCGTCGAGACCGACAGCGCCGCGAACAGCGCGCCAACGCCGATGAGACCCGCGAGCTTCCGCGGACGCCCCCGCCAGGCGTCGAAGCCCAACCCGGCGAGGATCGCGAGAGAGAAGACGATCGCCACCGCGAGCTTCTCCGGGTTGCGCAGGGCCAACGGCGAAGAGAGTCCGGCCCAGCTCGCCGGCAGAAGGCTCGGCAGTACGGACGCCACGAGCGCGCCGAGGAGCAGGATACGAGCGAAGCGCGCGCCCCGCTCGCGCGATTTCCACGCGACGCCGACGGCGATCACGGCGAACGCTCCCGCGTAGAGCGTCGGGAAGAGCCCCATCACCTTGCCGTGGTGGACGGGCGCGGCCCACATGGCCTGGGCCGCCAGCTCCCAGGTGGCGCCGAAGGGGTACGGAACCACGAGCTCGACCAATCGCAAGGGGTGGATCGAGAACAGGAAGACTTCCGCCAGCTTCATTCCGAGCACAGCCCGGTTGGTCTGTGGGATCCAGAGGGCCGTCGCCAGAAGCTGAGGCGCCGCCGCGAGCGCTCCGAGGCAGACGGCCAGCCCCAGGGCTCCGGCAGCGCGAAGCTGCTCTCGGCGGTCCTCCTCCACGGCCAGCCAGAGCGCGGCGCAAGCGAGGGCCAGCGCGATCGTGAAGACGTCGGCCGCCAGGAAATCCAGCGCGAAGAGACAGGACAGGAGGAGCAGGCGCGACCACCGCGTGCCCGTCCGGCGCCCCGCCGCCCACACGATCCACGGCAGGAGCGTCATGCCCGGCTGGATGTGGGGAAAGAAGGCTTCGCCGACGGCGACTCCCGAGAACACGTACGTGACGGCCCCGATCCACGCCGCCGGCCGCGAGCGTCCGAGGGCGGCCAGCAGCATGAGCATCCCGATCCCGGCGGCGATCCAGTGCGCGACCGGGAAGAGGCGAAGGGCCACGGGCAGCGGCAGCCTCGAAAAGAGAGCGCGCACCGGATAGAGGGCCCCCGCGTTGGGATTCGGCGCGAGCGGCCGGCCTCCCGACACTTCGGGCGTCCAGACCGGCAGCCGTCCGCGCGCCCACGCGTCGTGGACGCTCTTTTCGAGCGGGATGTTGTAGGCGATCATGTCCCGCCCGCCGAAGTTGCGCCCGGTCACGAGCGGATCGGCGTACAGCAAGACCACGAGCGTCGCGAACGCGGCTGCCGGGGCAAGAAGCGCCCATCGGGCCCCGCCCGAAACGGGATTCGCGGCGCTCACGCGGTCTTCCTGACGCGGGACAGCCCCAGGAGCAGCAGCGCCGCGGCCGCGGGCCCCCACCGCGAGAGCTCCAGCCCCGGAGCGTTCTCCCGCCACTCGATGCGGTGCTCCCCCGCCGGCACGGGAAGCGCCGAGAAGGCGATCTGCGCCGGCGAGAGGTCCACCGGCCGGCCGTCGAGAAGCACCATCCGATAGCTCCAATCGCCGCGCAGGACGAAGAGCCAGGTCGGATCGGGACAGTTCACCTCGAGCGCGAGGCGCTCCGGGGACTTCTCCAGGATCCGGAGACGGCCGGGACGGGCCGCGCCCTGCGCCTGCCGGCCGGTCTCGACGACGACCTCGTCGGCGGCGAGAAGCGGCAGGAGGGCCAGCGCCTCGAGGGGGCCCGGCTCCTCGCGCCAGCGCGTGGCCAGGCGAACGTCCGGTTGCGCCTCCGGGTTCTCGTCCCACGCGCGGAAGGCGTCTCCCCCGAAGGGCCGGAAACCGGCGAGCGGCGGATGATCGCGGAACCGGATGCCGTAGCGCAGGGACAGCGACGCGAAGAACGGGCCGGAATCCGTCTGCCCCACGGCGAGCCCCGAGATGCGCCGCAGGCTTTCGATGCGCGAGAGATCCCCGGCGTCGAGGTCGCTGTTCAGAACCGTGCCCCGGTCCCAGAGAGTCGGCGTGTAGTAGAACCAGGACTCTCGAAAAAACTCGGTCCCCGCCAGGTCGCCGCGCATCGAGGCGCCGAGCAACGCCGACGCCGGCCGGTAGAGGCTTTCGTCCAGCGCGCGGAAGGCCCCTCCGGGATCCCGCCGGGCGATCGTGCGCGCGAAGGGTGTCGGCGGATAGACCGTGCCGTCGTGCGCGGTCTGCGCGACGGGGCGGCCCGTCGAGAGCGGCACGGCGGTCAGCAGAACGAGTGCGGCGAGGAGCGGCGCCCGGCCGCGCCGCGCGAGCAGCGCCGCGGCGACGGCGGTCGCGGCCCACAGCACGCCCCCGTCCCCGAACCCGGCGGGTGCCAGCGCCG
>JBBDKM010000023.1:62259-82497 GCA_040879385.1 Thermoanaerobaculia bacterium | reverse complement strand
TCGAGCGTCGGCCAGTTGTTCGAGTCCCATGCGAGGCCCGCGTCCGCGAACGCGGCGGGTGCCTGCGCGGCCGCGGAGGCGATGAGATCCTTCGATCCGCCGACTGATCCGACGAGCAGGCGGCCCGCCTCGAGCGGAGCCTGCCGAGCGGCGAGGGCCGCGGCCGCCAGAACACCGGCCACGGCGAGGATCCATCGCCGCCCGGCGCCGCGGCGGCGAAAGCGGTCGACGGCGACCCCAGCCGCGGCCGCCAGCGCGAACGTGGCGCCGAGCATGAACTTCTCCGGATAGCGAAGCGGAACGGGCGACGGCAGCCGGGCCCAGGAGTCCGGCAGAAGGTGGCCGGAGAGCGCGAGGGCCGCCGTCACGAGAAAGAGCGCGCGGGCGAAACGCGCGCCGGGGGACGGGACGGGCAGCCGGGAGGGAAAGAGACCCGCGATCGCGATGGGCCCGACGAAGAACGTGACGAAGAAGTGCCGGAACGCGTGGGCCCCCCAGTTCCGCGACGGGTCCATGGTCCAAGTCGCGCCGAACGGGTAGGGAACAGCGAGCTCGAGCAGCCGCCCGGGCGAGATTGTGAAGCCCATGACTTCCGCCAGCGTCATCCCCCCGATGACGCGGCGGGTCTCCGGGGCCAGCAGCGCGGTCGCCAGAATCTGCGGCAGCGCGACGAGGACCGCTGCGGCGAGCCCGAGGGCGAGGCCGGTGGCGCGGGGGCGCCGCTCCTCCTCGGGCGTCTCGAGCAGCAGCCAGAGCGCGGCCGAGAGCAGCGCGAGAGCCAGGGAGAACGCGTCGCCCGCCAGGAGCAACAGCCCGTACACCAGGGCCAGCACGAGAGTCCTTCCGAAAAGCCGCGCGCCGGGCCGCACGAGCGCCCAGAGCGTCCACGGGAGCAAGGCCGCACCGGGCTGGAACGCGAAATAGAAGACCTCGGACACGACCACGCCCGAAAAGGAGAAGCTGACCGCCGCGACCCAGGCCGCGGAGCGCGAGCCGCCGATCGCCCGCGCGAGCGCGAGCATCCCCAGGCCCCCGAGGATCCAGTGGAAGACGGGGAAAAGCCGCATCGCCGCGGGAAAAGGGACAAGCGCGAGGAGTGGCCGGAGCGGGTAGAAAACCCCCGCGTTCGGATTGGGCAGCAGAGGCCGTCCGCCGGAAACCGTCTCCCACCAGACCGGGAGGCGCCCACGCGCCCACGCGTCGTGCACCGCTTTCTCGAGCGGTAGGTTGTAGGCGACGATGTCCCGGCCCACGAAGGTCCGGCCCGTCAGGAGCGGATCGGCATAGGCCGCGAGGACGAGCAGCGTGAAGAGGAGGGCGGGCAGAGCGCCCGCGAGCCGCCGGCTGGACGAAGGTGTCAAAGATTTCGATTCCACGGCGTACGAGTTAGGATAGGGCATCGAGCGGGAAGTGCAAAACCGGTCACGTGCGGCGATCGGTTTCCTGCTTCTCGCCGCCGCCGTCTCCGTCGCGGCTCGTCTCTGGCTGCTCCTCGAACGGCCTCTCTGGTTCGACGAGCTCTTCACGGTCTGGGCCGCGCGCCTGCCCCTGCGCGAGCTCGGCGCTGCGCTGCGCTTCGACTCGGGGCCCCCCGGGTTCTATCTGCTGGAGAAGCCGTTCGTTCTGCTCTCCGAAAAGCTGTCCGACGCCGCCCCGCTCGCTCGCGCGGTCTCGTTCTTCGCGGCTCTGGGTCTCTTTGCCGCCGCACGCACGCTTCCGCGGGGCGCCGCGCGCGCGACGCTGATCCTGCTGCTCTCGTCCTCCACCCTCTTGAACCTGTACGCCGCCGAGGCGCGCCCCTACGCGCTCCTGGCGCTCCTCGGTCTGGCACTCTTCCTGCTCGCGCTCTCCGGGCAAGAGACCTCCGCGCGGGTGGCGGTGGTCGGCGGCCTCGCCGCGCTGGCTCTCTATACCCATTACCTGGCCGTCGTCGCGGTTGCGGCGCTCATGCTGCTCTGCGCCCTCGAGCGCCGGTGGAGATTCTGCGCCGCGCTCGCCGTGGGAGGCGCGGCGTTTGCGCCCTGGGTCCCGGTCCTCCGCGCCCAGCCCGCCGAGTCGATCGCGTGGATGCGCGAGACGTCGTGGGGCTCGATCGCGGGGTTCCTCTCCGCGCTCGGGGGGGTGGGCCGCGTGCCGGCCTCGTTCGGGCCCGCACCGCCCAACGCGCTCTTTCTCGCCGGGCTCGCCGCCGGCGCGGTCCTGCTCGCGCTGGTCGGCGCCCGCGCCCGGACCGACCACGAGACCCGCAACGCCCTCGCGCTCGTGCTCCTCGTCCTCGGAGGCGCCCTCGCCGCAGGCGCGTGGCGGCCGATCGCCTTCGCCGGCAGAACCGAGATGGCGGTCCTGCCGGTCTGGATCTGGGCGGTGTCCCGAGCCGCCTCGGAGAGTCGCGCGACCCGGTTCGCCGCGGGCGCCGCCGTGGCCCTCGGGATGGTCGCGACCGCCGGCTTCCTTCGGGCGCCGCACGCCGAGTATCCCGCCTCCGCGGTCGCGGCGAGCCTGGCGCGCGTGGCGCGCCCGCGAGACGTCGTCGTCGCGGGGGCGAGCTTCTATCTCCCGGCGCGCCTGGCCTCGGAGCGCGGCGATCTCGCGGCGGCCGTCCGCCCGATGCCCGAGGAGCTCGGCCGGCACCCGGGCTGGTTCGTCCCCGCTCTGCCCGGGCCGGCCGAGGAGCGCGCTCTCGAGCGGGCGCTCGGCGAGGTTCGCGAGGGCGGCCGTCTCTTTGTGGCGCTGCCTCCCGCTTACGCGACTCCGGGCCTGCTGCGTTTGCTCGGCGCTCCCGGGGGCCGGACGCGCACGCTCCTGCAGACCGCCGACGCGCTGGTCATCCTGCGGACGCCGGATCAACGCCGTAACGCTCCTGCTCCCGCCGGGCCCTGACGAGCTCCCAGGCAAACCAGAGGAGAGCCGCGAGCCACGTCCCGAGCGACGTGGTGAGGATCGGCCACTGAATCGCGAGGCTCTCGGGCGCGGACGAGTGGTAGAGCGAGCCGGCCAGGCTGCGGGTCAAGCGCCTTTTCTCGCGATCGCCAGGAGCGACATGCCGACCCCCGGAGGGTTCTTCTCCTCGCGCCGGAGGAGCGGCATCAGCAGCTTGAAGGCGGCTAGCTGGCCGGCGGGCAGGACCTTCCTACGCAGGAGCCGGCCGTTGATCCACCAGCCGACGATCCCCGGGCGGTTCAGGAAGCGGGAGTCCTCGAGGGTGAATCCCGCGGCCCGGATCTTTTCTTCGAGCTCCGCCTTCTCGTACCGGCGGAAGTGGTGCAGGTGCTCGTCGAGACTGCCGAAGAGCCGTTGGAGCGCCGGAACGATGAGGACCAGCCGCCCGCCCGGAGGCAGAACCGCGTGGAGGTCTGCGAGCGTCCCCCGGTCGTCCTCGATGTGCTCGAGGACGTTCAGGCACACGACCGTGTCGATTCCGAGGGTGCGGATCTCGCTGCGCCCGGCTTCCTCCAGGGGAAAGCGGTAGGACGCGACGCGGACCGACTTGTCCTCGCGAAAAACCGAGCGCAGGTACTCGAGCGCGACCGGGTCGAGATCGGAGGCGACGACGAGCTCGCGGCCGGTGAACTGGCGCGTCATGTTCCCGAAACCGGCGCCGATCTCGAGCACGCGCGCCCCCAGGGCGCCGCGGAAGCGGTCGGCGAGCCACCGATTGTACGCGTCGAGCTTTCCCATGCGCACGAGCGTCACGTGCCCGACGTTCCTCGGGTCTTCCGTCTCGCGGAAGGCGTGGCGGAGGATCGTGGCAAGGGCGGAGACCGCGTCCTTCCAGCCGATCTTCTTGCCTTCCTCGTAGGTGCGCCCGTAGTAGGAGATCGGCACCTCGTAGATCCGGTAGCCGCGGCGCGCCACCTTGGCCGTGATCTCCGGCTCGATGCCGAAGCGGCGCGACTCGATCGTCATCGTCTGGACGACCTCGCGCCGGAACATCTTGTAGCAGGTCTCCATGTCGGTCAGGTTCAGGTTGGTGAACATGTTCGAGGCGAGCGTCAGGAAGCGGTTGCCCACCGTGTGCCAGAAGTAGAGAACCCGTCGCGCTCCGCCGCCGAGGAACCGCGAGCCGTACACGACGTCGGCGTGGCCCTGCTCGATCGGGGCCAGCAGCGTCAGGTACTCCATGGGGTCGTACTCGAGGTCGGCGTCCTGGATGACCACGACGTCGCCGGTCGCCTCGCGAAATCCCGCAGCCACGGCGGCCCCCTTCCCCTGGTTCTGCGCCTGCAGGAGGACGCGAACGCCGTCCTTTCCGTCGAGCTCGCTCAGGATCTCGCGGGTGCCGTCGGTCGAGCCGTCGTCGATGATGAGGATCTCTTTCTCGACCGGGACCCCGATCACCCGCCGGACGATCTCGCGGATCGTCTTCGACTCGTTGTACGCCGGAATCACGACCGACAGCTTCACGGGCCTCCTTCCGGTTCGAGCTCGAAGAGATAGATGGAGTGTCCGACCCGGCCCGCGGGCTTTCCCGCGGCGACCCGGCGCTGCAGCCCGCGCAGGGCCTCCGCCATGGCGCGGTCGCCATGATACTCAGAAAACTCCGGCCCCGCCGTGAGCATGAACACCGAGATCGCGGCGAGCCGGCCGTGCACGACCGGAAACGCCGAGAAGTCGGGCACTCCGAGCCGGTAGGAGACGTTATCGCCGCCGAAGTAGGAGACGGTCACGTCGTCTCTCTGGACGCCGCGGCGCTCGAGCTCCGCCGCGAGCCGGCGAAGGTCGAGGCCCCAGTCGACGTTGGAGTCCGTGAGGATCCGCGCCCCGCCCGAGGGCCCGCCGACGAGGGGATTGAAATATGACAGCTCGTGGGGATGGATCCGCGCCAGCTCGACGGTGGAAAGGACCGGCAGCAGGAGCCACAGCGCCGCGGCCGCGTGAGCGCGCCCGGAGTCCCGCCGCCGCGCCCAGACCCGCGCGAAGACCGCCGCGCCGAAGAGCGCCAGGAACGGGTAGATCGGGAGTAGGTGGCGGATGCCGATGTTGTAGGTCGTGCCGATCGAGGCGAGAAAGAGCACGACGACCGGCACCAGGAAGAGCCGGACCTCCTCGGAGAGCCCCGGAGTGCGCCGGATCAACGCGACCAGGATGGCGAGCGTGACCGCGAGAAACGCGAGCGTCGACTTCGCGCCGAACGCGACGAAGAAATACTGGGGAAAGCCCTCCGTCGACACGCGGCCGTTCAGGTACGTGACGCCCGCTCCCACCGCGTTCTGCCGCGCGACCGAGGCGAGGCCTCCCGCATAGTGCGCGAGCGGCCGCGAAACGTCGGCCAGAGCGGTGATCCTCTCGGCGAGCTCCGGGGCCTGGCCGACGATTCCGACTTTTTCCCGGATGACCGTCTTCTGGTCGGCGCGGTCCATGCGGGAGGTGACCGCGGCGTAGACGGCCAGGACCACGAGCAGCGCACCGACTCCCGCGACCGCGAGGCGGCCCAGCCCGGCGACGAGCGCGCGCCCGGGCGCCGGGTCGCGGCGCAAGGTCAGAAGCATCTGCAGGAGCAGGATCGGTACGAGATACACCGACGAGAACTTCGTCACGAACGCGAGGCCCAGGCAGAGGGCCGCCAGGCCGAGGCGCGCGGGACCCGGCCGCTTCAGAGCGGCGTCGGAGGCCAGCACGGTCGCCAGGAACGTCAGCGCGGCTCCGACGTCCGTGTGCACGACGCCGGCGTGCGCCAGCAGATTCGGGTCGAAGGCGAGGAGGCCCAGCGCGAAGAGGGCCGGGACCGGGCCGTACCGGGACCGGGCGGCAAAGAAGACGAGGAGGAGAAGGGCCGCGAGGGCCGCGAGGAACGGCGCGCGCGCCACCGCGATGATCCGGTCGGGCGGGACACGGTTCCGGTAGAAGAAGTCCGGGCCGTAGCCGGTGAAGACGTTGCCCATGGGGGGCTTCTCCGGCGGCGGGCGGAGCGGCAGCGCCGACAGCGCCAGGCCGGACAGCGCCTTCATCAGCGGCGGGTGCTCGAGATTCACGATCGCCGACCGCGACGCGACCGCGAAGTAGCCCGAGAGGATGTGGATCGGCTCGTCGGCCGAGAGGGCGTCCTCGCGGGTGTGGTCGTACGTCAGGAAGAGCGCCAGCGCCGTCAGGGCGAGCGCCACGAGGACGGCGGCGGGCGACCTCAACGCTTCGCGCCCGCGCCGAGGGAGTGCCGCAGGAGCGCCGCGAGCGCGGAGAACCCGTCCTTCAGCCGGATCTTCTTGCCCTCCGCCTGCGACCTCCCGAAGTAGGAGACCGGAACCTCGAAGATCCGGAACCCGCCCCGCGCAACCTTGGCCGTGATCTCGGCGTCGACGCCGAACCCCGGCGAGACGAGGTCGAGCGCGGGGACGACCCGCCGGTGGAAGGCCTTGTAGCAGGTCGCCATGTCCGAAAGGTTCAGGCCCGTAACGACGTTCGAGATCAGCGTCAGGAGGCGGTTGCCCTGCTGGTGCCAGAAGTTCTGCACCCGGTGTTCGGAGCTGCCGACGAAGCGGGACCCGAAGACGACGTCCGCGCGCCCGGCCTCGATCGGCCGGAGCAGCCTCGGATATTCGGCCGGGTCGTACTCCAGGTCCGCGTCCTGGATGATGAGGATCTCGCCGAGGGCGGCCGCGAGCGCCGTGCGCACCGCCCGGCCCTTGCCCTGGTTGCGGTCGTGGAGGATCACGCGCACGCCGTCGCGGCCGTCCCACCCCCGGAGCTTCTCGCGGGTGCCGTCGGTCGAGCCGTCGTCGACGACGACGACCTCCTTCTCGGTCGCCTCGCGCGTGACGAGCGTCAGGATCTCGTCGATCGTGCGCGCCTCGTTGTAGACGGGAATGAGAACGGACAGCTTCACGGTCTCCCGAGATGATACGCGAACCGGAAGGCCTTCCCGCATAATGGTCGCGATGCGTTCGCGGCGCGCCGTGTTCCTTCTCGGGCTCGGTGCCGCGATCGCCGCCGGCGTCGTGCTGCGGATGCACACGCGGGAGCAAGCGACCGTCAACGGGCGCGTCCGGCCGCTCGACTCGGATTCGGCGTACCACATGCGCCGCGCCCGCTTCGCGGCGGCCAACTATCCGCGCACGATCCTCTTCGATCCGATGATGAACTTTCCCGAGGGCGGTGTCGCGATCTGGCCGCCCCTCTTCGACGTCGTCCTGGCGACGCCGGCGGTGCTCGCGCAGGGACGCGACGCCTCCGCCGAGTCGATCGAGCGCGGAGCGGCGTGGATTCCGGTCGTGCTCGGCGCGGGCGCCGTCGCGCTCGCGGGTCTTCTCGGCAGGCGGCTTCTCGGAACCGGGGCCGGCATCGCCGCCGCGCTCTTCGTGGCCGTGTGCCCGGCCCACATCCTCTGGTCGCAGTACGCGCACACGGACCAGCACGCGGCCGAGTCCTTCTGCGGACTCCTCGCGCTCCTTCTCTTTCTCGCGAGCCGCGAGCGGCCCGAGGCGCCCGGAAACGCGCGGAGAGAGGCGCTGGCCGGGGCGGCGCTCGCGGTCGCCGTGCTGACCTGGCAGGGCGCGATCTACTGGGGCGCGATCTTCGCACTGGCGCTCGCGTTCGAGGCCGTCTTCGCTCACCGGTCCGTCCTGCGCTCCGCGGTCCTGACGCTGGGGCTGCCCTCGGCGCTGGCGGGCGCCGCCACGGCCGCGTGGCTCGCCTGGCTCCGCCCTCCTCTGACCTACGTGTCCTTCGGCTACTTCCAGCCGCTCTTTCTCGCGGCTCTGTGCGGCGGTACGGCGGCGATCGGTCTGGCGGCGGGGGGACTGCGCGGCTCGCTCACGCGGCGGGAGCTCGTGCTCGGGCTCGGCGTGATCGGGGCCGCCGCCGCGGCCACGCTCCCCTTCGCGCCGGCGCTTCTCGCGGGCCTTCGTAACGGCATCGGGTACGTCGCCGGCTCGACCAGCGACATCGCCGGGACCGGCGGCTACGTGTCGTACCCGAAGGACTGGCTCAAGGGCATCTTCGAGGCCCGGCCGCTTCTGGCCGACGGCCCGGGGCTGGCCCTGCGGCAGCTCTCGGCCGGTTTCTTCCTCGCGCCGCTCGTCGTGCTCGTCTGGGCCGCGCGCGCCCGGCGCGGAGTCCGGCGGGGTGTGTACGGCGCCCTCGCCATCTGGGGAGCGGTGACCCTTTTTCTCGCGCTCTCGCAGAGGCTCAACGTCTACTACGCCGCTCCCCTGTCGGCGCTCGCGCTCATCGAAACGGCCCGAGCCGTCGGGACACACCTCCTGCGACGCGCCTCCGTACCGCTCCGGCAGCGGCGGGCGCTCGTGTCCGTCGCCGCCGGGCTCGCGCTCGCGCTGCCGATGTGGCCGGGTCTCCAGGAGGAGCTCGCGAGCGTCAACGTGCCCGGCTCCGACCTCTTCGAGACGCTCGAGAAGATGCGCGCCACGCTTCCGCACGCAGTCGACGCTTACGACCCGCGCCTGCTGGGGCCGCCGCCTTTCCCCGAGGAGCTCTCGCGCGCCTCCGCCGTGATGGCGCCCTGGTCGATGGGTCACCTGCTTCTCTACAACGCCGAGGAGCCCGTGGTCGCCAACAACTTCGGCTATGGCTTTCTCGACTCGATCCGCTTCTTCCTCGCCGAGTCGGAGGAAGAGGCGCTCGCGATCGCGCGCCGCCATCGCGCGCGCTGGATCATCGCGACGGACCTGTCGCTCCGCATGAACGATTACGCGTCCTACCTGGGCCGCCCCCCGTATCTTTCGGAAACGCCCGAGGGGCTCGCGCCCGTGCCCGCCTACTTCGCCACGATGCAGGCGCGTCTCTACGACTTCGGCGGAAAGGGGGCGAGTCTCGGCGACGTGGCGGTCGAGCCCCTGACGAAGGTCCGCCTGCTCTTCCACTCGAAGAGCGCCATCCGCCGCGGCGACCGCTGGATCCCCCGCTGGACGGTGTTCGAGATCGTCGACTGAAAGGCTAAGGCGGCGGCGGCCCGTAGGCGCGCCACATCCCGACCGCGCGCCGCTGCTCTTCGGGGGTCGCCGCCTCGAGCGCCACGGCGCGCAGTTCTTCCCGCCCCGGATCCTGACCCGAGAATACCCCGAAGAGCGCGGCCCGCCAGAGGCGCCCGGGGTAGGAAAGCTCCGGCGGCCGGAGCAGGAGCGCGACGAGCGGGGCGAGCCCGACGAGCACGGCGACCAGCACCGCCGGCCGGGTGGGGCGGGCCGCGCGCGCGGCGGACACGACCGCCATTGCCGTGACGAGCGCGGGCAGCACGAGGGTGACCGCGCCGGTTGCGCCGAACAGCGTCCCGAGGTTCTGGGCGATCCAGCCGCGCTGCAGGAACCACGGCGCGCTCGTCGCCGCGGGCCAGGCGAGGTCGGGCGGGAGGTGCGCCCAGGTCGCGGTCAGCACGAAGTGGCCGGCGACCGAAAAGGCCGCCGCGGCCAGGAAGAGCCCGCGCGAAAGCGGCGTCTCGAGGGCCCGGGCGATAGGAAGCGCGGCGAAGAAGACCGCCGGCAGGAGATACCGGCTACCGAGCGACCAGCCTCCGTGCCAGTTCGGGTAACCCGTCAGCGCGACGAAGAACAGGGCGACTGCGGCGAGCACAAAGGCGCAGTCGGCGCGGTCTTCGCCGGAGCGCCACCAGCGCACGATCCCCGGGAAGAACCACAGCAGGAACGGCGAGAACAGCAGGACGCCGCGCGCCGGGTCGAACAGAAAGTCGAGCGCGATCTGGAGGCTCGGGGCGCCCAGCCCGAACGCCCCGCGGCGGGCGAGCTCCGCATAGCCCGGGTCGGCTTCCCGCGCCGAGGAGAGCGTGAAGGGCGAGCCGAAGCAGGCGTCGTTGTAGAGGAGCAAAAGGACGAGCGGCACCGCGGCGGCCAGAGCAAAGGCCGCGAGTCGCCGCCACGCGGGCCGCGCCGCCGCCCGCACGGCGAGCAGCACGGCGATCGGGACCACCGTGTACTCGGAGATGACCGCCCACGCCGCGAGAAGGCCCGCTCCGGCCGCCCACCTCAACGGCCAGCGCGCGGCCAGCTCTTCGCTCTGCCGGAGCAGGTCCCAGGCGAGAAAAAGAAGCGAAGCCGTCCAGGCGTGCGCGAAGAAGGAGCGCGCGTAGAAGAGGAACGGAGTGCCCAGCGCCACCGCCAGCGTCACCAGCGGTGCGGCCGCCGGGTGTCCCCCGAGGCGCGCGAGCCGGGCCGCGAAGCGGCGGAGCGCCAACAGGCACGCCAGGGACACCGTGACGAGCCGCAGGAAGTAGAAGAGCTTGCCGGAGCTCTCGAGCGTCGGCGCCGGCAGGAAGAGGCGCAGGGCCCCATACGCGGGATACGCGGCGAAGGCGAGTCCGGGCGCCTTGTTCGAGTAGAGACGGCCGCCCGACGACGCCTTGTCCTCGTGGTCGCCGAGCGCCGCGACCGCGTCGTCGATCGCGAAGGTCTTCCACTCCGCCATGGCCACGACGGCCTGAAACCGCGAGAGCTCGTTCGGGTTGAAGAAGGGCGGGAAGAGGCCGGTGAAGTACGCCGCGAGAAACCCGAAGACGAAGAGAACGAGCCGGGTCGCCCGCCGCCCCGCGTCGCTCGTGCGCCGACTTTTTTCGGGATCGGTCTCGCGCATCGGGCTGTCGGAGAATGATCTCACTAAAGCGGGCCGCTCACGTACACTCATCTCGATGTCACGGCGGGCGCTGCTCCCGACCTTCGCGCTCCTCGTCCTCTTTTCGCTGCCGCTGCTCTCCGAGATCCTCGGCTCGCGCCGGCTCGTGTTCCGGGACGCGCAGATCACGCACTGGCCGTGGCGGCGCGTGGCGGTCGCCTCGCTCGCGGCCGGAGAGGTCCCGTTCGTCAACGCGGCCGCTTCCGGAGGCCAGCCGCTCCTGGCGAACCCCAACGCGGTGCTCCTCTACCCGACGTTCCTGCTCGAGCACGTCTTCCCCCCGGCCGTCGCCTTCAACCTGCACTATCTGCTCCACATCCTATGGGCCTTTTTCGGGGCCCGGAGGCTGGGGCGCGCGCTCGGCCTCTCGGACGGAGCGGCCTTCTTCGCGGGCGCGGTCTACGCATTCTCCGGGATGATGCTCTCCTACGGCTCGGCCTTCATGAACTCGGTCGCCGCGGCGTCGTGGCTTCCGTGGTGCGCGACGGCGGTCGTGTTTCTCGCGCAGGCGGCGACTCGCCGCGAGGCCGTGCGCGCCGCCGCGGCGGCCGGTCTCGCGCTGGGTCTCCAGCTCCTCGCCGGAGAGCCCGCGCTGACGCTCCTCACACTGGCCTTCGCTTGCGCGCTCGGCCTCTCGGAGGCTCTCGCGGCCTCGCGCGCGGAGCGCGGACGCCGGCTCCTCGCGCTTTCGTGCGGCGGGTTTGGCGCGGGAATCCTCGCCCTCGCCTTCGCCGCCCCGCTCCTTCTCCCGCTGCGCCAGGTCTTTCCGCTCACCTACCGCGGCCAGCACCTGTATTCGGAGCGGGCGTTCGGCGCCGCCGCGTTTTCCCTCGATAGGGCGATCGAGTGGCTCCTGCCGCGTTTCGGAGGCGACCCCGGCTCGCTCGGCGGCGGCGCCAACTGGCTGCGCTCGGTCGCGCACCAGGACCTCGTCTACATCTGGTGCGTCACCTTCGGCATCATTCCGCTTCTCGCGGTGCTGCTCGCCTCCGTCCACCGCGGTTTCTGGAAGCGGCGGTCTATCGTCCTGGCGGCGGGCGCCGTCCTCGCGGTGCTCTTCTCGTTCGGGTTCTCGCTGCCCTTCTACCGCCTCGTCTACTCGATCACGTTCCTGCGGAAGCTCCGCTATCCGATCAAGTTCTATCTTTTGGCGACGATCTGCGTGGCGCTGCTCGCGGGACTGGCTGCGGAAGCCCTCGCGCGCCGGCGCATCGGGAGGCGCGGCGCGGTCCTCGCCGGCGCGGTCCTCGCCGCCTTCGCGGGCGCCTGGGCGCTCGCCTCTCCCGGGGGCCCTCTCGACCGCCGGGCGGGACCGCTGGCGGCGGAAGTCGCCCCCGATCCTGCCGCCTTCCTCAATGCCTTTCGCGCCGCCGTGCGCGGAGACGTCCTCGCGGGGTCACTCGCGGTGCTCCTCGTCCTGCTGCTCTTTACGAGAAGCGCACGCCTGCGGGAGCCGGGCTTCGCGCTCGGTCTTCTGACGCTGGTCTCCTCTCTGTTCTGGGGGCTTCCTCTCTTCGTCGGCGCGCCCGACAAGGACCTCGCGCGCCCTCCCGCGCTGCTCCGCCACCTCCAGGGACCGGGGCGCCTGTACGTTTCGCCGAAGCTCCCGGCCTTCGACCTGGCCGCGTTTCCCGTCGAGACGCCCGGCGGCCTGCCCCGCACCTCGCTGACCGCGCGCATCCTCGTCGAGCAGCTCATCCCCTTGACCGGAGCGCCCTTCGGAGTCGGCTACGTGTTCGAGAACGATCCCGACGGGTCCTACGGCTTCTACAACCGGCTCGCCAACGAGGCCGCGGACGCCTCGACCCCCGCTGAGCGCGACCGCCTGCTCGCCCTCTACGGCGGGAGATGGGCGCTCGCCGTCGAAGAGGACGAGCACCCGTTGTGGCGGTCGGTGACAGGTCTCGAAGTCGCCGGCCGGCGGCTGGTTCTCTTCGAGAACCCGCGGCTCACTCCGGAGCTGCGTTTCGCGGGGCGCGTGTACCGCCGCAGCTCGCTCTCGGGAACGCTGGAGCTCGTGCGTTCGGAGGGCTTCGACCCGATCCGCGACGTCGCGCTCCCGGGACGCCGGAACGAAGACCCCACGGGCGAACCCGCGGCCGGCCGCGCAGTCGTGGAGTCGGTCTCTGCCGACCGCGCCGCCGCATCCGTCGAGGCGGCCGCGCCGGGGCACCTGGTGTTCTCGCGCACGTTCCTCCCGGTCTGGAAGGCGCGGGTCGACGGTCGAAGCGCGCCGGTCGCGGTGGCCAATGCCCGCGATCTCGCAGTCGCGGTGCCCGCCGGCCGCCACCGCGTGGAGATCGAGTACGACCGCGCGCCTTTCCGCCTCGGCGTCGCGCTCCAGGCGGGCGCGTTTCTGCTCGCCGTCGCAGTCGCCGTCGCCGTCGCGACGCGGTCTACCCTCATCCCGAGGAGCGTAGCGATGAGCACCCCGCCGTCATCCCGAGGAGCTTAGCGACGAGGCGGCGCTTCGTTCAGGACGACAGCTACGGCCCCTCCTGCGGGAGCCCGAGGTGCGCGCGGAGCGCCTCGTAGATGTCGGGCCGACACCCGTTCAAGGGGATCACGCCCCAGGCGTAGTAGATCGACAGCGCCGCGAAGACGGGAAACATCCAGCGGAATGCGCGCGTGTCGATCAGGTCGCGGTAGCCGACGATCAGCGCGAAGGGCGCCATCACCAGAAAGTACCGGCTCCAGTCCTCCGTCGAGACGAAGAGCAGCAGGCAGAGCTGAAAGGCGCAGTACCAGAAGAGCGCCGGGAACCGCTCGCGGAGGCTGGAAGTCCCGACGGCGTAGACGACAAACAGCAGGATGTGGAACTCGACCTGATGGTAGAGGCCCTTCTCGAAGAGCGTCGGCAGGAAGCCGAAGGGGCGGAAGGCCGCCATCTTCTCGCCGTGCGGCGTGAGGTACGCAAAGAAGTTGCCGAACCGGATCGCGCAGAACAGGAAGTAGCCGAAGAGGCCCGCCGGGATGAGCGCCAGCCAGGGCCAGGACCGCCAACGCCTCTCCCGCGCGAGCGCGACGGCGTACGCGGGCGCGAACATGAGGCCCGAGATCCGCGTGACCGCGGCAAGCCCCGCGAGAAGCGACGCTCGCCCGTAGCGCGCCTTCTCGAAAAACCAGACCGACCCGAGCGCCAGGGCGACGTAGAGCGCCTCGGTCGCACCCGTCGACCGGTAGAGAAACCAACGCGGCGGAAGAAACAGAAAGACCAGCGACAGGAATGCGGGCGACTGCAGCTTCCAAACGTCGCGGGCGAGGCGGTAGAAGAGCAGGACGGCGGCGACCGACGCCAGGACCGACACGAGGAGCAGCGCGGGCTCGTAACCGATCCAGGCCAGCGCCCGCACGCAGAGCGGATAGAGCGGCAGGTGCGTCAGAAAGTAGGTCGGCGTGTAGACGTACGCGAGCAGCGGGTTTCCCGGCTCGACGGCGTACAGCGTTCGGGCGACCGTGAGGTAGTTCGGCCCGTCCCAGAACCGATACACCGTGGACATGCGCGAGAGGAACGGGAGGTAGACGAGAAACGAGCCCGCGACGGAAGCGAGCGTCAGCCAGATCTCCGGCCGGACGCCGGCACGCGGTCGCTCGGTCACGCTTCCGACAGGATACTCCGACTAGGAGGTTGCGGCCTCCGGCCAGCCGGTCGTCACGGTGCCGCCGCGTCCGGGAAGGGTCGTTCGCGTCAGCGGGCGCACGGGGACGGCGTCGTGTTGCGCGAGGGCTTCGCGGGCGAGCTCGGAAAGGAGCGGGAACGCCACGCCGTCCGCGCGCCAGTCGTCGAGGATCGAGGTGAACAGCGCGGCCTTGGAGCGGCCCTCGACCTCGGCGTGGATGGTATGGACCTGCGTGCCGCGCGCGGCCTCCCGGAAGAAGGCCCGCTGGTCTTGGTCCGAGCGCAGGTCGGGCCAGGAGAGCGTTTCGTCGAGCGTCGGGAGCGTCGTCGGAATCTCGAGCGTCCGAAAGGTTCGCTCGCCGGCCGTCGGGAAGAAAGACGACCCGCCGCGCGTGTCGGAGGTGTAAAGCAAAGACCGCTCCTGCTGGACCTCGAGGGAGAGGGCGTTGGCCGTCCAGCCCGGCGCGGCGCTCGCGCGGGCCGGCATGCCGAAGATGCGGAGATACTCGGCGTGGGCGCGGCCGTAGTCCGCGCGGATCTCCTCGAGCGTCATCCGATCCAGCCGGTCGTGCCACCCGACGTGGTCCCAGCCGTGGACGCCGGTCTCGTGGCCGGCCTGCGCGGCCGCGCGCATCTGTTGGGAGCCGCGGGCACCGATCAAGGGCGCGGGGAGCAGCGTTCCGGCGAGCATCGTGCGCCAGCCGTAGAGCGACGGCGCCTTGGAGCGGAACATCTTCTTCAAAAACCCCTTGCGCGTGAAGACGCGGCGGATCGCCACTCCCGACCGGTCCGGGCCCAGGGTGAAGAAGAAAGTCGCGCGGATTCCCCGGGCGGCGAAGATCTCCAGCAGCCGCGGAACACCTTCGCGGGTCCCCTCGTCCGTGTCGCAGTCGACCTTGAGGGCGACGCGACGCTCGGTCATCGGGTGGCCCGGCGGGCCTTCAGGTAGAAGTCGAGGGTCCGCCGGATGCCCTCGTCGAGGCCGACCCGCGGCTCCCAGCCGAGGATCTGGCGGGCGCGGCGGATAGACGGAACGCGCGTCAGAATGTCCTGGTAACCCGCGCCGTAGTAATCCCCGGACGAGACTTCGACGAGGCGCGCGTTGCGGCCCAGCTCCTCGAAGCCGGGCGTGCCAGCGACGGCCGCGACCATCCGCTCGGCGAGCTCGCGGATCGACAGGTCGTTGGCGGGGTTCCCGATGTTGAAGATGCCGCCGTCGGCCGCGGCGCTACGGTTCTCGAGAATCGCCATGAGCGCGTCGATGCCGTCGGAGATGTAGGTGAACGACCGCCGCTGCGTGCCGCCGTCCACGAGCTTGATCGGCTCGCGGTACAGGATGTTGTGGAGGAACTGCGTGAGCACCCGGCTCGATCCCTCCTTGGGCGAGTCGATGTCGTCTAAGTGCGGGCCGAACCAGTTGAAGGGGCGGAAGAGCGTGAACTGCAGGCCCTGCTGCCCGTACGCCCAGATGACGCGGTCGAGAAGCTGCTTGCTGCACGAGTAGATCCAGCGCTGCTTCTGGATCGGTCCGTAGACGAGCGGCGAGGAGTCCTCATCGAACTCGGCGTCGGGGCACATGCCGTAGACCTCGGAGGTGGACGGGAAGACGACGCGCTTCCCGTACCGGACGGCCTGCTTGACGATGCGCAGGTTCTCCTCGAAATCGAGCTCGAAGACGGCCAGCGGCCTTGTGACGTAGGCCGCCGGCGTGGCGATCGCCACCAGCGGCAGCACGACGTCGCACTTCTTGACCTGGTACTCGATCCACTCCTTGTTGATCGCGATGTCGCCCTCGAGGTACGTGAAACGCGGGTTCTCCAGGAAGGAGGCGATCTTGTCGGACCCGATATCGAGGCCAGAAACGTGCCAGTCTGTCGTCTCGAGGATGCGCTCGGTCAGGGCGTTGCCGATGAACCCGTTGACGCCGAGGATCAGGACTCGCATCCTCTACCTCCTCTCCGCCTGAAACCGCGCCCCATCCATCTCCTCGCGGCCCTCGGGCTGAACGCGCAGGAGCTCGACGTAGCGGTCGTCGCCGCACGCGACGTTCAGCCGTCCCTCTTCGCCGCGGACCTGGCCCGGAAAGTTGTCGTGCGCCGCCAGGCCCGGAAGCGCCGTCCGCCAGACGAACGTCTTCTCCCCGAAGAGGTCCGTGAAGGCCCCGGGATACGGATGCGTGACGGCGCGCACGAGATCGTGAACCTCTTTGGCCGGCCGGCTCCAGTCGATCAAGCCGTCTTCGGGCCGGCGCTTCCCGAAGCGCGTGGCCTGTGACTCGTCCTGCGGCCGCGTCTTCGCGGCGCCCGCCTCGAGCTCGTCGATCCGGCGCGCGAGGATCGCGGCGGCCGCGGCCGTGACCCGCCGCTGCACCTCGAGCGCCGTGTCGTCGGGGCCGATCGGAACGGCTTCCTGGTCGACAATGGCGCCGGTGTCCGCTCGAGACGTCATGGCGTGGAGTGTGGCCCCCGTGCGCGTCTCCCCCTTCAGGATCGCCCAGTTGACCGGCGCCCGCCCGCGGAACTTCGGCAGCAGCGACCCATGCATGTTCCACGCGCCGAGCCTCGGAACCGAGAGCATCTCCTCGGGAAGGATCCGGCGGTAGTAGAAGGAGAAGATCAGGTCGGGCGCGGCGACGCGGAGGCGCGCGATCGCTTGCGGGTCGAGGGGGTTCTCCATCGCGTGGGGCTCGAGGCCGTGGGCGCGGGCGAGCTCCGCGACGCTCGGGTACCAGGGGTTCTCGCCGGGCGCGTCCCGGTGCGTCGCGACGAAGACGACCTTCTCGCGGCGCTCGAGCAGGAGCTTCAGGCACGCGTGGCCCGTGTCGGAGTAGGCGAAGACGGCGATGCGCGGGAGGGTCATGGGGACGTGAGCCGTGAGCCGGGAGCCGTGAGCCGTCCGTCCGCGAGCTTCTCCTCGCCGAGGCCGTAGACGCGCCGGACGCGGAAGCGGGGCCGGCCGCGGACCTGCTGGTAGATCCGACCGACGTACTCGCCCACGATCCCGAGACCGGCCATCGCGACGCCGAGCAGCGTGAAGAGAATCGCGAAGAGCGTGAAGACGCCCTCCACCTCGGCGCCCACGATCAGCCGCCGCACGAAGAGAAAGAGGCCGAAGACGATGCCGCCGATCGCGACGAGCATCCCCATCAGGCCGAAGGCCTGGAGAGGCACGAGCGAGAAGCCCGTCATGAGGTCGAAGTTGAGTCGGACGAGCCGGTAGAGCGAGTAGTTCGAGACGCCGTGCTGGCGCGCCGCGTGCGCCACCTCGACCTCCGTGGGCCGGCGCGCGAAGCTCTGGGCCAGCGCCGGGATGAACGTCGAGGCCTCGTCGCAGCGGTTGATCTCCTCGACCACGTCGCGCGAGTACGCCCGGAGCATGCAGCCGAAATCGGTCAGCTTCATCCGGGTGATCGCGGTCGTGACCCGGTTGACGATCCCGGAGGCGGCCTTGCGCAGCATTGAGTCCTGTCGGGACTGCCGCACCCCGCCCACGACGTCGTACCCCTCCTCGATCTTCGCCAGGAGCTTCGGGATCTCCTCCGGCGGATTCTGCAGGTCGGCGTCGAGCGTCACGATCACGTCCCCCGAAACCTGCTCGAAGGCGGCGAGGATCGCCTGGTGCTGGCCGAAGTTGCGGGCGAGCTCCAGCACGCGGATGCGGTCCGGACGCTTGCGGGCGGAGGCCTGGAGGATCTCGAGCGATCGGTCGCGGCTCCCGTCGTCGACGAAGACGAGCTCGTACGGCCGGCCGCCGGCGTCCATGACGGCCTCGAGCCGCCGCACGAGCTCGGGCAGGTTGCCTTCCTCGTTGTAGACGGGGACCACGACGGAGACTTTCATGGGCGGGTCGCGGGAATCTTACCCGCTTTGGCGCGCCGGCCGAGCGGGGACACGGTCAGCGCCCTTCATCGGCGGAACCGGCCGAGCACCTCGCCGACCGCCTCGATGACGTCGTCCTGGTCCGCGTCGGACAGGCCCGGAAACAGCGGCAACGACACGATCCGCTCCGAGACGAAGTGCGCCTCGGGAAAGTCCTCGGGGCTCCAGCCGTAGGTCTTCGCGTAGTACGTGAACTCGTGCACCGCCGTGTAGTGGAGGCCGGTCCCGATGTTCCTGCTCTTCAGCTCCGCCATGAATTGGTCGCGCGAGATCGCCAGACGGTCGACGTCGAGGAGCGGCGTGTAGAGATGCCACGCATGGCGCGCCGGGTACGGGACGCGCTGCGGGAGGATCAGCCCGGTCACGTCCGCGAACGCCTGGTCGTAGCGGGCGGCCAGATGCGCGCGCTCCTGAATGAACCCGTCCAGGCGCGGGAGCTGCCAGAGGCCGAGCGCGACGACTTCGCGGATCTCCTCCTCCCCGAGGCTCGGGCGGGCAAACGGCAGGAAAGAGTCGCGCATGAGGCGCGGCGATCTTACCCGCTCCAGCGGATGCCTTCCGAGAAGTCCCAGCGCCGCGGCGGGCTCCAGATTCCGGCGCCCGCGCGCCCGGAGGTCACCTCGAAGCGCAGCACGTCCCGCCGGTAGTCGTACGGCGCTCCGTCCTTCGCGTGGACCGCGGCGTCGAGCGTGTACGGGCCGGGCGCCAGATCGAGCGCCGGGATCGCGAGCGTCACCCGCGCCTCCCCCTCGAAGCGCGCCGGACGAAGGCCCTCGAGGGCCGTGTTCGTCGCGAAGACGACCGTGCCCGAGACCGTCGCGATGCGGAACCCGAACACGAAGTCCTCGAGCGCCTCGGCGGCCCGGACGGTCATCTCGAGCACGGCCGGCTCTCCCGAGCGCAGGCGCCCGGCGGCGCGGCCCTCGGCGTCGAGGAGACGCACACTCTCGATCGAGGCCACGCCCGAGCCGACGCGGCTGCCGCCTCCGGCCTCCCGAAGCCGGCGCCCTCCCTCCTCCACGGCCACCCGCTCGCGGTAGCGCGCGACCGTCTCGACCGCCGGCCCATCGGCCGCGATCCGCCCGTTGTCCAGCCACAGGGCCCGACGGCAGCGCTCGCCGACGAGCGCGAGGTCATGGGACACGAACACGAGGGTCTTGCCGGCCCGCTCGAACTCCGAGAACTTCTCGAGGGCGCGGTGCGCGAAGGCCTCGTCGCCGACGGCGAGAACCTCGTCGACGAGCAGGACGTCCGGATCGCTGTGCGCCGCGATCGCGAAGCCCAGGCGCACGGCCATGCCCGAGGAGTACGTCTTCACGGGCGCATCCAGGAACGCCTCCACCCCGGCGAAGCGCACGATCGCGTCGAAGCGCGAAGCGATCTCCTTCTTGGTCAGGCCGAGCAGCAGACCCGTGATCTCGACGTTCTCTCGGCCCGAAAGCTCGGGATGGAACCCGGCTCCGAGCTCCAGGAGCGCCGCCAGCCGTCCGCGCACCGAGACGGACCCCGCCGTCGGCCGGACGATCCCTGCCAGGAGCTTCAAGAGCGTCGACTTGCCCGAGCCGTTGGCGCCGATGACGCCAAGCGTCTGCCCCTCCGGGACCTCGAAGGACACGTCCTCGAGCGCCGTCACGCCCTCCCGTCCCGGGGAGCGCGGCGCGCGCGCGAGGAGCGCCGACTTCAGCGTCCCGTGCGGACGGGCATAGCGGCGGTAGCGCTTCGTCGCGCCGCGCACGGCGATGGCCGGCTCCCGCGTTGTCACGCCTCCTCCGCCAGCGAGTCGCGCAGCCACTCGAAGAGGGCGCCCCCGACCGCCAGACAGGCCGCGGCGGTGCCGGCCATCCACAGCCAGTCGGCGGCCCGGACCGGGCGAAAGAAGAAGAGCGTGTCGTGCACCGCGGCGAAGTAGCTCGCGAAGGGATTGCACCGCAGGAGGCCGCGGAAGCGCTCGGGCACCGCCTCGACCGGATAGAGCACGGGCGTCAGGAAGAAGGTCAGCGTCACAAGATTGCCGACGATGTCCCGCACGTCCCCGAAGTGAACCGAGAGCGCCGAGACCCCGAGCGCGAGGCCGAAGACCGCGAGCGTCAGGAGCGCCAGGACGAGCGGGAACTCCAGGATCGCGGCCCCCGGTTCGATGCTCCCCCACCCCGCGGGGGGGGGGGGGCG
>JBBDKM010000023.1:30189-62249 GCA_040879385.1 Thermoanaerobaculia bacterium | reverse complement strand
GATCGCGGCCGCGAGCACCGGCAGCGCCAGGGAGAGATGGGCCAGGCGCGCAAGGACGGCCGCCGCGGGAAACACCTCGGGCGCCACCGTCGTCTTGCGCAGGAGCGGCCCGTTGGCGCGGAACGTTTCGACCGCGTCCGACAGCGACGACGATACGAACGCCCAGACCAGCACGCCCCCGAAGAGGAAGAGCGCGTACGGCTGCACGGCTGCCCGCGGGGAGAACACGAAGCGGAAGACCGTCGCGTAAACGGCGAGCAGCAGGAGGGGGTTCAGGAACGACCACAGAAAGCCGAGCGCGCCGCCGCGGTAGCGGGCAGAGAGCTCCCGGCGGGCGAGCGCGAGGACGAGCGCCCGCTGCGCGATCGTGCGGCGAAGAGGGTCGAGAGGGTTCACAGTTTCGAGTTTGGGGTTTCGGGTTTCGAGTTTCGAGTTCGGGGCGAACGCTCAGAACGCCGTTGCCTCGGGTATTCTCCCATCGATGTCCCTCGACGGCTTCGCGCCCGCCGTGTCCTGCCGGGCCGTCTCGAAAGTCTACGCAGGGGCCGAACCGGTCGTCGCGCTCGACCGTCTGGATCTGGAGGCGCCGTCCGGGGAGTTTCTCGCCCTGGTGGGCGAGTCCGGCAGCGGGAAATCGACGCTTCTGCATCTGCTGGGCGGCATCGACCGGCCCACGGGCGGGCAGATCCTGGTTGGCGGGCGGGACATCGGGACGCTCCCCGAGCGGGATCTCGTGCTCTACCGGCGGCGCGAGGTCGGCATGGTGTTCCAGTTCTTCAACCTGCTCGCGCACCTGACGGTCCGGGAGAACGTGGAGCTGCCGCGCCGGTTGGACGGGCGCGAGGACGCGGACGAGCGCGCGGAGGAGCTTCTCGAGAGGGTCGGCCTCGCGCGCCGCGCCGCGGCTCACCCGTACGAGCTCTCGGGCGGCGAGATGCAGCGGGTCGCCATCGCGCGGGCGCTCGCGACGGGCGCCCGGCTGCTGCTGGCCGACGAGCCCACGGGGAACCTCGACAGCCGCAACGGCGAGGGAGTGCTCGCGCTCCTCGACGAGATCCGCCGGGAGCGCGGCGTGACGCTGTTTCTGGCGACGCACTCGGCGGCCGCGGCTGGACGGGCCGATCGGGTCGTGACGGTCAAGGACGGGCGGATCTGCGCTCCCCGATGAACGGATTTCGCCTCATCCTGCGCGCTCTGATCACGGGGCCCGCACGCCGCCATCCCGCGCGTATCCTGCTGCCGGTCGTCGGCGTGGCGATCGGTGTGGCCGCCGTCGCGGCGATCCACCACGCCAACCGCAGCGTCTCGGCGTCGTTTCGCGACGCGGCGGCCAACGTGTCGGGGCGAAGCGACTTCGTCGTGCGCGGGTCAGCCGGCATTCCGGTCGAAAGCCTCGGCACGCTCGCGTTCCTCTGGCCGGTGGCCTCCTTCGCCCCCGCCGTGACCGGCTCGGCCGTGGTCGCCGGCGGCGGGCGCGAGGTCGTCCTGGTCCTCGGCGTGGACTGGGGCGGCGACGAGGCGGTGCGCGACGCCCGGCTCATCGCGCCGGCGACCGCCGGCGAGCGGGCGCGGATCCTTTCGGGGCGCTCGGTGCTGGTCACCGCCCCGTTCGCGGCGCGGCACCGGCTTTCCCCGGGAAGCACGCTCTCCCTGATCGCGGGCGGAACGCCGCGGAGGGTCGAGGTCGGAGGGATCCTCGAGCTCTCGGGAGTGGCGAAGGCCTCGGGAGGCGACATCCTTCTGACCGACGTCTTCACCGCACAGGACCTCCTCGGAAAGGTCGGCCTGGTGGACCGCGTCGACATCGTGGTCAAGCCCGGCGCGTCGCGGGCCGGCGTGGAGCGCGAGATCCGCCGCCGGCTGCCGCCCGGACTCTCGCTCGAGCCTCCCGGACGCGCCGCCGAGACCGCGGACCGCATGGTCCGAGCCTTCCGCTTCAATCTGAACGCGCTCGGGTCGTTGACGCTCCTCGTCGGGATCTTCCTGATCGCCAACGCCGTGTCGATCGCCGTCCTGCGTCGCCGGCCGGACATCGCGACTCTGCGCGCGCTCGGAGCCTCGCGACACGGGATCTTCGCGGCGTTCCTGGCAGAGGGCCTCGCGATCGGGATCGCGGGGATCGCGCTCGGAGAGGTCCTCGGCTTCTTCGTCTCGCGCGCCGCGCTGGCCGCGGTAACGGAAACCGTCTCCAGCATCTACCTCCCGACGGCGCGGATTGCGGGCTCGGGCTACACGGGGGCCGTGGCGCTCGCCGCCGCCGTCGGCCTTTCGGCGTCCGTGCTCGCGACGCTTCTCCCGGCTCTCGAAGCCACGCGCGTCGACCCTTCGCCCGCGCTCCGGCCGGGCTCGATCGAGGGCGTGGCCCGCCGGCGCCTGTGGCTCCGCGGGTTTCTTTCGGCGGCTGCGCTGCTCCTCGCGCTGGCCGCGTCCCGCGCGCGGCCCGTGGACGGATTTCCGCTCTTCGGCTTCGCGGCGGTCGGTCTCGTGGTCGCCGCGCTCGCGCTCGCGGCGCCGCTGATGGTCCGCCTGGCGGCCGCGTTTCCGGGGCGGCTGTTCGGAAAGCTCTTCGGGGCCGAGGGGCGCCTTTCCGCCGGGTTCTTCGGGGGCTCCCTCGCCAGGAACGGCATCGCCGTCACCTCACTCGCGATGGCGCTCGGCATGACCCTCGCGATGATCGTGACGGTCGCGTCGATCCGCGAGACGGTCCGGGTCTGGGTCGAGTCCACGCTGCGCTCGGATCTGTGGATCAAGGCCGACGCGGGCGGACGTTCGGGGATCGTCGGCGACCTGCCGCCCGAGATCATCCCGTTTCTGGAAGGGACCGAGGGAGTGGCCGCGGTCGACCCCTTTCGGGCGCGCGAGACGGCCGACGCGGCCGGCCGGCCGTTCACCCTCGCCTCGGGGGACTTCCGCGTGATGGCCCGGGCCGGAGGCCTCCCCTTCCTCGACGGGCGCGATGCCCGCGCCGTCGCGCTCGAGGCGCGCGAGCGGGGCGAAGTGCTCGTCTCCGAACCCTTCGCGAGGCGCTTCGGGGCGTCGACCGGCTCCGCGGTCACCCTGGCGACCCCGCAGGGGCCGCGCGGCTTTCGTGTCGCGGGCGTCTATCGCGACTACTCCAACGATCGCGGCACGGTCGTGCTGGACCGCGCGCTCTCGCTGTCGTTCTTTCCCGACGCGCGCGTTACGAGCCTGGCCGTTCTCGCGGAGCCTGGCGCCGACGTCGGGGATCTGCGGCGACGCATCCTCGCGAACGCCGAGGGGCGTTACGCTCTGTCGATCTCGACCAATCGGGAGCTGCGCCGGGAGGTCCTCGTGATCTTCGACCGCACGTTCGCCGTCACGCGCGCCCTGGAAGGGATCGCCGTCGCGGTCGCCGTGCTCGGAATCGCCAACGCGCTGGCGGCGTCGGCCGTCGAGCGCCGCCGGTCCTTCGGCCTCCTGCGCGCCATCGGCGCGTCGGGCGAGCAGATCCGGCGGGCGACGCTGCTCGAGGCGGCGCTGACGGGCCTGACGGGGACGGCGGCGGCGATCGGAGCGGGAGCGGCCTTCGCGTGGATCCTGCTCTCTGTGATCAACCCGCAGTCGTTCGGCTGGACCGTGGCTCTCGCCGTGCCCTGGGCGACCCTGGCCGGCGCCGCCGCGCTCGTCCTCGCCGCCTCGTTTCTGGCCGGGATCATCCCCGGCCGCATCGCCGCCGCGGTCGATCCCGCCGCGGCGCTGCAGGAGGAGTGAGATGCGACTCGGGGCCGCCGTGTTGTCGTTGCTCCTGTTCGCGCCCGTGCCGGCCGAGGCCCCGCTCCAGTTCCCCCGCGACCATGGGGCGCACGCGGACGCGGCGCTGGAGTGGTGGTACTGGACCGGGCACCTCGAGGGCGCGGCCGGACGCGCGTACGGGTTTCAGCTCACGTTCTTCCGTCTGCGGGACCTGCACCTGGCGCATTTCGCGTGGTCCGACCTTGCGGGCGGCCGGTTCTTCTTCGACGAGAAGACTCACCTCGGTCTGCCCGGGATCGCCGGCGCCGCATCGGAAAAGCTCGAGGTGTTCAACGAGGATTGGACGGCCCGCGAGGAAAAGGGCGCGCATCGCCTGCGCGTTCGCACGGCGATCGGCGAGCTGACACTCACCCTCCAGCCGATGAAACCCCCCGTCCTCCACGGGGAGGGCGGGATCTCGAAGAAGGGCCCCGGAGGCAACGAGTACTCGCATTACGTGTCGCTCACCCGTCTCTCCGCGGCGGGAACGCTGCGCCAGGACGGCGGTCGCGGCCAGGCTTTGAAGGGCACCGCGTGGTTCGACCACGAGTGGGGCCCCGGAGCCCTCCCCTCGGGGACCACCGGATGGGACTGGTTCGCGCTGCAGCTCTCCGACGGGTCCGAGCTGATGCTCTACCGGATGCGGCTGCAGGGCGGCAAAGCCTCGCCATTCTCGGCCGGCACGTTCGTGCCGGCGAGCGGCCCGCCCCGGCCGATCGCCTGGGGCGACGTGACGCTCGCTCCCCGGTCAACCTGGACGTCTCCGCGCTCGAAGGCGGCCTACCCCGCCGCCTGGTCGCTGGCCGTGCGCTCGCTCGGCCTCGAGGCCACGCTCACCCCGCTCCTGGCCGACCAGGAGCTCGTCACGGCGAAGTCCACGGGGGTGACGTACTGGGAGGGGGCGTGCCGCGTCGAGGGAAAAAGAAACGGCCGCCCGATCGGCGGCCGCGCGTACGTCGAGATGACCGGCTACGCCGGGCGCGACGTGCCCGGCTTCGCCGCGCCGTGAGGGCTCAGGGCACCGGCGTGGGCAGGGGCTCCGACTCGACGGAGCCCGTCGAGCTCTGGCTCTGGTAGGAGCGCGACGCCCTGTTCCCCTTGCCTCGTGTCTCGATCGTGACGAGGAACGAAGCCGCCTGGTCCAGTCGCCGGTAGACGTAGGGAAAATCGATCGTGTAGTAGGTCCGATCGCCCTTGTTCAGGTACCCCCACTTCGTCCCGTTCGAGCCGGCGGCGACGACGTTGCCCTCGGCGTCGAAGACGACGACGGCGGCACCGACCTCCTGATTCGTTTTCCCGTTGTTGTCGATGCGGATCTTCACCTTGGCACTCGATTTGCGGATCGGTGTCCCCTTCAGGATGCTGCCGAGGTCGAACTCCACTTCGTTGATGACGATGTCGCCGTCCCGCAGGTCGATCTCCTGGATGCCGTTGATGGGGCGCCAGTCGAACTTCTTGGAAGCCACTTCGGACGCGGCCGGCACGGCCAGGCCCGCCGCAACGAGAACCGCTGGAAAGAGTCTGCGAAATTTCATTCCCACCTCCCGTAATAAAAACAAGGTTGGCGACGCCGCGCCGGACGCCCCGGCGTGGAGTCTCGAGCAGTGTAGCAGGGGGTTCTCAAAATTAGGCCGAGAGAACTTCTTTGCTCCCGTCCGCGCGTCGAGCGCGGCTCAGAGTGTCCGTCGAGGGCCGCTCAAACCGTCGGACGCGCGAGGCGGCTCTTTCGGTAGCCGTAGAGGAAGTAGACCACGAGGCCGATCGCGAGCCACACGCCGAATCGCACCCAGGTTGCGACCGGAAGACCTCCGTATCGGATGAAGACGAGGCCGTCGGGGGTCGAGCGCAGCCAGGGCAGGCCCACGATCAGATACAGGCAGATCGCGATGCCCGCGAGCGGGACGAAAGGCACGAACGGCGTGCGGAACACGCGCTTCCGGTTCGGGTCCTTGTGTCGCAGCACCATGATCCCCACGCAAACGAGAATGAACGCGAAGAGCGTCCCGATGTTGGTCAGCTCGACGAAGACGTCGAGGTTGGCGAAGGCGGAGAGGGCGCCGACGGCGATGCCGATCCAGATGGTCGTCACGTGCGGCGTGCGAAACGTCGGGTGAAGCTTCGCAAACGTGGGGGGAAGCAGCCCGTCGCGCGCCATCGAGAAAAAGATGCGCGCCTGGCCGTACTGGAAGACGAGGAGAACCGCGGTCGTCGCGACGACCGCCCCGAAGGCCACGATGCCCGCAGCCCAGTTCATCCCGAGCAGGGAGAAGGCCTTTGCCAGGGGCTCGGCGGAACCCTTGATGTCCGCCAGCGGCACCATGCCCGTCAGGACCAGCGAGGTCGCGACGTACAGCACCGTGCAGATTCCGAGCGACCCGATCATGCCGATCGGCATGTCTTTCTGGGGATTGCGGCATTCCTCGGCCGCCGTGGAGACGGCGTCGAAGCCGATGTACGCGAAGAAGATCAGGGCGGCGCCCGTGCCGATCCCCGCCCACCCGTTCGGAGCGAAGGGCTGCCAGTTCTCGGGCTTCACGTAAAAGGCGCCGACGAGAATGAAGAACACGAGGATGAAGAGCTTCAGGACGACCATCGCAGTGTTGAATCGCGACGACTCCTTGATGCCGATGACGAGGACCCACGTCACGAGCGCCGTGATGAGGACCGCCGGGAGGTTGAAGACGAACGGGATCCCGAAGAGATGAGGAGCCGCGTCGAAGAAGCCCTCCGTGCGCGAGGCCGTGAGGAGGTCGGTGCGCAGCCAGGCCGGGATCTCGATCCCGAAGCCCCGGAGCAGTTCCACGAAATAGCCGGACCAGGAGACCGCGACGGCGACGTTGCCCATCGCGTACTCGATGATGAGGTCCCAGCCGATGATCCAGGCGATAAACTCGCCCAGCGTGGCGTAGGAATAGGTGTAGGCGCTTCCCGAGATCGGGACGAGCGAGGCGAACTCCGCGTAACAGAGCGCGCAGAAGCCGCAGCCGATCGCGGTGATGAGGATCGAGATCACCAGCGCGGGCCCGGCGCCCGCGTGGTTGGCGCCGCCCGCCGCAGCCGTGCCGATGACGGCAAAGATCCCCGCGCCGACCACGGCGCCGATGCCGAGGGCGATCAGCTGGATCGGGCCGAGCACCCGCTTCATCTGGTGCTCCTGCGACTCGGCGTCGGCCAGGATCCGGTCGAGCGACTTGATCCGGAAGAGACGGCTGCTCATGGGAAAGTGCGACGCAAGATATCAAATCGTCGGCGGCTCGACGGGCCGCGGCGACTCGGCCGTGCGCAGACGGATCGCGAGAAGGATCACCCCGAGCACGCCCGCGAGACCGACTCCGAGGCCTTCCCGCAAACCGGGAGGCCGATAGACGAGCTCGACGCGATGCCGGCCAGCCGGTAGACGGATTCCCTGGAACGCGCCGTCTGCTCGCTCGACCTCGAACGGAGCTCCATCCACCGCGGCTTGCCAGCCCGATTCGTAGGCGTTGAAGAGCACGAGGACGCCTCGCGCCGGCAGTCGCGCGTCGAGAGCGATTCGCCCTGGCCTGTATGTCACGACCCGGACCGAGGCTTCCTCGTCCTTCCAGCCGGGATCCGCCGCGACGGGTTCGCCTTCCTCCAGCACGGCGGTGCGGCGCGGGTCGAGCGCCGGGGAGAGTACGACCGCAATGGCCTTCTCGGGTGGCACGACGATGCCCTCGGGAAGGAGGTGCGCGCGCGCGAGTCCCGGAAAAGCCTGGACTCTCATCGGCGGCGGCAGCTCCGGAGTCGTACCCGCGGGGCGCTCGGCGCTCGAGACCACGCACGCCACGCCTGCCAACTCGAGCGCGCGCGGCGACGGCCGCGACAACATCTCGCCCGAACGCCGGAGCGGCGGTCCGGCGCCGTAGGCCGACTCGAGACCGAAGCGCATCCCGATCGCGCCCTTCAGGGGGTCGTGGTGTTGCACCGCGAAGAGCAGGTCCGGGTCGTAGAAGAGAAGAGGATTGAGCGTCTCCGCCTGGGAGAGGTAGCGACGGGGAAACCCGGCCGCGTCGGTTCCCAGCCGCTCGCGCAGCACTCCCACCAGATCCGGCTCCACGGTCTGGACCGCCGCCGGAGCCGTCGGAGCGGCGCGGCGCGCATGCCACACGAGGTCGGCCGAAAGCCCCAGGAGAGCCAGCGCGACGCACAGCCGGGGTCGCTGCGCGCGCGCGAGCAGGTGGGCGAGAGCGAGCGCCGATCCGAGCGCCAGCGCGAGCGACCACGACACCAGATATCGGGCCGGAACCCGGAAGCCTCGGATCAACGGCAGATCGGCGATGAGGCCGTACGGGCCGTTTTCACCGACGGCGAAGACCAGGCCGACGGCTCCCCCGATCGCCAGGGCGAGGAATGTTCCTCGCGGGAACGCGCCGCCTCGGATCGTAAGGCCGATCCCCGCGACGAAGAGCAGCGCGACGAAGAGTCCCGGGTAAGCCGCCGTCTCCGGCCAGCGCGGCGCCACGTCGACCGGCAGGAAAACGGGCGCCAGATCCTGGCCGAGCGCCATGGGTCGGATGTCTCTCTCGGCCCGGGAGAGTCCCGCGGCGCGGGACATCTCCGGATACAGCGCGAGAGAGGGAACGAGCGACGGGGCGCCGAGCGCGAACGCCAGGGCGGCGGCGAGCAGAAAGTCGCCGATCGCCTGCAGGCGGCGAGGGGCGCGGAGGATCGCCGCGATGCTCACAGAGAGCAGGATGGGCGTCGCCGCGAGAAGGACGTGGGGCCGCGCGGCGAGCAGGGCGAGCCCGCCGACGACGGCCGTAACCAGAATCCCCGACCGGCGCTGCCCCCGCGCGATCCAGAAGACTCCGAGCAGGGCGAGCGGCAACAGAGCGGAAACCGCCACGGCGTTGGGCCAGAGCGCGCTCTGGACCATCCGCGCCGACAGCATCCATGCCACGCCTCCGAAGAGAGCCGCGCTGGCGCTGCGCGTCAGATCACGCAGGAGAAGGAAGGCCGCGAAGCCCGCCAGCCAGAAGTGAAAGAGCGAGAAGAGATCGGCCAGCCGGGAAACAGGAGCGCCCGTCCACAGCAACGGAACGGTCAGCGGGTAGAAGAGAGGGGCTTCCTGGTGGAACAGAGGAGGTTGCCCGCAGTATTCGCCGTCGATCCAGAAGGGCGAGTCACCGGCAAGCAGCGCCTTCTGCGTGACGTCCCACACGGGCAGATGCTCGTAGAAGAGGTCGAGATGGAAAAAGCAGCGCGCCCCCAGGACCACGGGCGTGAAGGCGACCAGAACGAGCAGGGCGAGTGCGCCGCCGGCGAGAAGGGTCGTGCGGGCGCTCACGCGTCGCGTCGGCTCCGCCTCGGCCGTGCTCATTGGAGCGATCTTAGCCGGCTTCGCGACGGCTCGCGCCCGGTCAGACCCGATCCGGAATCTCGGCGAGGCTCCGGATCCGGTCGGGCACATCGAGGTGCTGGTCCATGCGGTCGAGGAGCAGCGCCGTCAGTCCCGCTCCGCGGGCCCCCTCGAAATCGTCGCGGAGCGAATCGCCGATGTGCAGCGCCTCCGCGGCGTCGACGGCGAGCCGCGCGCAGGTGCGCCGGAAGATCTCGGGTTCGGGCTTTCCCGTCTCTTCGATCGCGGAGACGGACACCGTCCGGAAGAAGGGCGAGAGGCCCGTCCGTTCGAGGAGTTGCGGGAGGTGCGAATCCCAGTTGGAGACCACGGCCAGCGGCAGACCCCGGGCCGCCAGCGCGGCGAGCGTCGGGACGACGTCCGGGTACACGCTCCACGCCTCGGGCCTGCGGAAATGCTCGGCCAGGCGCGCGAAGGCGTCCTCCGAGAGCGGCCCGCCGTCCAGCAGCCCCCGCACGCGGCCGAGGAAATCCCTCCAGAACTCCGGTTCGCCTCGCACACCGCCGTAGCGGTCGCCGGGCTTCTCCCGCTGGACCGCGACCCAGGTCCGCGTCAGCGCGTCGCGAAGCTCTTCCGTCGAGAAGCGCGCCCCGTCGCCCGCGAAGACGCGGGCGTACACCTCCTCGACGGGAGGGTCGGGGTAGAGAAGCGTCGCGCCGGCGTCGAAGAATACGGCCCGGATCCGTGACCCGCCGTCCGCGGTCAGCAGACGAGCGCGTTCTCCCGCATCACGCCGTCGAGCGCCCCGTTGAGCGCCTCGAGGCAGCGTCGCGCCGCCGTGAGAGCCTCCTCGCGCGCCTCCGGCGTGTCCGCGACGCGGCCGAGCGCGTCGCGCTCGACTTCCCGGTGCCACACGTCGGCTGTTTCGTGGACCGAGAAGAACCGCGTCGCCTCGCCTTCCGCGATGCCGTAGAAGGCGCAGAGGCCCTCGCGTTTGGTCTTCGAGATCTCGGGGATCTGCGACTCGTAGGCGTAGAGGGCGGCGAGCCCCTCGGCCGTCGAGCCGCCGCGGGTCGCCCGCCGGAACTCGGCGATCGTCTCCGCCACTTCGGGCGTACGCGGCGAGGCCGCGAGGTCCGACTCGGCGGCGCCAAGGGCCGCGGCGAACCGGCGCCAGAGCGCGGGGTGGTTGTCGGCTCCGCGCTCCTCCTCGATCAGGTTCTCGAGGAGCTCCTGCCGCAGCGCCGCGTCCTCGCAGCCCGAGTGAACGGCCGACACGTACGTCGGAAACGCCGCCACGTGGGGGTAGTACGAAATGGCGTATTCACGCAGGTTCTCGCGCGTGAGCTTCCCCTGCGACCAGAGCTGATAGAAGGGGTGCTTGAGGAGATGCTTGTCGGCGATGAGAGCGTCGAGGGCTTCGAGGAACTGTTGCGTTGTCATGCGCTCCTCCGAATCGAGTTTCAAGTTACGAGTTGACCGAACGAAAGTCTAACTCGAAACTCGAAACTCGCAACTCGAAACCCGCAACTCCTCACGGCATCACCTGCCCGGCGTCGGCCACGATCGCCTGGCCGGTGATCGAGCGGGCGTCGTCGGAGGCGAGGTAGGCGGCGAGGCCGGCGATCTCGTCGGGATCGAGGACGCGGTTCAAGGGGGCCATCCGGGCGGCGGCCGCCCGGCCCTCGCTCTCCGAGCCGAACCGGCGAAACCCCTCCCGGGACATCTCGGTCTCGACCCAGCCCGGGCAGATGGCGTTGACGGTGATCTGCCGGGGTCCGAGCTCCAGGGCGAGGGCGCGGGTCAGGCCGATGACCCCGGTCTTGGAGGCGCAGTACGCGGCGAATCCGGCCACGCCGAACCGGCCGAGCACGGAGGACAGGTTGACGATACGGCCCCCGTCGCGCAGAAGCGGAGCGACGGCGCGCGTGACGCGGAAGGTGGCCGTGAGGTTGACGGCGAGGATGGCGTCCCAGCGCGCGTCGTCCGAGTCCGACAGCGGCGTCGAGCCGCCCAGGCCCGCGTTGTTCACGAGGATGTCGATGCGCTCCCATCGCGCTGCGGCGGCCGCGACCATCTGTCCGACCGAGTCCCGGTCGGTCACGTCGCAGGCGACCGCCAGCGCCTCCTGCCCCGCGCCGCGCATCTCGGCCGCGATGCGCTCGACCGACTCCCGGCTGCGGGCCGCGAGCACGACGCGCGCCCCCTCGGCGCCGAACCGCCTCGCGATCGCCTCGCCGATCCCCCGGGAGGCGCCGGTCACGAGCGCCACCCGGTCGGCGAGCCGTCGCGCAACGATCATCTCGAGGAGGTCAGGCTAGCCGCGCACCGGCAACACGTTCGGGGGAGCCCCGGCGCGGCGGGCCCCGGCGACCTCCGGCGGCAGCGGAAAGTGCACGTCTTCGGCGACGGTGAGCACTTCCTCGACGTCCACGTGCACCTCGGCGCCGGCGCGGGCCCGCAGCGTCCGCACGATCTCGTCGACCAGGAACTCGGGCGCCGAGGCCCCGGACGTGATGCCGACGACCTCGGTTCCGGCGAGCCACGCGGGATCGATCCCGGCGACGTCGTCGACCAGATAGGCCCGCGCGCCGGCCAGCCCGGCCTCTTCCACGAGCCGGTTGGAGTTGGAGGAGTTGCGGGACCCGACGACGAGAATGACCTTCGCCAGTTTCGCCAGCGCGCGCACGGAGACCTGCCGGTTCTGGGTCGCGTAGCAAATGTCGTCCTTGGCGGGAGAGTGGATCTTCGGGAAGCGCCGCTCGAGCGTCTCGACGATCGGGCGTGTGTCCTCCATCGAGAGGGTCGTCTGCGTGATGAACGCGACCCTGTCGGGATCCGCCACGGCGATCCGCTCGGCGTCCTCCACGGTGGAGACGAGCCGGATCTGGGACGCCGCCTCGCCCATCGTGCCCTCGACTTCCTCGTGGCCCGCGTGGCCGACGAGCAGGATGTCGTAGCCGAGGCGCGCGAAACGGATGGCTTCCAGGTGGACCTTGGTGACGAGCGGGCAGGTTGCGTCGATGACCCGAAGCCGGCGCTTCACCGCCGCGGCCCGCACCTGCGGCGAGACCCCGTGCGCGGAGAAGACCACGGTCGCCCCGTCGGGGACCTCCGAGAGCTCGTCGACGAAGCGGACGCCCCGGACCTCGAAGCCCCGAACCACGTGGCGATTGTGCACGATCTCCTTGCGCACGTAGATCGGGCCCTCGAAGCAGTCGAGAGCGAGGTCCACGATCTCGACCGCGCGGACCACCCCCGCGCAGAAGCCGCGTGGCGACGCGAGAAGGATTCGCCGAAGCGGGAGGGAAACGTTTTCCGGAATCATGGCGCCGTGACGGATCCTATCGCCCGGCCGGCTCCCCGCGGGCTTCTCTCAGGTCGCGCCTGGCCCTCGCGCCGGGAGTCGCGCCGGTAGAGCGAACCCTCGAGGCCGCATGCGCCGCAGTGGGTCTCGCCCGACTCGGCCGGCCGCGGGCAGGCCTCGTTGGCAGAACGCGCGGTGGACATCCTGTTCTCGTTCATCGGTTTTCTCCTACCTTCTCCGGACCCGGCGCGAGCAGATAGGCTAGAAGCTCCCGCTCGCACCGGTCCCGATACATGCCAAAAGTCGCCTCCGGCTCCTTCTCCGAAAGCCACTGCAGCATCAGACCGTCGAAGATCGCGCGCATGGTCGAGCCGGCCTCCCGGGGATCCCGCACGACGAACGCGCCGCGCCGCATCCCCTCTTCCACGATGCCCCCGTCGATCTCCCGGCAGCCCGCGTAGAAGCGCTCGTTGACCTCGCGGAAGGACTCGCGCCGCGCCGCGAGCCCCGAGAAGTCCACGAAGGCGCGAAAGAACGCGCGGTTCTTGGAGGGCGAGGGAAAGATGAGGGCCACGAGCGCCCGGATCTTCCCGACCGGATCGGCCTCGGCCGCCACGGCCTCCCGCATCCGCGCGTGAATGGAGTCGACGAGCCAGCCGAAGAGCTCCCGGAAAAGCTCCTCCTTGGAATCGAAGTAGTAGAGCGTCACGCCCTTGGACACCCCCGCGCGGCGCGCGATGTCGTCCAGCGTGACCTCGGAGAAGCCCTTCTCGGCCACCTCCCGGAACGCGGCCTTCAGAAGCGCGAGGCGCCGCTCGGGCTCGGCGGAATTGGCCGTCTTCGCCATGCGCGGCAGACTAACCGACCGGTCAGTCAACTGTCAAGCGGATCTGCCATGAGGCTCGAAGGCTAGAAATTTCATAGACTTACGTCATGCAGATTCGAGTCCTCCATTTCGCCTCCTTTCGGGACGCAACCGGCCGCGACGAGGAGGTCAAGGACCTGCCCGAGGGGGCCCGGGTCTCGGAGCTCTGGACCGCGCTGGCCCGCGAGGTGTCGCTCTTCTCCCGCTTTCCGTCGATGCCGCCTGCCGCCGTGAACCGCGAGTACGCGCCGGGCGATCACGTGCTGCGCGAAGGCGACGAAGTCGCTTTCCTCCCGCCCGTGGCCGGGGGCTGAGGGGGGGATGCACCTCACCACCTCCTCGATCGACCTGGCTTCCCTGCTTCTCGAAGCCCGCGCCTCGGACGGCGCCCTCTGTCTCTTCGTCGGGGTCGTGCGCGACCAGAACCAGGGCCGCGCCACGACGGCGATCCACTACGAGGCGTACGGGCCGATGGCCGAAGCGGAGATGGCGCGCATCGCGGAAGGACTGGCGCGGGAGTTCCCCGCGGTCCGGGTCCGGATCCAGCACCGCGTCGGACGGCTCTCGGTGGGCGACGCCTCCGTCGCGATCGTCGCGGTCTCGCCGCACCGGGCCGAAGCCTTCGCCGCCTGCCGCGCGGCCATCGACCGCATCAAGACGACCGTGCCGATCTGGAAGAAGGAGTTCCATCCGGACGGCTCGAGCGCGTGGGTCGACCCGACAGAGATGAAACAATAGGGCCCGATGTCCCTCGCCAAAGTCATCGGCCCCGACATCGAAGAGCTGATTCGGGAGAACCCGCAGGAGCTCGCCTCCGCCGTGGCGAGCATGCACCCGGCGGACCTCGCGGAGCTGCTCGACGACCTCCCGCGGGAGGACCGCGTGACCCTCTTCGAGGCGCTGCCGTCCGAGCAGGGCGCCGCCGTGCTCTCGGAGTTGAAGGGCGAGACGCTGCGCCTGATCCTCCACAGCGCCTCGCCCGCAAAGCTCGGGCCGATGCTCGACCGGCTGCCGGCCGACGAGGTCACCTTTCTCCTCGAGCACCTCACGCAGCGCCAGCGCGAGGCGATCCTCGCGAAGATGTCTCCGCGCGACGTCGCGGAGGTCGAGCGGCTCCAACGGTATCCGCCCCGCACTGCCGGCCGCCTCATGACCGAGAAGTTCGCCACCATTCGTCCCGACTGGACCGTGGGCGAGACCCTCGATCACCTGAAGCGCATCGACCCCGAGGTCGAAACGGTGCAGAGCCTCTATGCCCTCGACGAGAAGGGCCGGCTCGTCGGGTACGTGTCGCTGCGGCGGCTCTTCCCCGCGCCGCCGGACCGGAAGATCGCCGACATGATGGAGCGGAGGCTCCTGACCGTGCGCGCGGACGCCTCGCAGGAAGAAGTGGCGCGCATGGTCTCGAAGTACGACGTGCACGCCATCCCCGTCGTGGACGAGGAGAACCGCCTGCTCGGCATTGTGACCGTGGACGACGTCATCGACATCCTGATCGAGGAGCAGACCGAAGACGTCCTGCACATGGGCGGCGTCTCGGCCACCGAGGAGGCCGTCGAGCACGGCTACTTCGCGACGAAGCCGTGGCGCAATGTGCGCTCGCGATTCAACTGGCTGCTGCTGCTCTTCGTCGCGGAGACCTTCACGGGCACTGTCCTGAGGCACTACGAGGGCGAGCTGGCGCGGGTCGTGGCGCTCTCGTTCTTCATCCCGCTCCTGATCGGCACGGGCGGCAACTCCGGCTCGCAGACGGTCACGACGATCGTACGGGGACTGGCCGTCGGCGAGATCCGCCTGCGCGATTTCGGGCGGGTGCTCCTGCGCGAAGGGGGCAGCGGCGTGGTCCTGGGCCTCCTGCTCGGCGTCGTCGGCTTCGGACGGGCGCTGCTCTGGGGCTCGAGCCTTCCCCTGGCGTTGACGGTCGGCGTCTCGATCCTCGCCATCTGCGCCTGGGCGAACGCGGTCGGGTCCATGATCCCGATGCTCGCCACGGTGTTCAAGATCGACCCCACGGTCATGTCGGCCCCGCTGATCGCGACCCTCGTGGACGCGACGGGCCTCGTCATCTACTTCACGATCGCGAAGAGCTTCCTCGGCCTCTGATAGGATTCCCGGCTCGAAAAAAGACCAGGGAGGATTCATGAGCACGCCCGCCAAGACCCGCGACTGGACCAGCCCCGCCCACGACGCCGAGATCGTGCGCTACCGCGCGTCCGACGGCATCGCCGTCATCGAGATGGACGATCCGCCCGCCAACACCTACACCTACGCCATGATGCGTCAGCTCGACGAGGCGGTCCTGAAGGCCCGCTTTGACGACGACGTCCACGTCATCGTGCTGCGCGGGAAGGGCGACCGCTTCTTCTCCGCCGGCGCCAACATCGGAATGCTGAACGCCGTCACCCCGGGCTTCAAGTACTTCTTCTGCCTGCACGCCAACGAGACGCTCCTGCGCCTCGAGCACACGCCCAAGCTCGTGATCGCGGCCTTAAACGGTCACACGGTCGGGGGGGGCCTCGAGATCGCGATGGCCGCCGACCTGCGCATCGCCCGCAAGGACGCCGGCAAGGTCGGCCTGCCCGAAGTCACGCTGGGCGTGCTTCCGGGAACGGGCGGCACGATGCGCCTGGCGAAGATGGTCGGCAAGTCGAAGGCGATCGAGCTCATGATCACCGGCAACACGTTTTCCTTCGAGGAAGCGCTCGATCTCGGCCTGGTCAACCAAGTCATCGACGCGACGCCGGAGCAATGGTGGGAGCAGGTCATGGACTACGCGCGGCAGTTCGTGCCGCCCAACAAGGCCGCGAAGGCGGTCGGCCGGATCAAGCGCTCCGTCCAGTCGGGCTGGGATCTGCCGCTCGAGTCGGCGCTCGCGATCGAGCGGGAGCTGCAGCAGCTGCTCTTCCAGAGCGACGACGCCAAGGAAGGCATCGCGGCCAACCAGGAGAAGCGGATCCCGAAGTTCAAGGGGAAGTGAGTTGGGAACCGGGAGTCTGGAGTCGGGAGGGGCCCCGGGAAAATCTCCGGCCTTGACGCTTCGGACCGACCTCTTCATCGGAGGCGAGTTCGTCCCCGCGGCGAGCGGCAAGCGCTTCTCGACGGTCAACCCCGCCACCGGCGAGGAGCTCGCCGAGGTCGCGGAAGCAGGGCGGGAGGACCTCGACCGCGCCGTCGCGGCGGCGCGGCAGGCCTTCGAGTCGGGCCCCTGGGCCGCGATGAAGCCGCGCCAGCGCGGCCGCGTCCTGATGCGCGCGGCCGACCTGCTCCTCTCCCGCGCCGACGATTTCGGCCGGGTCGAGACGCTCGACAACGGCAAGCCCATCTTCGAGGCCGCGAAGATCGACATGCCGGCTGCCGCCGAGTGCCTGGCCTACTTCGGCGAGTACGCCGACAAGCTCTACGGGGACACGTTCCCGGGGCGCAAGGACGCGTTCCTGCTGACACTCCGGGAGCCCGTCGGCGTGGTCGGCGCGATCACGCCCTGGAATTTCCCGCTGCTGCAGGCCATGTGGAAGATCGCGCCGGCGCTGGCGCTGGGGAACACGGTCGTGCTGAAGCCGGCCTCCGTGACTCCCCTGACGGCGTTGATGTTCGCTGAGCTCCTGGCCGAGGCGGGGCTCCCGCCCGGAGCGTTCAACGTCGTGCCCGGCCCGGGCCCGGTCGTCGGGGCGGCCATGGCGGAGCACCCGGGGATCGACAAGATCTCCTTCACCGGAGAGACGGAGACGGGCAAGGCGATCCTGCGGGCCGCCGCCGGCACGGTCAAGCGCGTCTCGATGGAGCTCGGCGGCAAGTCTCCCAACGTCGTCTTCGCCGATGCCGACCTCGACGCCGCCGCCAAGGGGGCGATCAACGCGATCTTCTATGGCAAGGGTGAGCTGTGCTCGGCGGGCTCGCGCCTCCTCGTCGAGGAGTCGATCCACGACGCGCTCCTGGAGAAAGTCGTCGAGCGCGCCAAGAAGATGGCCCCGGGCGACCCGCTCGACCCGAAGACGCGCCTGGGCTCGCTCGTCTCCGAGAAGCAGCGCGAGAACGTCGCGCGCTATGTCGAGAGCGGCCGGAAGGAAGGCGCGAAGCTCGTCGCGGGCGGGAATCCCGCCTCCGTCAACGGCAAGGGCGCGTTCTTCGAGGCGACCGTGTTCGACGGCGTGACTCCCCAGATGACGATCGCGCGCGAAGAGATCTTCGGGCCCGTCCTCTCGACCCTGACCTTCCGGAACGAGGAGGAGGCGATCGCGGTCGGAAACTCGACGATCTACGGCCTGGCGGCGGCCGTCTGGACGCGGGACATCAAGAAGGCCGTGCGTGCCGCCAGGGCCCTCAAGGCCGGGACCGTCTGGATCAACGCGTACAACTTCTACGACCCGGGACTCCCCTTCGGCGGCTACAAGGAATCCGGGTTCGGCCGGGAGCGCGGACACTACGCGCTCGAGGAGTACACGCAGGTCAAGAGCATCTGGGTCGACCTGACGTAGTCGGGAGTCGGGAGGAGAATCTTGCAGTTCGGCTTTCTGTTCGCGACGTTTCTCGCCCTGGCGGTGAAGCAGCCCCGCGATTCTAGAAATACCTCCAACCCTCGCTTGCCGTGAGGCTTGCACCACTTACGCTATAATTGCGCCTTGAAAAGGATAGCGTGGACGCTATACGATGCGAACTCAAAAGTCGGTCGAGGCCGAAGAGGAATTGAATCAATTGAAAAGACTGGATCGTGAAACTGGTATCGCGCTCGAAGCATGCTCGGAGATGTTGATTGTCGATGCCAACGAATTCGAAGGGCACGAAGGATTTTCGATCAAGCGAGTTGGAGGGCTTTTCAAGCGGGGAGTTCGAGTGTCGCGTGTGAAGTACGAAAAGTACATCCACGGACGCCGGATCCTGTTCTTCTCGATTCCGACCAGGAACTGTGTGTTCGTGACCGGGATACACGCGAGAGGCGATCTCGGCGTCGGAAATGACTACGACTTCGCGAAGGAACCATTCACTCGAGCAGCACGCTACTGGGGAATGAGAAACACACTGTGCTGAAAACCACGAATGAGCCCATCAGATATGAGGTCCGGGGAAGCATCCCAACGGAGTCCACGAGTTCACCTTACGAGGCTGTCGTCACGCATAGTGCGAGTTTGTTGCTTCACGAGGTTAGGGCGTCAATTCAGAACCAATATCTCGCCGCCGCAGAACGAGGCGAGATCTCAAAGATTCGAGCTTGGCGAGTGGTTCGCGGACTCGATCAGGCGGCGCTGGCCGAGCGGGCCATGATGACTCAGCCGGAGATCTCTCGAGCCGAAAAGCGGGGCCAGGCCGAGAAGATGAAAGGCGAAACACTCCGACGCCTCGCACGAGCTCTCCAGGTGCGCATCGATGACCTCCTCTGAAAAGAAGACTCTCAACTCTGTCGTTGTCTTTCAGTCGCTCGTTCTCTGCGACGACATCCGGCACGAAAACAACGGCAAACTTCTGTTCGTCGGCGTCTATTCCGACGTTGTCCAGGTAGCGAGACTTCCTGCGCAGCTAAGGTCATTCGCACTCGCAATTCAAGCAAGGGTGTTCGCGAACGATCGGTTTCCCTTCTCGGTATCGGTCAAGGACCCGCAGGGCAACGCTCTGCTCGATGCCAATGGCGAGCTGAACTACGAGGGTGAGCAAGGTCGCGTGATCTGGCTTCCACTGGTCATGGGTCCAGCACTACTAACGACCGAGGGTTCTTACAGTGTTCAGATCGTCCTCGGGGACTCCGCTCCTATCCGTGAGTCCTTCTTGGTACGCAAAGCGAGCTCGCCGGAAGTACGGGTGACGGCAGCCACCCCGAACTAATTCAGTCAACGCTGGTGCCGGTTCTCATCTCTTCACAGTAATATCGGTCGCCCATGTTCGACCCCCGCATCCTCGCCGGCCGCTCGATCCTCGTCACCGGGGGCGGCTCGGGCCTCGGCCTCGCGATGGCCAGGGCGTTTGCGGCGCACGGCGCACGCGTGACGATCGCGGGGAGAAGGCGCGAACGGCTGGAAGCGGCTGTCCGGGAGATCGCCGGGGTCGCGCGCGAGGGCGGCGAGGCCGACCTTTGCGCGGCCGACGTCCGCGATCCGGCCGAGGTCGAGAAGCTCGTCGCGCACGCGGTCGCTCGCTTCGGCGGACTCGACGGCCTCGTCAACAACGCCGCCGGCAATTTCCTCGCCTTCTCGGAGGAGCTCACGCCCAACGGCTTCGACGCCGTCGTGCGCACCGTGCTGTACGGCTCGGTGAACTGCACGCTCGCGGTGGGCCGTCACCTACTCGAGCGGAAAGCGCCCGGAGCGATCGTCTCCGTCGTCACGACCTACGCCTGGACCGGGACGGCCTACGCGCTCCCGTCGGCGTGCGCCAAGGCGGGAGTGCTGGCGATGACCCGCTCGCTCGCCGTCGAGTGGGGCCATGCCGGCATCCGCCTGAACGCCATCGCGCCCGGCCCGATCCCGACCGAAGGCGCGTTCTCGCGTTTGATGGCCAGCCCCGAGGCGCAGAAGAACGCCCTCGACCGCATTCCGCTCGGGCGCTTCGGAACGAAGGAGGAGATCGCGAACCTCGCGATCTTCCTCCTCTCGGACCTCTGCCCGTACCAGACCGGCGACTGCGTCACGATGGACGGCGGCGAATGGATCGCGGGCGCTGGCGAGTTCTCGGACTACCGCAAGGCGCCGCGGGAAACGCTCAAGGCCGGCTTCGACGCGATGAAACCGAAGCGAGACCCGCAGGGGGGCTCGTCCACGTAGGAGCTTCAGGAGCCGTTGCGCTCCCGAAAGGAGAAAAAACATGGTCAAGACGGCGCTGTTCGTTCGACTCGAGGCGAAGAAGGGCAAGGAGGCCGACGTGGACGCCTTCCTGCGCGGTGGACTGCCGATCGTCGAGGAGGAACCGGCGACGATCGCCTGGTTCGCCATCCGGATGGGACCCTCCACGTTTGGGATTTTCGACGCCTTCCCGGACGAGGCCGGACGGCAGGCGCACCTGGCCGGCCGCGTGGCCGCGGCGCTCATGGCGAAGGCATCCGAGCTGCTGGCAGAGCCGCCCTCGATCGAGAAAGTGGACGTCCTGGCGGCCAAGCTCCCGGAGTAGCTGCGGCTCGTCGATTCAACCGCTGGAGGAAACGTGAAACACCTGATCCTGGGCGGAACCGGCACCGTGGGCAGCCTCGTCGTCGAGGGACTTCTGAAGAAGGGTGAGAGCGTGCGCGTCCTGACCCGGAGCGCGGAGCGCGCGAAGTCGTTGCCGAAGGGAGCGCTTTTCGTCCTCGGCGACCTGCAGGACCCGGACACTTACAAAGCCATTTTCGCGGACTACGACAACCTCTTCCTGCTGAATGCGACGGGCCCGGCGGAGCTCCAGGAGGGCCTGGCCGCCGTCAACGAGGCCCGGCGCTCCGGGGCGAAGCGGGTCGTCTACCTCTCGATCCACGACGTCGAGAAGGCGCCGGCGGTCCCGCACTTCGCGGTCAAGGTCGCCGTCGAGAACGCGCTCGTGGCGAGCGGCCTGAAGCCCACGATCCTGCGGCCCAACAACTTTTTCCAGAACGACTACTGGTACAAGGAGGCGCTGCTGAACTACGGCGTCTACCCGCAACCGATCGGAAACGCGGGCCTATCGCAGGTCGACGCGCGCGACATCGCCGACGCCGCCGTCCGCGCGCTCACCGAGGGCGGCCACGAGGGGCGCACGTACGTGCTCGCCGGGTCGGAGGCGCTCGGGGGCAACGACCACGCGTCCATCTATTCGGAGGCACTCGGCAAGAAGATTGCCTACGGCGGCGACGATCTCGCCGCCTGGGCGCAGTCGGCGCGCGCGTCGCTTCCGGCCTGGGCGGTCTACGACTACGCGCTCATGTACGCCGTGTTTCAGGCCTCGGGACTCAGGGCCACGGCCGCCCAGCTCGCGCAAACCGAGGCGATTCTGGGACGCAAACCGAGGAGCTTCCGCGATTTCGTGAAGGAAACCGCGGCCGCTTGGCAGTTTGCTATCCTGAGCCGTCGTGAGACAGGTGGTGCTGTATCCGGGTGAAGACGGGCTCTGGGTGGTCGAGTGTCCCAGCCTTCCAGGCTGCGTCAGCCAGGGTTCGACCCGCGACGACGCGATCGAGAACATTCGGGAGGCGATCCGCGCGTACATAACGGCTTTGGAGGCGGACGGACTGCCTGTGCCTGAAGAGCGCTTCGAGACGAAGCTCGTCGAAGTGTGAGTCGCTTGCCTCGGATCTCCGGCCGCGAGTGCATTCGTGCGCTACGGCGGCTGGGGTTCGAGGAGATTCGGCAAGAGGGCAGCCACGTCGTGTTGCGTCGTACGGAGCCGTTCGCGCAGGTCGTCGTCCCCGACCACTTGGATCGAGGCACCCTCCGAGCGATCCTACGGCTCGCGGGAATCGAGCGGGCAAAGTTCGTCGAGCTACTCTGAAAGCGGCCTCGGCGGCCGTGCCCGCCGGTGAAAGAGCCCGCGTCCGACCCCGGTCGCGCCTCGATCCAATGCTCTTGTCAGCGAATCTCTGAGTCAGGACACTAGCTCGCGAACGCCTCCGCGAGGAACTGCTCGAGCTCGCGCTTGTGCACTCCGGCATTGCCGGTGGCGGGCGAGGGCGCGGCGGCGCGGCCGACGTAGGCAAGCTCGCTGCCCGGGGGCAGGAATTCCCCCTTCCGTTCGGCGACGAAGCTCCACGCGCCCATGTTCCTCGGCTCCTCCTGGACCCAGACGAAACGCCGCGCGCTCGGGTACCCCGCGGCGATCGCCCGCAGCCGCTCGTCCGGGAACGGGTAGAGCTGCTCGAGGCGCACGAGCGCGGTCTTGAAGTCGCCGCGCTTCTCCCTCTCGCCGCGCAGGTCGTAGTAGACCTTGCCGCTGCAGAAGAGAACGCGCTCGACGAGAGCGCGGTCGCCGACCTCGGGATCGTCCAGGACGACACGGAATCCCCCTGACGCCAGCGCTTCGAGCGGCGAGGACGCCGCCGGCAGGCGCAGCAGGCTCTTGGGGGTGAAGAGGACGAGCGGCTTGGCCTGGGGCTGGCGCATCTGGCGGCGCAGCAGATGGAAGTACTGCGCGGGCGTGGTCGCGTTGACGGCCTGCATGTTCCCCTCGGCGCACAGCTGCAGGTAGCGCTCGATCCTCGCGCTCGAGTGCTCCGGCCCCTGCCCCTCCGAGCCGTGCGGCAGGAGCATCCCGAGGCGCGAGGACTGCCGCCACTTGTCCTCTGCCGAGGCGATGAACTGGTCCACGATGACCTGCGCGCCGTTGGCGAAGTCGCCGAACTGCGCCTCCCACAGGACCAGGGCCTCGGGCCACTCGACGCTGTAGCCATAGTCGAACCCGAGCACCGCGAACTCGGAGAGGGGGCTGTCGACGGCCTCGAAGGGCGGCTGCTTCGGGTCGAGGGTCGAGAGCGGCGTCCAGGTCTCGCCCGTGGCCGTGTCGTGAAAGACGGCGTGGCGCTGCGAGAAGGTTCCGCGGCTGGAGTCCTGGCCGCTGACGCGGATGGGCGTTCCCTCGATCAACAGCGATCCGAAGGCGAGCGCCTCGGCCGTGCCGAAGTCGAGCGGCAGCGCGCCCTCGGCCATCTTCGCCCGGCGCGCGAGCTGCTGGACCATCTTCGGGTTGAGGTGGAATCCCGCAGGCACCGTCGTCAGCACGCGCCCGATCGCGGACAGCGTCTCGCGCGCGACGCTCGTGTCCATCTCCACGACCGCGCCGCCGGGAGCGGGGGCCGGGGCGGTCTCGACCCGCGGCCGTCGCGCGGCGTCCTTGGCGGCCGCGAGAGCGCGTTCGTATTCGGCGAGCTGCCGGGCCTCCATCTCGCGGACCTCGTCCTCGGTCACGACGCCTTCCCGGATCAGCCGCCGGGCGTAGAGCGTGCGCACTCCCGGGTGCGCCTCGATCGCGCGGTACATGACGGGCTGCGTGTAGGTCGGCTCGTCGCCCTCGACGTGCCCGTGCCTCCGGAAGCCGATCAGGTCGATGACGACGTCCTTGTGGAACTGCTGGCGGTAGTCGAGAGCGATCTCGAGAACGCGGTAGGCGGCCTCCGGGTCGTCGCCGTTGACGTGGAAGATCGGCACCTGGATGATCTTCGCGACGTCGGTCGAGTAGACGGAGGAACGGCCCTTCGAAGGCGGGGTCGTGAACCCGATCTGGTTGTTGATGACGACGTGGATCGTGCCGCCCGTCCGGTAACCCGAGAGCTGCGACAGGTTCAGCACCTCGGCGACCATCCCCTGTCCCGCGAACGCCGCGTCGCCGTGGAGGATCGCCGGCAGCTTCCAGGCCCAGCCCGCGGGCCCCCGGCCCGAGGAACGCACCTGCTTGGCGCGCACGACGCCCTCGACCACGGGATCCACCGCCTCCAGGTGCGACGGGTTGGATTCCACCTGCACGGCGATCTCGCGGCCGGCCTCGGACTTCCGGACCGTCCGAGCGCCCTGGTGGTATTTGACGTCGCCCTCGTCGGCCGGAAAGTCCGGGTGCACGACGCCCTCGAAGCCCGAGAAAATGCGCTCGGCGGAGTTGCCGACGACGTTGGCGAGAATGTTGAGCCTCCCGCGGTGCGACATCCCGATCACGACTTCCTCGAGGCCGCGGGTCGCCGACCCTTCCACCAGCCGGTCGAGCAGCGGGATGGCCGTATCGCAGCCCTCGACGGAGTAGCGCCGCTGCCCCAGGAACTTGGTGCCGAGGAAGCGCTCGAACTCCTCGGCGGCGATGAGCTTGGCGAGGAGGCTCTTGCGCAGCGCGGCCGGCAACGGCGGGGCCGCGGCCGCGGCGGCGACCCGCTGGCGGATCCAGTTCTTCTCGTCGGGGCTGGAGATGTGCCGGTACTCGATGCCGACCTTGCCGCAGTAGACGCGGCGCATCACGGCGATGATCTCGCGCAGCGGCATGCGGTCGCCGCCCTTCAACCCGCCCGACCAGAACTCGCGGTCGAGATCCCAGATCGTCAGGCCGTAGGTCTCCAGGTCCAGCTCGGGGTGGTGAACGATCGTGCGCGTCCGCAGCGGGTCGATGTCGGCGATCAGGTGCCCGCGCACGCGGTACGCGTTGGTCAGCTCGATCACGCGCGCCTGCTTGGCGATGTCTTCGCCATGCCCGTGGGCGAAGAGCGGCGGATTCTTGTCCGCCTCCCACTTCAGAGGTCGGAAGCGGATGGCGAGATCCGCGAAGATCGACTCGTAGAAGCCGTCCTGGCCGAGCAGCAGCTCCTCGACCCGGGCCAGGAAGGCGCCCGACTCGGCGCCCTGGATGATCCGGTGATCGTAGGTCGAGGCGAACATCGCGACCTTCGAGATCGCCAGGCGCGACAGAGTCGCCGGCGCCATGGCCCGGAACTCCGCCGGGTACTCGATGGCGCCCGTCGCGATGATGGCGCCCTGGCCGGGCATCAGGCGCGGCACCGAGGCCGTCGTCCCGAGGGTGCCGGGGTTGGTCAGCGAGATGGTCGTGCCCTCGAAGTCGGCGAGCTTGAGCTTTCCGGCCCGCGCGCGCGCGACGACGTCGTCGGATGCGGGGACGAACTCGGAAAACGACATCGTCTCGACGCCCTTCACGTTCGGCACGAGCAGCGTGCGCGTGCCGTCGGGTCTGGTGACGTCCACGGCGATGCCGAAGCGGACCTCCGGGCGCCGCACGCGCACCGGTTCGCCACTCGAGGCGTCGTAGGCGTCGTTCAGAGCCGGCACCGCCTTCAACGCCTGGATGACCGCCCAGGAGGTCAGATGGGTGAAGGAGATCTTCGACTGCTCGGTTGCGGCGCGCGACTCGTTGATGAGGCGCCGATTCTCGTCGAGGAGCTTGATCGCGATCTGGCGCTGCGTGGTCGCCGTCGGAACGGCGAGGCTCGCCTCCATGTTCTCGACGATGCGGGCTGCGACCCCGCGGATCGGCACACGCTCGCCGCCCACGAGCGGGACCGCCGCGATCGTGTCGGCCGGCACGGCACGCGGCGCGGGAGCCGTCCGGGCCTCGGACCGGGGCTCGGGCTCGCCGAACCGCTCCCGAAAGTAGGTCCGCCACTCCTCGTCCACGGACGCGGGATTGGCGCGGTACCGATTGAGGAGATCCGCGACGTATCCGGCGTTCCCGCCGAACTCCGCGGCGAGCTCCTCGGACAAGTCGACGTCGAACGAACGGGTGGACATGGGATGGGGATTTTAGTGCAGACGGAAGGACGCGGGAGCGGAGGCGAAACGGCCCTGATACGATTCCGGCGCCCGGCCGGACGAAACCACGTTGAAGAGACTCGTGGGACTCGCGATTTGCGCGCCCATCCCGGCCGAAAAACGGGTTCTCCCGAAGTGACTCGGGGAGAGAGCCGCCCGCCGGTCAGCTCTCGAATCCGCCTTTGACTTTCTCCCGCACGGCCTGGACCTCCGGGTGCTGGAACCCGAGGAGCTCGGCGATTCTCCGCGCGAGTTGGTTCTCCACCGCCGTGAGCACGCCGTCCGAATAGACGAGGCCCCAGATGACCTCGATCAGCTTCAGGCGCTGCTCCCGCGAGAAGTTCTCGGCCACCAGGCGTGTGAACTGGTAGAGGTCGACGCTCTCGCGGCGCTCCTCGTCGGCCAGCCGCACGACCTCGTCCACGTCCGCAGCAGCCACGCCGAGGTCCTCCCGGACGGCGCGCTGTATGCGGTGCCGCTCGGGCTCGGAGAAGGACTCGTCCGAGTTGGCGATCTCCAGCAGTAGCGCGCATGCGGCGATCGCGACGGGATCGGGCCGCCCGGCGGCCGCCGGCGCGGAAACCCTGGAGAGGAAGAAGTTGCGGATCGATTGGATCGGCATGAGACCAGTCTAAGCGAAACTTTTAGGGGGACGCCCGCGTATTGGGTAAGCGAGGCAAGAACATGAACCGCCGCGAGCTCGAGACACTCCTTCTCACACTGGAATCCACTCCCGCTCTGCTCGGGCGCGCGGCCGCCGGGCTCTCGCCGGCCGAGGCGCGCCGGCGGCCGGCGCGGGGCGGCTTCTCGTTCGTGGAGAATGTGTGGCACCTGGCCGACCTCGAGCGCGAAGGCTACGGCGTGCGCATCCGCCGGATCCTCGCCGAGGAGAGCCCGGCGCTCCTGAACTTCGACGGCGACCGGATCGCGCGCGAGCGCGTCTACCAGGAGCGGGAGGCCGAGCACGGGATCGTCGTCTTCACCCGCGCCCGGGAGCAGAACCTCGAGGCCCTGCGGAAGCTCTCCGGATCCGACTGGAAGCGTGCCGGCGCTCAGGAAGGCGTCGGGCGCGTCACGCTCGCCGACATCCCGCGCATGATGGCCGACCACGACCGCTCGCACGACGCGGACCTCGCGGAGCTGCTCTCCGAGATCCGCGGCGCGCAACCCGCGTCGCGGCCCCACCCGACCTCGGCCGTCGCCTGAAGGCTTACGCCGCGGCGCGGCGCTTCTTCCTCCACTCGAGGGCAGCCGCGATGATCCCGGGAAGGATCGAGAGGAAGATCACGACGAGGATCACGATCTCGATGTGCTCCTTGACGCCCGGGATCTGGCCGAGGAAGTAGCCGATCAGCGTCATCGAGAGCACCCAGAACGTGCCTCCGAAGACGTTGAAGAGCAGGAAGCGCCGGTACTCCATCTGCCCCATGCCGGCCACGATCGGGGCGAAGGTGCGGACGATCGGCATGAAGCGCGCGATGACGATCGTCTTGCCACCGTGCCTCTCGTAGAAATCGTGTGCGCGCTTCAGGTGGTCGGGGTTGAAGAGAAGCGACTTCGGGCGCTTGAAGAGCGCCGGGCCCGTCCGGCGCCCGAACCAGTAGCCCACCGTGTCGCCCAGGATGGCCGCGGCGATGAGCACGAGGTTCAGATGCACGATGTTCAGCTCCCCCGTCCCCGCGAACACCCCCGCCGTCACGAGGAGGGAATCGCCCGGCAGAAAGAACCCGACGAGCAGGCCGGTCTCCGCGAAGACGATGAGCGTCATCGCGGTCAGACCCCCGACGCGGACCAGCGTCTCGACGTCGGTGACCTGGTGGAAGACCTGTTTGAGCCACTCCATGCGGTCAAGGGATGGTACCGCGAAGAGCAGAGTCGACAGTTGGACTGTCGCCTGTAGACTTCCCCCGATGCCCGACGACACCGACGCGCACGCCCGGTCCGGGATCGACGCGAAGCTGCCGGCGATCGAGACCTGGCCCAACCAGTACACGGACTACGAGATCACCGTCGAGATCCCGGAGTACAACGCGATCTGCCCGAAGACGGAGCTGCCGGACTTCGGGCACCTGACCATCCGCTACGTCCCGGACGGGCTCTGCCTGGAGCTCAAGTCGCTCAAGCTCTACATCGTGGGCTACCGGAACGTCGGGATCTTCTACGAGAACGCGGTCAACCGGATCCTCGAGGACTGCGTCGCCGCCTGCCGCCCCAAACGCATGACGATCACCGGAACGTTCTCGTCCCGGGGAGGCATCGCGTCGACGATCGAAGCGCGCTACCCCCGCGAGACCGCGGGCGCCGATGCCCGGAACTCCTCGTAGAGCGCGTCGCGGATCATCTTCACGACCGGCCCCGGTTTCCCGCTGCCGATGGGCCGCCCCTCGACGGACACGATGGGATAGGTCCAGAGCGTCGTCGAGGCGAAGAAGACTTCCTGCGACGCGTACATCTCCTCGACGGTGAAGGCCCGCTCCTCCACCTCCAGTCCGAGGCGCCGCGCGGCCTCGATGGCCGCGACGCGCGTGACGCCTGGCAGGATCCGGGGGCCGTTCGGCGCGGTGCGCACGACGCCCTTCGCGGCCAGGAACAGGTTGGCCTTCGTGCCTTCGAGCGCGAACCCGTCGCGGACGAGGATCGCGTCGAGGGCGCCGGCCTCGCGCGCCTTCTGGGCGGCGAGAACGTTGGGCAGGAGCATGACGGTCTTGATGTCGCAGCGGCCCCAGCGCTCGTCGGTCAGAAGGATCGCCTTTCCGCCCTCGGGGGGCGGCGGCGGATCCGTCTCGCGCGCGAAGGCGAACACCGTGGGCGCCGTTGTCTCCGGCGGAAAGGCGTGGTACCGGGGACCGGCGCCGCGGGAGACCTGGGCATAGACGAAGGCGTCCTTGTCCGCCAGGCCGTTCTCGGCGAGCAGCCTCTCGCCGACGGAGGGAAAGAAGTCGGGATTGGCCCGGATGCGGATCGCGTCCAGGCCCTCGCGCATGCGGGCGAGGTGCTCCGCGAGGCGGTAGGGTCGGCCCCGGTCGTACCGGACGACCTCGTAGATCGCGTCGGCGAAGAGGAATCCGCGGTCGAGAGGCGAGATTCCCGCTTCGTTCTCGGGCACGAACCGGCCGTTCAGGTACAGGATCGCCATCGCCGAAATGCTATCAGCGGCGTTTCCGCGCCTCGAACTCCCGGGCTACCCGCGCGAGATCCTCGCTGCCGGCGAGCTTGCGGTAGGCCTCCTCCGCCGCCGGGAGGTTTCGCTCGAGCGCCCCGCGCCGGCCGCGGCGCAACAGCTCGCGGGCGGCGGCCAGGGCGTCCGGCGCGGCGGAGAGGATCCGATCCGCCAGCCGCTCGGTCTCCTGCGCCAGGCGCGCGGCGGGCACCGCCCGGGCGGCGAACCCCGCCTCGGAGGCCTCGCGGCCCGAGCGGATCGCCCCCGAAAGGATCCACTCCGCGGCGCGCGCCTCGCCGATGCGCTCCGGGAGCAGCGCGCAGGCTCCGGGCGGAAAGCACGCATGGCGGATCTCGGGGAAACCGACTCGCGCGTCCTCGGTCACGAGAACCAGATCGCAGGCGGACACGATCTCCGCCCCGCCGCCCAGGCACGCGCCCGAGACCGCGGCGAGGGTGACCGCGGGCGTTTCCACGAGCGCCTCGAGGACCTCGCGCATCGCCGCCAGCATTGCCTCGATGCGGGAAGGCTCCGGAACGTGATCGGCCAGGGAGACGCCCGCCGAAAAGGCCCGCGGCAGGCCCGTCAGCACGAGGAGTCGGGCCGAGCGCGAGGCCACGACCTGCCGGGCGAGCTCCGACAGAGAGACCGTGTCGAGAACGTTGACGGGCGGGATCTCGAGGTACAGGTCCGCCCGAGCCCGATCGTGCGAGCGCTCGAGCCGGATTCCCGTGCGCGAGGGGGAGCGGGGATCCGCAAGGTCCCCCGCCCGCGAAATGCTCACTTGCCCGCGGGAGTCGGGACGGGAGTCGGGGCCGGCGTCGGCTTGCGGCTCGCCTTTTCGCGCAGCGAGCGCGTGGCCGCCTTGACGTTGGCGATGTGCGCCTCCGTCACCGGGACGTTCTCGATCCGGTTCTCGGGAGCGCGCACCAGGATCTCGATCGCCTCGTCCGTCTGGCCGCTCTCGACGATCTTCTTCGCGAGCTCGTTGACGCGCCGCACGTAGGCGTACGAATCGGCGAGGCCGGCCTTCGGCCCGATCTGGCCGTGCCCGGGGACGAGCTTCTCGACCGATACACGCGAGAGCGCCTGGAGCGCGCGCTCCCAGCCGGCGGGGTCCACCTCCGGCGACTGCAGGAAGGGCAGAAGGGCGTTCAACGCCAGGTCTCCGGCGAAGAGGATCTTCTCGGAGGACAGATAGATGGCGAGGTCTCCCTTCGTGTGGGCCGCGCCGAGGAAGTAGATCTGGATGTTGTGGATCCCGTCGACGAAAATCGCGCGCTCCGAGATCGACTCGACGACCGGGCGCAGATTCGGCTTGCCGGCCATCGGGTCCGCGGGGTCCGTCGCGACCTGGCTGACGAAGGCCAGGATCTGGCTGACGACGTTCTCCTGGCAGATCACCCGCGCGCCCGCCGCGACGAAGACCCGCGCGCCGCCGCTGTGGTCCGCGTGCGAGTGGGTCAGGACCAGGACGCGCACGGGTTTGCCGCCCGTGGTCTCCGCGATCTGTTTGAGGATCGCCTGCCCCGTCGCCGCGTCGATCCCCGCGTCGACCGCGACGACGCCGTCGCCGAGCAGGAACCAGCCCACGTTGGCTCCCTTCTCGGGGCTGGCGGCCCAGACGCCGTCGGCGAGCTTCTCGACTCGGAGCCCGGACTGCGCGGCCAGAGGCGCCGCCAGCGCGGCCGCCGCCGCCAGGGCCAGGATTCCCGCACGTATGCGCATCAGAAACGCTCCTTCACTCTATCTTTATCCCGGAATCCGCGACCACAACGCGGGAGCCCGCCGGAAATTCCGTCAGGATCGGGGCGAGCCGGCCCGATCGCGCGCCGCGCGGACGAAATCGGCGAAGAGGCGCTCCGACACCGGGTCCCCGGCGAGGTTCTCCGGGTGCCACTGCACGGCCAGAAGCCACGGCCCACCGACGGACTCGACCGCCTCGGCAACGCCGTCCGGCGCCGTGCCCGAAACCGCGAGGCCGGGCGCCAGTCGCTCGATCGCCTGGTGATGCCGGCTGTTGACCGCGATCTCGGAAGCGCCGGCGATCCCCGCCAGAAGCGTCCCGGGAGTCACCGCGACCTGGTGGTCACGGCGCGTCTTCTCGTCCCGGGTCCGCTGGTGCACGACCTCCGACGGCCGCTCGCTCGGGATGTCCTGTACGAGCGTTCCGCCGAGCGCCACGTTGACGACCTGCAGACCCCGACAGATGCCGAGCACCGGGGCTCCGGCCCGGCGCGCCGTTTCCAGCAGCGCGAAGTCGATCGCGTCCCGCTCGGCGTCGATCTCGACGGTCCCGTTCTCGAGGACGGTCCTGCCGTAGCGCTCCGGCTCGACATCGATGCCTCCGCCGAGCACGAGCGCGTCGAAGGGCCGCGTCGGCGGCGCGAGAGGGGTCACGACCTCGATCGCGGATCGCGGCACGCCCGCGGCCGCGAGCGCCCGCAGGTAGTCGTTGGCTTCCGGGTCGGCGTCCCGGTCGAGTGTGAGCGCGATGATCATGGCCGCTCGAAGAGCACGGCCATCCCCATGCCGCCGGAGATGCACAGGGTGGCGATGCCGCGTCGCGCCCCGCGGCGCTTCATCTCGTGGAGCAGCGTCGTCGAAATCCGGGCGCCGGTGGCGCCGATGGGGTGGCCGAGCGCGATCGCCCCGCCGTTGACGTTGACCCTCGAGAGGTCGAGCGACAGGTCGCGGGCGCACGCGATGACCTGCGCCGCGAAGGCCTCGTTCAACTCCAGGAGGTCGATGTCGGAGAGCTGGAGGCCGCTCTTCTCCAGCAGCCTGCGAATCGCGGGCACCGGCCCGATCCCCATCCTCGCGGGATCGACGCCCGCCGAGGTCCACGCGGCGACCCGGGCGAGCGGCTCGACGCCGGCCTTGCGGACTTCCTCCTCCGTGGCGAGCACGAGGGCCGCGGCGCCGTCGGTGATCCCCGAGGAGTTCCCGGCGTGGACCGTGCCCTGCGGGTCAAAGACCGGAGGCAGCTTCGAGAGCGATGCCGCGGTCGAGTCGGGCCGGGGGTGCTCGTCCTGCGCGACCTCGGTCGGCCCCTTCTTCCCCGGAATCGTCACCGGAACGATCTCGTCCGCGAAGCGCCCCGCCGCAATCGCCTCGCCGGCCCGCCGCTGCGACTCGGCCGCGTAGGCGTCCTGCTCGGCCCGGAGGATGCCGTACTCGCGCACGAGCGTCTCGGCGGTCTCCCCCATGAGCTGACCGCAGAGGGGGCAGAGAAACCCGTCGCGATACATCCCGTCGACGATCTCGGTATGGCCCATGCGCACGCCGAAGCGGGCCCGCGGCAGCAAGTAGGGCGTAGCCGACATGCACTCGGTCCCGCCGGCGAGCACGACCTCATTTTCCCCCGCGGCGATCGTCAGCGCTCCGAGCGTGAGGGCCTTGAGCGACGACGCGCAGGCCTTGTTGACCGTGAACGCCGGGACCGCGTCGGGAACCCCGGCGCGGTGGGAGACCTGGCGCGCCGTGTTGGG
>JBBDKM010000023.1:23911-30089 GCA_040879385.1 Thermoanaerobaculia bacterium | reverse complement strand
AAGGTCGACCCCTTCTTGACCGCGCTCTCGACGGTGACGCGGCCCTTGTGGGCCTCGACGATCCACCGGACGATCGAAAGACCCAGGCCCGAGCCCCCCGGGTGCACGTGCCGCGAGCTCTTGCTCCGAAAGAAACGCTCGAAGACGTAGGGCAGGTCGGACTCGGGGATCCCCAGCCCCGTGTCGGAGACTTCCAGCAACGCCTCGCCCGGCGCCGCGGCGACGCGGACCTGGATCCGGCCCCCGGGGTCCGTGTAGCGCAGCGCGTTCTCGAGCAGGTTGTGCATCACCTGCTGGAGCCGCCCGGAATCGGCGAAGACGTAGACCGGCGCGCCCGGCTCCGAGGCCGTCAGCGTGATTCCGCGGTCGGCCGCGAGCGGGGCCAGATCGCGCACGGTCTCGGCGGCGAAGCGGCACAGATCCAGATTCGCGAAGGACAGCGTGACGCGTCCGCTTTCGCCCCGAGTCAGGAAGAGCAGGTTCTGCGAGATACGGGTCAGGTGGAGGACCTCCAGCAGGGCGTTGCCGATCGCCTCGCGATACTCCTCGGCGGGCCGGTCCTCCTCGAGAACCACTTCGAGCGAGCCGCGCAGCACGGTCAGGGGCGTTCGCAGCTCGTGCGACACGTCGGCGATGAACTGGTTCTGCTGCTTCTCGGTGGACGCGAGCGCGTCGAGGCGCGCGTTGATCTTCTCGACGACCTCCCGCGCCTCCTCCGGAAGGTCCTCGGCGGGGATGCGCAGGAGCGGGTACCGCTCCGTCTCCTCGAAACGCCTGCGAATTGCCGCCAGGGGCGAGGGCTCGGCGGAGAGCGGCGTAACGCGGGGCTTCTTCCAGAGGGCCATCGGCGGGCCGGCCTCAGGCCCCGGCGGCCGGGTCCGGCTCGCGGAGCCGGTAGCCGACGCCGCGCACCGTCTGGATGAGTCGTTCCCGATCGCCGCCGTCGATCTTCTTGCGGAGCGAGTTGATGAAGACGTCGATGATGTTCGTCGAGAGATCGAACGAGTCCTCCCAGATGCGGGCCTGGATCTCCGACCGCGAGACGACCTTGCCTCGGCGGCGCAGGAGGAGCTCGAAGAGCGCGCCCTCGCGGGCCGTCAGCCGCACCGTCTCGGATTCGCGGGCGACCTCGCGGGACTCGGGGTCGTACGTCAGGTCCGGAAACACCAGGGGCCCCTCCTCGACGACCTCGGTGCGCCGCAGAAGGGCCCGGATCCTCGCCAGCAGCTCGCGGAAGGAGAACGGCTTGACGAGGTAGTCGTCGGCGCCGGCGTTGAGGCCCTCGATCTTGTTCTCGACCGTGTCGCGGGCCGTCAGCATCAGGATCTTGACTCGCGAGCCGCGAGAGCGCAGCTCGCGGCAGAGCTCCAGGCCGTCACGCGAGCCGGGCAGCAGGAGGTCGAGGATGATGAGGTCCGGTGCCATCGCGGCGGCCTTCTCGAGACCGCTGTCTGCGTCTCCGACCGTTTCCACGACGTAGCCCTTCTCGGTCAAGCCCTTCCGCAGAAACTGCGCGATCCGCTGCTCGTCCTCGATGACGAGGACCTTCAAGGCTTCTCCTCGCCCGAGCCCGGGGCCTCCTCGCGTCCGCCGCGCGGGTTGCGCACGAAGGAGAGGACGAACACGGATCCGGCGCCGGCGGCGAAGCCCGCGGCAAACGAGGACATCGGCTGCGGCGCCGCCACGGCGACGATCGCCCCGGCGGCCAGCAGGCCGAAGAGCAGAGGTCGGGAGACCACGATCGGCGTCACGACGGGAAGCATAGGGCTCAGGACCGGTATTATGTCCGCCTTAAAGGAGGAGCGCGAAATGACAAGAACCAGTTTCTTCGTAGTCTACGGGATGGCGGCGAGCCTGTCGGCCGCCCTTCTCGCGTCGTCGGACGCGCCCAAGGCGGCCGCCGTGATCGAGTCGAAGAGCGGCTCGAAGGTGACGGGCAAGGCGAAGTTCACCGAGCTCGCTTCGGGAGGCACCAGGGCCGAGATCTGGATCGAGAACGCGACGCCGGGGATCCACGGGCTTCACGTCCACGAGAAGGGCGACTGCTCGGCTCCGGACGCCTCGTCGGCCGGGGCCCACTTCAACGCGTCGGGGAACCCCCACGCCGGACCGCAGGACGCCAAGCACCACAACGGAGACTTCGGCAACATCACGATCGGCGCCGACGGGAAGGGGCATCTCGAGATCACGTCCGACCTGCTGACGGTCAAGCCGGGCCCCAACTCCGTCGTCGGCAAGTCGGTCGTGTTTCACGAGAAGACCGACGATCTGAAGTCGCAGCCGTCGGGAGACGCCGGCGGGAGGCTCGGCTGCGGGGTGATCCAGTAGCCGATTCTCCGTCGGCCCGGTTCGCTTCATGACGAAGCCGACGTTCGACCTTCTTCCCGGGGAGCTGCGGCGTCTCGGCGAGCTGACCGCCGACGCCGTGGCCTCCCACCGGGAGGAGCTCATGGACCGCCCCGTCTTCGGCAAGGTCGGGGCGAAGGCCGCCCTTTTCGACGAGCCTCTGCCCGAGGAGGGGTCGTCCTTCGAAGACGTCCTCGCCTTCGTGCGCGAGCACGTGATGCCCTTCCCGATGGGCAACTCGCATCCGCGCTTCTTCGGCTTCATCAACGCGACCGCGGACCCGGTTGGAATCCTGGCGGACTTCCTGGCCGCCGGGATGAACCCGAACTGCTGGGGCGGCGACCATGCCGCAAACCACGTCGAGACCCGCGTGGTGGCCTGGCTCGCGACGATGCTCGGCTTCCCCGCCTCGGCCGAGGGGATCCTCGTCTCGGGCGGCTCGATGGCGAACTTCACGGCGCTCGCGGCGGCGCGCCGCGCCATGACACCGGGTAACGTCCGGGAGGACGGCCTCGCGGGGCCGGACCGGCCGCGCCTGACCGTCTACGCCTCCGACCAGGTTCACTCCTGCGTAGACAAGGCCGTGGACCTCCTCGGGATCGGCACCGGGCAACTCCGCAAGATCGAAACCGACGCGGACTTCCGCATCCGGACGGACGCTCTCGCGGCGGCCGTCGCCGCGGACCGCGCGGCCGGGTATCTCCCGGCGATCGTGGTCGGCAACGCGGGCACGGTCAACACCGGCGCCATCGACCCGCTCGCGGAGCTCGCGGACTTCTGCGCGCGCGAAAGGCTCTGGTTCCACGTGGACGGCGCCTACGGCGCCCTCGCGACGATGGTTCCGGAGCTTCATCCGCTCTTCGCCGGAATGGAGCGCGCCGACTCGATCGCCGCGGACCCGCACAAGTGGCTCTACGTCCCCTACGAGGCGGGCGCCACGCTCGTGCGCGAGCCCGGCAGGCTTTCGGCCGCTTTCCGGAAGTTCCCCGAGTACCTCGCCGCGGACCCCGAGAGCCCCTTTCCGGGACCCGCCTGGTTCGCCGAGCGCGGCCCGGAGCTCTCGCGCGGGTTCAAGGCGCTGAAGGTCTGGATGGGTCTGAAGGTCCACGGGCGCCGCGCGTACGCCGCGCAGATCGCGAACGATGTGCGCCTGGCGCGCTTCCTCGCCGCCGAGGTCGACCGCCGGCCGGACTTCGAGCGGCTGGCCGAGTCCGTCCTCTCGATCGCCAACTTCCGTTACCGGCCCGGGGACCGCAAGCTCCTGGACGCCGAGCTCGACCGGGTCAACCGGAAGATCATCAACCGCCTCGTCGGCGAGGGCTCGTTCTTCCTCGCCCCGACGATCCTGAAGGGCCGCACCGCCCTGCGCGTCTCGATCACCAACTTCCGCACGCGCGAGGAGGACCTCATCTTCCTGCTCGACGAGGCAGAGCGGATGGGACGGGAGATCGCCGTCGGGTAGGGTGCTACAACGGAGGATGAACGACTCACGACCTCTTTTCCCACGCCTCCAAGTTCCGCTCGATCTGCCGGGAGTGCTTCTCGAGATGCTCGGCGTAGGCGGCGAGCCAGTCATCCCCCGTGTAGCGGCCGGATTCGGTGTGGGTGCCCTCGACGGCCCAGGCGGCATCGGGCAGCCGCCGCAGGAGCGCCGCCGTGTTGGCGCGGACGGCCTCGACCGCCGCCATCGCCGGCTCGACCGGCGCCGCGTGGTAGTCGAAGATCCTCGCCCACTGCGCCTGGTCGTAGCCGACGATCAACGGCTTGGGCTCGGCCGCCAGGTAGCGGATTCGTGCCGCCGCGTTGGTCTCGGAGTCGGCAGCGTGGCAGACGACCTCGTGCGCCGACCATTTGCCTGCGCCGGGTCGCCATTGGCGCGCCTCCGGCGGGACTTTCTCCCAGGCCGCGCGCAGCCTCGCGGGCCCTTCCTCGTAGCGGCGGATCAGGGCTTCGCGCTCGGATCGGGAATGGGTCATCGGCGTTTCCTCCTCACCGTTAGAACAGGGTGCCGTCGAGCGAGACGACGGTCTTCTCTCCCACCACCTCGGCCGCGTGACGCGTTCGGGCCGGGATGTACAGCCGGTCTCCGGGTCTCAAGTCGAAGACGGCGTCCCCGACCGTGACGCGCAGGACTCCCTCCAGGACGCCGTCGCACTTGATCTGTCCGTGCTCGTGCTCCGGGAACACGGTCCCGGCGCGGTAGGTGTAGACCAGCACGTCGTAGCCCTCGAACTCCATGAGCTTCATCATGCGGCGTTCGGTCAAGGGGCCGTCGCCTGCCTGCCAGCGCTCGAGACGGACGCCGCTCATGCGGCTTCGCAGTCTATCGAGACCAAGAGAAAAAGGGGGGCCGAAGCCCCCCTTGCGGTTTCCCGGGAAGTCGAATCAGTAGCGGTCGCGACCGCCGCCGCCGCCACCCTCGGTCTTGGGGCGCGCCTCATTGACCGTCAGCGCCCGGCCGCCGTATTCCTGGCCGGAGAGCGCCGAGATCGCGCTGCGCGCCTCGTCATCGTTGCCGTACTCGACGAATCCAAAGCCCTTCGAGCGGCCCGTGTCGCGATCGGTGATTATGGCGACCGACGTGACCGATCCGTAGTTGGAGAAGAGCGTGCGGAGGTCGTCCTCGGTGGTGTTGTAGGGAAGGTTACCGACATAGAGTTTCATCGAAACAGAGTCCTAAATCCGGCGTCACATCGTCCGGACCCGCCGCGCCGCTCGGCGTGCCCGACTTCCCGTGGGATTCGTCGGACTTCTGCGAGCGCGGGAAGCGTGCTTGGAAGGCGAGCGATTTACGAGAAGGCGCGCAGTATATAGCAACAGGTCTTCCGCCGGGCAAGGGGCGGTTAAGGATTCCTCAAGCCGCTGGCGGGGCCGTCCCGGTCAGCTCCTGAAGCGCCGCCGCGACCCACTTCCGGGTCATCTCTTTGCGCCAGAGGAAGGAGAAATCGGTGTTGTCCATCGGCCGGGAGGGGCCGGCGGACGCCTCGGCCGCCTCGCCGATCGCGGCCGCGTCGAGGGGCCGGCCCACGAGGACCTCCTCGGCCCGGGCCGCCCGCACGGGAGCCGACGCCACGGCGCCCAGGACGATCCGGGCCTCGACGACGAGGTCTCCCTCGCGGCGGACCGCGGCCCCCACCGAAAGCACCGGAAAGTCGAAGGCGCCCCGGCGCCGGAGCTTCCGGTAGGAAGCCCGCCACCCGTCCGGCTTCGGAACCCGGATCTCCGTCAGGAGCTCGTCCGGCCGCTTGGTCAGGTAGTGGATCCCGTCGTTCGCGTAGAGCTCCTCGAGCGCGATCTCACGCTCCCCCGCGGCCGAGGCCAGAACGGCGCGCGCGGACAGCGCGATTAAGACCGGCACCGAGTCGGCCGACTGCACGGCGAGGCACTTGGGAGAGCCCGGCGCCACCCAGCAGATCGTGCCGTCCTTCTTCATGCAGAAATCGATGGCCTGGCGCCACTCGTAGTTCTGGTCGTAGTAGTTGCAGCGCGTGTCGAGCAGGACGTTGCCGCCGAGCGTGCCCATGTTGCGCAGCGGCGGCGTCGAGATCTCCGTAATCGCGTGCGCGAGGCCGGGATAGGCGCGGCGCAGGCGCCGGTGGTTCTCGATCTCCGAGAGCGGCACTCCGGCGCCGATCGACGCCCCGGCCGCGGCCATCCGCAGCCGGCGCAGGGCCGCGACGCGCGAGAGGCCGATGACGGCCTTGGGCGTCTGCTGCCGCCGCTTCATGTTCGGATAGAGGTCCGTCCCGCCCGCCACGAACGCGGAGTCGGGGCCCTCGCCGGCCTTGATCCGGAGGGCCTCCTTGACGCTCGAGGGAGCGTAATAGCGGAA
>JBBDKM010000023.1:21275-23811 GCA_040879385.1 Thermoanaerobaculia bacterium | reverse complement strand
CGCCGGCCTTGATCCGGAGGGCCTCCTTGACGCTCGAGGGAGCGTAATAGCGGAACTTCGGCAGCCGCATCATGGCGTCACCGCACCCCTCCCGCCGCGGTGACCGGAGCGTCGACCGCACGGCCGTCGCCGCCCTCTGCCGGCGTCGGCACGTGAATCGGCGCAGGATAGGGGACGGCGGGAAAGCTCGCCGGGCCAAAACGCGCCGGCTTGCCCGCGGCCTTCGCCTTCAAGGCCTCGAGGATCTTCTCCGGCGTGACGGGGACCTCGTCTACCCGTACGCCGACCGCTTCGAAGACCGCGTTGGCGACGGCGGGCGGAATCGGGAGGAGCGGTCCCTGCCCCACCTCCTTGGCGCCGAAAGGGCCATTCGCGTCCGGGTCCTCCACGAGGAACGTGAAGACCTCCGACATCTCCTTCGTCGTCAAGCTCTTGTACTCGAGGAGCGAAGGGAACTTGTGCACGACGTTGGCGTTGGCGTCGGTCCGGTACGCCATCTCTTCCATCATCGCTTCGCCGAGCCCCATGTACACCGAGCCCTCGACCTGGCCCATGACGAGGACGGGGTTGATGCATTTGCCGACGTCGTGCGCGATCCAGATCTTCGGCACCGTGTAGATGCCGGTCTCCGGATCCACCTCGACCTCGACGACCGCCGCCGAATACGAATACGCGGGCGACGGTCCGACGCCCGCGCCGCGGTAGCGCCCCGCCGAGAGCGGTGGCGAGTACGAGCCGACGGTTCCGAGCGTGCCGAACTTCGACTCGGCGAGGACGACCGCTTCCGGGAAGGTCATCCCCTTTCCAGGGTCCTCCGCGTCGAAGACCCGCCCTTCCGCGAGGGCGACCCGCACTTCCGGGATCTCGAGCTTGACCGCGGCCGCGGCGGCGAGCATCGCCTTCGCGCGCTCGGCGGCCTGGATGGCCGCGTTTCCCGTCATCAGCGTGACGCGCGAGGAATAGGACCCCAGGTCCACGGGTGTGAGGTCCGTGTCGCCGGTCACGATGCGGATGTCCAGCGGGTCGATGCCGAGGACCTCGCCCACGATCGACGCGAGAATCGAGTCGGAGCCCTGGCCGATCTCGGTCGAGCCGCAGAAGACCGTCACGCCGCCGCCGCGGTCGAGCTTCAACTGCACGCCCGACTGCGGCATCGTGTTCCAGTAGATCGGGAGCCCGGCGCCGCAGAGGTACGACGAGCAGGCGATGCCGAGGCCGCGTCCGGGCGGCAGCTTGCCGCGGCGCGTCTTCCAGCCGGAGGCGGCGACGACCTTGTCGATGCACGCGCCGAGGCCGATCGATCCGATCCGCAGGAAGTTCGCCGTCAGCGAGTTCGCCGGCTGGAGGTGACGGCGGCGGATCTCGGCCGGGTCGAGGCCGAGGTCGCAGGCGATCTTGTCGAGCTGGACCTCCATGGCGAAGCGCGGCTGCGGCGTTCCGTGGCCGCGCTTGGGGCCGCAGGGCGGCTTGTTGGTGAAGACGCGCGCCCCGTCGAAGCGGTAGGTCGGAACCTGGTAGGTCACCGTCTGGAGCGCGCCCGTGTAATAGGTCGACGCCACGCCGTACGAGCCGTAGCCGCCCCCGTCCAGAAGAGTCTGGAAATGCATCGCCGTGATCGCGCCGTCCCGCTTCACTCCCGTGCGGACCTTCATCAGCGTCGGGTGGCGGCCGCGGTGGCAGTAGAAGACTTCCTCGCGCGTCAGGCAGATCTTCACGGGCCGTCCCGTCACGCGCGACAGGTGGGCGACGACGATCTCGTGGCTGAAGGGATCGGACTTCCCACCGAAGCCGCCGCCGTTGGGCGTTGCGATGACGCGAATCTTGGCGGGCGGCATTTCCAGGACCTTGGCCAGGGCCCGGTGCACATAGTGCGGCGTCTGGGTGGAGGACCAGAGCGTCAGCTTGCCGTCGGCGGAGAAGTCCGCGACCGCCGCGTGCTGCTCGAGCGGCAGGTGCGTGCTTCCCTCGTAGAAGAAGACGTCCTCGTAGACGCGGTCCGCCCGCGAGAACCCCTCTTCCGTGTCGCCGAACTCCATCGAGACGAGCTTGTGGATGTTGCCCGCGTCTCCGTAGTCGTGGATGGGAGTGGCGGCGGGCGCCAGGCCCTCCTCGAGCGTGACGACCGGAAGAAGCGGCTCGTACCGCACCTCGATTAAGTCCAGCGCGTCGAACGCCGCGTCCTCGTCCACCGCAGCGACCGCGGCCACCGGGTCGCCGACGAAGCGCGCGCGGTCGGTCGAGAGCGCATGCTCGTCCTGCGAGACCGGCAGGATTCCGAAGGGAATCGGAAGGTCCTTGCCGGTCGCGACCGCCACGACGCCCGGCGCCGCGAGCGCCCTCGAAACGTCGATCGAGAGAATGCGCGCGTGCGCGATCTTCGACCGGAGGAGCTTGCAGTGGAGCATCCGCGGCAGCATCACGTCGTCGGCGAACTTCGTCTGCCCGGTGACCTTCGCGGTTCCGTCCACCTTCGTGTACGGGCGGCCGACGACGCGGGTGGGCTTGCGAGCCGTCACGACTTCACCACGGGCAACAA
>JBBDKM010000023.1:17951-21175 GCA_040879385.1 Thermoanaerobaculia bacterium | reverse complement strand
CGGCCGACGACGCGGGTGGGCTTGCGAGCCGTCACGACTTCACCACGGGCAACAAACCGGACTCGTCGAAATCGAATCCGTACAGCGTCTCGCGCCGGGGCGCGGCTTCTTCGCCGCGCATCCACGCGGCCGCCAGCTCGACCGCCTCGAAGATCTTGATGTAGCCCGTGCACCGGCAGAGATTGCCCGCCAGCGCCTCGCGGATCTGCGGCAACGTCGGCTTCGCGTTCTCCTCCAGCAGCGCTTTGGCCGTCAGCAGGAACCCCGGCGTGCAATAGCCGCACTGGGCGGCGCCGAGATCGGCGAAGGCCTTCTGCAGCGGATGGAGCCCTTGCGGCCCGGCCATGCCCTCGACGGTCTCGACGTTCCGTCCTTCGCACTCGAGACCCAGGACGAGGCAGGAAAGGACCGGCTTGCCGTCGAGCAGCACCGCGCAGGTTCCGCACTCGCCGAGCTCGCAGCCGTGCTTCGTGCCGGTCAAATTCAGGTCCTCGCGCAGCACTTCCAGAAGCGTCTTGTGGGGCTCGAACGCTGCCTCGACGGGCTCACCGTTGACGGAGAAGCCAATGTGGGATCGGGAGAGCTTCCGAGCTCTGAGTTTTCTCGAACTGGCCACGACTCCGTGACTGTAATCCCTTTGTTTTGAGAAGGAAAGAGTAGACTAATTGACCGACTGGTCAGTCACTATCGGACCCCGCGCTCGGCCACGTCGGTAACCTCAAAAGATCGAGCGGGTTGACCCTGGCGCGGTGGAGGCGCGCTCCCCAGTGGAGATGCGGCCCGGTCGCGCGTCCGGTCGCGCCGACGGCACCGATGCGCTGCCCCGCGGCGACCTCGGTCCCGGGCGAGACGTCGATCGACGACATGTGGAAGTAGGTCGTGAGGAGGCCGCCCCCGTGATCGAGGATCACGGTCCCGCCGGAAAAGTAGAGGTCCTCCGCGAGCGCGACCAGGGCCGGCGCGGGAGCCGCGATCTCCGTTCCCTGCGGCGCCGCGAGGTCCACGCCCGAGTGTCGCGAACGCGGTTTTCCGTTGAATACCCGCCGCGCGCCGAAATCGCCCGGGGCCGCCGAGGCGACGGGCACGCGGAAGGGCGCGCCCCAGCGGCGCGCGGTGTCGGCGTTCGCCCAGACGCGAGCCACTTTCTCCCGATCGCGTTGGATCCGCTCGAGCTCGTCCTCCGGAGGCTCGACGTACGCCGGATCCACCTTCAGCTTCTGCGTCGGAAAACGGCCCGAGACGACCGCGATCTTCCGCGCGGCGCCTTGCGGCTCGCCGCAGGCCCCGACCGCGTCCACCCGCAGCGTCCGGGTGCCGGCGGCCGTCTCGAAGTCGATGCCGACGAGGGCGGAGAGCGTCCGGCCGCTCTCGGCGACCTCCATCGCAATCTCGCGGCGCCCGTCGTGGAGCGCCCCCCGCGCGAGCGGTGCCGCGCTCCGCGCGGTGACCCTGAAGATCGCCCCCTGCCGCGGCGAGTCCGTCGGGAGCACGATCGTGAGCTTTGCCGGCGGACAGTCCGCCGCCCGGGCCGCCGTCGCAAACGCGGCCAACGTCGCCAACATCGCCGCCAGGACCGAACGCCGCGCCCTCACGCGTCGGCCGCGATCGCCTCCGCCCTCTCCGAGGGAAACCGGAGCTCTTTCTCGGAGCGCGCGATGACCGTGGCGCAGACGAGGTCGCCCGTGACGTTCAGGACCGTGCGGCACATGTCGAGCAACCGGTCGACGCCGAGAATGATTCCGATCCCCTCGGCCGGCACGCCGACCGTCTGCAGCACGATCACGATGAGCGGGATGGAGCCTCCCGGCACGCCGGCCGTTCCCACGCCGGCGAGAATCGACATGAGGACGACCGTCACCTGAGATCCGAGCGTGAGATCGATTCCGAAGACCTGCGCGAGAAAGAGGACGGTGACGCCCTCGAAGAGAGCCGTCCCGTTCTGGTTGCCGGTGGCGCCGACCGTCAGCACGAAGTTGCCGATCCGCGGCGCGATGCCGAGCTTCGTCTGCGCCGTCTGGAGCGAGGTCGGCAGCGTCGCGTTGGACGACGCCGTCGAGAAGGCGGTGAGAACGACCTCGCGGACCCGGAAAAACCACTCGACCGGAGGCACGCGGCCGAGCCACTTGAGGATCGCCGAGTAGACGATGAACTGCTGGATCGCGAGACCGCCCACGACGACCCCGACGTAGCCGCCCAGGCGGGGCACGACCGCGAAGCCGGATTTCGCCGTCAGTGAATACATCAGGGCGGCGACACCGTAGGGCGCCAGTCCCATGGCCCAATCCACGATCTTCATCGAGACGCGCTGGATCCCCTCGAACACCTCGACGAGGGTCTCCTTGTCGCGGCGGACCTGAGCCAGCGCGACTCCGAAGAACACCGCGAACACCATGAGCGCGAGGAACTCGCCCTGCAGCGCGTCGACCGCAGCCGCCAGGGGATTGCGCGGGATCAGCGAGAGCAGCGTGTCGGTCCACGGCATCGCTTTCTGCGCGTTCTCGATGACCTTGTCGGACTGGGACGCGAAGGCCCCCGAGAGCTCGGCCCGGACGGACGGGTCGATGCCGACGCCGGGCTTGAAGAAGTTGACGAGACCGACCCCGATCGCGACGGAGATGCTGCTCGCGAAGACCGTGTACACGAGCGTCTTGGCGCCGATCCGTCCCAGCTTCTTGACGTCGCCGAGCTCGAGCACACCGAGAACGAGGGAGGAGAACACCAGGGGCACGACGATCATGAAGATCAGCCGCAGGAAGAGCTGGCCCAGCGGATACGCGATGTTCCTCACGCTCCAGTCGACCCAGGGGGCGTCGGCGCCGACCGCGTGCGCGGTGAGCCCGACGACGATCCCGAAGAGAAGGCCGAAGAGAATCTTGGTGTGGCGCGGCAGGCCCTTGCGGGCGCCGCGGCCGGAGGGAGGCGTCTTTGTGTCCGTCATCGCGCGAGTGCGGCAACTCTAACTCGGAAGCCGGTAAGAGAAGAGGGCCCCTCGGGTGAGGGGCCCTCAGGAGATCGGCGCGAGGTTGATTCCTACGGCCCGTAGAGCAGGAGCCCGAATGTCTTGGTCAGGAACACCGCCATCTGCCCGCGGGTGTTCGGAGCCGCAGGACAGAAGTTGCCGCCGCCACAGCCGCCCGTGATCGCGCGAGCCGCCAGGTCCTCGATCCACGGATCGAAGATCCCTCCCGTGCAGGGCACGTCGGTGAAGACCGTACCGGTACACG
>JBBDKM010000023.1:0-17851 GCA_040879385.1 Thermoanaerobaculia bacterium | reverse complement strand
GGATCGAAGATCCCTCCCGTGCAGGGCACGTCGGTGAAGACCGTACCGGTACACGGCGGGGGCGTGTAGCCGGAGCCCAGACTCGCCTTCAGCAGGAAGACCGCCATCTGCGCGCGCGTCACGTTGCCAGCCGGACAGTAATTGCCGCCGCCGCAACCACCCGTGATCCCGCGAGCTGCCAGGTCCTCGATCCACGGATCGAAGATCCCTCCCGTGCAGGGCACGTCGGTGAAGACCGTACCGGTACACGCCGGCGGCGTGTGGCCGGAGCCGAGGCTGCCCTTCAGCAGGAAGACCGCCATCTGCGCCCGGGTCACGTTGCCAACCGGGCAGTAGTTGCCGCCGCCGCACCCGCCCGTGACGCCGTTGTGGAAGATCGTCTCGATGAAACTGTAGAAGATGTTGCTACTGGGCGTATCGAGGAAGCTGTCGCCGATGTGAAGCGTCCATGTCTTGGTGGTCCCGCTGGAGAGCAGCTCGTCGAACGTCGCGTCCCAATGCGCCGCCGGGCGCGTGGCCGGGTTGTCGAGAGCCATGACGTAGCAGTCGCCCGTGGCGTCGAAACAGTTGTTGGACGTGAAGGAGGCAATGGAGCCGTAGTCGGCGGTGCCGTCGGTGAGCGTGTACGTCGCTCCCGCGGGGCCCGTGAAATTGGACGCCGTGCCGGTCAAGGGCAGCGCGCTCGTGGTCGCATTCAGGTAGCTTGGCTCGACTAAGGCCGACTCGCCCGGCTCGAAGACCCCATTGAGACCCGTGGCCGTCGGAACGGTGGCCAGATGCTCATCCACCTGCAGCCCGATTGCGATCGGACTGCAGCAGGCATAACCGTCCGCCAGGGAGATCGTGTCGATCCGCCAACCGACGGCGGAGAAAAAGTCGTCCGACCCCATGCGCCAGCGGAGCACGACGTTCTGGCCCTGGGCGGCCGCGGGAAGGTTGACGACCGAGGTTATGTAGCCGCCCGAGCTGCCGCTCCAGGCCTGGCGCCCGGCGAGCGGGTTCATGTAGTCCAGGTCGATCGTCGCGTTGTAGCCTCCCGAGACGAAGCTCCCGCCGGCCGCGACGACGTCCTGGAACGCGCCGCCGCCGATCATGATCTCGAGAACTCCTCCGTCGAACGTGGACTCGAGGTTGAAGAAGTTCCGGAAAGAGACCTGCGCCGAGTCGGTTGCAATCGCGATCACGGGCGAATCGAGTCGCTTGTCCGCGACGATGGCGGGGTCGTCGACGAAGGCGTCGTTGGGCGCGGTGTCCGGCGTCGTCGTGGAGGTGACCCACAGCGCCCCGCCGCCCACGGCATTGGCCGCCGTCCAGCCGGCGGGAAGCGCCGGGGGCGTGACGCCGTCGAAGTCCTCTGTCGTCGTCACGTTCAGCGTGCCGGTCGTGAAGTTGTACGCCGCCGTGCCGAAGCTCGTGGCGCCGTCCGCAAGCGTCAGCGTCGCCGTCACGCCGTCGCCGCAGGCCGTCAGGGAGTCCACCGTGAAGACGAACTCGTGGCAGACGGCCGCGCCGCCGGCGGCGAGGACGCCGTAGCTCTGAGGCGCCGAAGGATCCGTCACTCCTCCCGTTGCCTCCAGGGTCGCCACGAGATCGGTCGTGTCGGCGCCGCCCTCGTTCTGCAGGCAGAAGCTCACCGTGACGGTCTCACCCGGGTCGAGAACACCGTTGAACGGCGGGCAGTTTTCCGCAACGAGCGTTGCCCCCGCGCCCGAAATCACCGGAGTCCCGGAGAGGCATGCGTTGAGACCCGTCGTTCCGGCGTCCGTGATGTCGACGTTCCCGCCTCCCGCCGTAAAACCGGGCTTGGAAATCGTGACCGTGTAGCTCCCCGGAGGAAGCGTCATCGAGTAGTTGCCCGAAGCGTCCGTCGTCCGCACGTACCCTCCGTCCACGGTCACGAACGCCCCCGCGAGCGGCAGCCCGCTCGAACAGATCGTCACCTGGCCGGAGAGCGTGCCCTTGGGCGCGGCCGTGCAGCCGGGGAACTTGAAGTCTCCGATGCGGGTCTTCCAGTCGAAGTTGCCGTTGTTTGCGTAGTACTCCTGGGCATACCAGAACGTGCAGTCGTCGGAGGGGTCGACACTCATGGAGCTGTAGTCGCCCCACCGCGACGCATCGTCCTGCTGGACGCCGGCGCCCGCGAACATGCTCGCTTCGCCCTGCCCGAAGGTATCCGCCGCGTCGGAGGCGAGGCGGCCCGCCCAGAGGATCGACGGCATCAGGCTCAAGCTCGAGGCGCTGAAGCCGACCGCGCTGTTGCCCTGGTTATCCTGGGCGGCCGAGCCCATCCAGATGTTGCGGCCGTTGGCGCCGTCGCCGGAGCCTGGCGCCCAGGTCAGCTGGTTCTGGATCGTGACCGCCCCCGTGCCCGGATTGCGGCGGAGCTCCTCGAAGCGGATGCCCGCCTGGTATGTCGCCGCGCCCGTCGGGTTGACGCCGCTCACGTTGACGGTCCAGTTGGCGACGTAGGACTGAACGCCTCCCGGCAGCGTGCGGTAGGCGATGCGGTGCATCATTCGGTCCGCGATGACATCGAGATACTGGGTCGATGTCGCCGGCGCGGGCTGCTCGATCGCGTCCCGCGTCCCCGGCGTCCGCGCATCGAACGCGGCGACCGGAAGGTCCGGCCGGACGGTCAGAGTGGAGCTGCCGGGGTCGACGAAGTCGGGTCGGAATTCGTAGATGCGCAGAGCGTCGGCCGGATCGCCGAACTCATCGGCGCGGAATTCCATGAAGAGGTTCGGCGTGCCCGGGGGCGGTCCGACGAGGCCGTCGAAGTCGGTCGGCAGCATGCCGCCGGCCGTTCCGTCGATGGGACCGTAGTCGAAGTAGATGAAGGTCGCCGTCGGGTCGCCGGCGAGCATCTTCGTGCGGTCGAAGGCGAAAAGGCCGGCGCCGGTGAAGGATCCGCTGCCGGAGCCGTCGCCAAACTGGTTGTCCGACATGTAGTACGCGTCGGGCCAGACCCCGAAGTGCGGATAGTCGTTCAGCTTGGGGTTGGGCATCACGAAGTCATACAGAAAGTAGGAACCGGTCGGATCGCCCGTCTGGGAGATCGCGATGACCTGGTGCGAGGGATCGGCGACGGTCGGCAGGAACACCGGAATGCAGAACTGGCTGATGAGCCAGCGGTCGGCGAGCGGGTCGTACAGCACGATGGGATCGCCGTCGTCGCGGCTGCCGCACGGGGCGCCCAGAGGGGCAAACAGAGAAGAGACTTTCGCGGCCGCCGTCAGCGGCGCGCCGGTCTTGTCGTACACGCGGAAGAGCAGATTGACGATCGCGACGATGTGGCCGGGTCCCACGTCCGCGTTCGTGTCGGGAGGCTCGATCCGGAAACCGAAGGCCGCGAAGTTGTCGTCGGACGAGAGCCCGTCGAACGTCAGCGTCGGACCGGGGATAGCGCCGGAGGGCACCGAAGAATCGAGGGCCGCGTCGGGCCGATCCCCCGGGACCGGCGCTCCGTGGGCCTTCGGCACCTCGTCGTTGCCGCGCTCCCAGAAAAAGGGACGCTCGTCATTGGGGTCGGGCCGCGCCGGCGGCAGCTCCCTCACGGGCTGCGACACGCCGAATCCCACCGCCCGGCTCGCTTGCGGGACGGGCTTGGGCGCGGCAGCATCCGCGGCCGAGACGATGAGAAAAAGGCACAGAGACGCCGACAGCGCAGCGATTCGGCGCGGCATAGAAACTCCTCTTCTTGAAAAGACGGGGAAGATTCTTAAAAAGATGGGGAAAACGTAGCGCGGAGCCTCGAAAAAGTCAACGGAAATCCGTAGGTGATCGGCATTACACTCACGGGGCCGGCCGCTTGTAGACCTTCCCTTCCCTCATCACAAAGAGGACCCGCTCGGTTTCGCGGACGTTCGCCAGCGGATCCCCCGGCACGGCGACGATGTCGGCCTGCTTTCCCTTTTCGAGCGTGCCGATCTCCCCGGCGAGGCCGAGCAACTCGGCAGCCACCGGCCCGGCCGACTTGAGCGCGGCGGCGGGCGACATCCCGCGGGCGACCATGAGGCCGAACTCCTGGGCGTTCAAACCGTGCGGCGACACGCCAGAGTCGGTGCCGAAGGCGATCTTCACACCGCTCTTGACCGCGCGGCGGAACATCTCGTCGTGGGCGAGGAGCGCCGCCTTCGCCTTGGCCGCGATCGCAGGAGGAAACTTTTCGGTCTTGCCGCCCGTCCATTGCCCCGCCAGACACGTCGGCACGAGAAAGGTCCCCTTCTCCTTCATGAGGGCCAGGGTCTGGTCCGAGAGAAACGAGCCATGCTCGATCGAGTCGATGCCGGCCTTGACGGCCGCCCGCGCGGCCAGGTCGCCGTGGGAATGGGCGGCGGTTTTGCGCCCCAGCCGATGCGCCTCGTCGACGATGGCCGTGAGCTCCTCGTCGGTGAGCTGCGGGGCCGACACGTCGTCGCCGAGCGAGAGGACTCCCCCCGAAGCGCACATCTTGATGACGTCGGCGCCGTACTTGACGTCGAGGCGCACCGCCTGGCGGCCCTCGTCGGGTCCGTGGAGGATGCCCCTCTCCACACCCGGCTCGGCGCCGAAGGTCCCCGGCGGGAAGCCCGTGTTGTCGCAGTGCCCGCCGGTCGCGCCAAGGGCGGAGCGGGCGACGAGCATCCTCGGGCCGGGGACGAGGCCGGCCGCGATCGCGTTGCGCAGCCCGACGTCGATGTCCTTCTCGGAGCCAACGTCGCGCACGGTCGTGAAGCCGGCCTCGAGCACCTTCTTCGCGGACGCCGCGGCGAAGAACGCCTGCTCGGTCGGCGGCCGGCGCAGGCCGTCGAAGAAGTCTGCGAGCCAGCTCTCCCCCGACTCTCCCGTCAGGTGCGTGTGGCAGTCGATGAACCCGGGCAGGAGCGTGGCGTTTCCGAGATCGATGACTGTCGCTCCCGGCGGCACGGAAATCCCCGCTCCGGCGGCCACGATCCTGGTGCCTTGAACCACGACGACGGCGTTTCCGATGGTGGTGTCGGAACGGCCGTCGAACATCCGCGCAGCCTTCAACACGGTCACCGGCGCCGGCGTCGGCGCGGCGGGCGCCTGGGCGGCCACGACGGAGGAGAGCGCAAGAGCGATGGCGAAGAACCCGATCCTCTTCATTTCGTCTCCCCTACACGTCGGATTGTTCCGCCGCGGCCCGTCCCCGCGAGACGTAGATCAGCGCGCCCACGGCGAGCGCGATGCCGGCGGCGATGAAGTTCTTCTTCTCGGCCGCCGAGAGAAACAACAGGCAGATGACGAGGGCCGCGATCGGGATGACCGGGCCGCCGGGAAGCCGGATGGTGCGGGGAGTCGACGGCAGCTTGCGGCGGAGCACGGGCACCGCCAGGCAGGTCCCGATGTACGTCGCCAGGCGCGCCATCGCCGAGAGCACCGCGAGGTTCTCGGCGATGCCGAGGGCCCCGGGCGCCACGCTGTGGCGGTACGCGTCGATCCCGATCAGCCCGAGCGCGACCCCGCCCTGCGTCAGGATGGCGACGTAGGGCGTGCGGTAGCGGGGGTGGATCCTGGCGAGGGCACGGGGCAGGCGGCCGCTCTCCGCCAGGGCGTAGAGGTAGCGCGGGCCCGCCAGGATCGTGTTGTTGTTCGTGCCGAGGACCGAGAGCACCGCGCCGACCGTTAGCAGCAGCCCCCCGGCGGGACCGAGGAGGAGCCGCCCCGCGTCAGCCAGCGGCGTCGGAGACTGACCCAGGTTCGGGATCGTCCCGATCGCGACGAGCTGCACGAGCGTGTAGATCGCCATCACGATCGCGATCATCACGATGAGCGCGAAGGGAATGTCGCGCTGCGGGTTCTTAAACTCCCCCGCCGGCGCCGCCGTGTTCTCGAAGCCCGCGTACGCGAAGAGGACGAGCAGCGCCGCCTTCATGAAGTTGCCGCTCTCCGGGAGGGGCACCGGGAAGACGCGGCTCCAATTCACGGCGAAGATACCCACGGCAACGAGCACGACGAGAGGCACGATCTTTCCGAACGCGAGAAACACCGCCGTTCGCGCTCCGGACTTGACGCCCCGCACGTTGATCACGGTCAGCGCCAGGAGCGGTACCACGATCGTCAGGGCCTGACCCAGGCCATGGTTGGCGCCGTCCCAGAGATAGCCCACCGCGCGCGCGAAGAAGACCGAGAGGCTGGCCTCCGAGGCGATGCGGGCGATCCAGGTCATCCAGCCGACCTCGAAGCCGACGAACTCCCCGAACGCCGCCCGCGTGTAGACGATCGCGCCGCCCGGTTTGTCGAAGAGGCTTCCCGCTTCGGCGAAGCAGAGCACGAGGAGCAGGACGGCGAACCCCGCGGCGAGGATCGCCCACACGCTCGCCGGCCCGAGCAGCGCGGCCGCGGCGACGGGCAGGATGAGGTACACGCCGCTCCCGATGACGTCGTTGATCGAGAGCGCCACGATCTCCCATCGGGAGACCGCGCGCAGAAAGCCGGGAGCCTGGGGCGTCGAGGAGCTCAAGTGGCGCGAATTGTAGACGAGGACCGGCATGACGGGGTTCCCCCTATACTCCGCACCTATGCTGCGCGCCGGAATCGTGGGTCTGCCCAACGTCGGCAAGTCGACCCTCTTCAACGCGCTGACGCGCACACGCAAGGCCGAGGCGGCGAACTATCCCTTCTGCACGATCGAGCCCAACGTGGGGGTCGTCACGGTGCCGGACGCGCGGCTGGCGCCCCTGGCGAAGATCGCGAAGTCCGAGCGCGTCATCCCGGCCACGATCGAGTTCGTGGACATCGCCGGGCTGGTGAAGGGCGCCTCGCAGGGCGAGGGCCTCGGGAACAAGTTCCTCCAGCACATCCGCGAAGTGGACGCGATCGTCGAGGTGGTGCGCTGCTTCGAGGACAAGGACATCGTGCACGTGGCGGGAGCGCTCGACCCGGTCGGCGACATCGAGACCGTCAAGACCGAGCTCGTGCTCTCCGATCTCGACACCGTCGCCCGCGCACGGGACAAGTTCGAGAAGGGAGCGCGGGGAGGCGACAAGGACGCGAAGGATTCCCTCGTCCTCGCCGACACGCTCGCCGCGCACCTGAACACCGGCAAACGGGCGCTGACCCTTCCGCTCTCTCCCGAGGAGACGGCGATCGCGCAAAAGCTCTTTCTCCTGACGATGAAGCCGATGCTCTTCGCCTGCAACGTGGCGGAGGCCGAGCTGGCCACGGCCGAGGCCTCGTCGCTCGGCGTGGCGGCCGTGAAGGAGTACGCCGCGACGCACGTCGGCACCGAGGCCGTCGTCGTCTCCGCCGCCATCGAGGCTGAGCTCGCGGAGCTTCCCGAGGACGAGGCGCGGGAGTACCTGGCGCACCTCGGCGTGGCCGACTCGGGAGTCTCCTCGCTCATCCGCGCCGCCTACCACCTGCTGGGGCTGCGCACCTACCTGACCGCCGGCGAAAAGGAGGCGCGCGCGTGGACCATCCACGCCGGCGACACGGCTCTGCGAGCGGCCGGCGTGATTCACACCGATTTCGAGCGCGGGTTCATCAAGGCGGAGACCGTGTCGTACGAAGATCTCGCGACCGCCGGCTCCATGGCGGCGGCGAAGGAGAAGGGTCTCGTCCGGCAGGAGGGCAAGGACTACGTCGTCGAGGACGGCGACGTCATGCTTTTCAAGTTCAATGTCTAGCCGGGCCTTTCGCCGCGCCCTCGTCCGGCCCCCCGCCCAGAACTTCGCCGACGGGTTGACGACCGTGGATCTCGGGACGCCCTCCGTCGCGGCGGCCCTCGAGCAGCACGAACGCTACTGCGAGGCGCTCGAACGGTGCGGCCTGGCTCTGACGCGGCTGGCGGCGGATCCCCGCCACCCGGACTCCACGTTCGTCGAGGACACTGCGATCCTGACGGGGGGCGTCGCGATCCTGACGCGCCCGGGCGCGCCGAGCCGCGAGGGCGAAGTCGCGGAAATCGAGGAGGCGCTGTCACTCTTCTTTTCCGGGTTCGCGCGCATCGGGTCGCCGGGCACGGTGGACGGCGGCGACGTCTGCGAGGCCGGCGACCATGTCTTCATCGGCGTCTCGCAGCGCACGAACGCGGAAGGCGCCCGCCAGCTCGCGGAGCTCCTCGCCAGCGCGGGCCTCACGTCCTCTCTCGTCGACATCCGCGCCGAGCCGGGCATCCTGCACCTGAAAAGCGGCATCGCCTGGCTCGACGGGCGCCGCCTCGTCGTCATCGACGCGCTCGCCGGCAACGCGGCCTTTCGCGGCTGGGATCTCGTCCGCGTCGTTCCCGAGGAGGCCTACGCCGCCAACCTCGTGCGCGTCAACGAGGCCGTCTTCGTCGCCTCAGGCTTCCCCGGCCTCGAGAAGACCCTCCGCGATCTCCGCCACCGGCCCGTCCCCCTGGACATGTCCGAGTTCCAGAAGATGGACGGCGGCTTGAGCTGTCTCTCGCTCCGGTTCTAAGCCGCCTTCTCGAAGCGCGAAGTCACGACTCGTCGCATCGGCCCGCCCCCTTCCGACGCATCGACCGCCTCGGTTAAGCGGTGCCCGGGGCCCAATCGAGAAAGGCTCATTTCGCCTCCTGTTGAAACTTCTCGAAAAGCTCGACCTCGTGGCGGCTCCCGATCGCGAGCGGGATCCGGGCGTGGAGGGAGCCCGGAACCACGTCGAGGACGCGCTCGGTGCCCGTCGAGGCGCGGCCGCCGGCCTGCTCGACGACGAAGGCGAGAGGATGACACTCGTAGAGGACGCGCAGCTTCCCGGACACCTTGCCACCGGGCGTGACGTCGGCGGGATAGAGATAGATGCCGCCCTCGAGCAGGAACCGATGCACGTCGGCCACCAGAGACCCCGAATAGCGCGTCGCGTAGGGCCGGCCGTCGGTCTTTACCGGATCCTTGAGCGAGTCGACGAAGGCCCGAACGGCCGGGGCCCACCCGCGGGACCGGCCCTCGTTGACGGCGTAGGCCCTTCCGCTCTCCGGCATGCGCACGGAGCGGCGGGCGAGCAGGAACTCGCCGATGGAGGGATCGAGGGCGAAGAGGTGCACGCCGTCGCCCGTCGTGTAGACCAGAAGCACGCTGTGCCCGAAGAGGACGTAGCCGGCCGCCACCTGCTCGTGCCCGGAGCGCATGAGGTCCGAGACTCCCCCGTCGACGCGCGGGCGGATCGAGAAGATCGTTCCGAGCGTGCCGTTGACGTCGATGTTCGAGGAGCCGTCCATCGGGTCGAAAACGATCGCGTATTTTCCCCGCTCGAGATTCGCGCCGTACACGAACGGCTCCTCCATCTCCTCGGAGGCGGCCAGCGTCACGAGGCCGCCGTAGTCGAACGTCTCGAGGAGGATCTCGTTGGCGAGGATGTCGAGCTTCTTCTGCTCCTCCCCGGACACGTTGCCGGAGCCCGCCGCGCCGAGCTCGCCCGTCAGTCCCGCCCGCGCCAGCGCGCTGGCGATGCGCTTGCCCGCCACTCCGAAGCGCATCAGCAACAGCGAGAGCTCCCCGGTCGCCCGGTGGGAGGCCTGCTGTTCCTGGAGGATGAACCGGTCGAGGGTGATGGGTGCGGGGCTCATGAGCGCGAGGGAGCTACGTCTTCTTGCGGGCGATCTTCCAACGGCCCGTGGTGATCGGGGCGCTGCCGCTCGGCGTCGTGGTGAAGGTCCCCTCGATCGTGTCTCCGGCGACGCGACCGACGAACGTCGTCTGCACCTCGCAGTCGCACTGTGGGTCCCGATAGGGGTCCATCGTGCCGGTCACGATCCCGCCCGACGCGCTGACGAAGTTGATGTTGAGAATCTGAGGAATCGGCTGCGAAGCGCCCGGGAGGCTCGACGTGGCGCCCTCCTTCGGCTTCATGTAGACGTCGCCGTGGGCGACCCGGTCGCCGGACTCGAGCTCGAACACGATGCTCCCGGAGCGGCCGGTGGCCTCGCTCGAGTACTCGCCTTCCCATCGGCCGTCGAGCGCCGAGGCGTCGGAGCCTGCGACGGGGACGGGCGGGGCCGGGTTCTTCGACGACGAGCAGGCCGGCAGCCACGGCGCCGCCAGGATCATCAGGGCCAGGGGTCGCGCGGTTCGCGCCATGACTTCACCTCCTCGCCTCATTTTTTCACACCCGCCGATTGCCGCAGCCACTCCCGCCAGGCGGGCTTCAACGCGCCGTCGGGTCCCTGGAGACCGCAGTGGGCGAGGAATGCCCGCCGGCGCCGCTCGAGGACCGACGGCTCCGCCTCGGGCGGGGGCAGCGACTCGGACGGGGAGTCGCGCAGCGCCACGTAGCGCGCGAAAAGCAGCGCGCGGCCGTCGGCCTTCGCGAGGAAGGCGCGGAAGCGGCGGACGAACTCCGCCTGACGCGCCGGGCTGGAGGCGTTCTCGGCGGAGGAGGAATAGCGGACGTCGGGAAACGCGATCGGCTTCCCTCCCCTCCCCTCGAGGAGCAGCTTCCAGTCCTTCTCCAGGGAGCCGGGGTCGCGCTGCTCGAAGGGGGACCCGCGCACGAAGGGCGAATACATATAGAGGAGAAGGGGGCTGCGTGCGTGGAGAGCCGCGGCGACCCGGGGAGCGGGGCTTTCCTCGGGCGCCGCCGTCGTCACGCCCACGAGCAGCCCCGGGGCCTTCTTCGCCAGAAACTGGACCGCCCCGTCGAACAGGCGCCGGAACGCGCGCAGCTCCTCGGGCCGGTCCGCAAAGTAGGTGTCCGCTCCTTCGCCGAGCGACAGCGTCTGGAAGTCGTAGAGAGCCGGCATCAGGGCGTCGAGGAGCCTGCCGAGCCGCAGCGAGAGCTTCGGGTCGTCGAAGGCGACCTGCGACAGATCCGCCGGCACGTCGCGCGCGGTCTCGGTGACCAGGGGCAGATCGAGGTGCAGCGTGGCGCCGGACTGACGCAGCAGCCGGGCCGTCCGGATGATCTCGTCGAGGCTGTAGCGGCGCGGAGAAGGCTCGGCGGCCGACCAGGAGAGCTCGAGCTCGAAAAACGAGGCGCCCGTGCGACGGACCATGTCGAGCGCGGCCTGCCGGGCCGCGGGAGAGGTGTTCGGCCCCAGGTTGACGGCGACTCCCAGGGCCGGCGCGGGCGAGTCCGGGGCGCCGGGGCGCGGCGGGGCCGCTCCGGCCGAGACGGCGACGACGAGGGCGAGAGCGGCGATCCTCGGACGCAAGCTGCGCCCATTATGTGGGAAGTCGCGAGTCGGGAGTGGCGTCTGACTCTACGCCGGCGATCCCACGAGCACGATCGGGCCCGTCGGCGCGGGCACGCCCCCGCGCGGCTCGATCGTCACCGCGAAGTTCTCGACACCGGGCTCGGGAAAATCCGTGGACTCGAAGAGGGCTCTCCCCTGCGCGTCCACGTCGAAAACGCCGGCGTTGACGGGCTTGCCCTTCACGAAGACCCAGAGCTCGTACTGCTGGTCGGCAGGCAGGGGAGCGAGGTTGTCGGCCACGAGGACCCCGCGGCGCGCCCGCTCGCTCCAGAAGACGCGCGCCCGCGCCCGAGGCTGCGGGTCCTTGCCGCCGAGGACGAGCATCCGCACGTCGTCGCTCTCGAGCACGCGCGCCCGGAGCACCCGCTGCGCCAGCTCCGTCTCGGCGGACTGCAGGCGGGTGGCGAGCTGCGAGGTCTGGCTCCGCAGCTCCTCCCGCTGGCGGCGCAGGCGCGCGTCGTCGAAGAGCACGACGACGGCGAAGAGCGCCGCGGCCGCGGCCAGGACGCGCCAGGCCGTCGCGGAGGCCGGCCGCGTTCGGGCGAGTGAAGGACCGAGGGAACCGAGGATCTTTTCCCGCAGCTCCGGCGGCGGGGCGGCCGCGGGCGCGCTGGCGCCGAGCGCCGTCGCGGCCGTCCGCAGGTCGGCGAGCAGCTCCTCGCACCGGGCGCACCCCTCCCGCAGGTGCGCCTCGAGCTCCGCCCGATCCGCACCGAGCGGCATGCCGAGGGCCACCGCGGCGACGAGCTCCTCGTGCCGCTCGTTATGGTCCATGGCTACCACTCCCCCAGTACGGGCGCAGACGCTCTCGAAGTTTCATCAAGCCCAGCCGCACGCGCGTCTTGACGGTGCCGAGCGGTGTGGAGGTCCGCTCCGCGATCTCCTGATGTGTCAATCCTTCGAAGTAGGCGAGCTCGCAAACCCGCCGTTGGTCCTCCGGAAGCTCGTTGACGGCGGAGCGGCAGAGCGATTCCCACTGGCGTCCGACGGAGTCCGCCTCGACGTCGTGGGGTCCGGCCGGCGGCTCGGCGATCTCCTCGAGGCTCCGGACCTCGGGGCGGGACGCCGGGCGACGCGCGCGGAGGCGGTCGATCGAGCGGCTTCGCGTGGCGATCATGAGCCAGGTCAACACGTTGCCCCGCGCCGGGTCGAACGACGGAGCCGCGCGCCAGGCGAACAGGAAGACCTCCTGCAGGACCTCCTCTGCCTCCCCGCCTTCCCCGAGAATGCGCCGGGAGAGGCCCATCAGCCGGCCCGCGTACCGGTCGTAGAGCTCGGCTAAGGCGTCCGCGTCCCGGGCCTCGACCCGGGCCATCAGGACGCGGTCGGGATCCTCTCGCCTCGCGTTCATCGGAATCCGAACGAAAGAATATGACGATAGCCCCCGTCGACAACCTCGCGATCCCCTTCGATCCGTGAATCCGTCCTGTTGCCTCCCCCCGTATCAGGGATGGCCAAAGAGTCTTTTGAGTGAGTCAACCGGGCCCGGCGCGCCGCAGACGTTCACGTCCGGCACGAGGGCCCCCGAAGCGAAGGAGGAGAAGATGGAATCCCGTAACCGGAGCGCCCTGCGGCGACTGCTGCTCGCGCTCCTCCCCGCTCTGGCGCTGGCGGCGCCCGTTCTCGCCTCGAGCCACCGGGAAGCTCCCGGCATCAGCAACGACCCCGTCGCGGACAACACCGACGTCTATTTCTTCCGCGACCCGGTCGACCCCTCGCGGCTCGTCATGATCGCCAACTGGATCCCGCTCGAGGAGCCGGCCGGCGGCCCGAACTTCTTCCACTTCGAGCCCAACATCCGGTACGAGTTCAACGTCGACTCGAACGGCGACGCCCTCGAGGATTTCGTCTACCGCGTCGAGTTCACGCGCAACGTCCGCAACGGCGCGACGTTCCTGCAGAACACCGGCCCCGTGACGTCGCTCGACGATCCCGACCAGAACGTCTACTACACCTACACGGTCAAGAAGTGCTTCGGTCCTTCCCCGAACCAGAGCTCCTGCACCGTCATCGGCAGCGACCTGGTCGAAGCGCCGAACAACGTCGGCCCCAAGTCGTTCCCCAACGGGTACGGCAGCGGATCCGGCATCGTGAACAGCGTCTACCCGATCGACGACAACACGATCGTCTTCGCCGGCCCGCGTGCGGAGGGCTTCTACGTCGACCTCGGCATGATTTTCGACCTGATCAACTTCCGGCCCGACACGCTGCCCGGCGACCACGGCGGCGGCGTCAACGCGACCGCCGGCTACAACGTCCACGCGATCGCGATTTCGGTTCCCATCCAGAACCTGACCAACAACCACACGGTCCCGACGGCAACGGACGACCCCAACGCGATCGTGAGTATGTGGTCCTCGACCTGGCGCCGGCAGACGACGACGCTGAACACCGACGGCACCTCGGCCGCCACGGGTGCCTGGATCCAGGTCTCGCGCCTCGGAAACCCGCTCATCAACGAGGTCGTGATTCCTTTGAGCGCCAAAGACCTGTTCAACGCGACGCCTCCGGTCGACGATCTGGCCAACTTCGGCTCGTACGTCCTCAACTCGGAGCTCGCCGGCATCCTCGCCGACTTCTTCACGATCAGCGTTCCGCCGGCGCCGCGCACGGACCTGCTGGCGCTCGTGCAGGGAATTGCCGGCCTCACGCAGCGCCCGGGTGAAGTGATCTCGGATCAGCTCCGCCTGAACGTGGCGGTCTTCCCGACGCCGGTGTACGCCGTGGATCGTCTCGGCGTGCTCGCCGGCGACAACGCGGGGTTCCCGAACGGCCGTCGCCCCTACGACGACACGGTCGACATCGCCCTGCGGGTCGTCGCCGGCGTCCTGGTCCCGGAGTTCAACGTCTCGCCGAACAACGCCCTCGGCGACGGCGTGGACGGCCCCGACCGGCCGTTCATCGCCGGTTTCCCGTTTCTCTGGACGCCGCACTCGGGATACACCCGCGTCCACGACGACGTGCCGGTCGTCACGCACTTCAGCACGCAGCCGGCCATCGACTGAGATCGATCCCTCATTCCCCTTCGCCCCGGTCCGGAGACATCCGGGCCGGGGCTTTTTTCGTAGAGTCGGGCGTCGGGACGTAACATGCACCGCAAGGAGGTCCCCATGCCCCGTACCCGCCGTGACCTGTTCCGTGACGCCGCATCCGCCGGCCTCGCCCTGGGTCTGGTCGCCGCCGGCCGGCCGCTCCTGGCGCTGCCCGGCAAGGACGCCGCGGTGTACGACGACCTGACGCTGATGAACACCGCGCTCGCGCTCGAGCACGAGGCGATCTGGGCCTACGGCCTGGCGGGAGGCAGCGGCCTGCTCTCGGCGAAGGCCAAGGAAGTCGGCCTCCTCTTCCAGGGAAGCCACGAGATCCACCGGGATCTCCTCGTGGACACCGTCAAGCGCAAGGGCGGTGCCCCGGTCGAACCCAAGAAGGAGTACGTCTTCGGCGTGCCGCTGACGAACGAAAGGGACGTCCTGGAGCTCGCGTTCAAGCTCGAGGTCGGCGCCGCGCGGGTCTACCTGTACGTCGTCGAGCGCTTCCAGGACCGGGCTCTTTCCGGCTCGGCGGCTAAGATCCTGTCGGACGAAGTGCTCCATGCGACGGTGCTGCGGAGCGTGCTCGGTCGGGACGTGGTGCCCGGCTTCCGGCTGATCGAGAACTGAGGACGGCTTACGGCTTACGGCTCACCGATTCAGGAATCGCCGTGGGGCCGCCCTTCAGGTCCTCGCGGATGATCAGGTCGAGGAACAGCTCCCGCACGCGCTCGCGGCCCCCGGTCTTGAAGGCCCGCTTGACGGCCTCCGGCTTCAGAGCGATCCCGGTCATCGTCTTCAGGTACTGGCAGAAGACGTAGGACCGGGACCAGAAGGACACGATCAGGATGACGAGGAGAAGGAGGGCTCCGCCCAGGACTGTCCAGTCCGCCTTGGTCAGGAACTCGAATGCACCGTCCATCGGGGGATCCTGGAGTCAGGGTAGCAGAAAAACGCCGGAAAACGGCCGTTCAGGGCGCCCGGAGGCCGCCCAGGAACTCGCGCGCGACATCCTCGGGCCTCCGGCGATCCCGATCCACCGCGGCGTTCATTGCGCGCATGGCGTCGGCGGTGATCCTGCCCGATAGCGGCTCGAGCGCGGCCCGCACCCGCGGGTCGTTCCACGCGTCCGAGCGCGCAACGAACGCGGCTTCGTACGGCGGGAAATAGCGCCGGTCGTCCTCCAGGACCGCGAGCCCCATCGCGGCGATGAGGCCGTCGGTCGAGTTGCCGGCAACCACGTCGACCTTGCCCTGCGCGAGCGCGGGATACAGAAGACCCAGGTCCATCTCGGCCGGCCGCGAGGCGAAGCGCAGGCCGTAGGCCGCGGCGAGGCCCGGGAACCCGTCCGCCCGCTCGAGGAACTCGTACCCGAAGCCGGGCCGGAGCCGGTCGCCGAAGCGCGCGAGATCGGAGATCTTCGTGATGCCGAGCTCCCGCGCCTGCGCCCCGCGCAGGACGATCGCGAAGGTGTTCTCGAACCCGAGCGGCGGCGCCCAGGCGAGGTCCCAGCGTCGCCGGTACTCGCGCGCCACCTCCTCGCGCACCCGGACGGGATCCGTGATCGGCTTCTCCTGCAGGATCGCCGTGAAGGCGGTGCCCGTGTACTCCGGATAGAGGTCCAGCTCCCCCGCGGTCAGCGCCCGATGGCACACGAACGTCCCGCCCAGATCCAGCTTTCGCTCCACCGCGACGCCCGCCCGCTCGAGAGCCTGGGCCGCGATCTCGCCCAGGATCACCTGCTCGGTGAAGTTCTTCGAGCCGACGCGGAGCGCCCGCTCGCCCGGCCGCGCGCACCCGGTCGTCAGGAGGAGCAGGGCGCCGAGGACGCCGGCGAGGCGGCTCACGGCCGCGGTCCCAGGCGCTTCTCGACGGCGCCGAGGCCGAAATCGAACGCCAGCGCCAGGAGCGCCGCGGGCACGGCGCCGGCGAGGATCAGGCGGTGGTCGACCGTCGCGACGCCGCGATAGATCAGGACGCCGAGGCCGCCCGCCCCGATCGCGGCGGCGATGGTCGCCAGGCCGATCCCGACGACGACCGCGACGCGGATCCCGGCCAGCACGACGGGGAGCGCGAGAGGCAGCTCGACGAAGCGCAGCCTCTGGCCCGGAGTCATCCCGAGGCCGGTCGCGGCCTCGACGACGGCCGGATCGACCGAGAGGATGCCGGCGTGCGTGTTTCGCAGGATCGGCAGCAACGAGTAGACGACGAGGGCCACGATGGCGGTCCGCGCTCCGATCCCGCCGAGGACGGGCATCGGGATCAAGAATCCGAAGAGCGCCAGGCTCGGGATCGTCTGGACGACGTTGGCGAAACCGAGGACCGGGCGGGCCAGCCGGGGCCGGCGCGTCAGCGCCACGCCCAGGGGAACGCCAATCGCGACGGCGATCGTCGTCGCGGCGAACACGAGGAGGACATGCTGCCCCGTCAGCGCGAGGATGTCGCCGCGCCGCTCCCAGAAGAACCGCGCCAGCGCGCTCACGACACGAGCTCCGACACGAACTCGCGGACGAACGCGTCGGCGGGTCGCGCGAGCAGGTCCTCGCGCGTCCCGGTCTGGAGCACGCGGCCCGCGTTCATCACCGCGACCCGGTCGGCCAGGAGAAACGCCTCGCGCAGGTCGTGGGTCACCAGGACGATGGCCCCGGTCCAGTTGGACCGCCACTGCCGGAACTCCTTCTGCATCGCGCGGCGCGCGATCGGGTCGAGGGCGCCGAAGGGCTCGTCCATCAGGAGCAGCGGGGGGTCCGCGGCGAGCGCGCGCGCCACTCCGACCCGCTGCCGCTGGCCGCCGGAGAGCCCGCGCGGGCGCCGGGGCTCGAACTCGTCGGGCGGCAACCCGACCATCGCCAGAAGCTCGCGGGCGCGGGCGCGCCGTTTCTCCGGGGGCCATCCGAGCAGGCGCGGCACCGTCTCGACGTTCTCGCGGACGGTCCAGTGCGGGAAGAGGCCGCCTTCCTGGATCACGTAGCCGACGCGGCGCCGGAGAGACACCGGCTCGTGCGCGCGCGCGTCGCTCCCGAAGATGCGGAGCGTCCCGCCGTCGGCGTCCACGAGGCGGTTGGCGAGCTTGAGAGCGGTCGTCTTGCCGCAGCCGGAGGGGCCCACGAGGGCCACCGTCTCTCCGGAACCGATCGCGAGCGTGAAGCCGTCGAGGACGGGCCGGTCGGCAGCGAAGCTCTTACGGATATCGACGTACTCGAGGACGGGAGCGCTCAAGCGGTTAGAATCCGATCATGCCCGCATTGTATGACGCGGTGGTGATCGGCGGCGGCCCGGGAGGCTCGACCGTCGCGACGGCGCTGGCGCGCGCCGGCCGCCGGGTCCTCGTGCTCGAGCGCGAGAAGTTTCCGCGCTTCCACGTCGGCGAGTCGCTCCTGCCGTACTCGCTTCCGATCTTCGACCGGCTTGGCGTTCACGACAAGATCCGCGCCGCCGGTTACCAGAAGAAATACGGCGCGTTCTTCTGGAACGAGGAGCAGGGCACGACGCGGCCGGTGGTCTTCGCCAGGGCCCGCGTTTCCGGCCATCCGATGGCTTACCACGTGAAGCGCGCCGAGTTCGACGACCTGCTCCTGCGGCACGCCGCCGAGAGTGGCGCCGAGGTGCGCGAGGAGACCGCCGTCGAGGACGTCCTGTTCGAGGGCGGCCGCGCGGTCGGCGTCGAGGCGCGGAGCGTCGGGGG
>JBBDKM010000022.1:0-42499 GCA_040879385.1 Thermoanaerobaculia bacterium | reverse complement strand
TTGCCCTGGCGGTCCTCGAATCGCAGTCCCACCGTGACCTGGTGCCCCTGCGAGAGCTGCTTCTTCGGAACCTGGACCTGGAAGACCCGGTTGATCTCTCTCCGGTGGTTGAGGCTCGAGGCGAGCAGATCGTCCACGGAGATGCCCGTCGGTGCGCGCCTGGGTTTCTCGTCGGGTCCGGGAGTGGCGGTGGACCTCTTGCGCAGCCTCTCGAGCTCCGCGAGGATGTCGATGTTCGAGCGCACCTTGACGTGGCGAACCGCCTCGGAGGCGACCGGTTTGGGCGCTCCGGTCTGGGCGAAGGACACGTCCGCGATCTCGGCCTCCGGCGCGGCCGGCTCCGACGGCGTCGCCGTCTCGGGCAGCGGCGCGTCGAGAGAGTCGAGCGCCTGTTCGAATTCCCGAACCGTCGAGACGTCGGAGGCGTCGAAAGCCGACGGCGGCTGGTTGAGCTCGTGTGCCAGCACGGGCGGCCGGGCCGTTTCGGAGAAGGTTCCCGGCTCCACCTCGACCGCGTCGTCGATTCCCTTTTGCGCCGCGGCGGGTGCCGGCGCCGGTGCGGGCGCCGCGGCTCTGAGAGGAGCGGGGGGCGCGGGTGGCGGCGCCGGGGCGGCTCGGACCGCCCCGGGCTTTTCCTCGCCGAGCATGCGTTTCTTCAACGAGCGCAGAGTCAGCCGCGAGATGGCCTTGAGGGTTTCGAAGACGCCCTGTCCCAGAACGGCGCACGCCTCGTAGCTCTCGACGACGCGCTCGGCGTTCAGGCTGTCCTCGAGCTCCGCCACCGAGAGGATGTTGGCCAGGTCGCGCTTGTTGTACTGAAAGACGAGCGGGATCTCCTCGAGCTTGATGCCGATCTCGGCGAGGTTCGTCTTGAGGTTGGCGAGCGACTCGACGTTGGCCTCTTTCATCGCCCGCTGGGAGTCGGCGACGAAGACCATCCCGTCGACCCCCTTCAGCACGAGCTTGCGCGTCGTGTTGTAGAAGACCTGTCCCGGAACCGTGTAGAGCTGGATGCGGGTCTTGAACCCCCCGATGACCCCGACGTCGAGCGGCAGGAGGTCGAAGAAGAGCGTCCGATCGGTCTCGGTCTCCAAAGAGACCATCTCTCCCCGGGAGCCGGGGGCCGTGCGTCCGTAGATGTGGTGGAGGTTGGTGGTCTTACCGCACAGGCCGGGGCCGTAGTAAACGACCTTGGCCGCCATCTGCATCGTGGCGTAGTTGAAGAAAACCATGCGTCAAGTGTGCCGCGGCGCGAGCTACGGACTGCGCGAATTGTAACACCCTGAGAGGGTTACGAAGTGCCCGCTCCCGGTGCCGCCCCGAGGGCTTCCTCGCCGCGAAGAACCCGCCGGATCTCCTCTTCCTTCCCGCGGCCGGCCGTTCGCGCCAGAATTTCTTCGCCGAGCGCCCGGTAGAGCTCGAGGGCGTCGCGGTGGCCGGCCAGCGCCGCGGCGTGGGCGCGCACCGTCCCGACGTCGCGCCGGGCGACGGCGCCGGTCAGCGCGAGGGCGAAGGGCTGCGCGGCGGCGGCGGAGGCGGCGCTGGAAGCCAGCCCCGCCAGCGCCTCGCGCGCGATCTCCTCGGAGATTCCGGCGGCCGCCCAGGCCCGCGAGGCCACCGAAACGACGGCCGCGACGCCCCCGGCCGCCAGCGACGCCGCGGCATGGTAGAGCGGCTTCGCGGAGGCGGCGAGCGGGTGGGGCCGCGCCCCGACGGCGCGGGCGATCTCGCCGCCCACCGCGGCGGCTTCCGGGCGCCCCTCCACGGCGACGAATGCTCCCTCCCAGCTCTCCTGTGCGGCTCCCGTGAAGGGCCGCAGGGGATGGAGCGAGGCGGCCAGGGCCCCGTGCCTCTCGAAGGGAGCCAGGATCGTGCTCGGCAGAGCGCCCGAGAGGTGGAAGACGAAGCGGCAGGGGAGACGGCCCGCGAGCGTTTCCGCCACGGAGGCGATCGCGTCGTCGGGAACGGCGAGCATGAGCAGGTCGCTTCCGGGCAGCCTCTCGGCGTCGAGGTCGAAGACCTCCGCGGACGAGACGTCTTCGAGCGGGCCGAGGCGGCCGCGCCGCAAGATCACGCTCGCGATCGCTCCGCCCGCTCTGCTCCAGGAGCGCGCGAAAGCGCGCCCGGCGCGGCCCGGTCCGACGAGCGCAACCGAGCGGGTCAGGATCTCAGCCTTCGACACGCGGGCAGTGTATTCCGGCCGTCTCCTCACCGCCGAGTCTGTTATCATTAGCACTCGATAGCTTTGAGTGCCAAGTGAGATCCCTCGACACCCGCAGCCGCGCCATCCTCAAGGAGATCATCCGCGTCCACGTCGACACGGGGCGGCCGGTTTCCTCGCGGACGCTTTTCAAGGCCAATCGGTTCGCGCTGTCGCCGGCCTCGATCCGCAACATCATGGCCGACCTGACCGACGGTGGCTATCTGGCCCAGCCGCACACCTCTGCCGGCCGCGTCCCGACGGACCGGGCCTACCGGCTCTACATCGATGAGCTGATGCGGCAGCGCAAGGTCGCCGACGGCGTCCGGGAGCAGGTCGGCTCCGACCTCGACACGGCGGGCGCGGACGTCTCGCTCCTCTTCACCGCCGCTTCGCGCCTCCTCTCGCAGCTGTCGGGCGAGGTGGGCTTCGTCGTGGCGCCGGACGCGCTGCACACCGTCATCAGAAGCCTCCGTTTTCTCGCCGTGGCGCCGGGAAAGATCCTCGTCGTGCAGGTCAACGAGCCGGACGCCGTCATCTCGCGGGTGCTCGAGACCGACGCCGTCTACACGCCGGCCGAGCTGGAGACGATCAGCGACCGGCTGACCCGGGATTACGGCGGGTTGACCCTCCACGAGGCCCGGCGGCGTCTGCTCGCCGCGATGGCCCGCGAAAAGGTCGAGGCCGATCGCATCCTCGGCCGGGCGGCCGAGCTCGCGGGCCGCGCGCTGGAGAAAAAGGACGGCGAGGACCGCCTGTTCTTCGACGGCACGGCACGCCTGCTCGAGAAGCCGGAGTTCGCGGATGTCGAGTCGCTGAGGAAGATCTTTCATGCCTTCGACGAGAAGGCGCGGGTGCTGGACCTGGTCTCCCGGTACCTGGACTCCCGGGGCACGAGCGTGGTCCTCGGCTCGGAGGACACGCATGCGGTCGATCCGCGGCTCTCGGCCGTCTTGACCTCGTACGGCACGGGAGAGACACTGGCGGGGATGTTGGGCGTGATCGGACCGGCCCGGCGGGAGTACACCCGGGTGATCCCTGTCGTCGAGCTCTTGGGGCGCGCCGTCTCGGACCGCCTCGACCGGCGTGAGGAACGCCAGAAGGAGGACCGGTCGGATGAGAGACCGTGACCGCGACGCCTCCGGCTCGGACGAGGATCTGATCGAGGTCCGGGACTCGGGCGACTCCCTCGACACGGCGCTCGGCGAAGAAGAGGCGAGCGCGCTCGCGTCCGCCGAGGGGAAGCTGCGCTCGGCCCGCAAAGACCTCGAGGACCTCAAGGACCGCTACCTGCGCAAGCTCGCCGAGTTCGAGAACCACAAGAAGCGCAGCGAGCGCGAGCGGCAGGAGTACTTCAAGATCGCCCTGGCCGGTTTCGCGCACGACTTCCTGCCCATCCTCGACAACTTCGAGCGGGCCCTCGCGCACGCGCGGCCCGAGGAGCTCTCGAGCGATTTCGGGCAGGGCGTCGCGATCATCCGCAAGCAGCTCGGCGAGCTGTGGAAGCGGTACGGCCTGACTCCCATCGACAGCTCCGGCTCGTTCGACCCGAACCTGCACGAAGCGGTGGCGACCGAGAAGGCCGACGCGGTGCCGCCGAACACGATCGTGGAAGAGTTGCAGAAGGGTTACTTCCTGAACGATCGGCTGATCCGTCCCTCCTTCGTGAAGGTGGCGGTGCGTCCGGGCGAGCCGGATGGGGGCTCTTCCGAGCCGGGCGCGAAGGAGTAGGAGGCAGCGTGGGCAAGATCCTCGGCATCGACCTCGGCACGACCAACTGCTGCGTCGCCGTCGTCGAGGGCGCCACGCCGCAGGTGCTGATCAACCGCGAAGGCGGGCGCACGACCCCCTCGATCGTCGGGTTCACCGAGGACGGCGAGCGGCTGGTCGGGCAGATCGCCAAGCGCCAGTCGATCACCAATCCGATGAACACCGTCTTCGCGGTCAAGCGCCTGGTCGGGCGCAAGTACGATTCCGAGGAGACGCAGCATGCGCGCGAGGTGCTGCCCTACGAGATCGTGCGCGCGGTCAACGGCGACGTGAAGATCCGGGCGCGGACCCGCGAGTACAGCCCCGAGGAAATCTCGGCCTTCATCCTCTCGGAGATCAAGGAGTTCTCGGAGGAGGCCCTCGGCGAGGAGATCACCGAGGCGATCATCACCGTGCCCGCCTATTTCGACGACGCCCAGCGGCAGGCGACCCGCGACGCAGGCCGGATCGCCGGGCTCGAGGTCCTCCGGATCATCAACGAGCCGACGGCGGCTTCGCTCGCCTACGGCATGGACCGGAAGGGCAGCGAGACGGTCGCCGTGTACGACCTCGGGGGCGGCACGTTCGACATCTCGATCCTCCAGCTCGGCGACGGGATCTACGAGGTCAAGGCGACGGCCGGCGACACCTACCTCGGCGGGGAGGACTTCGACAAGAAGATCATGGACTGGCTGCTCGACGATTTCCGGAAGGCCACGGGCATCGACCTGCGGCAGGACCGGATGGCGCTGCAGCGGCTCAAGGAAGCCGCCGAGAAGGCCAAGTGCGAGCTCTCGACCGCGACGGAGACGACGATCACGCTGCCGTTCATCTCGGCCGACGCGTCGGGCCCCAAGCACATCAACCGGACCCTGACGCGCGAGCGTTTCGAGGGGCTCGTGGCGGACCTCATCGATCGCACCGCCGCGCCCTGCCTGGACGCGCTGTCGGCGGCGGGATTCAAGCCCTCGGACGTCGATCAGGTCATCCTCGTCGGCGGCCAGACGCGCACGCCCAAGGTCCAGCGGATGGTGGCGGAGCTCTTCGGCCGCGAGCCCAACCGCGACATCAACCCGGACGAGGTCGTCGCGATCGGCGCGGCCATCCAGGGCGGCGTCCTCAAGGGCGAGATCAAGGACGTCGTGCTTCTCGACGTCACGCCGCTGTCCCTCGGCATCGAGCTGCACGGAGGCGTCTTCGAGAAGCTCATCGAAAGAAACTCGACGATCCCGACGAAGAACACGAAAGTGTTCACGACGGTAGCGGACAACCAGTCCGTCGTCGAGATCCACGTGCTGCAGGGCGAGCGCGAGATCGCCAAGGACAACAAGTCGCTCGGGCGCTTCGAGCTCGTCGGCATACCCGCCGCCCCGCGGGGCGTGCCGCAGATCGAGGTGACGTTCGCGATCGACTCCAACGGCATCGTCAACGTCTCGGCGCGGGACCTGGCGACGGGCAAGGCGCAGGGCATGCAGTTGAACCCGGCGGGGGGCCTCTCGCAGAACGAGATCGACAAGATCATCAAGGAGGCGTCGGCGTTCGCCGAAGCCGACCACGAGCGGCGCGAGATCGCCGCGGTCAAGAACCGGCTGGAAGGCATGATCGCCTCCAACGAGCGCGTCCTCGGCGAGTTCGGCGCCGCCCTCGGGGACGACGAGCGGCAGCGCATCGAGGAGACGCTGAAGCGCTCGCGCGAGATCGCCGCCGGCCAGACGCGCGAGGCCTTCAACGAGGCTATCTTCGACATGCAGGGAGTCTCCAAAGTGCTCACCCGCGTGATGCTGGCGCGGGCCGGAGCGGGGGGAGCGGCCGCGAGCTGAGAGCGAGAGTCTTGAGTTTCCAGTCTTGAGCCGTGCGTCGGCTCGGCGAGCCCGCTCAGAACTCAAGACTCAAGACTCAAGACTCACGACTCATGACTGAATCCATGGAACGACGCGACTACTACGAAATCCTGTCCGTCTCCCGCGACGCGGACGCAGTTGCGCTGAAGTCCGCCTACCGCAAGCTCGCCTTGACGTACCACCCCGACCGCAACCCCAACAATCCGGACGCGGCCGAGAAGTTCCGGGAAGCCTCGGAGGCCTACGCGGTGCTCTCCGATCCCGACAAGCGCGTCCGTTACGACCAGTTCGGGCACGCCGGGTCCAATGCCGGGTCCGGCGGGGGCTTCGGCGGCTTCGATCCGTCGGCCTTCTCGGACTTCTCGGATCTTTTCAGCGGGCTGTTCGGCTTCGCGTCGGGCGCGGGCTTCGGCGGCGGCCCGGCCGCGCCCATGGCCGGCAGCGACCTCGTGTACCGGATGGAAATCGCCTTCCGCGACGCGGCCTTCGGCGTCGAGGCTCCGATCGCGATCTCGCGTCTGCAGCGCTGCGGCCCCTGCGAGGGAGTCGGAGCCGAACCGGGCTCCCGGCCCCAGACATGTCCGGTCTGCCGCGGAAGCGGCCGCCAGCGACTCTCGCAGGGATTCCTCACGGTGATGCGGCCCTGCAGCAAGTGCCAGGGCGAGGGGCGCATCATCGAGAAGCCGTGCCGCGCCTGCCGCGGCGAGGGCCGCCTGCGGGCCAAGAAGGACCTCACGATCCGGATCCCCGCCGGGGTGGAGTCGGGCTCGCGCCTCCGGCTGACTGGCGAGGGCGACGCCGGGCCCAACAACGGCCCCGCCGGCGACCTCTACGTGGTTCTGACGGCGGCCGAGGACGAGATCTTCTCTCGCGAGGGCGACGACGTCGTCGCGCGCGTCGACCTGCCGTTCCCGACGCTGGTGCTGGGCGGAGAGATTCCCGTTCCCACGCTGGACGGGGAGGAGAAGGTCTCGGTCGCGCCGGGGACCGCGGCGGGCTCGGAGCTGCGTCTGAAGGGCCGCGGCATGGGTCGCCTGGGGCGCAGCGGACGCGGCGATCTCATCGTGCGAGTCAATGTGCGGGTGCCGGAGTCCCCCTCGAAGGAGGAGAAGGAGCTTCTGCGCAAGTACGCGGAGCTCACCGGCGCGCCGGTCGGCGGCGGCAGGGGAGTTCTCCGGAAGGCGAAGAAGATCTTCTCGTGATTTCGGATGAACTCCGAAATCGGCTCCGCTACAGCCGCCTTCGGATTCCGAGGAAGGCAAATGACGACGTCCTCCTGGGAGTCCTCTCCCTCCACGACCCCCTCGGCTTCGAGAGCGCCGGGAAGGACCTCGTCGCCTTCTTCCGCGGGCCCGACGCGGCGCGAGACGCGTCCGACGCGCTGCGCGCCCGGCGGGTGCGGCACGAGCTGACGACCGACATTGCCGAAGGGGACCCCCTGGAGGCCTGGCGCGCCGCATCGCGGCCGTTCCCGGTTGGCCGGCGCTTTTGGATCGATCCCGGAGATCCCGGCGGCGCCGCGCCCCCTTCCGGGCGGATCGGGCTCTTTCTCCCGGCGTCGCGGGCCTTCGGCACCGGGGGGCACGAATCCACGCGGCTGGCGCTCCTCGCGCTCGAGGAAGAGGCGCTCGACGGGAGAACGCTGCTCGACGTCGGAAGCGGCTCAGGCGTGCTCGCGCTGGCGGGAGCGGCGCTTGGCGCGCGCCGGGCCGTGGGGTTCGACACCGACGCCGACGCGGTCTTCGTGGCCCGCGAGAACCTGCGCCGCCATTCCTTCGGCGGCCGCGTCGGGCTCTACGCTGGCCCCCTCGCGGCGTGCGCCGGCCAGTTCGACGTCGTCGTGGCCAACATGCTCCCCGAGGAGATCCTGCCCGAGTCGAGGGCTCTGCTGGCGCGCGCCGGGAAGCGGGGATGCGTTCTGCTCTCCGGCGTCACCCGCGATTCCGAGCCCGCCGTGCTCGACCGCGTGCGGACCGGCCGGTGGAAGCTGGCGGGAAGAAGAACCGAGAAGGAATGGGTGTGCCTGTCGCTCCACCGCGGCTGATCGTCGGGCGCCTGCCCGGGGCCGGGGAGTCCTGCCGCATTGCCGGACAAGAGGCGGCGCACGCCCGGGCCCGGCGCTTGAGCCCCGGGAGCGCGGTCGTGCTCGTCGACGGAAGCGGCGCCGAGGCCTTCGGGCGGATCGAGCGCGCCGAGCGGGGAATTCTCGACGTGCGGGTGGAAGCGGTGTGGGCGGCGGCGGCGGACTCGCTGCCCCCGATCCACCTGCTGGTCGCCGCGCTGCGGGTGGAGCGACTTTCCTGGATCGCCGAGAAAGCCACCGAGCTCGGCGCGAAGCGCCTGACCCTCGTGGAAAGCGATCGCACCCAGAGCTACCGCGCGAGCGAAGCGTTGCCGGCGCGGCTCGAGCGCGTCGTGCGCGAGGCTGCCAAGCAGGCCGAGCGCGCGCGGTGGCCCGAGGTCGCGGGTCCGCGTCCGTTCTCCGCCGCGCTCCGCGAGGAAACCTGCGTCCACCGGTTTCTCCTCGATCCGCGCGGCGAGGCTTTTCCCGATCGCCTCCGTTCCGGGTCCGTCGCGCTCCTGATCGGGCCCGAAGGCGGATGGTCCGACGCCGAGCACGCGGCGGCGCTGCAGTCCGGCTGGGCCGTCGTTTCGCTCGCGGCCGGCAAGCTTCGGGCCGAGACGGCCGCCGTCGGCGCGCTGGTCCTGGCGCGGACGGCGCTCGCGCGAATCCCGCATTGACACCCCCGCGGCGGCGGGGAATACTCCGAGTCACATCACGGAGGCCGCAATGTCCTACGAGGACGTCAAGAAAGTCTGGATGAACGGGCGGCTCGTGGATTTCGCCGACGCGAAGATTCACGCCTTCTCCCACGTCTTCCACTACGGCTCGGCAATGTTCGAAGGGGCCCGCGTCTACAAGACCAAACACGGCTCCGCGGCCTTCCGTCTGGACGAGCACATCAAGCGGCTCTTCGACTCCTGCAAGGTGTACCGGATGGAGGTGCCGTACTCCCCGAAGGAGTTCCGCGACGCGATCTTCGAGACGATCCGCGCCAACGGCTACGACGAGTGCTACATCCGGCCGGTCGTCTATCGGGGACTCGGCGCGCTCGGGGTCAACCCGTTCAACAGCCCGGTCGACGTGATGGTCGCCGTGTGGCGGTGGGGTAAGTACCTGGGCGAGGAAGCGCTCGAGGAAGGTGTCGACGTCTGCGTCTCCTCCTGGAACCGGATGGCGCCCAACACGTTTCCCGCCATGGCCAAGGCCACGGGCAACTACCTCAACTCCGCGCTGATCAAGATGGAAGCGATCACCAACGGTTTCACCGAGGGGATCGCGCTCGACAACGCCGGGCGTATCTCCGAGGGGAGCGGGGAGAACATCTTCCTCGTGTACGGCGGCCGGATCCTCACGCCGCCCCTCGCCGGCACGATTCTGCCCGGGATCACCAGGGATTCGGTCATGCGTCTGGCAGAGGACGCGGGCTTCACGGTCGTGGAGCAGCAGATCGCCCGGGAGATGCTCTACGTTGCCGACGAGGTCTTCTTCACCGGAACGGCCGCCGAGATCACGCCGATCCGGTCCGTCGACCGGATCGTGGTCGGGCCGGGCCGGCGGGGACCGGTCACCGAGCGGCTCCAGAGGGAGTTCTTCGCCCTGGTCCGCGGAGACGTGGAGGACCGGTACGGGTGGTTGACGCCGCTGCCGGTGGAGGCACGGGTCGGAGCCGTCTAACTCGATGCAGGAGCGGCCCTTGTTGCCACCCGCGAGTGGGCGCAGGCCCCGCCTCGACGAGCCTGCTTCCGCTTCCAATCCGGTGGCAACGAGCGTAAGCTAACCGGCAACCGAGGAAAATAAAACCATGCATATCAACGATCTGCTGAAGATTGCGGTCGAGCGGAAGGCGTCCGATCTGCACCTGAAAGTGGGCGCTTTCCCGATCATCCGGGTGGACGGAACGCTCATTCCGCTGGCAGACATGCGCCGTCTCATGCAGGAAGACACGATCGCCATGGCCTTCTCGATCATGTCGGCGCGACAGAAAGAGAAGTTCAAGAACAACTTCGAGATCGACATCGCCTACAACGTTCCCAACCTCGGGCGCTTCCGCTGCAATATCTTCCAGCAGCGCGGAACCGTGGGCCTCGTGCTGCGCGTCATCCCGGCCAAGATCCTCTCCATCAAGGAGCTCCTGCTGCCCCCCGTGCTCGAGAAGATCTGCCAGGAGCAGCGCGGCCTCGTCCTGTGCACCGGAACGACCGGCTCGGGGAAGTCCACGACGCTCGCCGCGATGATCGACTACATCAACGCGACCCGCAACGAGCACGTCATGACGATCGAGGACCCGATCGAGTTCCTGCACCGCGACAAGAAATCGATCGTGAACCAGCGCGAGGTCGATGTCGACACGAAGGGCTTCTCGCTCGCGCTGCGGAGCGCGCTGCGCCAGGATCCGGACGTCATCCTCGTAGGCGAAATGCGCGACTACGAGACGATCGAGACCGCCCTGACCGCGGCCGAGACGGGCCACCTCGTCTTCTCGACCCTCCACACCCTCGACGCCACCGAGACGATCAACCGCATCATCGCGGTCTTTCCGCCCCACCAGCAGAAGCAGATCCGGCTGCAGCTGGGAGCGGTGCTCAAGGCGGCCGTGTCGCTGCGCCTCATGCCGCGCGCCGACGGCCTCGGACGCGTGCCGGCGGCGGAGATCCTGATCCGCACGAACTACGTCCGGGAGTGCATCGAGAACAAGGAGAAGACCAAGTTCATCAAGGACGCGATCCAGCAAGGCACCTCGCAGTACGGGATGCAGACCTTCGACCAATCGCTCTACAGCCTCTACAAGTCGGGCCTCATCACGCTCGAGGAAGCCCTGAAGCGCGCGACCAACCCGAACGAGTTCAAGCTGAAGATCCAGGGCATCCAGTCGACGGCGGACGTGGCCCGCGAGGAGATGGACGCGGCCCTGGTGGCCCCCAACGACTTCAACCCCCTCCAGGAGGAGTCGCCGTTTGACTTCTCCAACCAGCTTCCTCCGGGGCGCGGGTAGGGTCTCGACGGTCCGCCGCAGCAAGCCACCGGCCGATTCCGACTCCGCTGCGGCGGCGCACGAACGGGCTCTGCGCCTCCTCGCGGTTCGTCCGCGCGGCCGAGTGGAGCTTTCGCGCGCGCTCGAGGATCGGGGCTTCGCGGCGGCCGCCGTCGCCCCTGCCCTCGAACGCCTGTCCAGTCAGGAGCTCCTCGACGATCTCTCCGCCGCCCGCTCGGCGATGCGCACGCGCGGCTCCCGCTACGGCCGCTCCCGGGTCGAGAGGGAGCTCAAGGCCCGAGGCTTCGACCGGGAGACCATCGCGGCGGCGGATCTGGCGGAAGGCGGCGCGGGGCGGGAAGACGCGGCGTTGCGGAAAGCGTTCGAACGTCTGTGGACGGCTCGCGCAGATCTCGCTCCGCCGCTGCGGCGCCGGCGGGTCTTCGACGCGCTGACCCGACGCGGTTTTCGCTCCGAAAAGATATCTGAGATGATCCGGGGTTGGTATGAAGTCGACTGAAGTCCGAGAGAGATTCCTGAGGTTTTTCGAGGAGCGCGGGCATCGCCGCGTCCCGTCCTCCTCCCTCATACCCGCCGAGGACCCGACGCTCCTCTTCACCAACGCCGGGATGAACCAGTTCAAGGACGTCTTCACCGGCCGGGAAAAGCGCGAATACGCCCGGGCGACCTCCGCGCAGAAGTGCGTGCGCGCCGGGGGAAAGCACAACGACCTCGACAACGTGGGGTACACGGGACGGCACCACACGTTCTTCGAGATGCTCGGCAACTTCTCCTTCGGCGACTACTTCAAGGACGAGGCGATCCGCTTCGCGTGGGAGCTCGTGACGGATAGAGAGACGGGCTACGGCCTCGATCCCGAGCGGCTCTGGGCCACGGTCTACACGGACGACGACGCGGCCGCCGGGCTCTGGGAGCGGCACCTGCCGGCCTCCCGGGTTCTCCGGTTCGGAGAGAAGGAGAACTTCTGGGCGATGGGCGAGACAGGCCCCTGCGGGCCGTGCTCCGAGCTCCACTACTACCGCGGCGCGGACCTCTCCGAAAACACGCCCGACCGGGTCAACGGCCCGGGCGACGACACGCTCGAGATCTGGAACCTCGTCTTCATGCAGTTCGAGCGCGACGCCTCGGGAAAGGCGACGCCGCTGCCCAAGCCTTCCGTCGACACGGGGGCCGGGCTCGAGCGGCTGACCGCGATCCTCCAGGGCGTCAACAACAACTTCGACACCGACCTCTTCGCCGAGATCCTGGGGCAGATCTCGGCGCTGTCGGGGCGCCCGTACCGCGGCGGCATGGCCCCCGAGGACGCGCCCTTTCGCGTGATCGCGGACCACGTGCGCGCCTCGACGATGCTGATCGCGGACGGCGCCCTGCCCTCGAACGAGGGCCGGGGCTACGTCCTGCGGCGGATTCTGCGCCGCGCCATGCGCTACGGCCGCCGGATCGGCCTGGACCGGCCGTTTCTCCACGCGATCGCGCCCGCGGTCGTTCAGGGATTCGCCGGCGTGTACTACGAGCCCTCACGGGTCGCGAGCGTCGCCGCCAATGTCGCTGGCGTCCTCGAGCCCGAGGAGGAGCGTTTCGGCCGCACGCTCTCGGAAGGCGCCGACCGCGTCGGCGAAGCGATCGAGCGGCTGCGCCGCGAGGGAGCCACCGCGCTCTCGGGCGAGACGGTGTTTCGCTTCTACGACACGTACGGGATCCCCCTCGACGTCATCGAAGAGATCGCCGGCGACGAGGGCGTGGCCATGGATCGGGCCGGTTTCGAGGAAGCCATGGAACGGCAGCGAACCGCCTCCAGGGCCTCCGGGAAGTTCGAGGCCGCCGATGCGTCGGTGTTCGATAGGCTGGAACTGCCCGCCGGGCACTCGGTGTTCCGCGGGTATCCGGAACAGGACTTCGTTTCGCTCTCCGGCGCCCAGATCCTGGCCATCGTCAAGGACGGGAAAGAGGTGTCGCGACTCTCCGAGGGCGAGGCGGGGGACGTCGTCACCGACCGAACGGTGTTCTACCCGGAAGGCGGCGGTCAGGTGGCCGACACTGGCTCGTGGGTATGGGCAGGCGGCGAGGCCGCGGTCACGGACGTGCGAAAACCGACGCCGGGCCTGATCGCCCATCGCGTCCAGGTCGGGCGCGGCCGGCTCGAGGTGGGAACGGCCGTCGACATGTCGGTATCCGAGTGGACGCGCCGCCGCACACAGGCAAACCACACCGGCACCCACCTGCTTCATGCGGCGCTGCGCAAAGTGCTCGGCGGCTCGGCGCGCCAGATGGGCTCGCTCGTGGCTCCCGACAAGCTGCGGTTCGACTACGCGGTCGCGAGCGCTCCGACGGCCGAGCAGCTCGGCGAGATCGAGCGCCTCATCAACCAGGAGATCCTGCGGGATCACGAGGTCAGCAAGGAAGTCATGCCGATGGGCGAGGCCCGCCGTAAGGGCGCGGACATGTTCTTCGGCGAGAAGTACGGCGAGCGCGTGCGCGTGGTCGCGGTGCCCGGTGTTTCGACGGAGCTCTGCGGGGGCTGCCACGTGCCGCGTACGGGAGAGATCGGCGCGTTCAAGATCGTCTCGGACCGCGGCCTGGCCGCGGGAGTCCGGAGGCTCGAGGCCGTGACCTCCCTCGGGGCCGTGGAGTTGTTGTCGCAAGACGAGAAGCTCCTGAACACGCTCTCCGACGCCGCCCAGGCGCCGCGCGCGACGCTCGCCGCGCTCTGGCAGGACAGGGAAGGCCGGGTCAAAGTGCTCGAGCGCGAGGTCGCGTCCCTGAAGCTCAAGCTCGCCTCGGGCGATGCGGGCGCGCAGGGCGATCGCATCGAGGTCGCCGGCGTGCCGATCGTCACGCGCGTCGTCGAGGGTCTGTCGATCCCCGAGCTGCGCAATCTCTCCGACACGCTGCGCTCAAGGCTCAAGAGCGGCGTGGTGGTGGTCGGCACGGTCGGCGACGGCAAGACATCGGTGATCGTGGCGGTGACGGCCGACCTGACGCGACGTCTTCCGGCCTCGCAGATCGCGGTCCGCGTGGGCAAGGCGCTCGGTGGCAGCGGCGGCGGCAAGGCGGATCTGGCGCAGGCGGGAGGGAGAAACGCCGCGCAGCTTTCGGCGGGCCTCGATGCGGCGGCCGAGGCCGTGCGGGATCTGCTCGCCGAGCCCGACGAGGGTGTGACCGGCATCACGTCCGCCCGCCGCTAACCCGCTGAGACCTCTGCGGTTGCGCGGCTTCGGCTATAATGCCTCGTTCACATTCCATGAAACTTAGGGCCCTCATCTCGCTCGGGATTCTCGCCGCGGCCGCTTCAGCGGCGCGCGCCGACGTGCGCGTCACTGTCAAGGGCGGCCGTCATCTGATCTACAACGACGGCCCAGCCAACATCGGCTCGAGTGAAACCTGGCTGGCCGCGCGGATGCGGCGCGCGTCGGCCTACGACGACATGATCGCAACGGCCGCGCGCGAGCACTCCGTCGATCCGCAGCTCGTCAAGTCCGTGATGCTGGTCGAGTCGGGCTTCAATCCCGCCGCGATCTCCCGCAAGGGAGCGCGCGGTCTGATGCAGCTGATGCCCGCGACGGCCGCGGAGCACGGCGTGCGGGACATCCACGACCCCCGGCAGAATATCGTCGGCGGTGTGCGCCACCTCTCCCGGCTGTTGTCGTACTACGGGGGAGATCTGGTGAAGTCCCTCGCGGCGTACAACGCCGGCGAGGCGGCCGTCGACCGGTACGACGGCGTGCCGCCGTACAACGAGACGCAGCTCTACGTGCGCAAGACCCTCGCCGCCTACCACGGAAAATCCACGCTCGGGGGAGGGTTCGGCAAACCTGCCGCCCAGACGTATCGAGGCATCGCGGCTTCGGAAGGCAAGAAAGTCCGCTGGCTGCGGGACGCGCGCACCAACCGCATCATTCTGACCACGAAGAGCGCCCCCGCGGCGCGCCGCCTCGGGTAGCCGGGCTCGGGCCACGTGTCCAGCGCCGCCGGCGACTTACCTCCCGTCGATCAGGGTCTGTTCCTGCTGCACCTGAACCGCGCGCGGCGGGGCGTGCGGGCGGGAAAGGTCGAGGAGGCCTGGGAAGAGCTCGAACAGGCGCGAAGCCTCCGGCCCCACGACGAGGACGTGCTGAATCTCCTGTCCCTGCTCGAGTTCAAGCGCGGGCACTACAACGAGGCGGCTGCCGCCGCGCGGACGCTGCTCGCCGCGAACCCGTCCTCGGCGGTGCTGCGCGCGAACCTGGGCCTCATCCTGTTCAAGGCCGGGTTCCTGGCCGAGGCGGAGCTGGAGCTGCGCAAGGCGATCGAGCAGGCCCCGGGACATGTGCGGAGCCATCTGTACCTCGGCCTGCTGTACCAGATGCGCGGAAAGCTCGGGCTGGCGCTCGAGCACCTGCGGGTCGCCGGGGCGCGACGACGCGTCGCCGAGGTCGAGGAGGCGTTGCGGCGTCCGGGGCGCGATGCCGGCGCGCGCGCGGCCTCCCCGGAGGCGGCACGGCCGGGCGCGGCCCTCGGGGAATCGACGAATCCCAAATTGCGCCCCCCCGAGCCGCCGTCCTACGAGCCGGCGTTTCCCGAGGCGCCCGATCGCTCGGCGCCGATCTCCGTCTCCGCACCGGATGCGCGGCCTCTCTTCAAGGTCCGGCCGGAAGGGGGTCTCGAAGTCGCCTCGCGCGGCGTCGTCTTCGTGCGCAAGGGATGCGTGGCCTGGTACAGCGGGAAGATCCGGTTCGGAGCCGAGCCCGCCTTCCGCGGCACGTCGCTCGAGCGGATCCTGCGAGCCACGGGCCTGGGCACCCTGCTGATCAGCGACCCCGGCCGCCGCGCGTATCGACGGGACCTGAGCGGCCAGACGATCTTCGTGGAGGGCACGCGCCTCCTGGCTCTCGACCACGGGCTGACCTTCCGGCTCGACGCGATCCACGACTTCCGGCGCAACCGCCGCATCGACGTGCTTCGGGTCCAGGGCCGGGGCAGCGTCGTCTTCTCCGTCGGGGGACCCGTCCTGGCCCACGAGGTGTCGGCGGCGTACCCGCTCTCGATCTCGGGGCGCGATCTGGTCGCCTGGACGGGAGATGTCGTGGCCTCGGTTCTCGACGACGATTTCCTGGAAGAGGTCATGCAGCCCGACGTCGCCAGCCCGCCGAAGATCCGCTTCGAGGGAGAGGGCACGGTCTTCACCGAGCCGCCGCGGCCCCGGCGCCGGGCCTCGGACCAGGACCGGCCGGTGGACCAGAGACGGTCATGAGTTCTTTCGAACGAACTCCCTCAACCGCGATTCCGCCTCTTCCAGGATCTGCTGCATCGTGGCGGCGTCCTCGTGCTCGCAGTAGAGCCGCACCATCGGCTCCGTCCCCGAGAGGCGGTGCAGCAGCCACCCCCGGTCGCCGAAGACGTACTTGACGCCGTCGCGGTCCTGGACGGACGTCACGGGCTCGCCGGCCATCGCGCGGGGTGGCGACGCCTTCACCTCTTCGACGTAGCGGCGGACCACGGCCACGGTCAGGTACACGTCGCGGCGCCCGTATTCGAAGCGGCCAAACTCCGCTTCCAGGGCCTCGAGCGCCTGGCCCAGGTCGCGGCCGGAGAACGCCAGGCTCTCGACGAGCAGCAGCGCCGAGAGGATGCCGTCGCGCTCGGGAAGGTGGAACCCGAAGGCGTAACCGCCGCTCTCCTCGCCGCCGGCGGCGGCCTCTCCCCGGTTCATGCGCTCGGCGACGTACTTGAAGCCGATCCCCGTCTCGATCAGCGGAGCGCCGAGCGCCCGCGCGATGCGGTCGATCTGGAACGAGGTCGAGAACGTCTTGGCGATTCCGCCGCGCAGGCCGCGGCGGCGGAAGACGTGCAGCAGCAGCAGGGCGAGAACCTGGTGCGGCGACACGAAGCGGCCCCGCGCGTCGAGCACTCCGAGCCGGTCCGCGTCGCCGTCCTGCGCGACGCAGAGATCGAAGCCTTCACGGCGGACCTTCTCGCTCGAGGCCGTGAGATTCGCGGCGATGGGCTCGGGTTGGACTCCGCCGAACAGGGGGTCCCGCTCGGAGCGGAAGGATTCGACGCGTAGCCTCCCCCCGACGAGGAGCTCCTCGGCGAGCCTGCCCGCCGCGCCGTGCATCGCGTCGGCGAGCACGGAGAGCCCCGACGCGCGCATCGCGGGGAGATCCACGAGCGAGCCGAGGCGGTCGCGATAGGCCGTGCGCAGGTCCACGGTCTCGATCCGGCCGGCGCGCGCGGCGCGGGGGAACGGACGGTCGGCGAGCGAGGAAACCGCCGCATACGTTTCGGGCGGGGCGCTGCCGCCGAAATGGGCTTTGATCTTGAACCCGTTGTAGTGGCCGGGATTGTGGCTCGCCGTGATCGCGACGCCGCCCTTCAAGCCGAGCCGTTTGACGTGGAAGGAGACGGCGGGCGTGGGAATCGGCCGGTCGGTCAGGAGGACGTCGACGCCCGCCGCCGCGAAGACCTCGGCGGCCGCTCGGGCGAACTCCGGAGAGAAGAAGCGCGGGTCGTGGCCGATGACGATACGGCTCGAGTCCCCCTCGCCGGCGTCTCCCGCGTACCAGGCAGCCGTGGCGGCGGCGATCCGCCGGATCTGCGCGAAGGTGCACTCGTCGGCGATGACGCCGCGCCACCCGTCGGTGCCGAAGGCGATGCTCAACGAACGGCGTCCGGGACGGGCGCGCCCCGGAACGCGGCCAGGCGCGCCGCGTCGAAGCCTTCCCGCTCGAGGAACTCCGAGGCGAGGGCAAAGCGGAAACCGCGGGTCTTCAGCCCGTCGAGCAGGGCGTCGATGCGCGAGGCCACCGGCTCCTCCCGGTCGCTGCCCAGATGCAGCAGGACGATGCCGCCGTTCTCGGCGCGGCGGACGAGACGGGAGACCAGCCGCTCGGCCGTCTGGTAGGAGCGCGAGCGCGGGTCGGTGACCCAGTCCATGCCGTCGAGGCCGGAACGGCCTCCGGTCCAGCCGACGTGCCAGTAGCCCTGCTCGGCCGCCCAGCGCCGGATCTCGGCGTTGTGCTCTCCGAAGGGGGCGCGCCAGAAGGGCGCCATCGTCAAGCCGGTGGTCTCGCGGTAAAGCCTCGCCGTGCGCGCCAGCTCTCCCGCCAGGAAGGGCTGGTCGACGCCCGGCCGCGTGACCTGGCGGCCGTCTGCGGCGTACGTCGTCAGGCGCGGATGGGTGTCGGTGTGATTCCCGACCTCGTGACCGTCTGCGGCGATGCGGCGCACGGTTTCGGGATAGTTTCGGATGAACTCGCCCGTGAGAAACACGGTCGTCCGGATGCCCCGCCGCCAGAGCGCGTCCAGGATGTCCGGCGCGCCCCGCTCCGAGGAGCCGGCGTCGAAGGACACGAGGATCTCCCGCCGATCCAAGGGTCCGCGGGTGATGTCGGGCGCGCTGCGGGTTGGAGCGTGGACCGCGCGCGGCGCGGGGAGGGCGCGCGAGGACGGGACGCTATCCGCCTCGGGCCGCGGTGCAGGACGCGCCGGCGCCGGTCGAGGGGCGGGATCCGAGACAAGGGGTCGTTCCTCCGACAGCGGCAGTGCTCCGACCCGATAAGGGCCTCCGAGAGAAACGCCCTCGAACCGGAAACGTCCGGCCTCCACGGGCGCCGCCGCCACGAACCGCCCGCCCGCAAACAGGAAGACGGCGCTGCCCTCCGAGGCGGTCCCCTCGAGGAGCATTCCCTGCGCGGTCTCGACGACCGTCTCGAGCGTCGCCCGGCTCGGCGGCCGGTTGGGGCGTGCGGAGAGAGAGGGGCTGTGCAGTCGATCGAGGTCCCGCACGGTCCGCAGGGCGAGGATCATCGGCGCCGAGGCCGCCAGCGCGACGGCCAGCACGGCCACGCGGGCGGGCACCGGCCGCGCCAGCTCGCGCTGCACGCCCCGCCAGACGGCGATCCGATCGGCGTCGCGGGCGCAGCGCGTCGAGCAGAAGAGATGCCCCCGCATCCGCACTTCGCAGAGCCGGCAGATGGCCTTGCGGCAGAAGTGGCAACTCTTGTGCGCGCGCCGGGCGGGATGGTTCGGACACGGGACATTCACGCTCCTATTATGCGGGAGGCGACTTGGAGGCGGCTCGAGACGTTATAGTTGCGACCCACGACCTTGAAGATCAACCTGCCCAACGCGCTCACGCTGCTGCGCATCTTTCTCGTCCCGTTCCTAGTCGTCGTGCTCCTGACGAAGTTCGACGGCCGGGAGATCGTCGGCCTCCTGATCTTCCTGACGGCCGTGGCGACGGATTTCCTGGACGGCTGGCTGGCGCGCCGGCGCGGCGAGATCACCACCCTGGGGACCCTGCTGGACCCCATCGCCGACAAGCTGCTCATCTCGGCCGCCTTCATCTCCCTCGTGGAGCTCGGCCTGGCTCCCGCGTGGATGGTCGTCGTCATCATCGGCCGCGAGTTCGCGGTCTCGGGCCTGCGCTCGATCGCTTCCGGCCGCGGCATCATCATCGCGGCCTCGAGCTGGGGAAAGGCGAAGATGTTGACGCAGGTCGCGGCCGTGTCCCTCCTGATCCTGGCGCTGCGCCACGAGGAGTTCGTCCTGCCGGGCCGGGCGGCCCTCTGGCTGGTGGTCGCCGTCGCGCTCGTATCGGGCTCGGACTACTTCGCCCGATTCCTGCGGCGCATCGTGATCGAGGGTCGGTTGCCGGAAGCGCCGGGCCGGAACTAGCGGACCCGCCTCGCCAGGAACTTCCAGATGGGCCGGCCCTCCTTCGTGTATTTGAGCCCGTAGTTGGTCGGGGGCGGCGGCGGGAGCGTTTCCCAGGGCAGAAGCTCGAGGGCGGCGACCGTTTCGATCAGCGGCGAGAGACGCGACCCGTAGTCCGGGTGGTCCGTCGCGATCCGGAGCAGTCCGCCCGGTTCCAGGCGCGAGGCGAGGAGCTCGAGGAACACGCCGTCGAGCAGTCTCCGTTTCTTCTGCTTCTTCTTGGGCCACGGGTCGGGAAAGTAGATGTGGAACGCGCGGACCGTCGCCGGATCGAGCGCCGTTTCGACGAAGAGGCGTCCGTCCGCCCGAAGCACCCTCGCATTGGGCGGTCCCTGGCGCGCGACGCGGTCCCGGCAGAGCCGGTAGTACGCGAGGGCCCGCTCGAGGCCCAGAAAATCGTGGGCCGGATTTCCGCGCGCCGCCGCGAGGAGGAAGCGCGCCTTGCCGCTGCCGATCTCGACCTCGAGCGGCGCGCGCCGGCCGAAGAGGGCCGCGGGATCGAGCGGCCGCCCGAACCAGAGCTCCTCGTCTGGCGCTCCGGGCCGCCGGCCCGCGGAATTCCGTGTGCTACCCTGATTTTGCAGAGGCGCGATTGTCATGCCCACGATCGTCTTCGTCAACGAGGGGAAAGCGGGCTCGGTCGAGGACGGAACGACGGTGTTGCAGGCCGCGCTCGACCTGGGGGTCCGGATCAGCCACGTCTGCGGCGGCAACGGTACCTGCTCGACCTGCCGGGTGGAGGTGGTGGTCGGGGCCGAGTACCTCTCGCCGATCAATCCTCAGGAGCTCGCCTACGAGATGGGTGTCGGCCGGCGGCTCGGCTGCCAGGCGCGGATCCAGGGAAACTGCGCCGTGCGGGCGCTGATGATTCCGAAAGTCGAGCTCTACTGAGAGCAGTCGACAGCGGACAGGCGACAGTCAGGTTCGCAGCCGCTCCGCGACCGCCCGCGCGAAGGCCTTCGTTCCGGCCGTGCCCCCGATGTCGGGCGTTTTGATCCCGGCGCGAAACGTGGCCAGCAGGGCGCTCTCGACCCGGTCCGCGTGCTCGGGCAGCGCGAGGTGCCGGAGCATCAGGATCGCCGACATCAGCAGCGCGGTCGGGTTGGCCTTGTCCTGCCCCGCGATGTCGGGCGCCGTGCCGTGGACGGCCTCGAAGATCGCCACGCCGTCGCCGAAGTTGGCGCCGGGCACGAGGCCGAGGCCGCCCACCAGGCCCGCCGCCAGATCCGACACGATGTCGCCGTAGAGGTTCTCGAGCAGGAGCACGTCGAAGGACTCCGGATTCATGACCAGACGCATGCACGCCGCATCCACGATTCGGTCGTCGGCCTCGATGTCCGGGTAGTCCTCGGCGACTTTGCGGAAACAGTCGAGAAAGAGGCCGTCGGAGAGCTTCATGATGTTGGCCTTGTGCAAGACGGTGACGCGCTTGCGGCCGTTCCGGCGGGCATAGTCGAAACCGAATAGCGAGATGCGCGTCGAGGCGTGGGCGGTGATGATCTTGAGCGACTCGACCACCCCGGGCACGACCGTGTGCTCGAGACCGCTGTAGAGGTCCTCCGTGTTCTCGCGGACGACGACGAGGTCCACGTTCTGGAAGCGGCTCTCGATCGTCGGCACGTTCCGGACGGGCCGGAGGTTCGCGTAGAGCCCGAGCGTCTGCCGCAACCGGACGTTGACCGACTGGAACCCTTTGCCCACGGGGGTCCCGACGGGCCCCTTCAGCGCCACGCGGTTGCGCAGGATCGACTCGAGGGCGCGCGCAGGAAGGGGGTCGCCCTCGTTCTTCTCGGCGTCGCGGCCCACGACGACCTCCTCGAACGCAAGGGGGGCCCGGCACGCCTCCAGGATCGTCAGGACGGCGTCGGCGACCTCGGGCCCGATCCCGTCGCCGCGGATGAGCGTGACGGGGTGGCTGGGGATCATGTCGGCTCCCGCCTCTGCGCCGCGACCGGCAGGATCATCTTGACGTTTCGTATGGCCGTGGGCGAGGCCTCCTCGATCACGAATTCCGCGAAGCGGCCCTTCCAGCGCTCGCCCTGGCGCGGGATTCGTCCGAAGCGCAGCAGGAGATGCCCCGCGATCGTCTCCGCCTCGTCCCGCGGCAGCGAGAAGCCGAATTGCTTCTCGATGTCGTCGAGCCGGAAACTCCCCTCCAGCAGGTATTCGCGCTCGCCGGCCGGCTCGAAGCCCGGCTTCTCCTCGTCGAACTCGTCCTGGATCTCGCCCAGGAGCTCCTCGATCGCGTCCTCGATCGTCACGAGGCCGGCCGTGCCGCCGTGCTCGTCCACGACGATCGCCATGTGGGTCTTCCGGCGGCGCATCTCGCGGAACAGGTCCTCGGCGCGCTTGAACTCGGGCACGAGAAAGGGCGGATCGCAATACTTGCCGACCTCGAAAGTCTTCTCCTCGGCGTCGGGCAGGTCGAAGAGGTCCTTGGCGTGCAGGATGCCGATCACGTTGTCGAGGCTGCCCCGGTAAACCGGCAGGCGCGAGAGCTTGTGCTCGCGCAGGACCATTCTGACGTCGGCGAAGCTCGCCGTCTCGGGAATCGCGACGATCCTCGTGCGCGGGACCATGATGTCGCGCACGGTCTTGTCGCCGAACTCGATGATCCGGTGGAGGAGGTCCTTCTCCTCGAGGTGGATGACTCCTTCGTCCGCGCCGAGGTTGAAGACGCTCTTGAGCTCCTCCTCTGTCAGTCCCGGCCGCGCCTCCGGCACGCCGAAGATGCGGAGCACGGCGTCGGTCACCTTCACGCAGAGGTTGGCGACCGGGGAGAGGATCCTGACCATCCAGGCCACGGGAACGGCGACCGCGCGCGCGACGGCCGCGGGCGAGGCCGCCCCGATCGCCTTCGGGACCATCTCGGCGAACACGAAGAGGGTCAGGGTCGAGAAGATCACGGCCGCGAAGAAGCCGTACCGGGGTCCGAACCAGCGGGACGCCAGCGTGGTGGCGGACGCCGAAGCCGCGCTCATGAACAGGTTCTGGGCGATCAGGATGACCGCGAGCATCTGCGAGGTGCGGGCGCGCAGCGTCCGTATCACGGCGCCGCGCCGGTCCCCCTTCTCGCGCATGCGCTGGAGATCGATGCGGCCGAGCGAGACGAGCGCCGTCTCGGAGCCGCCGAAGAAGGCCGAGAGCGCGAGGGAAAGCACGAAGGCGACGACGAAGAGCAGGTCTTGAGGATCCATGCGGGGCTTCCTTTCCGAATCCGGGGCGAGAGTTTACAGGGGAAGGAGCCGTAGGCGCCGCTGGGCCCAAGCGGCGGCATCGCGGAGATCCGGCTCCGCGACCGTTACCTCCACCGGATCGATGCTAGCATCCGCGGCCGGAGGCGAAGGTGGGGAGAGATGGTCGGTTCTGGGCGCGCGTCTTCCAGCTCGCGACGCTCGCCGCCCTCGGCTACCTCCTGCTCCGCATTCTCCAGCCGTTCTTCGGGCCGATCTTCTGGGCACTGCTGCTCGCGCTGATCCTCTTCCCAATCAACCGGCGCCTGCGGATCGTTTTCAAAGGACGGCGCGCCCTGGCCGCGACCGTGCTGACCCTCGCAGTCACGCTCGGCATCGTCGTCCCGTCCGCCCTGATCGGCGTGGCGTTCGCCCGCCAGGGCACCGACCTAGCCCGGAAGCTGTCGGCCACCGCGGAGCGGTACCGGATCGACGGCGTGGAAGACGTCCTCACGCTCCCGGCCCTGGGGGGCCCGATCGCCTGGCTCGAGAACCGGTTCCACGTCGACGCCGCTAGGCTCCAGGAGTGGTTCGTCCACGCCACGAATGTCGCGACCCAGTTTCTGCTGACGCACGGAAAGGAGATCCTGGTCGGAGCCTTCGGACTGCTCGGGAACCTGACGGTGATGCTGTTCATCCTGTTCTTCTTCTTCCGGGACGGGGATGCGGTGGCGGCGCGCGCCGTGCGCCTCCTGCCCGTCGAGGATGCGCGCCGGGACCGCCTGGTCGCGCACCTCAAGGGCGTGACGGAGGCGGTGGTACTCGGCACGATCATCACGGCGATCGCGCAGGGGATCCTGGTCGCCGTGGCGTTCTGGATCACCGGTCTTCCTTCGCCGGTCGTGTTCGGGGTTCTGACGGGGATCGCCTCGTTCGTCCCCTTCGTGGGGACCTCGATCGTGATCCTCCCGGCGACGGTCTACCTGGCGGTCACCGAGGGGATCTGGTGGAAGGCCGTTTTCCTGGCGGCGTGGGGCTTCCTGATCGCGGGCTCGGCCGACAACATTCTGAAACCCCTGCTGATCGCCGGAAGGGCCGAGATCGGGACGTTGCCGGTGTTTCTGGGGGTTATCGGGGGCCTCGCCGCCTTTGGCCTGGCGGGACTGTTCCTCGGGCCGGTGCTCGTGGCGCTGGCCCTGGTGCTTCTCCGGTTCGCCGAGGAGTCGAAGAAGGAGAGCGAGGCCGTCGCGGTTCCGTAGCTCCGGCTACTTGCGCACCCAGTCCGCCACGAAGATGTTCGTTTCGCGCGGCTGAGAGCCGTTGCGGTTCGAGGCGAAAACGAGACGGCGGCCGTCCCGGGTGAACATGGGGAATCCGTCGAAGTCCGGCGCGAACGTGACCCGCGTCAGGCGCGTTCCGTCCTCGCGGATCAGGTACAGGTCGAACTCCCGGCGCTTCGGATCGTCCATGTTGGAGGAAAAGACGATCTCGCGGCCTCCGGGCAGGAAGTACGGCGCGAAGTTGGCGGCGCCGTTGGACGTCACCGCCCGGTCGTTGGAGCCGTCGGCGTCCATGACGCGGATCTCGAGCGACCGGGGCGCGTAGGCGTTCTTCGCGAGGTTCTCGCGGTAGCGCGCGAGGTCTTCGGGCGCGGCGGGATGGTCGGCCCGATAGACGATCTTCGTCCCGTCGTCCGAGAAGAAGGGTCCGCCGTCGTAGCCGGGTGTGTGCGTGAGGCGCCGGAGGTTGGAGCCGTCGGCGTTGATGGCGTAGATCTCGAGGTCCCCGTCGCGGGCCGAGGTGAAGACCACGGTCTTGCCGTCGGAGGAGATCGTGGCCTCGGCATCGTACGCGGGGGAGGCAAAGAGGGGCCGGACGTCGCTGCCGTCCGACCGCGCGGTGTAGATGTCGTAGTCGTCGAGCGCCCAGACATAGCCGCGGGAGCGGTCCGGCCGCGGGGGGCAGCCGGCGCCGCCGCGGACGGTGGAGGAGTAAAGGATCCGGTCGCCGACGGGGAAGAGAAAGGAGCACGTGGTCTTCCCCTGCCCGCCGGAGACGCGCCGGCGGTCCGAGCCGTCGGCCTTCATCGTGAAGATCTGGTCGCACGGGAGGCGGCCCTCGTCCGACTGGAAGATCAGCCGCTCCCCGTCCGCGGCCCAGTAGGCCTCGGCGTTCTGCCCGCCGAACGTCAGCTGCCGGAGGTTGGCGAGGAACTTCTCTTCGCCCGGAGCGAGAAGCCGGGGTGCCGGAGTCGTCGTCGGCACCGGGGCCCGATTTTCCGCCGCAGCCGCAAGGGCCGCGAGTAGAACGCACGAGGCCAGCAGCATGTCTCTCATCGAGCCGGGGATGATAGCCCGGATCCCGCGCGGCGCCACTTTCGGTTATCCTCGATCGGAGCTCGCGATGGAACCGCACGGCAATTTGAAGAGGGTTCTCGCGGAGGAGATCCGCGCGGCGATCGCCGAAGCCTCGCCCGCGCCGGGCGCCGCCGCGGCCGGGGGCGACGCCGGGGCTACCGACTCCCGTGGGGCGCTGCGCCGCGCGGCCGACGTGATGACGCCCTCCGTTCCCGACCGGGCCCCGTTGGCGGCGGTCAAGCGGCTCGCCATCCGCGGTTTCCGGTTCCTGTGGAGGAACCAGTCCTCCTTCAACTCGCTCTCGCTCCACGCGAGCGCCGGGCTCGCGGACTCGCTCGACCGCCTGCGGGCGGAGCTCGAGCGGCAGGCTGATGAGCTGCGGCGGCGGGCGGGCGTGCAGGAGGCCCGGCTGACACTGGCCGAGTCGGCGGCTGTGGGGAGGGGTCCCGCGAGTCCGCGGCCGGCGGCCGCGGCGGCGTTCGAGATTCCGCCCGGGGTCTACGCCCTCTTCGAAGAGCGTTTTCGGGGCAGCTCCCTGCAGATCGCCGGGGCGCAGCGCTCCTATCTCGAGCTGCTCCGCGACCTGCCCGGGCCGGTGCTCGACGTCGGCTGCGGCCGCGGGGAGTTCCTGAAGCTCCTCGCGTCGGCCGGAATCGCGGGGCGCGGCGTCGAGGTGAATCCCGTGTCGGCGGAGTCGGCGAGAACCGAAGGCCTCGACGTCGAGGAGGGCGACGCGCTGGCGCTGCTCGAGGGCCTTCCCGCAGGAAGCCTGGGCGCCGTCGTCGCGTTCCAGGTCGTCGAGCACTGGAGCCCGGGGGAGATCTTCCGGTTTCTCCAGGAGGCGCGGCGGGTCCTCGCGGGAGGCGGCGTTGTCGTTGCCGAGACGATCAACTCCGATTCGCTGTCGGCCCTGCGCGCGTTCTACCTCGATCCGACGCACGTGCGTCCGGTGCCGCCCGAGGCCCTTCGCTTCCTGGCGGAAGCGGCGGGCTTCACCGAGACCCGGATCGAGTACCGCTCCCCGCTCCCGGCCGGCGAGCGGCTCGAGGAAAAGTCGGAGAACGAGAAGCGACTGAACGCCCTCCTCTACGCCCCGCAGGACTACGCGCTGATCGGGCGGGTGCCGATCTCCGCTTGAAATCGCGCCGCGTTCTCGTCCTGGCCGTGCAGGCGCCCTTCTCGGACGGAGGAGCCGAGCGGCACGTCCGCCGCCTGACCGAGGAGCTCACGAAGCGCGGCGTGGAGGCCGATCTCGTCTCGATCCCGCTCGTCGAGCGCGAACGCTTCGATCTGATCCGCAGCGCGGCCGCCTGGCGCAGCCTCGATCTCTCCGAGGCGGGTGGCCGCCCGGTCGACGCGGTGATCGCGACGCGCTTCCCGAGCTACGCCCTGCGCCACCCGAACAAGGTGGTCTGGCTGATTCACCAGTACCGCCAGGCGTACGACCAGTTCGGGACCGCGTACAGCGACCTGAGCTCTTCGCCCGAGGACCGGCGCACGCGCGAGGTCATCGCCGAGATCGACCGCGTCGGGTTGACCGAGGCGCGCAAAGTCTTCGCCAACTCCCTGACCGTCGCCTCGCGGCTCTACCGTTTCAACGGGATCCGGAGCGAGCCCCTTTACCATCCGCCGCCCCTCGACGGGCGCTACCGGAGCGGCCCCTCCGGCGACGCGATTCTGTGGGTCGGCCGCCTCGAGGCGTGGAAGCGGCCGGGCCTGCTTCTCGAGGCGCTCCCGCACGTCCCCGAGGCCCGGGCCGTCTTCGTCGGCCGGGGCCCCGAGGAGCAGAAACTCGAGAGGCGCGCGCAAGAGCTGGGCGTCGGCGCGCGCGTGCGGTTCGTCTCGTATGCCGACGACGAGACGCTCCTCTCGCTCTACGCCGAGGCGCGCATCGTGGCCGTGACCGCCTCGGGCGAGGACCTCGGGTACGTCCCCCTCGAAGCGTTCCTGTCGGGGAAGCCCGTGCTCACGACGGAGGACGCGGGAGGTCCGCTCGAATTCGTCCGCAACGGGGAGACGGGGCTCGTCGTGGCGCCGCGGCCCGAGGCCCTTGGGGTGGCGCTGCGGCTGGCATGGCCCCGGCGGGACACGCTGCGGGCCATGGGAGAGGCGGGGCGGCGGCGGGCGGCCCTCCTGAGCTGGGACGAGCCGGTCGCCCGGCTGCTGTCCGCGGCGGGGCTGGCGTGAGCGACTCGCGCGATCCGCTGCGCCGCTTGGCGCAGGAGCGGGGCCGCCTCCTCGGGGAGCTCGGCGTCCGGCCGGAAGACCTGCGATGGCAGCGCCTCGAAGCCGACGCACTCGCCAGCCTCGTCGTCCCTACCCTCCGGCTTCGGCTTCCGGGGCCGCTCGGCCGCCTGTGGATCCGGCTCCGGCGCGCCGCGAGGGGCTAGCCGACCGGCTTGCGCGTCCGGGCGCCCTCGGTGAAGAGACGGACGCGATTGCGGCCCGAGTCCTTGGCGACGTAGAGGGCCTTGTCGGCCCGGAACAGCAGCTGGTGGCGGTCGTCCGGACCGAGGCCGGTGGAATCGGCAACGCCGGCCGAGACGGTCACGCGAAAGGCCCGGGCCTCGCTCGAAAAGGGCTCGCGCTCGATCGACCGGCGCACGCGATCGCAGACCGCGAGGGCGGGGCGAGCCCCGGTCTCGGGGAAGAGCACGGCGAACTCCTCGCCCCCGTACCGGCAGGCCAGGTCGCTCCCGCGGACGGCCGCGCTCAGGATCTCGCCGAAGCGTCGGATCGCCATGTCCCCGGCGGGGTGGCCGAAGGTGTCGTTGAGCTTCTTGAAGTGGTCGAGATCGAAGAGCGCGACGGAGACCGCCGCGCCGTAGCGCAGGTGCCGCGCCCACTCCTCGGAGAGCCGCGTTTCGAAGTAACGTCGGGCGAAGAGGCCCGACAGCTCGTCGGTGACGGCGATCTCCCAGTTGCGGGAGGCGTGCAGCGAGGCGGTCAAAGGAGACAGCAGCGCGCGGATCTCGCCCTTGCGCTGCTCGCCGATCGGCTCCGGCGACACGAGAGTGAGATAGGCCACGAGGGTATCGCCGGTGTAGAGCGGGAGGTGAAGCTTCTGCGTGGGAGGGGCTCCGTGCAGCAGCTCCAGCGGGGCGAACGAGCGGTCGGTCTCGGTGGCGGCGAACTGGAGGAGGGCTTTTGCGTCGATCCGCTCGCCGAGGTACGGGTGGCCGGGCTCCCGGACGGGGCGGCGCGACCCGCCCGGCTCGTTGGACAGGGTCCACACTTCGGAGATCCGCTGCGAGGGATCGACGCGGTACAGGTCGAAGGCGGAGAGGGGCAGGATCTCGCAGGCGGCGGCGTAGGCATGCTGCAGGATCTGCCGGGGATCGGGCGACTCGCCGAGGAAGTGGCCCTCGCGCTCGCGAGCCTGGAGACGCGCCGCGAGGACACGCTCCCGGCCCCGGAGCTGCCACGCTCGCAGTCCCGCGGCCGCGGCCGCCAGAAGCAGCAAGCACTCCGCCCAGACCGGCAACACTGGCGAGCAGTGTAGCCCGGCTCAAAAAGCTAAAAGGCTAAAAGAGGAGGCCCCCTCGCGGGGGCCTCGGACATTCGTATCGAGTCGGGCTCAGTTGGCGGGCGGGGTCGTGGCGGGAACCGTCTCGGTGGTCGTCGTCGTCTCCGTGCTGGTGGTCGTGGTCTCCGTGCCCGTCATCGCGGTGCCCGTTTCCTCAACGACCGCCGGGGCTTCGGTCTGAGTCGTGGTCTCGGTCGTGGTCGTCTCTTTCTTCTGGCAACCGGTCGAGAGCGCCACTGCCGCCACGGCCGCGAAACCCAGGGTCAGGAACTTCTTCATATCCCTCATCTCCTTCTTTCTTGCAAAAAAACGCTTCTCTCCTCGAGAGCGCAATAGAAACCCGTCGCGGGAAAATCGACGGGGAATCATATCGAACTGGCGCGCCCTGTCAACTGGCAAACCCGGCCTCGACGCGGGAGGCCGCGGGCGGCTATCCTTGCGGCCCCCGTCCGGGCGCCGAGCCGGAACGGGGAAAACGGGGGTACACGGTGTTCGAAGGTCTCGGAGAGCGGATCCAGGGCGTATTCAAGGAGCTGCGGGGGGAGGGACACCTCACCGAGTACCACCTCGACCAGGCGCTCCGGGAGATCCGGTTGTCCCTCCTGGAGGCCGACGTCGCCCTCCCCGTCGTCCGGCAGTTCACGGCCCGCGTCAAGGAACGGGCCGTCGGCGCGAAGGTCACCCAGCAGCTTTCGCCCGCCCACGAAGTCACGCGAATCGTCCGGGACGAGCTGATGCAACTTCTGGGCGGGACCACGACGGACGTCGACTTGCGGGGAAAACCGGCGGTCATCTTGCTTGCCGGGCTGCAGGGCTCGGGCAAGACGACTTCAGCCGCCAAGCTCGCCCTGCACCTGAAGACACGCGGCCGCTTTCCGCTCATCGTCGCGGCCGACCTGGCGCGCCCGGCGGCGGTCGAGCAGCTCGTCACGCTCGGTCGGCAGATCGGCGTCCCGGTGTTCGAGCCGGGCACCGAGAAGGACCCTGTCTCGGTCGCCCGCGGCGGCGTGCGCGAGGCCCGGCAAACCGGCCGCGATACCGTGATCGTCGACACCGCCGGCAGGCTTCACATCGACGAGGACCTGATGCGGGAGATCCAGGCCGTCGCCGCCGCCGTCCTGCCGCAGGAGATCCTGTTCGTCGCCGACGCGATGACGGGCCAGGACGCCGTGAAGTCCGCGGCGGGATTCGCGGAGGCGCTGGCGCTGACCGGCATCGTTCTGACCAAGACGGACGGGGACGCCCGCGGCGGCGCGGCGCTCTCGGTCGTGACGACGACCGGCAAGCCCATCAAGTTCGTCGGCATGGGGGAGAAGCCCGAGGACTTCGAGGCGTTTCATCCCGACCGCATGGCGTCGCGCATCCTGGGGCTCGGCGACATGCTCACCCTGATCGAGAAGGTCGAGGCCTCGGTCGACGCCGGCGCGGCGCAGAAGATGGCGGAGAAAGGCGCGGCCGGAGAGTTCACGCTGGAGGATCTCCGCGACCAGCTCGTCTCGATGAAGAAGATGGGCCCCCTCGAGGGGCTGCTCGATCTGCTGCCGAAAACCGGGGCCTTCAAGGCCCTCCGGCAGCCCGAGAGCGTCGACGAGAAGGCCCTGACGCGCGTCGGCGCGATCATCGACTCGATGACGCCGGACGAGCGCCGGTATCCGCAGGTCTTGAACGGCAGCCGCAAGAAGCGGATCGCAGGGGGATCCGGAACCTCCGTGGTGGAGATCAACCGGCTGCTCAAGCAGTATCAGCAGATGCGCCGCCTGATGCGCACGGCGAAAAAGGGCGCCCGGGGGCTGGATCTCTCGAAGCTGGCTTTCCCCTCGCCCAAGCCCTGAGCCGAATTCGTGTAGAATGCCCCGCTTTTGATATGACAGGAGACAGGCACTGAAATGCTGAGAATCCGCCTGCGCCGTATGGGCGCCCGCAACCGGCCCTACTACCGGATCGTCGTCTCGGACTCGCGCCGCGCCCCCCGCGCCGAGGTCCTGGAAGAGCTCGGCTTCTACGACCCCGTCGTGAACCCCCCGGCCGTGTCGTTCGACCGCGAGCGCGCCCGGCAGTGGATCGGGAAGGGTGCCCGCGCGTCCTCCACCGTCCACTCGCTTCTCGAGCGTCCCGAGCCGGTCCCGGCGGCGTAGGCTGCCGCGATGAAACGCCTCATCGAAACCGTCGTCCGACGCCTCGCGGACCGTCCCGAAGAGACTCGCGTGACCGAGACCTTCGAGGGGAAGACCGCGGTGTACGACGTCCACGTCCCGGAAGCCGACCGCGGCCGCCTGATCGGGCGAGAGGGACGCACGGTGCGCGCCCTGCGCTCCTTCGTCGCGGCGGCCGCCGCCGCCCGCGGGAAACGCGTGCTGATCCGCGTTCGCGACTAACGTCCGTCCCGCCGGCTTGCGGTGGGCTGTCCGCGTCGCCGCTCATGTCTCCTCTGCTCGTCGTTGGCCTCGTACAGCGCCCCCACGGCCTGGCGGGCGAGGTGTCCGTCCGCGTGCTGACCGATTTTCCCGAGCGTTTCGCTCCCGGAAGCACGCTCACGTGGCGCAGGGGAGACGAGCAGCGCCCATTGCGGTTGGCGGGCGCGAGGCCGCACGGGGACCGGCTCCTGCTGTCGTTCGACTCGGTCGGCGACGTGGACGCCGCGCGAGGGCTCCAGGGCGGCGAGCTCTGCGTCGCCGAGGCCGACGCGTTCCCGGCGCCCGAGGGATTCTTCTACAGCCACGAGGTCCGGGGGTGGGCCTGCGAGGATGCGGCCGGCCGCCGGCTCGGCGTGGCGACCGGCCTGGAGCAGACTCCCGCGGGCCCGCTTCTCTCGGTGGAGGTCCGGCCCGGGAAAGAGGCGCTGGTTCCCTTCGTCCATCCGATCGTCTCGAGAGTGGACCGCGAGGCTGGCAAGATCATCCTCGACCCGCCCGAGGGATTGATGGAGCTGTGACCGGCCCTGAGGGGATCCGCCAAGAACAGTCGAAGGCCGAAAGCTCACGGCCGAGAATGTGGGAGTCCGGCATCCACCCTCGACCCCTGGCCCTCGACCTTCAACCAACATGACTATACCGCCCGGCCCGATGCACATCGAGATCCTGACGATCTTTCCGGGGTACTTCGCGTCCCCCCTTCGTGAGAGCCTGCTCGGGAAGGCCATCGACGCGGGCCTCCTCCGAGTCACGGTGACGGACCTGCGGGGGTTTGCCGAAGGCAGGCACCGGAAGGTCGACGACGAGCCTTACGGCGGGGGAGCGGGCATGGTGATGATGGTTCCGGTCCTGGCGGCCGCGATCGAGGCGCGGCGCAACGCCGAGGGCCTGCCGCGGCCGTGGACCGTGCTCATGGCGCCGGAAGGGCGCCGGTTCGACCAGGGCGCTGCCGAGACGCTCGCGGCGCGGGAGAGGATCCTGCTGGTCTGCGGCCGTTATGAAGGGATCGACGATCGGGCCCGGGCGCTCGGCCTGTTCGACGATGAGATCTCGCTGGGCGATTTCGTCCTTCCGGGAGGCGAGTCGGCGGCCCTGGCCGTGACGGAGGCCGTGTCGCGGCTTCTGCCCGGCGTCGTGGGCGCGGCCGAGTCCCTCGAAAACGAGTCGTTCCTCCGCGAGCGGCTCGACTACCCGCACTACACGCGGCCGAGGGAGTTTCGGGGCCTCGCGGTCCCCGAGGTCCTGGTCGGGGGGGACCACCGCCGGATTTCTCGCTGGAGGCGGGCCCGAGCGCTCGAGAGGACCCGGGAGCGGCGTCCCGACCTGCTCGTGCGCCGGCCGGCCGAGCCGGGCGAGGGGGAGGACTGAGGGTGGTTGCGCCCGGGGCGTCCGTTCGTTTAGAATTCGCCGTTTCCGTAGGTCCTTCTGCGGGCTCCGCCCGCCCGATCTGGAAGAGGTTTGCGATGAGTGACATCCTGCTCGACGTGGAGAAGCCGTCGCTGAAGAGCGACGTGCCGTCCTTCGCGCCGGGCGACAGCGTGCGCGTTCACGTCAAGGTGCGCGAAGGCGAAAAGGAGCGCATCCAGATGTTCGCCGGCGTGGTCATCGCCCGCCGCAGCGGAGGCGCCCGCGAGACCTTCACGGTCCGCAAGATCTCCGGCGGCGTCGGCGTGGAGCGGATCTTTCCGCTGCACTCTCCGATCATCGATCGCATCGAGGTGGAGCGCCGGGGCGCCGTGCGCCGGGCCAAGCTCTACTACCTGCGCGAGCGCAAGGGCAAGGCCGCACGCATCGACGAAAAGCAGACGGACTGATCCGGAGATCCCCGGCGGACGTGACGACCGACCCGCTGGCCGCTCTCTTCGCGGAACTGGGTCGCCTTCGCAATCTCACGCTTCTCGAGTGCGCGCTTCGGGCCCGCGGCTTCTCGCGCATCGCCGGCGTGGACGAGGCCGGGCGCGGGTCGCTGGCCGGCCCGGTCGTGGCGGCCGCGGTGATCCTGCCGGGCGGCTGCCTCCTGCCGGGGCTGGACGACTCGAAGCTTCTCAACGCGGAGTCCCGCGAGCGGCTCGATCTCGCGATCCGCGCACGGGCCGTCGCCCTGTCGATCGGCGTCGTGGAAGCGACCGCCATCGATGCGGGTGACATCCTGCGCGCGAGCCTGGAGGCGATGCGGCAAGCCGTGACCGCGCTCTCGCCCGCGCCCGAGGTGATTCTCGTCGACGCGGTGCGGGTGCCCGGCGTCGCCGCGCCCCAGCTCTCGATCATCCACGGCGACGCGCTCTCGGCCTCGATCGCGGCCGCCTCGATCGTCGCCAAGGTGTACCGCGATGGCCTGCTCGACGCGCTGTCGGAGCGGCACCCGGCCTACGGGTTCGACCAGCACAAGGGCTACGGCACCCCGGACCACTGGCAGGCGTTGCGGCGAAGCGGGCCCTGCCCCGAGCACCGCCTGACCTATCGCGGTGTCGTGCCCGAAGCCTCCGACGCGCCAATCGCCGGTCGGGCGGCGCGCCGTCGCGGTTAGAATCTTCTTCAATGGCGGTTAACCGCGACCAGGTCCTCCAGTCCGCCGAGAAGCTGCTGTCCCGGGGCAAGCTCGATCAGGCGCTCAAGGAGTACCTGCGCGTACTGGAGGACAACTCGAAAGACATCTCCACGCTCAACAAGGTCGGGGACCTCTACGTCCGCATGAATCGGCCGGCCGAATCGATCCCCTATTTCACCCGGATCGCCGATTTCTACTCGAAGGACGGGTTCTTCCTGAAGGCGATCGCCATCTTCAAGAAGATCAACAAGATCGATCCCGCCCGGCTCGAGGTCTACGACAAGCTGGCGGACCTGTACCACAAGCAGGGTCTCGTCCAGGACGCCCGGAGTCAGTACCAGGTCCTGGCCGACCACTACCAGAAGAACAACCGGGCGGCCGATGCGATCACCGTCTACAAGAAGATGGCGGCGATCGATCCGACCGACCTGCGCATCCAGGTGCGCCTCGCCGACCTGTACCGCGCCGGCCGCCAGAATGACCAGGCCGTCATGCAGTACGGCCTGATCGGCAACATGCTCCTCAAGCGCGGCGCGCACGACGAGGCCGCACAGGTGTTCCAGAAGGCGCTGGAGCTGTCGCCCGACGACGTCGATACCCAGCGCAACCTCGTGCGGTCCCTGCTGGCGCAGAAGAACACCGCCGCCGCGATGGCGGTGCTCAAGGCCGCGCCGCGCACGGCCAGCAGCCTCGCGCTCTTCGCCGAAGCACAGCTCGAGATGGGGCAGCGGGCCGAGGCGGTCCGGACGGCCGAGCAGGCCCTGGCCCTGGATGCCGACGCGGAGGCGCCGAGGGTGTTTCTGTGCCGGCTCCGCGTGCAGGAACAGGCCCTCGACAAGGCGGCTTCGGTCGTGGCGCCCATCGTGGATGCGGCGCTGGCGCGCCGGGACTTCGGGCGCGCCGCCGAGTACCTGGAGCCGATCCTCGCGGCCGATCCGCTGCACCCGTCCGCCCTCGAGCAGATGGCCAAAGTGCTCGAGGCCGAGGGCAACCGCGCCGCTCTGGCGAAGACGCATATCGCCCTGGGCCGGCTGGCCGAGAAGCGGCAGGATCCTGCCGCCGCTCTCGAGCACTACCGCCGGGCGCAGACCGCCGACCCCTCCAATGTGGAGGCCGCCACGCGGCTCAAGGACATCGGCCCGCCGACGGAGACGCCGCCGATGGAGCCACCGCCTCCGGTGGAGGCGGAAGCGCCCGAGTACCAGGAGCTGGTCATCGACCTGGAGGAATCGGGCGCCGTCCACGCGCCTCAACCCAAGGTTCCCTCGATCGACCTGGACGAGACGCCGCCGCCGCCCGTGGCGCCTCCCGCTCCCGCGGCCTCGGCGGTTCCCGCGGGCGCGACGGCCGTGCCGCCCGAGGAGCAGCAGCTCGAGACACTCATCGTGGAAGCGGAAGTCTTCGCGAAGTACGGCCTGGCGGACAAGGCGATCGAGCGGCTGTTCGTCCTCGTAGAGCGCCGCCCCGATCTGCTCAAGGCGCGGGAGCGGTTGGTGGAGCTCCTCGCCGAAACGAAGAACCCGGCCCTCTCGCGGGAGGCGGAAGCGCTGGCGGCGGCGTGGAACGCGGCGGGCAGGCCGGTCGAGGCGAGCCGGGTGCTCGCGTCGGCGGGTCTCGCCTCGCCGAGCGAGCCGGAACCCCTCGCCGCCGCCCCGGCGCCTCCCGCCTCGGGTATTGACGTCGAGTTCGACGAGTTCGACGTCGGCCAGCCGGCCGCGCCGCCGGCCGAGGCGTCGGCCGGGACCCCTTTCCCGGACGACGCGATCGAGTTCTCGGAGCCGGAGTTCCCGGGGGCGCCTCCCGCGTTCGAGCGCCTTACGACGCCCGAGCCCGAGGCGTCGGCCGACTCCGAGTTCGTGTCCTACGAGCAGCTCGGAAACCTGCTGGGGGACGAGATGCAACGGGCCGGCGACGGGGACCTGCCCCCCGCGCCCGCCGAGGTCCCGCTCGTCGACGAGGACAACCTGTTTGCCGACGAGCAGAAGTTCTTCAATCTGGCCGAGGAGCTCGAGAAGGAGCTTTCCGACGAGGAAACCGCGCAGGAGACGGCGCAGGTCTCGGGGCCCCAGGGGGAGGTCTCGCTCGAGGAGATCTTCCGCGAGTTCAAGAAGGGCGTCGAGCAGCAGCTCTCGGCGGAGGACTACGAGACCCACTACAACCTCGGGATCGCCTACAAGGAGATGGGGCTCGTCGACGAAGCGATCGGTGAGTTCCAGCTGGCGAGCAAGGACCCTGGCCGCGTGGTGGAATGCTGCAGCATGCTCGGGCACTGCTTCCTCGAGAAGGGGATGCCGCAGCTGGCGATCAAGTGGTTTCGCAAGGGACTCGAGACGCCGGCGATCCAGGATGCCGAGACGGCCGGGATACTCTATGACCTCGCCTCGGTCTACCAGGACACGGGCGACATGGACCTCGCCTACAAGACGTTTCAGGAGGTCTACGGCCTGAACGCGAACTACCGCGACGTCGTTGCCCGCGTCCGGGATCTCGAGACCGTTCGAAGGAACTCCTAGGCGGGTCGGGAGTCGGGAGCGAGGTCCAGCATCCGCGGTTCTCTCCTCGAAGTCGAAGATCTGCGCGTCGAGCTGCCGGTCGCCGGGGCGCTCCATCCCGCGGTGGACGGCGTGTCCTTCACGCTCGCGGCGGGGGAGTCGTTGGCGGTGGTCGGCGAGAGCGGCTCCGGAAAGACGCAGCTGGCCCGCGCTCTGCTGGGACTGCCGCCCGGCGGGGCGAGGGTCAGCGGGCATCTCGCCTCTGGCGGCCGGGATCTCCTGAGCCTCTCCGAGGACGAGTGGCGCGGCGTGCGCGGAGGCCAGATCGGCCTGGTCTTCCAGGAGCCGGCCTCCGCGTTCGACCCCGTGCGGACGATCGGTGCGCAGATCGTGGAAGCGATCCGCCTTCACCGCCCGGTCTCCCGCTCCGAGGCCCGCGCGATCGCGATCTCGGCCCTGCGCGACGCGGCCTTCCCGGATCCCGAGGGCGCGCTCGAAGAGTACGCGCACCGGCTTTCCGGGGGGCTGCGGCAGCGCGCCTTCCTGGCGCTGACCCTGGCGCCCGGGCCGAAGGTCCTTCTCGCGGACGAGCCCACCGTCTCGCTGGACGCCACCGTGGCCGCGCAGGTTCTGGAGTTGCTCGATCAGACGCGTGCCGCGCGCGGCCTCGGCGTGCTCCTGATCACGCACGATCTCGGGATCGTGGCCGAGCATTGCGACCGGGTGCTCGTCCTCTACGCGGGGAGGGTCGTGGAGGAGGCGGCGACCGCCGATCTCTTCCGCGCTCCCTGTCATCCCTACACCCGGGGGCTGCTCGCCTCGGTCCCGCGCATCCGGTCGGAAGGCCGGCGGGAGGGCGAACGGTACGAGGCAATTCCCGGCGCGCTGGCGGACCTCTCGGCTCGCCCGACCGGTGCCTGCGCGTTCGCGCCGCGGTGCCCGGAGCGTTTCGAGCCCTGTGATCGGAGCGAGCCGGAGCTCTACCGGACGGCCTCGGGCCGGGCCCGCTGTTTCCTCTACCAGGGCGCACCGGCGCAGGTCCGGCCTTGAGCGCGGAGAGGGCTCGCGAGCCGCCCGACGAGCCGCTGCTGTCCGCGATCGGGCTGCAGAAGCGGTACGCGGTCCGCAGAGGCCTCTTCGGGTCGGCAACAGCGTCCCTCGCCGCCCTGCGGGGCGTCGACTTCGAGATCGCCGGCGGGCAGACGCTCGGTCTCGTCGGCGAGTCCGGCAGCGGCAAGACGACGGTCGGCCGCATCGTCGCGCGCTTGACGGAGCCCGACTCGGGCAGCATCCGGTTCGGCGGACAGGACTGGCTGGCCCTTTCCGGCCGCGAGCTGCGCCGGCGGCGCCGGGACCTTCAGGTGGTCTTCCAGGACCCCCAGACGTCGCTGAATCCGCGGATGCGGGCCGCCGATCAGATCGGAGAGCCCCTGCGGGTGCAGGGGCTCGCGCGCGGCCGTGCGCTTCGGGAGCGCGTGCGGGAGCTGCTGGCGGATGTGGGACTTCCTCCGGAGGCCGGCGCGCGCTTTCCGCGCGAGCTCTCGGGCGGACAGAGACAGCGGGTCGCGATCGCGCGTGCCCTGGCGACCGGGCCGCGTCTGGTCGTGTGCGACGAGCCCGTCTCCGCCCTCGACGTTTCGATCGCCGCGCAAATCGTCAACCTGCTGCTCGACCTTCGCGAGCGCGCCGGGCTCTCCTACCTCTTCATCTCGCACGACCTGGCGGTCGTGTCGCGGATCGCCGATCGCATCGCGATCCTCTACCTCGGGCGCATCGTCGAGGAAGGTCCGGCACACCAGCTGACGGCGCTTCCCCTTCATCCCTATTCGGCCGCTCTGGTCGCGGCCGCGCCGGATCCCGATCCCTCCGGCGGCCGTCTCCGCATCCCCCTTGGCGGCGAGCCCCCGTCGGCGGCCGAGCCTCCTCCCGGCTGTCCCTTCCATCCGCGCTGCCCGATCGCGCGGCCGCAGTGCGGGCAAGAGCGCCCGGAGCTTCTGGAGGTTGCCCCGGGCCGGCGGGTGGCCTGCTTTTTCCCCGGCGAAATGCCGTGATATGAACATTTAGGCGAAACATTCGGCAGCCCCCTGCGTAATTTGGGGTGACAAAGGAGTCAAAGGAATGAAGAGCTCGTCCACCCTCCGGGGAATGCGCGCGGCCCTTGGCGCCGCCCTCCTCTTCACGATCTCCGCAGCCGGCCGGGCCCAGTCCGGCCCGGTGATCTCGGCGCAGCCCGGCCAGCGCAAGGCACAGGCCCTCCCGGCGCCTCAGCAGGACGGTATCCACCTGTCGCTCGACGAGGCGGTCGCAATCGCCATCGCCAACAACCAGGACCTGAACGTCACCGTCAACGCGGCCGAGGCGTCGCAGTTCTTCCTCTTCCAGAACACCGGCATCTACGATCCTCTTCTGTCGGCCAGCGCCGTGCGCGCGCACAACGACTCGCCGACCTCCTCCGAGCTCTCGGGCGCCGCCGTTCTGACGACCGATACCTTCGACGCCAACGCGGATGTTTCGCAGCTGACTCCCTGGGGAGGAACTTTCACGCTCGGCTTCGCCGGGAACCGCACGGCCACCAACTCGGCCTTCTTCAACATCAACCCGTCTTACCAGGCGGGCCTGACGCTCAACGTCTCTCAGCCCCTGCTGCGCAACTTCGGCAAGCGCGCAACCAACATCCTGATCGACACCGCCCGCAACTCCCGGGACGCCAACTACCAGCTGCTCGTGCGGAGCGTCCAGTCGGTCATCAACGGCGTCGAGCAGGCCTACTGGGACCTCGTGTACGCGCGGGGCAACCTCATCGTGAAGCAGGAGGCCAAGAAGCTCGCGATCGAGCTGAACCGGATCACGAAGATCCGGATCGACGTCGGCTCGCTCGCTCCCATCGACATCGTGCAGACGGAAGTCGACATCGCGCTGGCCGAGCAGGACATCATCAACGCCGAGGGCGCCGTGGGGCTAGCGGAAGACCAGCTCAAGCGGCTCCTGAACTTCGAGGCGGGAAGCTGGGGCCAGACGCCGCTGGTCCCGACGGATGCGATTCAGGTGGAGAAGCAGCAATTCGACCTCGCCGAGGGCGTCAAGATGGCGCTCCAGCGCCGCCCGGAGATCCTGGCCCAGAACTACTCGGTGGCATCCAATCAGCTTCGCTACGAGTACTGGCAGAACCAGACGCTGCCCCAGCTGGATTTCGTGGGCGGCTACGGCCGCAACGGTCTGGACGGCAAGGTCTTGGACACGAACGGCAACGTCGTCGCCAACAACGGGTTCGGGAGCTCGGCCAGCCAGATCTTCAACGAGAACTTCAAGAACTGGAGAGTCGGGCTCGTCTTTTCCTACCCGATCCTGAACCGCGCGGCCAAAGGGGCCCGCGGTGTGGCGAAGTACAACCTGGAGACCGAACGCGCGCGCCTGACCGTTCTCGAGCAGGACATCATCGTGGGCGTGCGTGCCGCGCACCGGGCGATCGAGACCGCCAGCCGCCAGATCGACGCGGCGGCCAAGGGCCGCGAGCTCGCCGAGCGCAACCTCGACGCGGCGCGCAAGAAGTACGACAACGGGATGACGACCTCGTTCGAGGTCTCGCAGATCACCAACGACCTTTCGGACGCGCGGTCGCGCGAGTTGAACGCGCTGGCGATCTACCGCAAGGCGGTGTCCGCGTACCACAACGCGATCGCCGACATTCTCGAGTGGAAGGGCGTGCAGATCGAGGGTCTGCCGGAGATGGCGCGACCGGGCGTTGACGTCGAGGCCCGTCTGGCGCGCCCCGCTCTCGAAGCGCCCGCCGCGCCCTGATGGAATCGGCGGCCGCCCCGGAGCCGGCGCGGGGCCCCGACTCCGGCCTCGGGCGGCTCGCGGGGGTCTTCGTGTCTCCGGCCAGGACTTTCGCAGCGATCGCCCGCAGGCCCACGTGGCTCTTTCCCGTTGCGATCGCCACGGGCCTCGCTCTGCCTCTGTCCGAGTTGATCCTGTCGAAGACGGACTGGCGGGCCGTCATGACGGAGCGCATGGCGAAGAGCGACCACAAGCTGACCGAGAGCCAGACGGAGATGGCGATCGAGCAGGCCCGGAAACTCTCGTGGCTCTGGGACCTGATCGCCGTGCTCGCGCCTGTCGTCCTGACGTGCGTGATCGCGGGGCTCCTCTGGGCCACGTGTCAGGCGTTGGGCTGGGAGGTTCGCTTCCCGCAGTCCCTGGGCATCACGGCGCACGCGTTCCTGCCAGCGACACTCGGGTCGATCGCATTGCTCGCGGTTCTGTGGAATCGCGTCTCGATCGATCCCCAGACGGTCGGGGATGTCCTTCGCACGAACCTGGGTTTCCTGGTGGACCGCCGGGCCGACCCTGTCCTGCACGGGCTCCTGGCCTCGATCGACCTGTTCTCCTTCTGGACCTTGGCCCTCCTCGTCCTGGGCCTCTCGGCCGCGGCGAAGGCCTCCCGGGGCCGGATGGCCGCCCTCATCGGAAGCCTCTGGGGCCTCTTCGTGCTGGGAAAGGCCGGCGTGGCTGCGTTTTTCTGAGGGGCCCCGGGGCGAAACACCGGGGGCGGCAAATCGTAATACCCGCAGGGGAAGGTCCGGCTCTCGGGTCACAATGGTCGGGATTCCAAAGGAGACCGGCGACGTCATGCTGATCGACATCCGGGACATCACGAAGGTCTACGAGATGGGCGAGGAGAAGGTCCACGCCCTCTCGGGCGTCTCGCTGGCAGTCGAGCGCGGCGAGTACGTCGCGATCATGGGCCCCTCGGGCTCGGGCAAGTCGACCCTCATGAACCTGATCGGCTGCCTCGACACGCCGTCCTCGGGCTCGTACATCCTGAACGGCAAGGAAGTCGCCCGCATGACCGACGACGAGCTCGCCGCCATCCGCAACCAGGAGATCGGCTTCGTCTTCCAGACCTTCAACCTGCTCCCGCGGACCTCCGCGATCCAGCAGGTGGAGCTTCCGCTCGTCTACGGAGGCGTCTCGCGCAAGGAACGCCGTGAGCGCGCGATCAAGTCCCTCGAGGCCGTCGGTCTCAGCGACCGGATGAGCCACACGCCCAACGAGCTGTCGGGCGGCCAGCGCCAGCGCGTGGCCGTGGCGCGCGCACTGATCAACGATCCGTCGATCCTGCTCGCCGACGAGCCCACGGGCAACCTCGACTCGCAGACCGGCGCCGAGATCATGGCCCTCTTCGACGAGTTGAACGCCCGCGGCAACGCGATCGTCGTCGTCACGCACGAGGAGGACATCGCCGCCCACGCCCGGCGCATCGTGCGCCTCAAAGACGGCAAGATCCGGGACGACCAGCCCAACGCCCGCTACCGCGCCCCGGCGTCCGCCGCGGTCTGACGGGCGGCGCCTCAGCGGCGACGACGACGCGAAGCTGAGAAGCGAGTCCGCCGCATCCGCGGGCTAGACGGCCCCGACAAGCAGAGGCTTGGTCGAAAGCAGGCTCTCGACGGAGATGTCCTCATCGACGTCCTCCCAGTGGAGCCCGATTCCGCCGCCGATCAAACGCCACCTCTTGCGTTGCTCGGGCGTGGCTCTCTGGAGGCGGGGGAACCACGCGAGAGGCACGGCAATCTCCCGGCCGTCCGCCAAAACCACCCGCAACGCGTCATCCGTGCAGGTGACATCGACCGCAAGCGGCTCGACGTTAACGTTCAAGGTGCTCATGCCATCTCTCCTCGAAAAACGCCCTGTGCTCCTCCACGATACGCTGGATCTCGGAGATCTCGCCGGTACGGAAGCCGCGAGAACCGGCTAACGACACGGGTTTGAGCCAAAACTTGGCATATCGCTCAGCCTGCTCAACATGGATATGCGGCGGTTCCTGACCCTCCGAGCTGAAAAAGAAGAACCGATAGCCTTTCACCCGCAGAACAAGGGGCATTCGCTGAGTCTACCGCCCTGGGGCGATTCCAGGCTGTCGGCTGCTCAGGGCCGTCTAACGACGTATGAGCATCCGCTAATACGTCGCGCGAGCCCTACGGCCCGTAGAGTAGCAGCCCGAAGGTCTTCACGAGAAACGCCGCCATCTGCTGGCGGTTGGTCGGATTGGTCGGGCAGTACTGGAGCGGGACCGCGACACAGCCTCCGGTGATCTGCCGGTTGTAGAGCTCCTCGATGAAGTCGGAGAAGCCGATGCCGGGCGTGCAGAGGACGTCCTGGAAAATCTGCGCGCAGTCGGGCGGGTCGTATGCGGAACCCTCCTCGGTCTTCAATAGGAAGACCGCCATCTGCTGCCGGTTGACGATGGCGTCGGGACAGAAGAGCGGGGGAGTGACCTGGCAGCCCCCGGTGATGCCGCGGTTGGACAGGTCCTCGATCCACGCGGCGAATGGGTTCGACTGGGGCACGTCGTTGAAAACCGTCCCGGTGGGGGAGGGCGGCACGTACGCGCTGCCGTACTTCGATTTTAAGAGAAAGACCGCCATCTGCTGGCGTTTGACGCCGTCGG
>JBBDKM010000021.1:28584-43122 GCA_040879385.1 Thermoanaerobaculia bacterium | reverse complement strand
GCCCGGTTGACCATCGCCCAGGTGCGCCGAACCCCGTAGCTTGGCGACAGCGAGCAGGTTGCCGCCGATCGGTGGCTCCGGCAAGTTCGAGGGGCTGACGGGTGGCGGCACCTACCAGCCCGCGATTTCTTAGGGCGGGGCGGGCTACTTCGACTTCCAGGTCCCCTTCCAGTTGTTTCCCTGCCGCCCGTCCTTCCATGGCGGGGTCGGCTCGTACGTGCCGCCGCCATCGACGGTGATCCACTTCCCGGTGCCGCCGAGGAAGCCCCAGCGGCCTCCGTTCTTTTCGTCGGCCCGCCACCAGTAGAACGCCACGTCGCCGTCCGCGTCGACCGAGTCGCAGGTGCCGGCGGATCGAATGGGCTTCCCGTCCTTTGCGGCGACCGCGGTGCCCGAGCAGGTCATGCTCGCCCGTCGAAGCGGGTTCGACGGATCGTCCGCCGTGATGAAGCCTTTAGACAATGTGCGGCTCACGGTCGTTCCGTCGGTCAGCGTGAAGGTCTCGACGATTTCCGGCACGAACATGTTGCTCCCCGAGCCCTTGACCTCCTGGGCGGACAGACCCGGGACGATCAGAACCAGCCCCACGAGCACGATTCCCACCGTAGCAAGTTTCGTTTTCGACATGGGATCCTCCTCTGGCTCCGGATACTAAGGGGTCAGACCTTGATTCTGGAGCCTCTCTCGTCGAAAAGGTTCAGATTCAAGGTCTGACCCCATTCACTTCACCATTCACTTCAGCCCCGTCACGAGAAACAGATCGTCGAGAATCCGGCGGTAGGAGTAAACGTAGGACTTGCCGTCCGGCGTGATCAGGACGGGCCCGACGGCGAGGACGCCGGCCGGATCGGGCGGGGTGATCGCTTTCCAGAGACGGCGCGCTCCCGTGCCGACGTCGAGAATCTCGACGCGCGCGGGCATGGAAGGCTTCCCGACGTAGAGCGAGCGGCCGTCGGCGGTCCAGCCCCACGCCATCTCGTCCACCTCCGCCCCCGGCAGCGGCCGCGCCGAACCGCCCTCGCTCGGGTAGAGGACGATCCTCCGATCGGGACCGACCGCGGCAATGGTCCCTCCGTCCGGGCTGATCGACTTCCCCCAGAGGAGGCCGAAGCCTTCGGGCGTGATCGGGCGCGGTTTCCCGCCTTCGATCTCCTGGAGGAAGAGACGGCCGGGGCGGCCGGGCTCGTTCGCCCACAGCAGCACGCGCCGGCCATCCGGGAAAAACTCTCCCCACTGGTAGATGAGCCCGGTCTTCGGGAGGGCTTTCGGACTGCCGGCCCCGGTGGGTACGAGGGTCAGCTCATCGGCGCTCGCGTTGGAGGTCAACGCCCAGCGTCCGTCGGGCGACAGGGCAAACCCCTTCGCCTTGCCGAGCAGCACCGGCGGCGATCCGTCGGTCCTTCGGATGTAGCAGAGGTAGTCCTCCCGGCCGCGGCCCTGCTCGTCGAAGAGCAGCAGGCTGCCGTCGTTCGACAGGTCTGCCGGGAAGGACCAGTCGAGCCACGTGAGGTTGCGTTCCCGCGACTGCCCGGCCGCGACGCCGACGATCTCGCGCCGCCAGTTCGCACGCTGGGCGAGCAGCACGCCGTCCGGAGCGATGTCGACCGGCACGAATCCGGGCGCGACCGCGATCTCCGGACGGCTCGCGCCCGAGCGGGAGACCCGTCGCAGGGGGCCTCCACCTCCCATGACGATGTCGCCTCGGGGCGACCACGCGAACCCGGAGGTCCCTCCGAAGGTGGGCCCCTCGGTCCTCTTTCGGCTCGCCACGTCGAGGAGGATCAGCCGGCCGGCGTTGTCTCCGCGCTCGCGGTGCTCGTAGTACGCGAGGGTCCGGCCATCGGGCGAAAAGCGGGGGTTGCTCAACCAGCCAGACGCCTCGACGAGCACCGTGCCGATCGGGTACTCGAGGCGCGTGCGCTCACCCACCCGATGAATGACCGCCAGCTGCTGTCCGTCGGGAGACCAGTCGGCGCTCTCGACGTTCTCCATGAGTTCCCGGGGCGCGCCGCCGCTCAACGGGGCGCGCGCGAGCGTCCCGGTCGACTCCCAGCCGATGACGAGGTGCCAGCCGAGTGAGAGCGCGAGCTCTCCTTCGCGCGAGACCGCGAAGAGGTTGGCGGGGGGAAGGCCGAGCGACTTCGACTCGGGGCTCTCCGGCCGGGCCGAGAAGATCTCGACCGGGTTCCCGTCCCACGCCGCGCCGTACACGACGGACTTTCCGTCGGGGGCAAAGCGCGCCGAAACGATCGCGCCGCGGCGGAAGGTGAGGCGCTGAAACTGCGGCAGTGCCGGCGCGAAAAGCTGCAGGTTCTTGGCGGCGAGCAGGGCGACTCCAGCCCCGGCCACGAACGCCAGGGCTGCCGGGGCGAGCCAGCGGCGTCGCGGCGCCTTCACGGGCTCGGCCGCCTCGAGGCCTTCCGAGACGGAGGTCTCCGAGAGGTGGTCGCGCACGCTGCGCAGGTCGCGCGCGAGGTCCTTGGTCGAGGCGTAGCGCTCCTCCGGGTCCTTGGCGAGGCACCGCTCGACGATCCATCGCACGGGCGCCGGCGCCTTCGGCGCGAGCTGCTGCAGCGGTTCCGGTTCCTCGCGGATGATCGCGACGAGCGTCTCGGCGCCGGTCTTCCTCTCGAACGCCCGCCTGCCCGCCGCCATCTCGTAGAGGATCGAGCCCAGCGCAAACTGGTCGGAGCGAAAATCTACCGCCTGGCCGCTCGCCTGCTCGGGCGACATGTAGCCCGCCGTGCCCATGACCGTTCCCGGCTCGGTCGGCGACGCGATGGCCGTGGGCAGGACGGACTGCATCTGCGAGGAGGGCTCCGTCAGCTTCGCCAGGCCGAAGTCGAGGATCTTTGCGAACCCGTCCTTCGACACCATGACGTTCTCGGGTTTGAGGTCCCGATGCACGATGCCGGCCGAATGCGCCTTGGCCAGGCCGTCGGCGATCTGGACGGCGAGGTCGAGGAGCCTCTTCGTCGGCAGTGGCTCTGAGGAGGCGACGAGCTCGCGCAGGGTCTTCCCCTCGACCAGCTCCATGGCGATGTAGACGGTCCCGTCGGCCTCGCCGATGTCGTAGACCGTCAGGATGTTCGGGTGGTTCAACGCGGAAGCGGATCGGGCCTCCTGCTCGAAGCGCTGGCGTCGATCGGGATCGGAAGCCGTGGCGGAGGGGAGGACCTTCACCGCGATCTCGCGGCCGAGCTTTGCGTCCCGCGCCCGGTAAACCTCGCCCATACCGCCCGCGCCGAGCGGCGCGAGGATTTCGTAAGGCCCGAGTCGGGATCCGGCCGAGAGCGTCATGGAGAAGTGGGGCGATTCTATGCCCCCTCGCGAGGAGATAATCGACGGCGCGAGGGACGCTTGCTCGGCCGGACCCTTTCTCACTATCTCGTCGAGAGGCGACTCGGGGCCGGAGGAATGGGCGAGGTGTTTCTCGCTCGCGATCTCGCCCTGGGCCGGATGGCCGCGGTCAAGGTGCTCTCGTCCGCGCTGTCTCCCGAGGCGCTCAACGCGTCTCGAGCCCCGGCGCCGCCGTGACCGCGAGGGTCTGCTCGGATTTCGTCTTGCCCAGGGTCAGTGTCACTTTGTAGTCGCCCGGCCGGACGAATTTGGCGCCCTCGCCGCCGTACTCGGTCAGCAGCTCCTTGGACGGCTTCAGGTCCCAGACGATCCGGCCGAGGCCGGGGGTGGCCGGCGCCGAGAGCTTCGCGACCGGCTGGTCGAGCGCATTCACGATCTCGATCTTGACCTCGTCGCCGGTGAAGTCCCTGACCCACCAGGTCAGCAGCGCTCCGGACTTCGGGTTCTCGCCGCGAAAGACCGCCACGCCGTTCCAGTCCCCGAATCCGGGAAGCGGGTTGAACGCGTGCGCCGGCCGCGGCGGAAAGAGGTGCGCCTCCTTCGCACGGACCTCCGCCGTCAGCTCCTGGAGCGCGGTGATGTCGTCGACGATGTAGAGGCTGCGCCCGTGGGTCGCGGCGACGAGGTCGCGGTCGCGGGGGTGGAGGGCGATGTCGTCCACGGCCACCGTCGGCAGACCCCCGAGCTTCTGCCAGGAAGCGCCGCCGTCGAGCGTCGCGAAGAGGCCGAACTCCGTCCCGGCGAAGAGGAGGCTCGGGTTCTTTCGATCCTGCCGGACGACCTTGACCGGGCCGTCGGCGGGAAGGTCGCCCGTGATCGACTGCCAGGTGCGGCCGAGATCGGCGGTGCGGTAGGCGAGCGCGGCGTGCTTGCCCGAGCGGTGCGTCTCGACCGCGAGGTAGGCCGCCTTCGGATCGTGCCAGGAGGCTTCGATGCGTCCCATCCACAGCCCGCGCGCGGCGGACGGCAGGTTCGCGCTGAGGTCGGTCCAGTTCGCGCCCTCGTCGCTCGTGACCCAGACCTTGCCGTCGTCGGTGCCCGCCCAGAGGAGCCCTTTCTGGAGCGGGGACTCGGCCAGCGTGTAGACGACGCCGTAGTTCTCGGCGCCGCTCCCGACGGTCGTCGTCTTCTTCGGGTCCTGGGTCGAGAGGTCGGGACTGATCACTTTCCACGCCTCGCCTCGAGACGTCAGCTTGAAGACGCGGTTGCCGGCGAGATACATCGCGCCCTTCTCGTGGCGGCTGCCGATCAGTGGCGAGTTCCAGTGGAACCGGTAGCCGGGTTGGCCCTCGGTCGGCGACGGCCGGAGCTTCTTGACGGCTCCGCTGCGCAGGTCGAAGCGGTGGACATCGCCTTCCTGCGACTCGGTATAGATGACCTCCGGGTCGTCCGGATCGAAGACGCACGAGAACCCGTCCCCTCCCTCGATATTGGTCCAGTCGGTGTTGAGGATGCCTTCCTTGGTGCGCGTCTGGCTCGGGCCGACCCAATTCAGGTTGTCCTGCAGCCCGCCGCAGATCCGGTAGGGAACGGCGTCGTCGAGGTTGATCCGATAGAACTCGCCGGCGGCAAAGCGATTCAGGTGCTCCCAGCTTTTGGCCCCGTCGAAGCTCTGGTAGACGCCCCCGTCGGTGCCGAGGAGCAGCCGCTCGGGGCTCCGGGGATCGATCGCCAGCGCATGGAGGTCCGGGTGGACCTTCCCGAAGCGGTCCTCCCGGAACGTTTTGCCGCCGTCCTCCGAGACGTGGAGCGCGAAGCCGAGGACGTAGACCCGCTCGGGGTTCTCGGGGTCCACGCGGATCTGCGAGAAGTAGAAGGGCCGCGGGTTCAGGTTGCTGCGGCGGCTCCAGCTCTCCCCGCCGTCATCGGAGCGGAAGACCCCGCCGCTCTTGCTCGCGACGTCGTCGATCCCGCTCGTTCCACCCTCGCTCGACTGGACGATGGCGTAGACGATCTTCGGGTTCTTGCGGTGGACCGAGAGGCCGATCCGGCCGGACGAGCCGGGGAGGCCCTTCGCGAGCTTCGTCCAGGTCGCGCCGCCGTCGGTAGACTTGAAGAGGCCGCCGAGGTCTTTCCCGTCGGTCGCGTCGGATCCCGAGGCGAAGGACCAGGGCTGACGCTCCCGGGCGTAGAGCGCCGCGTAGACCGTGTCGGGGCTGGAGGGATCCAGGGCGACGTCTCCGCAGCCCATCCGGTCCGCATAGGGCGCCGCGGCCTGCAGCGCGGCGCGCCAGGTCTTGCCGCCGTCGCGCGTGAGGTAGAGGCCGCGCTCCCCGCCCCGCGCCCAGAGGTTGCCGAGCGCCGCGACCCAGGCGACGTTCGGATCGGTCGGGTGCACGACGATGCGCGCGATCGACCGCGAGCTCTTCAGTCCGACGTTCTCCCAGGTGTCGCCGCCGTCTTTCGAGAGATAGACGCCGTCGCCCCAGGCCGAGCTGTTGCGGTCGTTGCCCTCGCCGGTACCGACCCAGATCGTCTTCGGATCCGAGGGCGCCACGGCGACGGCGCCGATCGATGCGACCGGCTCCTTCTCGAAGATCCCCGAAAAGGTGCCGCCGTTGTTCGAAGACTTCGCGACGCCGCCGGTGGCGAACCCGACGTAGAAGACGTAGGGGTTTTCGAGGTCCAACGCGATCTCGGAGACGCGCCCGCCCATGACCGCCGGCCCGATCGCGCGAGCCTTCAGGGCCTTCAACCGCGGCTCGTCGAGACGCGCGGCGGGGGACGCGGGCGGTGCGGGCGCCTTCTCGGGAACGGCGAAGAGGACTCCGGGGAGCAGACACAGCACCGACAGGATGAACCGCCGCATGGAAACTCCTTTCGTGGACCGGGGGCGAAAGGATATCAGCGGACTCTCAGAGCTTCGAGTGCCCGCGGACGAAGTCCTCGACCGCGCGACGGAAGGAAGCGGGGTCGATCGCCGGATAGCGGTACATGTTTGGCGAGATCTGGTCGAAGTACCGGAGCAGGGCTGCGGGGTCGATCAGTCCGCGTCGCGCCATCTCTCCGGCGTCCCGAAGGTCCCGGTCGTGTCCCCGCTCGAGCTTGGCGAGCGCCTGCGCGGAGAAATCGTAATGGTGAAAGGAGATGCGGCCTTCGCGCCGAATCAAAGGGCTTCGCTCCTGCCAGCCGGGAAGCTCCGGGATGAACTCATCCGGCGCCGCGAGCTCGACGTTGATCTCGAGCGACTCCTTGAGCCGGGGGATTGCCCGCAGAATGGCGTCGCTGTCGGGCACGATCTTCAAGTCGATGTCCACGGTGGACGGACGCCAGCCCTGGAGCACGGCCGACGCGCCCCCCGTCAGATAGATGCGGACGTCGGCGCGACTCTCCCTCGCTAAGGCCGTGAGGAAGTCTTCGAGCCGGGCCGCGTCTACGAGGCGCCGCATTCCGCCGCTCGCTCGAAGCTCACGAGACGCCGGATCAGGGCGTTGTACCGGGAGTGGGCGGAGTCCGAATTGCTCCGCGCCAGAAGCTCATAGAGCCGGTGCTCCGGCGACGGGATCGGGTTCCGGACCGTCAGTCCGGCTCGCGACAGCCGAGGCGCGCCGATCGAGACGAGCAATGCCTCCAGGGTTTCCTTGCCGCTGGCGAGGTCCTCGATTCCCTTTTCGACGAGCTCTTCTCCCGGCAGGGACGGCACCCATCGAGTATAGCCGCGGCTCCTCCCGATTCGCGGATCCTGCCTCCCGGACTATTGCAGGCTAAACGTCCGTACTATGAGCCGCCCACCAACGGCAGACCCCCGGCAGTAGGCGACGCTGGCCGCAGGCCAGCGGCACTATCCGATGGTGCTTGGCTGCCCCGCCGTAACTTCCGCTTCACCCTCACTGAAGATTGAAGGTCCGTACGCTGAACACCGCCATCTGTCCGCGCGTGTTGGGGTTGCCGGGGCATTCGTTGTCGCCTCCACAGCCGCTGGTGATCATCTCGTCGGCGAGCTGCTCGATCCAATTGGCGAACCTGCCGGGGCAGGGCACGTCGATGGGGAGGGGGCGAGGGGAAGGGGAAGGAACCGAGCCGTCCGCGCGTCGCGCATGAGACCTCGTCGTGCACCGGGAAATCTACCGCTCTTTCGGGTCAGCCGGGGAAGGCTCCTCCGCGGTCGTGGGGTCCATCATGCGACGGACCGCCGAGATGCGGTTGGCCGGGAACCCGCCGTGCGAGGCATGGTCGCGGATCGCCTGCTCATCCGGGGCGATGTAGACGCAGTAGAGTTTGTCGTCGGTGACGTAGCTTTCGAGCCACTGGAGCTTTCGGCCGACCTCGGCGACGACGGCGTTGGACTTTCGGGAGATCGCCTGGATCTCCTGCGGCGAGAGCTTCCCGATGCCGGGAATGTCCCGCTCGATGACGTACTTGGGCATGGGACCACCTCCTGGAAGGGGAGAAGTCTATCTTCGAATCCCTCATAATCCGGCGTCCCATGTCCGCAAGCCGCCCCACCGGCCCGACCCAGCGCGAACGCGGCGAGGCGCTCCAGGAGCTCCTCGCCGAGCGGATCCTCGTCCTCGACGGGGCCACGGGGACCTGGATGCAGGACCAGGACCTGACGGCCGAGGACTTCGGGGGCGCGGATCTCGAGGGCTGCAACGAGAACCTCGTCCTCACGCGGCCCGATCTCGTGAGTCGGATGCACGCGGAGTACCTCGCCGCGGGCGCGGACATGGTCGAGACGAACACCTTCGGCGGGACCCCTTTGGTGCTGGCCGAGTACGGTCTGGCCGACCGGGCGGTCGAGATCAACCGCCGCGCGGCGGAGCTCGCGCGGGAGGCGGCGGCGCAGGCGTCGACTCCCGGGCGTCTGCGCTTCGTCGCGGGCTCGATGGGGCCGACGACCAAGGCGATGACGGTCACCGGCGGCGTGACCTTCGACGAGATGATCGTGCACTACAGGATCCAGGCGGTCGGGCTACTCTCCGGCGGCGCCGACGTCCTGCTCCTCGAGACGACGCAGGACACCCGCAACCTGAAGGCCGGGCTCATCGGCCTCGAGCAAGCCTTCGCCGAGGTCGGCTGGCGCATGCCCGTCATGGTCTCGGTGACGATCGAGCCCATGGGCACGATGCTTGCGGGACAGGGGGTCGAAGCTCTCTACGCGTCGGTGATGCACGCGCCGCTTCTCTCGGTGGGCTTGAACTGCGCGACGGGCCCGGAATTCATGACGGACCACCTCCGCAGCCTCTCGGCCCTGGCGAAAACACTGACCTCTTGCTATCCGAACGCGGGCCTGCCGGATTCGGACGGAAAGTATCCGGAGACGCCGGAGAAGCTCGCGCGCGATCTCTCCCGCTTCATGGAGGAAGGCTGGGTCAACATCGTGGGCGGATGCTGCGGCACGACACCCGCGCACATCCGGGCGCTCTCCGCGGCGGCGGAGGGGCGCAAGCCCCGGCGCGTCCCGATTCACAGCAAAACCCTCGTCTCGGGGATCGAGGTCCTCGAGGTGGACGTCGACAACCGGCCGGTCCTCGTGGGCGAGCGGACCAACGTGCTCGGGAGCCGGAAGTTCAAGCGGCTCGTCGCCGAAGGGCAGTTCGAGACGGCCGCCGAGATCGCCCGCGCGCAGGTCAAGAACGGCGCGCAGGTCATCGACGTCTGCCTGCAGGACCCGGACCGGGACGAGGTCGCCGACGCCAACGCTTTCCTCGAGCGGGCGACGAAGATGGTCAAGGTCCCGCTGATGCTCGACTCGACCGACGCCAAAGTGCTGGAGCTGGGGTTGAAGTGGAGCCAGGGCAAGGCGATCCTGAACTCGATCAACCTGGAAGACGGCGAGGAGCGTTTCCGCGCGGTCGTGCCGCTGGCGCAGCGGTACGGCGCCGCCCTCGTCGTCGGCACGATCGACGAGGACCCGGAGCACGGCATGGCCGTCACGCGCGACCGCAAGCTCGAGGTCGCGCGGAGGAGCTACACGCTCCTGACCGAGAAGTACGAGATTCCGGCCGAGGACATCCTCTTCGATCCGCTCGTCTTCCCGTGCGGCACGGGAGACGCCAAGTACGTCGGCAGCGCGGTCGAGACGATCGAGGGGATCCGCCTCATCAAGGCGGCCTTCCCGGAGTCGAAGACGATCCTCGGCATCTCGAACGTCTCCTTCGGGCTGCCCGAGGCCGGGCGCGAGGTCCTCAACTCGGTCTTCCTCTACCACGCGACGAAGGCGGGGCTGGATCTGGCGATCGTGAACTCCGAGAAGATCGTCCGGTACCCGTCGATCCCGGAGGAGGAAAAGCGACTCGCGGAGGACCTCCTTTACAACCGGGGCGCGGACCCGGTGGCGGCGTTCGCGAGCTTCTTCAAGGCCAAGGGCGCCGCTCCGAAGGCCCCGCGCGAGCGCGCCGGCACCCCGCTTGAACGGCTGCCGCGCTACATCCTCGAAGGCTCGAAGGAGGGGCTCGTCGACGACCTCGAGGCCGTGCGCCTTTCGGGGACGGCGCCGCTCGACATCATCAACGGGCCGCTCATGGACGGCATGCGCGAGGTCGGCCGGCTCTTCAACGCCAACGAGCTGATCGTGGCCGAGGTCCTGCAGTCGGCCGAGGCGATGAAGGCCGCCGTCTCCCACCTCGAGAAGTTCATGGAAAAGACGACGGGCTCGCGCAAGGGCAAGGTCATTCTCGCGACGGTCAAGGGCGACGTCCACGACATCGGCAAGAACCTCGTCGAGATCATCCTCTCGAACAACGGCTACGAGGTGATCAACCTCGGCATCAAGGTGCCGCCCGAGAAGCTCGTCGAGGCGTACCACGAGCACCGGCCCGACCTGATCGGCCTGTCGGGGCTCCTCGTCAAGAGCGCGCAGCAGATGGTCACGACGGCGCAGGACCTGACCGCGGCGGGTGTGGAGGCTCCGATGCTGGTCGGCGGCGCCGCGCTTTCGCAGAAGTTCACCGACCACCGCATCGCGCCGGCGTACGGCGGGCTCGCGGTCTACGCCGAGGACGCGATGCGCGGCCTGGCACTCGCCGACCGGATCCTCTCGGGAGAGGACGCCCGCGCGGGGCTGCTCGCGGAGGCGCAGAAGCGCCGGGCGGCGATCGCCGCGGCGGCGCGGCCGGAGGTGGAGATGCCACTCGCCGCGCCGGCCGTGCGCAGCACCGAGGTCTCGATCGCCGAGGCCCTGCCGGCGCCGGACGCCGAGGAGCACGTCCTCGGCGAGCTCGATCTGGCGGAGGTCTGGCCGTATCTGAACCCCCACATGCTGTACGCCAAGCACCTCGGGCTGCGGGGCAGCTATTGGAAGCTCAAGGAGGCGGGCGACCCGAAACTCGCCGAGCTCGAGCGCGTGATCGCGAAGGTGCAAGCGGCCGGGTGGCTCACGGCGCGCGCAATGTACCGGTACTTTCCGGCATCCTCCGACGGAAACACCCTCCACCTGGCCGTCCCCGGGGGCGGCGAGGCGTGCTTCACGTTCCCCCGGCAGGTGGCGGGCGAGCGACTGTGCCTCTCGGATTTCGTCCACCCGAACGCGCCGGGCCCCCCGCGCGACTCGGTCGGGCTCTTCCTCACGACGGCCGGCGAAGGCGTGCGGCAGCGCGCCGAGGATCTGAAGGCCGCGGGCGAGTACCTGCTGTGCCACGCCCTCCAGGCGCTGGCCGTCGAGACGGCGGAGGCGGCCGCCGAATGGCTCCACCGGAGGCTGCGCGAGCAGTGGGGCTTCCAGGATCCGGCCGAAACGACGATGCGCGACCGCTTCCAGGGGCGCTACCGGGGCAAGCGCTACAGCTTCGGTTATCCCGCCTGCCCCGAGCTCGCCGACCAGGTCACGCTCTTCCGTCTGCTTGACGGCCGCAAGATCGGAGTCGAGCTCACCGAAGGCTACATGATGGATCCCGAGGCGTCCGTCTCGGCGCTCGTCCTCCACCACCCGCAGGCGCGTTACTTCGCGACCTAGCTGTGATTTCTCAACACGTTGTTCACTCCGCCGGATCTGCCCTCTGGGCCAGGCCCCACTCGTTGGATCGAGAACCTCTCATAGGTGCGGGAATCCTTGGATGAAGCCATCGAAAGTGCGGTTTTCCGCCCACTCTCTACCTACAGCACGGCAACAGGGGTGAACAACCTCTTGAGAAACGACACCTAGCTCCCGCCTTTCAGGACGGCCGGGAGGATGTGCTCGGCGAGGAGCTTGTCGGTGATGCCATGCGCGTCGCGCTCGCGGAAATTGGTGGTCGTGATGACGGCGACGACGCTGAGCTCCGGGAACACCGCGACCTTGTTGCCGCCGTTGCCGCTCATCAGCCAGCCGGCGTAGGCCTTGCCGCCGGCGTGGTAGCTCCGGAGCCACCAGAGGAACCCGTACTCGGTTTCCTCGTCGATGCGGACGTGCGGGCGCACCGACTCCTTGACCCAGGCCTCCGAGACGATGCGCTTGCCGTTCCAGGCTCCGCCGCCCGCGTAGAGCTGACCGAGCTTCAGAAGGTCGCGGCTCGAGAGGCCCAGTCCTCCGCCCGTCTGCGCCATGCCGAGAGGCGAGAATGGCCACTCGGCTTTCTCGATGCCGAGCGGAGCGAAGAGATTCTCTCGGGCAAATTCGGGCACGGCCTTCTTCGCCGCGCGCTCGAGCACGGCGCCGAGCGTCGAGACGCCGGCGGTGCAGTAGCTGAAGCTTCGGCCGTACGGCGAGTCCTTGGGTTTCGGCGCCCACGGGGCGAATCCCTTGATCGGCAGATCGAGCGTGAACTTCACCCAGTCCTCGATCAGGTACATGCGCTCTTCGTTGCCGCGGGAGAACTCGTTCCCGTCGTCGCACTCGAGGAGCGAGCTCATCGTGAGGAAGTCTTCGACCGTGATCTTCGCCTTACGCGGGTCCGGGTTCTGCAGCGGCTGCCGGTCCGGGAAGAAGGGAAGGATGGGCGCTTGGATTCCCGGGAGGAGCCCTTTGTCGATCGCGATACCGACGAGCATGCCGGCCACGGTCTTCGTGGCCGAGCGCGTGTTGTGGAGCGTCGCCGCCTCGGCGCCGCCGAAGTACGCTTCGTAGACGACCGCGCCGTTGCGAGCCACGACGACGCTCGTGATCTTCTTGAAGTCCCCGGCCCGAATCGCGGTCTCCATGGCCGGGAAGCCGCCCGACGGCAGGAACAGACGGAAAGCGAGTAAAGCGAGCATCGGGCCTCCTTGGGCACTTAGCCGTCCGAACGGGGTCCGACGTTACGCGCTTTTCCACCGTTGACCTAAAACCTTCATAGACGAATCATCGTACGTAGAGTAGGATTCCAGAATGATCGACGGAATAGACACAGAAATACTGAAGATATTGCAGGAAAACGCCAGGACCTCCAACGCGGAAATCGCGCGGCAGGTGGGGCTGGCGGCCTCGGCCGTCTTCGAGCGGGTGCGCAAGCTCGAGGAGCGAGGGGTCCTCCAAGGCTACGTCGCGCGCGTGAACCCGAAGCTGGTGGGCCTGCCGCTGCTCGCCTACATCTTCGTGCGCGCCGACGAGAAACCGGGCGAGGACGAGACGGCCCGGCTCGTCGCCGCGATTCCCGAGGTGCTCGAGGTCCATCACGTCGCGGGCGAGGACTGTTTCCTCGTGAAGGCCCGGGCCGCCGACACGGACGCGCTCCACCGCCTCCTGCGCGAGCGGCTCGGCCGCATCGAATCCATCAAGTCCACCCGGACGACGATCGTGCTCAATACCGTCAAGGAGTCCTCGGAGCTGCCGATCGCGGCGCCGGCGGACGCGGTGCCGGAGACCGTCCGTGTCTGATTCGCGCCCGGTGAAGCCCCCGCTCGGCAAGGTCATCATGGCCTTCGCGGCCGTGTACGTCCTATGGGGATCGACGTACCTCGGCATCCGCTTCGCGATCGAGACGCTGCCGCCGTTTCTGACGCAGGGCGTGCGCTTCGCTCTCGCCGGCGCCGTGATGTACGCCTGGGCACGCCTGCGCGGAACGGCCGCGCCCACGCGCCGCGAGTGGGGAGGCTCGGCGATCACCGGTGGGCTGCTCTTTCTCGGCGGGACGGGAGCCCTCATCTGGGCGGAGCACTTCATTCCCTCGGGCGTGGCGGCCCTCGTCGTTGCAACCGAACCCATGTCGTTCGTGTTGATGGAAGCCATGCGCCGCCGCCGGATGCCTCGGGGACTCGTCTTCGCCGGCCTCGCCCTGGGTCTGGCGGGCCTCGCGATCCTCGTGGGCCCCGGCTCGATCCTCGGGAGCGAGCGGTTCCACATCGGTGCCTCGGCGGTCCTCGTCCTGGGCACTTTCGCGTGGGCCGGCGGATCCCTCTTCTCCCGCGGATCGCGGCTGCCCGCTTCGCCTGTCATGGCCGCCGCGACGACCCTTCTCTGCGGCGGTGCGATGCTCGCGGCGCTCGGCCTCGCGGCGGGGGAGCTGTCGCGGTTCGACCCGGCAGCCGTGTCGACCCGGTCCGTCCTTGCGACGGTGTACCTCTTCATCTTCGGCTCGATCGTCGGCTTCTCGGCGTACCTCTGGCTGCTGCGCGTGGCGAGCGCCTCGCGGGTCTCGACGTATGCGTACGTCAATCCCATCGTCGCGGTCTTCCTCGGCTGGGCGCTCGCGGGCGAACCGCTGACTCCCCGCGTGGCCCTCGCGGCGATCGTGATCGTGGGTGCCGTCGCGCTGATCATCCGCTACGGCGGGGAAGAGCTCGAGCAGGTCGCGCCCGAGGAGCCGGATCTCGGCTGCACGAAGGCGGCGGAGACCCTGCATGCCTGAGACCCGCCTCGACCGCCGCCCGGCCTCGCGCGGCGAGCTCTTCCCACGGAGCCCTTCGTCTACAAAGGGTTCCGGTCCCAGACGTCCCTCTCCGAGGTGTCCGGCGGGCGGCGCCTCTCGTACACCGCGGATCCGACCGAGGTCACGATCCCCAGGGAGACGGGCTTCGTGGCCGCGGTCTCCGTCGTCCCGCCGGCGGCGTATATCGTCCCGACCCAGTGGACCGAGGTGATCGACGTGCTCGCGGCGCAGGGCATCCGCATGTTCAAAACGTCCCGTCCCTGGGAAGGGGAGGTGGAGACGTACCGCTGCGACGAGCCCCGCTGGAATCCGCGGCCGTTCGAGGGGCGCCAGGTCCTCTTCTCTCCGGGCGAGGGGACGCCGAAGTCCGACGCGGCCCTCGGCGCGTGCCGCGTCGTGCGCGAGAAGATCGCGTATCCGGCGGGCTCGGCGGTCGTGCCGCTCGACCAGCGCGCGGCGAAGGTCGCGATCCACC
>JBBDKM010000021.1:12963-28484 GCA_040879385.1 Thermoanaerobaculia bacterium | reverse complement strand
GAGGCGCGCCAATGAACGTTCCGTCCGTCGTCCTCAAACGCTTCGAGAAACCCGACGAGCTCCGCGAGTTTCCGAAGGGCCGTTTCGAGCTCGTGACGATCGGCGGCGTCACGGTCGGCCGCGCCACCTACCAGCCCGGCTGGAAATGGTCGGAGCACGTCGCGCCCACGGCGGGAACGCCGGCCTGCGAGGTCGAGCACGTCGGCCTGGTGCTCGAGGGGCGGGCCCGGGTGGCGATGAACGACGGCACGAGCGTGGTGCTTTCGCCCGGTGATCTCTTTTCGGTGCGCCCCGGCCACGACAGCTGGGTCGAAGGCGATGAGGAGTACGTCTCCCTCCACTTTCTCGGCGCGGACGCGTACGCGAAGTAGATAATCGCCCTCTATGGGCCGCCTGGTGGACCTCTCGCACGCGATTTCCCCGGGCATGATCACCTACCCGGGGCTGCCCGGCCCCGTGGTCTCCGACTTTCTGGGCCGCGAGGCCTCGCGCGGGCACTACGCGGAGGGGACGATGTTCCAGATCGCGCGCGTGCGCATGGTCGTCAACACGGGCACGTACGTCGATGCGCCCTTCCACCGGTTCGCGCAAGGCCAGGACATCGGCTCGCTGCCCCTCGAGCGCCTGGCGGACCTGCCGGGGCTCGTCGTGGAGGCCGGCGAAAAAGGACGCGCGGTCGACGAGTCCGCGTTTTCCGGCCGCGATCTTTCCGGGAAGGCCGTTCTCATCCGCACCGGATGGGACGCGCACTGGGGCACGCCCCGCTACTTCGAGGGTCATCCGCATCTGACACGCGCCGCGGCGGAGTATCTCTCTTCTGCCGGACCTGCACTCGTCGGCATCGACTCGCTCAACATCGACGATGTCGGCGACGGCGTTCGCCCGGCCCACACGCTGCTGCTCGCGGCCGGGATCCCGATCGTCGAGCACCTCTGCAACCTGAAGGAGCTGCCCGAGTCCGGCTTCCGGTTCCACTGCGCGCCGGCTCCGTTTCACGGCGTCGGCAGCTTTCCCGTCCGCGCCTACGCGGTCCTCGCGTAAACCTGTGTCAGGGGCAGAAGTTTCTGGACGAGAAAATGCCGATTCCGGCCAACGAGGTGCGGGACGCGGTCATCCTGAAGCTCCCGCTCCGATAACGCGGCCGGCCGGAGACGGACAAGGCGATCCATCCGCCTCTCGATGCCGTATCATCGGAGAGCGATGCGGAAGCTGGCGTCCTTTTCGGGGTTGGTTCTCCTGGTGGCGGCGTTCGCCCTCGTCTCCCGGGCGAGCCGCGGCGCTTCCGCGTCCGCCGCGCGGCCCGAGAACCGCGCCCTGGCTCCGGCCGTAGAGCTCGAGCCGCTGGCCGACAGTCTCACGAGCATCACGGGGATCGCCCACGCCGACGACGGCCGCCTCTTCCTCACGCTCCAGCGCGGCCGGATCCTCGTCTGGGACGGCACGCAGGTGCTCCCGACTCCGTTTCTCGACGTCTCGTCGCTCATCATCTGCTGCGGCGAACAGGGACTGCTCTCGACGGCGTTCCACCCCCTCTATCCGCACAACGGGTTCTTCTTCATCAACTACACCGACCTGAACGGCGATACGGTCGTGGCCCGGTATCACGTGACTGCGGACCCGAACGTGGCGGATCCGTTCAGCGCGGCCGTTCTCCTGAACATCGACCAGCCCTTCCCGAATCACAACGGCGGCCAGCTCCAGTTCGGGCTTGACGGTTTTCTCTACGTCGGCATGGGCGACGGCGGAAGCTCCAACGACCCGTCGTGCAACGCCCAGTCGAATTCGACCCTCCTCGGAAAGATGTTGCGCATCGACGTCGACCAGAACGTCGACACGGCGCCTTTCTACGGCATCCCCCCAGACAATCCCTTCTTGTCGACCGGCGGTCCTCCGGAAGCCTGGGCGAAGGGCCTGCGCAATCCCTGGCGCTTCTCCTTCGACCGGGTGACCGGAGACCTGCTCATCGGAGACGTGGGCCAGGGACAGCGCGAGGAGATCGATTTCCAGCCGGCGGACAGCCCCGGAGGAGAGAACTACGGCTGGAAGGCCATGGAGGGGACGCTCTGCGGCGACGGCGGCACAACAGCATGCCCGGCGGGGACACCGCCCTGCGGCGATCCCGCGTACACGCTGCCGATCCTGGAGTACTCCCACGGCAGCGGTGAGTGCTCGGTCACGGGCGGTTATTTGTACCGCGGAGCTTACATCCCCGACCTCTACGGCCGATACGTCTACGGCGACTTCTGCTCGGGGCGGATCTGGGCCGGGACGCGCCAGGGCGCGGCGTGGACCGCCGAGCTCATGCCGATCACGGCACCGAACCTGACGACCTTCGGCGAAGACGTCGACGGCGAGCTCTACGTCGGAACGGAGACGGGGGCGCTCTTCAAAGTGCGGGCGAGCCTCCCGCCGACCCCGACGATCGACACGATCTCTCCTACCTCATCGCTCGCGCGAGGCCAGACGATCGTGACGATCACGGGAACCAACTTCACCGGCGACACCCAGGTGTTCTTCGGATCGACGCCGGCCGTGGTCACCGTTCTCAACCCAACCACGCTCACGGCCCTCGCGCCGACGCACACTCCGGGAATCGTCGACATCGTCGTGTCCAACCCTGGAGCCCCGGCGGCGACGCGTCCCGGCGCCTTCGCGTACGTCGCAATCCAGCGCGTGCCCCCGCATCCGGCGCCCCGGGTGGTGGACCGCTGACGCGACGAGTCAGCCGAATCGCTCGCGAGGCGTAGGATACGCGGGACCTTTACCAGCAGCCAATGAGCGCCGGAAAAGGCTTATTCGACATCGCGCTCACGCCAGTGGGGCTTCGGCCGCCGGACCTGTTCGCACTTTCGTTGTGGACGGGGTGGGTCATCACTCTCGGCGCTGGCGAACTCTGGATCAGGTACACGCGTACATATGACCGCTCATTGGCACTGCCGGCAACGGCCGCCTAACACCCACCTCCTGACGCACCAGGGCCTCGTCACCTAGCACGTGAGCCCCAGCCGCGGGCGCTAGACCTGCGTCCCTCTTCCCCAGACGAGGAACGCCCCCGCCGACAGGATCGTCAGAAGCACGCCATAGGCCGCCGCGACGCCGATCTCCTGGAGGCGGAGCGAGGAAAGGATCTCGATCGAGATAGGCCGGGTGTCGTAGGTGTAGAGGACGATCGAGACCACGAAGTCGCCGAGGGCCGCGAGAAACGCGAGGCTCGCGCCGGCCGCGAGCGCCGGGCGCACGTGCGGGAGCGTTACGCGGCGGAAGCGGCGCGCGGGCGAGGCGCCGAGCGAGGCGGCCGCTTCCTCGAGCGCCGGATCCATCTGCCGCAGCCCCGCGAACGCCGCCCGGCCCGTCAGGGGCAGGCTCCGCACGAGGTAGCCGAGCGGCAGAATCGCCGCCGTCCCCACGAGCACGAACCGCCCGGTCCAGGGCGCATGCACGCTGAACGCGGTAGCGAGGGCGACGGCGAAGACCGTTCCGGGCAGCGCCCAGGGCGCGGCTACCAGCGTCTCGAGCGCGGCGCCCGCCCGGCCGCGCCGGCGGAGGGCCACCGAGGCCGCGGCGAATCCGAGCACGATCGCGGCGGCCGTCGCGGCGGAGGCCATCCAGAGCGAGTTGACGATCGGCCTCAGACGCTCGGACTCCGAGAGGAGAGCCGCGTAGTTGCGCAGGTCGAGGACCGGCGGAAGGGCCTCGATCGTCCACGTGTTGCGCGGAACGAAAGAGACCAGGATCAACGTGGCGTGGGGGAGCAGGAGGAGGACCGCGAGCGCCCAGCCGGCGGCCGCCACGGCCAGGCGTCCGCCGGACAGCTGCCGCCGGCGCGGGGCCACGCCGCGCACCGTGCCCGCGACCTCTCGCGAGCGCTCCGTGCGCCGCAGCAGCCAGAGCCCGATGAACCCGATCGCGGCCAGCGTCACGGTCTCGACCATCGCCAGGCCCGTGTCGCCATTGAGCTTCGAAGCGACGATCTGGGTCGTCATGACGCGGAAGCTCCCGCCGAAAACGTACGGCGCGCTGAAGGAAGAGAGCGACGTCATGAACGTCAGCAGGGCCGCCCCGGAGAGCGCCGGCGCGAGCAGCGGCAGCGCTACTTTCGCGGCCGTGCGGGCGCGTCCGGCCCCGAGGCTCGCCGCGGCTTCCAGGTACGCGCCGTCGAGACGGGCCAGGCCCGCGCGGGTGAAGAGATAGAAGTAGACGTACATCGAGTAGGCGTGCACGAGGAGGATCGCCGTGGGCCCCGAGAGCCGCCAGGGCGGCTGCTGGAGGCGGAACAGCGCCTGCACGGCCCGCGACGCGAAGCCGCTCTCGCCGTAGAGGAAGAGAAACGCCAGGACCCCGATCAGGGGAGGCAACGCCACGGGGAGCGCGACGAGCGTGCCGAGCACGCGCCGGCCGGGGAACTCCGCGCGCTCGAAGAGGAAGGCCAGCGGCACGCCGATCGCGGCCGCGAGCGCCACAGTCGCGAGCGAGATCCAGAGGCTCGCCCACAGCGCCTGCCACTCGGCGGGTCTCCGCGCGAACGCGGCGAAGTGCTCGAGCGTCCACCGCGGCGCTCCGAGGGCCTCCGCGAGCGTGAGGAGGAGCGGATACCCCACGAGCCAGAAGAGAAGGAGCAGAAGGAGCGCGGCCGCCGGGGAGCGGCGCGCGCGCGCGGAGGCGGTCACGTCTCCCTCGGGAAGACCCGCGGGACCGGGCTGCCCGGTACCGGGACCACGAGGACGCGCTCGCCCTCGCGCGCGGCGTTCGGGGGAGCCTGAACCTCGACCTCGCCCGCGGCCTCCGTCGCGACCAGAAAGTACGCGACTCTGCCGGCGTAGCGGCGCTCCGTGACCGTGCCTTCGAGCGCTTCCGGCACGGCGCGCGCCGAGAAGGTCAGCGCCTCCGGGCGCACGACGAGATCCGCGTCGGCTCCTTCCGGCAGCGGCGCCCCCGGCACGGCCGGCCACACGGGGCCTCGCGGCACGCGCGCGCCCATCTCCCACCAGACCGGGATCACGCTCGACCGTCCGATGAAGGTTGCCACGAAACGCGTCGCCGGCTGCTCGAAGAGCTCCTCGGCGGTCCCGACCTGCTCGAGGCGCCCCGCATTCAGGACCGCGACGCGGTCGCCGAGCGCGAATGCCTCGTCCTGCTCGTGGGTGACAAAGAGGGTCGTGATTCCGACCTTCCGGATCGCGCGCTTCAACTCGCGGCGCGTCTTCTCGCGCAGAGACGGATCCAGGTTCGAGAGCGGCTCGTCGAGCAGCAGGACGCGAGGGGACGGGGCCAGCGCGCGGGCGAGCGCGACCCGCTGCTGCTGGCCGCCGGACAGGGCGGTCACGCGGCGGCCCTCGAAGCCCGCGAGGCCCGTCAGCGCCAGGACCTCCGCCACGCGAGCGGCGATCTCGCGCCGGTCCGCCCGGCGGCTCGAGAGCCCGAAGGCGACGTTCTCCCCGACCGTCATGTGCGGAAACAACGCGTAGTGCTGAAAGACCATGCCGAAGTTCCGGCGCTCGGGAGCGGCGGAGGTCACGTCTTCGCCTTCGACGAGGATCCTTCCCGCGTCCGGCCTCTCGAAGCCCGCCGTCAGCCGCAGGACGGTCGTCTTGCCGCTGCCCGAAGGCCCGAGCAGGGCAACGATCTCGCCCTTCTCAGCCGCGAGCGAGACGCCGCGCGTCGCGGCGAAGTCCCCGAAGCGCTTCTCGAGCGACTCGAGGCGGAGAAAATCGGGCATCGGCCCGCAGAACTTATCTCAAACGGCCGGCGGGAGACGGTTGCCGTCAGCGCGCGAGCGCGGCCCCTTTGCCCCGGATCGTCCGGTCCCAGATCGCCATCCACTCGTTGCCCTCTTTCTCGACGAGGGCCCAGTCGACCCGGGCGGGAACCAGCTCGCGCTCGATCTCGCGCGCCCAGGCGGGCAGGGCGTCGCCGAGGTCGGCTCGCGCCGGCAGGCGGAAAGTCTTGTCCGCCGCCAGCACAAGGACGGGCTTCTCACCGAGAAAGTCGATGAGCCGCTTCGCCATGTCGGCGTGCCGGCTTCCCGCCACCAGGCCCACCGCGTCGTCGATGACCGGCGTGCCGCTCTTCGGGAAGACGTACTGGAGCGGCGAGCCGCGCTGCCGCTCGAGCAGCGTGTCTGGGAGGTCCCAGATGGTGAGGAGCCCTTCCTGACGCACGATCTTCTCGTACAAGAGGATGGGGTTGAAGACGTACTCCTTGGTTTGCGCGTCGAGCCTCGCGAGCCACCGGAAGCCGCGCTCGGGCGAGCCCGTCTCGCGCACGGACCTAGCGAGGATGTAGCCCCAGACCGCGCGCATCGTTCCGGAGGCGAGCGGATCGCGGATCAGGATCTTCCCCTTCCACTTCGGGTCGAGCAGGTCGTCCCATTCCTTCGGGGCTTCGCCGGCCGGGATCGCGGCGGAGTTGTAGACGGGCATCGCCGGCGTGCGGTAGAGGCCGAAGTAGAGGTCGCCCGCGTGCCGGCTTTCGGGCGCGACCGCGTCGGCCCAGGACGGGCGGTACGGAGCCAGGAGCCCTTCCCGCGCGCCGCGCGAAAAGATCGTGTCGGGCCCGCCGTACCAGACGTCGGCCTGCGGGTTCGCCTTCTCCGACCGCAGGCGGTCGTACACCTCCTGCGAGCCCATGTCGAGCCAGCGCACGTCGACCTCCGGGTGCGCGCGCTCGAACTCGCGTTCGATCAGTCGGAGCAGATCCCGCCCGTGCGGCGAATAGAGGACGAGCGGAGTGCGCGCGTCGCGGCGGCACGCGGCCAGGGCGCAAGTCGCGACAACAATGAGAAGAGAGGCGATCGGGACGCGGAACCGGCGCAGCCGCATGGCGGAGGGATGTTAGCAGCCACGATATATGACTATAATCATATGACTATGGTCAGACAGACGAATACGGTGGCGGCCGGGGATTTCAAGGCCCGGTGCCTGGCGTTGCTCGACGAAGTGGCCGAGAGCGGGACTGAGCTCATCGTTACCAAACGCGGCAAGCCCGTCGCACGGGTCGTGCCTGTGGAGCCGCCGCCCGGCCTCTCAGGGAGCGTCGTACGCGAGGGCGATCTGATCTCGCCCGTCGGCGAGCCGTGGAACGCCGCGGAGTGATCGTCCTCGACACGCACGCATGGATCTGGTGGGCGGCGGAGCCCCGGCGACTGTCGATGCGCGCGCGCGAGGCGATCGCCCAGGCAGAAAGCCTCGGTGTGGCGGCGATCAGCTGCTGGGAAATCGCGATGCTCGTCGCGAAGGGTCGCCTCGAGCTCGATCGCGACATCCTCGTCTGGCTGCGCCAGGCGCTCGCGCTGCCGCGCGTCGTGACGCTCCCCTTGACGCCCGAGATTGCCGTCGCCTCTTCCCGGCTGCCGGAGGGCTTCCCGGGCGATCCGGCGGATCGGATGATCGCCGCCGCGGCCCTCGAGAATCGTGCCCCCGTCGTCAGCAAGGACGCCCGCCTGCGCGGTTGGAACGGACTCAAGACGATCTGGTAGTGGGCCCTACGGCTTCGGCGTGGGCTGGGCGTACGGCTTCATCGCGTCTTCGTAGGCCTTGCGCTGCTCGGGCGTCAGGTTCTTCAGCGCGTCGTCGATCGACTTCTGCTGCTCCGGCGTCAGGCCGCCCATGGCCATGTCGGTCTGCTTGTAGCCGGCGGGGACCTCGAAGAGCGAGGCCGGGAGGGATTTCTTCTCCACCCGAGTCAGCTCCATCGTCATGGTCGTGTTCTTGCTGCCCTTGCTGCGCGTGGACCAGCGGACGGGGAAACCCTCGACCCCGGCGTTCTTGAGCGCGTGGATCCAGGAGCCCGAGCCCGCGTCGTTTCGGTTCATCGCGGCGATCCAGTCGCTCGAGACTGCGAACTCTCGGGAGACGCAGGCTTCGATCTCGTCGCCCTTGGACGAGGTCAGGAGTGCGCTCTGGCATGAGAGCCCGGCAACCATGTCTCTCCCGAGCTTCTTGACCGTGTAAGTCTCCTTCGAGACGTTCTTCGCTTCCTCGCGGCTCTTCGAGAGGTCCCAGATCGAGTACGTCTTGTTCTCGTCGTTCAGCATGTAGAGCTTGTCCGGCTCGGAGAGCTTCGAGAACATCGTCATCTTCATCCGGGTCGGCGCCGCGCTCTTGCGCGTGTCCTTGCGTCCCTCCGCGCCGCCCATCTGCATCTCGAACTCCGAGCGGTAGGCTTTGCGGGCCACGTACATCTTGCCGGTGCCGTTGACCGACTGGCTCTGGCCGGTGTTCGTCGTGATCTTGAAGTCGGCGACGCCTTCGAACTGCGCCGAGGCGGTGGCGGTGGCGGCGAACAGAAGGACGGCGGCGATGCGGGTGATTCTCACGTGCTTTCCTCCTTGAGGGGTGGTGGCGATCCGGGCGGATTTTCTCACGGCGCGCCCGTCCCGCCCGAAATCAACGCCACGCGAGCAGGTTGGCGAGCAGACGGTAGGCGCCGGGAACTCCGGCCGGGAGCTGGCGGAAGAAGGCGAGGCCCGTGTAAACGTACCGGCCTTTTCCGAGCCTGGTGGCCAGCAGCGCGCCCTTCAACTCCGGGCCGCCGGGGTCGGCCATCGCGAGGAGCGGCGTGTACTCCGGCGCCCAACTGCGCGCGAAGTAGAGGCCGCGCTCCTGCACCCAGCCGTCCCAGTCCGCCGGTCCGATCTCGTTGGGCGTATCGAAGACGGGGCTCGACGGATCGAGAAGGATCACTTTCGCCGTCTCGTCGGTGACGCGGTCGTGGGGCCTCGCGATCTCGAGCGGAAAGGGCGCGAACCCGCCCTGTACGAACGGGTATTGCTGGTACTGCACGATCAGCAGGCCGCCCGCGCGCGCGTATTCGAGGAGCCGGCCGTTGGCGCGAACGAGGGTCCGGTCGGTCTCGTAGGCGCGGCTGCCGATCAGGATCGCGTCGTAGCGCGAGAGGTCGCCGGCGAGCAGGTCGCGCTCCGTGAGGATCTCCACGGGCAGGCCGACAGCGGTCAGCGCCTCGGGAACGCGGTCCGCGGCGCCGCGCACGTATCCGACGCGGCGCAGGGCCGGGAAGCGGATGTCGGCCGCGGAGATCGCGACCTGGGCCGTCTCCGGCATGGGCGTCAGCGGGATGTAGCCGTAGTCGAGCGCGCGGATGCCGAGCTCCATCCGCGCGCCACCCTCGAGCACCGCGGCCGCCCGGAGGGCATAGCGCCCCGGGGGGAGCGGCGAGGGTGCCCGCAGCGGCACGTCGAAGAACTGCCGCTCGCCCCGCTTGCCGAGCGAGAAGGAGCGCGGCGGGGGAGCGGGCCATCCCGGCGGAGGCGTGATCTCGAGCCGCCCGGCGAGCGGGCGGGAAGCGTTGGAGGTCAGCGTGATCTCGATGTGCCTCTCCGGGCTCGCGAGGGGCCACACCGAGAGCTCCGGATCCACCGCGACGTCGAGGGCCGGAGCCGCGCGCACGAGCCGGCGGACCTCTCCGATCGCCTGGTCGCGCAGGCGGAAGGATACTTCTCGCGCCAGAGTCACGGGGGCGCCCGCGATCGTCAGGCTCACGACGGCCGTCAGCGGCGCCGGCTGGAACGGCTCGCCCCGCACGGCCGCCGGGGTCTGGCTCCAGTCGTAGAGCGAGCCGGAGAGGGGCCGATACAGGAAGTAGGGAAGGGTGGGCCGTGCATCGGTCGGCACCGCCGCGCTCGACTTCCACTCCTCGAGCTTCCCGGACGCGACGGAGCGGCCGGCGGCGGGCGCGTCGGGGCTCCACCCGTCGGCGCTCGTGAGCGAGACGCTCGTCACGGACACGGGCTCCGCGCCGGCGTTCCAGACGGCGGTCGTGACCTCGACCGTCTCGCCGGGGACGGCGACCTCGCGGTCCGCGAGCGCGTCGAGCGCGACGCCCGCGGCCGCGGCCAGCGCCCCCTGCGCGAGGACGAGCTTCTCGTCGAGGAGCATCGCGGCCCCGCCGTCGCCGGATCGAATGAGCCCGCGCGCCGCGCGCAGCTCCGCGAGTGCGTCCGCGAGCGTCGGTACGATCGCCGCCAGCTCCGGCGGAGAGAGCCGGCCCCGGGCCTCCGCGGCCAGCCTTTCCACGCGGCCGAGCCGCTTCTCCACCTCCGCGCGTCGCGCGGGGTCGGCGATCTCCGCGGCGATTGCCGACAGGCGCGTGTCCACCCCGGCGAAGAGGTCCTTGCCCTCGCGACCGGCCCCGCCGTCGACCCAGCCCACCGCCGTCTCCTGCGGTCCCGGCTCCTGGAGGACGCCCATGTCCTGCGAGCGGTGGAGGCTGCGGCTCGCCATCGCGATCTGGTAAAAGGAGCGGCCCGTCAGCGGATCGATGCCGCCCGTCGGCACCACGGCCGTCGTCTCCTCCTTGTCGAACCACGCGGTGTTGAGGTACAGCGCGCGCGGCTGCCAGGGCGTCAGACTCTCGGCGGCGAGCTGCGGGACGGCCGCCCGATCGCCCGCCGCGCGGTAGGCCTCCCGCGCGATCATGGCGGAAGCCTGATGCTGGCCGTGGCCGTCGCGCGCGGTGCCCGAGAAGATCGTGACGACGACCTGCGGGCGAAACCGGCGCAGGACGCGCACGGCGTCCTCGAGCAGGACCTCCCGGGGCCACCTCTCCAGCGTCTCCTCCAGGGAGCGGGTGAACCCGAAGTCGTAGGCGCGCGTGAAGAACTGGCGGGCGCCGTCGAGCCGCCGCGCCGCGGAGAGCTCCTGCGAGCGCACGAGCCCGAGCCCCACGCCGAGGTCCGGCCCGACGAGGTTCTGGCCGCCTTCGCCGCGCGAGAGGGAGAGGTAGGCAGCCTCGCCGCCCATTCCCCGGGCCACCGCCGCGAGTAGCTCCGTGTCCTCGTCGTCCGGGTGCGCCGCGATGACGAGGAGGCGGCGATGCGTCGCGAGGCGGCGCAGCATCCGGTCGACCGCCTCGAGGCCGCCCGCCGTCGGGGGACTCAGCGCATAGGAAGCGGCCGCCGGCTCCGCCGCGCGCGAAGCGGCGGGCGCGAGGACGAAGACGAGGAGCGCGAGGGCCGCAACCGTCCTTCTCCCTCTCCGGCCGGAAGAGGGCCGGCGCGATTGCCCGCGTCCCGCCACGCTACTTCTTGAAGCTCTTGCGCACGAGCGGCGCCGAGGCGGCCGCGGCCGCCCCGAGCAGCGCGGCGAGCACGCCGGCCTTCTTCTTCGGGTCCATCGTCTTCCACTCGGCGGCCAGCCGCTTCACCGTCTTGCGGGAGACCTTCGACGCATCCCCGACGGCGCGGCGCATGGCGGCCACGCCCCGGCCGGATGCCTCGGCGATCGCCGCGCGCGCGACGGTCACTCCGCCGATGATCGACCGGATCACCGCCTCGAAGGAAGCCGCCTTCGGCGCAGACTTCCGCCGGGCCGGGGCCTTGCGGCGCGCCGGGGCCTTGCCGGACTTGCGCGCCGCCGCAGCCTTTCGCGGCGCGGCCTTGCGCCGCCGCTTCGGAGTGATGGCGACGACCGTTCCCCCGCCCTGTTCGTTCTCTTCCATGGTTTTCCTCACTTTTCTCCGGCCGCGACGTAGATGGGGGCGATGTCGACCGGGATGTCTTTCAACCGCGCATTGACCGCGTCCATTTCCGGGTTGGATCTTCCGTATGTATCGAGCAGCTTGCGGGCCCTCGCGAAATCGCCCGTCGCCTCGATCATGAGGAGCTCATGGGCGAGGCTTTTGACGGCCTCGCGGAACGGGGCGATCTCGACGTGGAAGCGCCCCTCTCCGGCGGGGACGACCGCGCCCTTCTCGCGAAACCAGTTCCACTGGATCGCGGTCCCGCCGCCGTGCGCCTCGTCCACGCCGAACCGGATCGAGCGGTAGAAGAGCGCCGAGACGGTCACCGCGAGGGCGTTCTCGTCGAAGGAGGTCAGCCATCCGCTGTCGATCGCTTGGAGCAGCGCCCACATGCCGACGACGTCGGCCTTGCACTCCTCGATCGTGGAGTAGAGGTTCTGGAGCGGGATGCGCGCCTCGACCTTCCGGCCGTCGGGCCCCGTGATGAGGCCCGGGCCCAGGCTGTGCGCGAGCTCGTGAAAAAGGGTCTGGTTGAAGAAGGCATCGAAGGACAGCGCGGAGATCTGCGCGGGGTCGAGCACGCGCTCGGCGATGGGCTTGCCGGCGACTCGGTACTTGGCCTCCATCACGTTCTTCAGCAGAATCTTTTTCGAGCCCTTGGCCTGGCGCACGCGCTCGTCGTTGGGAAGGTTGAAGGCCGCGGTCTGGACGCCGGCGCGCGTGTCGCCCGCCGTGAAGACCTCCTGCACGACGCGGATCGGCGACTCGAACTTGCGTTCCAGGTTCTTGTGCTCGTCCGGTATGGGCAGGTTCTTCTCCATGTCGGGCAGGTGCTTCGCGTAGATGGCGAGCTTCGCGCTCTCGGCCTTGTCGCGCACGGTGACGAAGGCCGTGAAGGAGGCCTTGTAGTTGAAGAGCCGGTCCTCGTAGACCTCGTAGGGTCCGAGGATGAACTCGATGTCGGAATCGATGTCCATCCAGGCGACGTCCGAAGCGTAATAGTCGTCGGCCAGGAGAGCCGTGGAGAGCTTCGTGAGGTACGCGGCCAGCGACGCGTTGCCCGTCAGGCTCGCCGCCTTGCGCAGCCGCGGCACGATCGACTCGAGGAAGTTGCGGTATTCGCGCGAGTAGGGGATCGCGGCGAGGCTGCGGCCGTCCCGCCGGATCACCGTGAAGAGGCCCTCGAAGGCCTTCCGGTCCGCGGGGTGCGCCGAGACCCACCGCTCGAGCTCCTCCTTCGTCAGGTCGGCGGGGTAGAAGGCGGCCCCCGGCGGCCTCGACTTCGAGCCGATGAACGGGGCGTTGCCGTCTAGGCGATCCCACGGGCCCGCATGGATGCGCAAGAGGCTCAGGGCCTCGGCGGCGCCGGGCGCGCCCTTCGCGGCCTCGCCGGAGAGCTGCCGGCGCAGCGGCGGGTTCCCTTTCGAGACCTGGCGCAGGAAGATCTCCCCGACGGGCCTCGAGGCCTCGATGAGCTCCTGCAGGACGCGCGTTTCCCGCTCGTCCAGCAGCGCCCGGTCGTAGTCGATCCGGGTCTGGGGCAGCTTCGCGAGCCGCTCCGCGAGGTTCGGGGCGAAGGTCAGCCGCGGCGCCGGGGAGGCGACCGCGAGCGCGCCCAGAGCGAGGAGGGCCGCATTCATGATCCCGAATCTAGCATCTTCCTTGCAGAGTATCTTTGGGTGGTGGCGATGGATACGCCCCTCGATCGCGAGGCCCTCGCGGCCCGGTACATCCGCAACCGCGAGCGCACCGAGGCGCTCTTCGACTCGGTGCGGCCGGAGGCCTACGAGGCGCGACCCATCGCGCTGCGCAACCCGATCTGCTTCTATGAAGGCCACATCCCCGCCTTCGCGGTGAACACTCTGTTGAAGCGCGGGCTCGGCGACGGCCCGGTCGACCCGGACTACGAGGTGCTGTTCGAGCGGGGCATCGACCCGGACGACGAGAAAGCGGTTCCGGCGGGCGCGAGCGCGTGGCCCTCCCGCAGCGAGATCCGCAGCTACGCGGCCGCCGCGGACCGCGCGGTCCTCGACGCCATCGCGCACCGCGACATCTTCCGCGAGGACAACCCCGTCCTGCGGGGCGGCCTGGCGGCCTGGACCGTCCTCGAGCACGAGCCGATGCACCTCGAGACCCTGCGCTACATGTGGCACCGGCTGCCGTACGACCAGAAGGTGCGGCCCGACGATCTTCCGGCGCCGCGCATCGGGGGCGAGCCGCCGGCGCGGCGGTCCGTGCGCATCCCGGCGGGGACGGCGACGCTCGGGGCCGACCCCGAGCAGGCGCCGTTCGCGTGGGACAACGAGCGGCCCGCGCATCGGGTCGAGGTCCCTGAGTTCGCGATCGACGTCTCCAGCGTCACCAACCGCGACTTCCTCGAGTTTCTCGACGCCGGGGGATACGGGAACGAGGCCCTGTGGGACGAAGAGGGACGACAGTGGCGCGGTGAGCACGCCGTGCGCCATCCGCTCTTCTGGGAGCTCCATCGCGGCCGCTGGTTCTGGCGAGGCATGTGGGACCTCATTCCCCTGCCGATGGCCTGGCCGGTCTACGCGACGCACGCGGAAGCCGAGGCCTACGCGCGCTGGAAGGGGGCGCGGCTCATGACCGAGGCCGAGTTCCACCGCGCGGCCTACGGGACGCCGGAAGGAGCCGAGCGCGCCTATCCCTGGGGAGACGAGGACCCGGACCCCTCGCGCGGCAACTTCGATCTCGCCTCCGACGATCCGGTTCCGGTGGGCTCGTATCCGCGGGGCGCGAGCGCGTGGGGCGTGCACGATCTCGTCGGCAACGGCTGGGAGTGGACCTCCACACCTTTCGACGGATTCGAGGGCTTCGAGCCGATGCCGTCCTACCCGCAGTACTCCGCCGACTTCTTCGACGGGAAGCACCGGGTCCTGAAGGGTGCCTCGCCGGCGACGGCCAGGGAGCTGCTCCGGAGGAGCTACCGCAACTGGTTTCGGGGGAATTATCCGTATGTCTACGCGAAGTTCCGGCTTGTGAGATGAGCGGGCAGTCACTCCCATGATCCCGACGAGCGCCCAGGCTCCGCCCCTCGAAGCCGTTCGCGACTTCGCGGCCGACGTGCGGCGAGACCTCGCGCTCCACCCGAAGCAGCTCCAGTCCCGGTACCTCTACAACGGCCTCGGCTCCGCGCTCTTCGAGGCGATCTGCCACCTGCCGTGGTATCGGATCACGCGGGCCGAGGGGAGGCTGCTGTCGAACTTCGCCGCGGACATGGTCGGGCCAGCGGCGGACCCGGTCACGCTCGTGGAGCTCGGCTGCGGCAGCGGCGAGAAGCTGGCGATGATCGCCGAGAGCCTGCGCAGCCGGCGCAAGCGGGTTCTCGTTCACCTGATCGACATCTCGCCGGACGCGCTCGAGCTCTCGGAGCGCACGCTCGGCCGGCTCGAGCACGTCTCGGTGGTCGGACACCGGACGACCTACGAGGAGGGTCTGCGGCGCGCGGCCCGCGAGCGGCCGGCGCACGGCACGCTGATGACCCTCTTTCTCGGGTCCAACATCGGCAACTTCGACCGGCCCGCGGCGCAAGAGTTCCTGCACGAGATCCGGCGCACACTCCGACCGGGCGACGCGCTGCTCCTGGGAACGGACCTCGTCAAGCCGGAGCGGGAGCTGCTGCTGGCCTACGACGACCCGCTGGGCGTCACGGCGGCCTTCAACAAGAACGTGCTCCAGCGGATCAACACCGAGCTCCTCGCGGACTTCGACCTGTCCGCGTTCGCCCACCGCGCCGTCTGGAGCCCGCGGGAGGCGCGAGTCGAGATGCGCCTCGTGTCGCAGCGTCCCCAGACGGCCCGCATCCCGCGCGCGCAATGCGAGGTCTCCTTCACCGCGGGCGAGTGGATCTGGACCGAGAGCTCCTACAAGTATCAGGCCGAGGAGGTCGTCGCGATGGGAGAGGAGGCGGGCTTCCGCCTCCACGAGCAGTGGATCGAGCCGGACGCGCGGTTCGCGATCACTCTTTTTCTGGCGACTTGATCGAGAGGGGCTTCCGCGATTGCGGCCGATGCGCCTCGGGCCGC
>JBBDKM010000021.1:7209-12863 GCA_040879385.1 Thermoanaerobaculia bacterium | reverse complement strand
TGGCGACTTGATCGAGAGGGGCTTCCGCGATTGCGGCCGATGCGCCTCGGGCCGCCCGAGCCCCGGCAGGGGAGGCAGCGGGGCGGCGGGACGCGTCTCTGTGCCCGCCAATCGCACGGGCGCCCATTCCGAGCCCGCGTTGAGCGTCTTGAGGACGCCGAGGTGCGTGCCGGCGTAGAGCACCGAGGGCGTGAGCGGATCGATGGTGAGCGCCGTGACGTACAGGTCTCGGTACAACAGGGTCCAGCTCCCTCCCGCGTCGGTCGACTTGTAGATGCCGAAAGCCGTCGCGGCATAGAGGATCGCCGGATCGGACGGGTGCATCGCCAGCGCCAGGACGTTGATGCTCAGCATCCCGCGGTGGCTGACCGTCCAGTTGAGACCCGCGTCCACGCTCTTGAAGAGACCATCGTGCGTTCCGGCGTAGAGGGTCGTCGGCGTCGTCTTATCGACGGTCACGTTCCAGACGGTTCCCTTTCGCAGGCGGCCGGCCGGCTGGATCCAGGTCGTTCCGCCGTCGTTCGTCTTGAAGATGCCCTGGCTGTTGGTTCCGACGTAGAGGGAGTCCGGCCGGGCCGGGTCGACGGTGATCGACGTGACCGTGACGCGGGAAATCGGCGCCTTCATCTCCGTCCAGGACCGCCCGGCATTCGTGCTCTTGAAGAGCCGCCCCGCCTCGGCCCCCGCATAGACGGTCGCCGGCCGATGGGGATCGACCGTGACGCACCCGACGTAGCGGGCGGACAGCCCGTCGTTGGCCGCCGCCCAGGTCAAGCCGCTGTCTTCGCTCCGGTAGATGCCGCCCGTGTCAGTCGTCGCGAAGACCTGGGCGGGGGACTGCGGATCGATCGCGAGCGACAGCACCGAGTGGCCTTCCAGCCCCCGGCCGCGCGGCTTCCAGCTCGCGCCGCCGTCGGTCGACTTATAGAGACCCCGGGCCGTCGTCGCGTACAGCGTCGCCGGGGCGGAGGGATCGAGCACCAGCGACGTGACGAGCCCGCCCTCGCCCTGCAGCACGAAGCCAGGGTCCTCGGCCGCGGCCGGGCCGGATACGAACACGATGGCCACGAGCGCCAATGTCGCGAGTCGCGAAAGCGCACCTGTTGGGTTCAGGGCAACCTCCCAAGTTTCGGGGAGTAAAAGAAAAGAAAGAAACGGGAGCGCATGAGGATCTCCTTATTTTGTGCCCTCTGGACTACCATTTCAACTCAACCGCCCCAGGCCCGGCGGCGGCACAACTCGCCTGGATCTTCGTGGCGTAGGATATGGACCAAGCAGACGAAAGTCTTAGGGAATCTCCAGGAACTTCGCAGGTTTTTTCCAAGCTGCCGCCGTGAAGATCCGCTTCGGCCCGTTCACCCTCGATCTCGACACCAGGCAACTGACGCGGGGAAGGCGCGAGATTCACCTCGCGCCCAAGGCGTTCGAGCTGCTAGGGACTGGATCCTACCCGAGCGCGGCCCGGAAAGTCATTGGAGATGACCGCGCGAGGAGGCGACGGGGCGGCCGCGTTTGACCGCTCCGGAGGCAGGTGGTACCGTTCCGCGGTTTTGCGCCGAGGAGGTGCCTCCTGAAACGCATCATCGCTGCGCTCTGCCTGTCGGTTCTCGCGGCTCCGCTGGCCTCCGAGGAGCGCGTCGACCTCGACATGGTCACGCGAATCCGTCAGGAGGGTTTCACCAACTCCAAAGTCATGGAGACGGCCTCCGAGCTGATGGATCGGATCGGCCCGCGGCTGACGGGTTCGCCGCAGAGGAAGACGGCCAACGAGTGGACGAAGGACCCGCTCTCGCAGTGGGGGCTCGCCAACGCGCGCCTGAACCCGAAGACGAAGGAGTAAGGAAGAAAAGAAGGACGAGACGAAGGGCGAGAAGAACGGCGGCACTGCCCCCAAGCCGGCCGCTCCGACGAAAGCGTCGTAGGCCTGGGCGCTCGCACCCACCTGACCTTTCGGCCGGTTGACTTGGCGCGGAGCTTCCCCGTACGATGCTTCCGTCGGTTAGCCAAGGTAGGTGCCCATGCGACGAACCTTATTGGCACTCGCCCTCCTTCTCGGCCTTGCCACGGCCGCGATCGGGGATTCCGAGGTCACGCGCAGCTCCCGGCCGCTGCGGCTCCTCCGGACCTGGTACGACTCGATCAAGACGCCGGCGGGGGATCTCCCGCGCCGGGTGGACATCCTCTACGACTACGGGAGCGCGTCGGCCCTCGAGCGGGCCTACACGCTCGACGGGCGGCTGATCTCGAGCCGTCGCATTGTCGTCAACCCTCCCACGCCCTCGCCCGAGGAGATCGAGGAAGCCTTCGCCATCGTCCGCGCGGACGCTGAGATGGCGCGCATCATCGGTCGTTTCTCGGCGGACCTCGAGGGAGGCTTCCTCATCGAGGAGGCCCGGGGCACCGCATGCGGGCCCGGCGCGCGCTGTCTGCTCATCCAGGTGCTCTCGCCGGACCATTCGGGCCTGATCCGGGTCATGGGCGTCGACCTCGTGAAGCGGAACATCCCATATCGGACGTTCGTGCCGTCCGAGCACGCGGGTGTGAAGTGAAGGCCCGCGTCCTCCTCCTCGCGGCGGCGATCGCCGTGGCCGCCACGGCCGGCTCGGCGCAGCCCACCTGCAGCGGCCCGAACGAGCACCTGATGTCCTGGCCCTCGGATGCCCCCGTGTGGCAGTTCTGCTGGCTGCGGCCCGCCCAGTCGAGCGGCACGAACGGTTCGGGCCTCGAGATCCGAGACGTCTACTACAACGGCCACCTCGTGATGAAGCGCGGCCACGTGCCGATCATGAACGTCCAGTACGACGGCGGCGGTAGCTGCGGCGGCGCGAACCACTGCTATCGGGACTGGCTCTACACCGAGCAGAGCTACCTGACCGACAACGTCTGCCCCCCGCCCAGCGCCGCCGGCTGCGGGTATGCCGAGCCCACCTGCCCCCCGGTTACGGTCTGCGAGCAGCACCAGGGCGCCGATGTCTGCCTGAATCCGCCGGGCGACTGCGTCCGCGAGTGCTTCACCGGAGTCTCCGCCGAAAAGCTCTCCGACCGCCTGATCCTGACGTCGCAGAACAAGGCGGGCTGGTATCGGTACGAGATGAAGTGGACGTTCTTCCTCGACGGGCGCATCCAACCGTTCCTGGGCTTCACCGCCGTCGCGAACAATTGCACGAACTACTTGCACCGCCACCATGCCTACTGGCGGTTTGACTTCGACATCGACGGCCCGGCAGTCGACACCGTGACCGAGGGCCCGAAGCGCGTCGGGAAGGGCGTTCTGCGGACGGAGGCCCTGCGGCTGAACGACAAGCCGAATCTCTGGTGGTCGATCGTCGACAAGAGGACCCGGCGGGGGTACCGCCTCGTTCCGGGCGCGGAGAAGGACCTGCCCGCCGACACGTTCGCCGTCGGCGACGTCTGGTTCCTGAAGTACAAGCCCGAGGAGCTGGACGACGTCGGCCAGAGCGGGCCGGCCTGCGCGATCAAGATCAACGGTTTCGTCAACGGCGAGTCGCTCAACGACGACGTCGTGGTCTGGTACCGCACTGGCGTGCTGCACTTGGGAGGAGATCTCGACGACTGTCACACCGTCGGGCCGACGCTCGAGCCGACCGGCAACTGGAACCCGTAGGGGCACGCCGCTCGAAGTTTTGCCAGGATTTCCCGACACCACTTGAAGACATCGCGTGCCGGGTCCGCACGGCCCTGGGACTACGTGCCGAACTTCGGCAAGCCCACCGGCGCCGCGAGCCACCAGCTGCCGCGGACGTTTCGGCTCGAGGTCGGCCTGCGGTTCTGATCTCGGCCCGGATTTGACCCTCCCGTTCCCCGGTGGTAACGTGCCGCGGTTTTGCGAGGAGGTGCCTCCTGAAACGCATCATCGCTGCGCTCTGCCTGTCGGTTCTCGCGGCTCCGCTGGCCTCCGAGGAGCGCGTCGACCTCGACATGGTCACGCGAATCCGTCAGGAGGGTTTCACCAACTCCAAAGTCATGGAGACGGCCTCCGAGCTGATGGATCGGATCGGCCCGCGGCTGACGGGTTCGCCCCAGATGAAGGCGGCCAACGAGTGGACGAAGTCGAAGCTCGCCGAGTGGGGCCTCGCCAACGCGCATCTGGAAAGCTGGGGACCCTTCGGGCGGGGCTGGACCTACGAGGCTTGCTCGATCCGCATGGTCGCTCCCGACGCGGCGCCGCTGCTGGCGCTCCCGGAGGCCTGGACGCCCGGCACCGACGGTCCGGTGCGCGCCCGGGCGGTCCGGGTGAACGTCAAGACCAAGGAGGAGCTCGAGAAGCTCGAGGGCACGCTCGCGGGCAAGATCGTGTTCTTCGGCGAGCCCCGGGACCTCAAGCCCCACGACAAGCCCCAGTCCGAGCGCTACGACGAGAAGGCGCTGAACGACCTCTACGAATACGAGATGCCGGGCCGCCCGCCTCGCTACGACCGCGCGGCGTACGCGAAGGCGCGGGAGCTGCGCAAGGCGGCCGACAAGTTCTTCGCCGAGGAGAAGGCGCTCGCCATCGTGCTGGCGGCACGAGGCGACTTCGGCACCTTCGGCGTCCAGGGCGGGGGATCGTGGAAGAAGGGGGATCCCCAGGGTCTCCCCTCGCTGGCGATGGAGCCCGAGCACTTCGGCCGCGTCGCCCGCCTGCTCGACCGCAAGGTGGACGTCGAGATCGAGATGGACGTAGAGGCGCGCTTCATCGAAGAAGACCTGATGCAGTGGAACACGATCGCGGAGATCCCCGGCACCGACCGGAAGGACGAGGTCGTGATGGTCGGCGCGCACCTGGACTCCTGGCACGGCGGCACCGGCGCGACCGACAACGGCGCGGGCTCGGTCGTCGCCATGGAGGCGATGCGGATCCTGAAGGCCATCGGGGCGCGGCCGCGCCGCACGATCCGGATCGGCCTCTGGAGCGGCGAAGAGCAGGGGATCTACGGATCGCGCGCTTACGTCTCGCAGCACTTGGCGTCGCGGCCCGAACCGACTCCCGAGGAAAAGGACAAGCCGTTCTACCTCCGCAAGAAGACCGGGCCGCTGACGATCAAGCCCGAGCACGCGAAGTTCTCGGTCTACTTCAACCTCGACAACGGGACCGGGAAGGTCCGCGGCATCTATGCCGAGGACAACGCCGCGGCCGTGCCGATCTTCGAGGCCTGGCTGGCGCCGTTGAAGGACCTCGGCGCCACCCTCGTGACGATGAACGACACGGGCGGCACCGATCACGAATCGTTCGACGAGGCGGGCCTGCCCGGCTTCCAGTTCATCCAGGACGTGCTCGAGTACGAAACCCACACGCACCACACGAACATGGACCTCTACGAGCGCCTGCAGAAAAACGACCTCATGCAGGCCTCCGTCGTCATGGCCACCTTCGCGTATCAGGCGTCGGTGCGCGACGGGCTCATGCCCCGCAAACCTCTTCCGAAAGACGAGCCCCCGAAAGAACAGAGGAACGAGGCGCCCGCACCGAAACCCTGAGCTCGCGCCCAAGGAGGCCTCCCCGTGGATCTACGCGCCGCTGTACTGACCGTCTCTTCGCTCCTCGCCGTTCCCCCCGCGTCGTCGTCTCCGGCCGTCATCCCGGCCGCGGAGAAGGCGGCGGCCGCGGAGAAGGCGGCGGCCGCGGAGATCACGCCGGAGCTCATCCGCGCGCA
>JBBDKM010000021.1:0-7109 GCA_040879385.1 Thermoanaerobaculia bacterium | reverse complement strand
CGGCCGCGGAGAAGGCGGCGGCCGCGGAGATCACGCCGGAGCTCATCCGCGCGCACGTGCGATTCCTCGCCTCGGACCTCCTCGAAGGGCGCGGCCCCGGGAGCCGCGGGGACCGGCTCGGCCAGGAGTACATCGCCGCGCAGCTCGAGGCCCTCGGCATTCAGCCCGGCGCGCCGGGCGGCGGCTGGTACCAGAAGGTGCCGCTCATCGGGATCACCTCCCAGGTTCCCGACACCATGACCCTCACGGCGAAGAATCGCAGCCTGACGCTCAAGCGTTCGGACGACTTCATCGCCACCTCCGGCACGCAGAACCCGACAGCCCGGCTCGACGACGCCGAGCTCGTCTTCGTCGGCTACGGAATCGTCGCGCCGGAGTACCGGTGGGACGACTTCAAGGACGCCGACGTGCGGGGCAAGGTCCTCGTCGTAATGAACAACGACCCGGAGAGCGACCCGGCGCTCTTCGCCGGGAAGGCGCGGCTCCGGTACGGCCGCTGGGACTACAAGTACGAGCAGGCGGCAAAGAAAGGGGCGGCCGGCGTCGTCATCATTCACACGACCCCGTCGGCGGCCTATCCATGGCAGGTCGTGCAGACTTCCTGGTCCGGGGAGCGCTTCGAGCTTCCCGACGACGGATCGCCGCGCCTCGAGCTCCAGGGGTGGGCGACCGAGGAGGCATCCCGCCGGATCGCCGCTCTTGGCGGCAAGGACCTCGACGCGCTCCGGAAGTCGGCCGAGTCGCACAAGTTCCGCCCGGTGCCTCTCGGCGTCCGTCTCGCGCTCACGATGGCCAACACGATCGAGAAGACCACGTCGGCTAACGTCATCGGCGTGATCACGGGCAGCGGCCCGAAGCTCACGAAGGAGGCCGTCCTCTACACGGCGCACCACGATCACCTCGGGGTCAAGGCCGGAGCCAAGCCGGGCGACGACGCGATCTACAACGGCGCGCTCGACAACGCCTCGGGCGTGGGGGCCGTCCTCGCGATCGCGGCGGCATTCGCGGACCTGCCGAAACCGGCCGGGCGCTCGGTCTACTTCGCGTTCGTGGCGGGAGAGGAACAGGGTCTTCTCGGCTCGGAGTACCTCGCGAAGCATCCGCCGGTCCCGGCCGGACGGATCGCCGCCAACATCAATATCGACGGGGCCGCGATCTGGGGGAAGACGCGCGACGTCTCGGCTATCGGCCTCGGCAAGTCGAGCCTCGACCGCGACATCCTCGCGATCGCCGCCGCTCAGGGCCGCACGGTCAAGCCGGACGAGTTCCCCGACCGCGGAAGCTTCTACCGGTCCGACCAGTTCAATTTCGCCAGGATCGGCGTGCCGGCCGCCTACCTCAAGTCCGGGACCGAAGTGATCGGGAAGCCGGCCGGCTGGGGCCGTGAACAGATCGACCTCTACACCCGGACGGACTACCACCAGCCCTCCGACCACTATCGCGACAGCTGGGACCTGGCCGGGGCGGTCGAGGACGCGCAGCTCTGTTTCTATCTCGGGGTGGCCGTCGCCAACGCCCCGACCCTGCCGGAGTGGAACAAGGGGGACGAGTTCGAAGCGGCCCGTAAGCGCGCCCTGGCGGAGGCCGCCTCGGCCCCGTAGCACTGCGGATCATCTTTGTTACGATTCCCCGTACTCTCGACAAGGATGGTGCCCATGCGCAGGATCGTCCCGGTATTTCTAGCCCTGGCGGCCCTCGTGCCGGCCGCTGTCGTCCCGGCAGCGACCGTCACCCGGACCTCGCGGCCCGTGCGCCTCCTCCGGACCTGGGAGGAAACGATCAAGGCGGGGGGGCGCGAGTTCCCCCGGCGGGTCGAGGTCGTCTTCGACTACGGGCAGGGAGTCGCTCGCGAGAACTACTACACCCTGGACGGCCAGCTCGTGGGCAGTAAGAAGATCACGCAGAGCATGCCGGGCCCGTCCCGAGAGGAGATTGCCGAGGCGTTTACCATCGTCAGGGCAGATCCCGAGCTGGGGCGGATCGCGTCGCGGCGTTCGGCGGTCTTCGAGGGCGGCTTCGTGCTCGAGGAGGGACGCGGGGAGCGCTGTGGCCCGGGTAGCCGTTGCCTCCAGATCCAGCTGCTCTCACCCGATCGCACGGGCCTGATTCGTTGGGTCGTCGTCGACCTCGTCAAGCGCGAGGTTGCGTATCCAGCTTACACGCCGACTGAGGGAAGAGGCGGTCGATGAGAAACCTCTGTCGTTTCGGGATTGCTCTCTTGTACGTTTCGATGGACGCGCCGATGATCGCGCAGGTCGATCACTGCGCTGACCCTCCGGACGTGCTAACGATGGCGTGGCCCGACACAAATCCAGTCTGGCAGTTCAGTTGGATATGGCCATGCGAGAGTAGTGGCACCCGCGGATCAGGTCTCGAGATCCGCGATGTCTACTACAACGGCTACCTCGTGATGAAGCGGGCGCACGTGCCGATTCTGAATGTCCAGTACCTGTCCGGTTGCGGCTGCTTTCGCGACTGGATGTACGAAGAGCAAGAATTTCAAGCTGACAACGTGATCTCGGACGGCTATGCCGAACCGACGGTTCCTCCGGTGACGGTCTGCGACGTAGGAGGCTCGGGCGGCGACGTTGGCACTTTCGACGGCGTCGCGGCCGAAAAGCTCGCGGATCGACTGATTCTGACGACACAGACTCGGGCCGGATGGTATCGGTACATCATGAAATGGACCTTCCATCTCGACGGCCGCATCGAGCCTTACATGGGTTTTTCGGCCGTGAATGACTCTTGCATCGCGTTTGACCACCGCCACCACGCCTACTGGCGCTTCGACTTCGACATCGACGGCCCTGCCAACGACGTCGTCACGGAGGGGCCGGCGCCGCGCCCCGGCGGCGGGCGCGGCGGTACCCGTCCTCCGATCGTGACCCTTCCCACGGAGGCGATGCGGCGGGCCAATCAACCGGGGATCGCCTGGTCGGTGGTGGATTCGGGTACGCACCGAGGCTACCGGATCGTGCCCGGGGCGGAGATTGCCCTGCCCGCCGATACCTTCTCGGTGGGCGATGTCTGGCTTCTGAAATACAAGACCCCCCCGCTCGAGCTCGATGACTCTGGACAGTCGGGTGGAGCCTGCCCGATCAAGTTCAACAACTTCCTAAACGGCGAGAGCCTGTCGGCGGACTTGGTCCTCTGGTACCGGACAGGCGCCTTTCACTCAGGTGGTGACTTGGACGACTGCCACGTGGTCGGCCCCACCCTCTACCCGGTGGGCGACTGGTCCATTCCGGGGCCGCACTGATCGGGCGGCCGCCCGAGAACTTTCCGCCGCGCGCTGCGTAATCGGTCTTCGGGGAGACGTGTATCCCCTGTGGAGGTGGCGCGTGATGGTTCGAATTCGGCTCCCGCTCGCGATCCTGTTCTTCGCCGGGGCTTCCGCCTTCGGCCAGACTGCCGAGACTCCCGAGATCAAGCCCGGCGACAGCCTGGTCGTCGAAGGCGTGCCGCCGATTCCGGCCGCTCTCGCCGAGGAGGTGGGCCGGTACACGGAGCTCCGCTCGGCGGGCTTCTCGAGCTGGCATCCGACGCGCCGCGAGATGCTCATCGGCACGCGGTTCGGAAACACCACCCAGGCCCACCTCGTGAAGTTCCCGGGCGGGGCCCGCACGCAGATGACCTTCTACCCGGACCGCGTCAGCGGCGCGCGGTTCGAGCCGACCGCCGGAAAGTCGTTCATCTTCTCCAAGGACACGGGCGGCAGCGAGTTCTTCCAGTACTACCGGTACGACTTCGCGGACGGGAGCGTGACGCTCCTGACCGACGGCAAGTCCCGAAACACGGGGGCCGTGTGGTCGAACAACGGGAAGTGGATCGGCTACGGCTCCACGCGGCGTACCGGCAACGACGTCGACCTCTACGTCCTCGAGGCCTCGAATCCGAAGACCGAGCGCCGCCTCCTGGAGCTCTCGGGGGGCGGCTGGTTCGTCAACGACTGGTCCCCCGACGACGCGAAGCTCCTCGTCACCGAAGCGATCTCGATCAATGAAACCTATCTGTGGCTGGCCGACGTCGCGACCGGGGCGAAGACTCTTCTGACCCCGAAGGGGAAGGACAAGATCGCCTACGGCAACGCGGTGTACGCGCGGGACGGCAAGGGCATCTACATCTCGCTCGACGCCGGGTCCGAGTTCCAGCGGCTCGCGTACATGGAGCTGACGACCAGGAAACTCGACTTCCTGACGCCGGACACCGCCGACGTCGACGACTTCGACCTGTCTCTCGACGGGAAGGCGCTCGCCTACGTCACCAACGAGAAGGGGGTCAGCGTCCTCCATCTTTTCGACACGGCCTCCCGCCGCGAGCTGCCGGGGCCGAAGCTGCCGCTCGGCGTCGTCTCGAGCCTCCGGTGGCACCGCGACGGCGGCGCCCTCGGCTTCACGATGGAGACCGCCCGCGCCAACTCCGACGCATACTCCTGGGACGTCCGCGCGGCAAAGCTCGAGCGCTGGACGTCGAGCGAGCTCGGTGGCCTGAATGCCGAAACCTTCGCGGAGCCCGAGCTTGTCTCCTGGAAGAGCTTCGACGGCCGCGAGATCACCGGCTTCCTCTACCGGCCCAGTGCCTCGAAGTTCCCCGGCAAGCGGCCGGTCACGATCGAGATCCACGGTGGGCCGGAGGGCCAGTCGCGCCCGGACTTTCTCGGGCTCTGGAACTACATCGTGAACGAGCTCGGCGTGGCGGTCGTGCTCCCGAACATCCGCGGCTCCTCGGGCTACGGGAAGACCTTTCTCCAGCTCGACAACGGCTTTCTGCGCGAAGGTTCCTACAAGGACATCGGCGCCCTCTTCGACTGGATCCGGACCCGGCCGGACCTCGACGCCGACCGCGTCATGGTCGGGGGAGGCAGCTACGGCGGCCACATGACGCTGGCGGTGGCGTACCTTTACAGCGATCGGATCCGCTGCGCCTACGATGTCGTCGGGCCGTCGAACTTCGTGACGTTTCTCGAGAACACGTCCGGATACCGGCGGGACCTGCGCCGGGTCGAGTACGGCGACGAGCGCGACCCGAAGATGCGCGCGTTCCTCGCGAAGACCGCGCCGCTGAACAACGCCGAGAAGATCAAGAAGCCGCTCTTCGTCATCCAGGGCGCCAACGATCCCCGCGTTCCCCTCTCTGAATCCGTGCAGATGCTCGAGAAGATCCGCGGCGTCGGCACGCCGGTCTGGTACCTCATGGCGAAAGACGAGGGCCACGGCTTCGCCAAGAAATCCAACCGCGATTTCCAGTTCTACGCCGCGATCCTGTTCATGAAGGAGTTCCTGTTGAAATGACGGGCGGTCGAGTCCGCGCCTCCGAGCGTGGCGTCCCTGGCGTCAGATCAGCACGTTTCCGTCGTCAGTCAGCCCTAAAATGGGCCGAGTCGGGTTGGCTGACATCAGAAATCTGCAAAATCTGCAACTTTCTCTAGTCAGTCCGCCCGAGCTCTGGTACCCTCTCGCCCGTGGACAAGGCCGACACCGCCTGGCTGCTGATCGCGACGGCGCTCGTGCTCCTCATGACTCCGGCTCTGGGCTTCTTCTACGGGGGACTCGTCCGCTCCAAGAACACCCTCAACACGCTGATGATGAGCGTGTCCTCGCTCGGGTTCGTCGGGGTGACGTGGGCCCTGCTGGGATACTCGATCGCCTTCTCTCCCGGCTCGACGTTGTCCGGCGGCTTCGGCCGCGCGCTGCTCTCGGGGGTGGGTCTGGAGCCGCAGGGGACCGTTCCCCACGTCCTGTTCATGGCTTTCCAGGGCACCTTCGCCATCGTGACGGCGGCCCTGATCTCGGGCGCGATCGTCGAGCGGATGCGCTTCGGCCCCTACCTCGCGTTCATCACGCTCTGGGGCCTCGTCGTGTACGCGCCGGTCGCCCACTGGGTCTGGGGAGGAGGCTTCCTCGCCCGGCTCGGCGCCCTCGACTTCGCCGGGGGCACGGTGGTGCACGTCAACGCGGGCGCGGCGGCCCTGGTCGCGGCGCTGGTCCTCGGGCCCCGCAAGGACTACGCGCGGCAGGCGATTCTCCCGCACAACGTGCCGTTCACGCTCCTCGGCGCGGGCCTGCTTTGGTTCGGCTGGTTCGGTTTCAACGGGGGGAGCGCGCTCGCGTCCAACGGCCTGGCCGCTCTCGCGTTCGTGAACACGATGTTCGCGCCGACCGCGACGCTCGTCGTCTGGACCCTCCTCGACCTGGCGCGGACCGGCCGCGCGACGGCCGTCGGCGCCGCGACGGCGATCGTCGTGGGCCTCGTCGCGGTCACGCCCGCGGCGGGGTTCGTCAGCCCCGTCTCCGCGATTCTGCTGGGCGGCATCGCGGCCTTTCCGAGCTACTACGCGTTGTTGTGGCGGGCCCGCACGCGCCTGGACGATTCGCTCGACGTCGTGGCCGCTCACGGGATCGGGGGAACGGTCGGCGCCCTGCTGACCGGTGTCCTCGCCCAGAGGGCCTGGAACGGCACGGCCGACGGGGCGCTCTTCGGAAACCCGCGCCAGCTCGCGGTCCAGGCGCTCTCCGTCCTGGCCGTCCTCGCGTACAGCGGCGCCGCGACGTTCGGTCTCCTGAAGCTCGTGGGCGCGTTCGCGCCCCTGCGGGCCGTGGGTCGCGAGGAGGGGATCGGCCTCGACGTGACGCAGCACGGGGAGGAGGCCTACTCGCGCGGCGAGGGCGCCATTCTCATCCTGCCCGACGCCTCCGCGGTCAGCCTCGCGGTCCCCGCGGCGGCCCCGGCGGAGGGAGGCTCCGGCTGAAGCTCGTCGTCGCGATCGTTCGCCCGGACAGGCTTCCCGAAGTGCTCGAGGCGCTCTTCCGAGCGGAGGTCCGCGGCCTCACGCTCCACCGCGTGGACGGCCACGGCGGCGAGACCGAGCGGGTCGAGACCTACCGCGGAACCACGGTCAAGATGGAGCTCGAAGAAAAGGTGCGTCTCGAGATCGGCGTCTCGGACCACTTCGTCGAGCCCACGGTTCGCGCGATCCTGTCCGCCGCCCGAACGGGCTCGGTCGGAGACGGAAAGATCTTCGTGCTGCCCGTCGAGAAGGTCTACCGGATCCGGACCGGGGAAGAGGACCAGGCCGCGGTCACCCCCGTGGCATAGAAGCGGCGGCGCGG
>JBBDKM010000020.1:0-43518 GCA_040879385.1 Thermoanaerobaculia bacterium | reverse complement strand
AGCCCGGCAAATCCCCCTTCATGGACATGGAGCTGGTTCCGAAGTACGCGGAGGAAGAGGCAGCCGGAGGCTCGGCTCCGCCTCCTGGTTTGTCCGTCGTCCGGATCCCGCTCGAGCGGAGGCAGGAGTTCGGGGTGACGACCGCGAAAGTCGAGAAGCGGAGGATCGGCGGGGCCATCGAGACAAACGGGGTCGTCGCGGAAGACGAAGGGCGGTTGAGGGCCGTCAATGTCAAGTTTGCCGGTTACATCGAGAAGCTCTACGTCGATCGCACGGGCCAATCGGTGCGCCGCGGCCAGCCGCTCCTGACGGTCTACAGCCCGGATCTCGTCGCGACCGAGCGGGAGTTGCTGCTCGCCCTGGAGAACACCCGGCGCCTCTCGTCGGGAAGTCCGCAGGCGGCCTCGGACGCCGCTTCGCTGCTTTCCGCGACGCGCCAGCGCCTGCGCTTTTGGGACATCCCCGATTCCGAGATCGAACGAATCGAGAAGACCGGCGAAGTCTCCAAGACGCTGACGCTCTTCTCCCCGGTCTCGGGCGTCGTCCTGAAGAGGGACGCGGTCGCGGGTCTCGCGGTCACGCCCGGCATGCCGCTCTATACGATCGCGGACCTCTCGACCGTCTGGGTCCTGGCGGACGTCTACCAGTCCGAGATGGCCATGACGGCGCCTGGAAACGCGGCCGTCGTCTCGGCTTCGTTCCTACCGGGTGAGACCTTTCGGGGGCGTGTCGATTTCATCTATCCGACGCTGGCCGAAGAGACCCGCACGATCAAGGTCCGGGTCGTGATCCCCAATCCAAAGGGAACTCTCAAGCCCGGAATGTTCGTCCGCGTGTCGCTCTCCGGTAAGGCGCGGGAGGCGCTGGCGATCCCGCGCTCCGCTCTCATCCAGACCGGCGAGAGAGAGGTCGCCTTCGTCGAACAGTCCGCCGGCGTCTACGCGCCGCGGGAGCTGAAGACCGGTGTGCAGGGGAAGGACTTCATCGAGGTCCTCTCCGGCCTTCAGGATGGGGAGATGGTCGTCACTTCCGCCAACTTCCTGATCGACTCCGAGTCGCGAATCGGTGCCCTGGGAAGCGCTCCCTCGGGTTCGGCCGGCCAGCCCGCGCAATCTCTGGAGAAGAAGGCCGAGGAGCCGAAGCCATGATCGAGAAATTGATTGCTGTTTGCGTCCGCAACAAGTTCTTCACCGTTCTCTTCGTGGCCGGCTTCTTCGGCGCGGGTCTCTGGGGTCTCCGGAACATCCCGCTCGACGCCCTGCCCGACCTCTCCGACGTGCAGGTCATCGTCTACACGGATTGGGAAGGTCAGAGCCCGAATCTGATCGAGGACCAGGTGACCTACCCGATCGTCTCGGCTTTGGTCTCCGCGCCCCGGGTCAAGACGGTCCGCGGCTATTCCTTCTTCGGCTACTCCTATGTCTACGTGATCTTTCAGGACGGGACCGACCTCTACTGGGCGAGGAGCCGTGTGCTCGAGTACTTGAACGGACTACGCGGCCGGCTTCCAGGCGGCGTCAACCCGGACCTGGGCCCGGACGCGACAGGGGTCGGGTGGGGCTTCGAGTACGTCCTCGTGGACAAGACCGGCCGACACTCGCTCGCGGACCTGCGGACCTTTCAGGACTGGGACCTCTCGTACTGGCTGCGTGCCGTTCCCGGCGTCGCGGAAGTCTCCTCCGTCGGCGGCTTCCAGAAGCAGTACCAGGTGGACGTCGATCCAGTGAAGCTCGCCTCCTACGGCGTTGGGCTGCCCGACGTGCTGACCGCCGTGCAGGAGTCCAACGGGGACGTCGGTGGGCGTGTGGTCGAGTGGACCGGGCGCGAATACATGGTGCGTGGCCGCGGCTACATCACCAGTCTGGAAGACCTCCGAAAGGTCCCGCTCAAGACACGTCTTGCGACCGGCACGCCCGTCTACCTCTCCGACGTCGCGACGATCCATTTCGGCCCCGAGATGCGGCGGGGCGTGGCCGATTGGAACGGCCAGGGCGAGGCGGTCGGCGGTGTCGTCGTCGTCCGCTCGGGGGAGAACGTCTTGACCGTCGTCGAGGCGGTCAAGAAGAAGATCGCGGAGCTGGCGCCTTCGTTCCCGCCCGGCGTCGAGCTGAAGGTCGCCTACGACCGGACGGAGCTGATCCACCGCGCGATCGACACGCTGCGCCGCACTTTGATCGAGGAGATGATCGTCGTCGCTCTCGTCATCATCGTCTTCCTGTTCCACTTTCGCTCCGCGCTCGTGCCGATCACCGTCCTGCCCGTCGCGATCGTCGTCTCCTTTCTGCCCATGTATTTGCTCCGCGTCTCTTCCAACATCATGTCTCTCGGCGGGCTTGCGCTCGCGATCGGCGTGCTGGTCGACGCGTCGATCGTCATGGTCGAGAACGCCCACCGGCACGTCGCGGCGGCCGATCCGGCCGCGGGGAAAGCGGGGCACGAGTCGGCGATCGTCTCCGCTTCTCAGCAGGTCGGCCGCGCCATCTTCTTCTCGCTGGTGATCATCGTGGTCTCGTTCCTTCCGGTCTTTCTCCTGACCGGCGAGGAAGGAAGGCTCTTTCACCCGCTCGCCTTCACGAAGACCTTCGTGATCGCCGCGGCGTCGATCCTCTCCGTCACGCTGGTGCCGATCCTGATGATCGCGTGGATGCGCGGCCGCATTCGCACCGAGGAGCGAAACCCGGTCGCGATGTTCTTTCGCCGCGCCTACGCTCCGGTCTTGAATCGGGCGCTGCGGTTTCCGAAGACGACGCTCCTGTTGAACTTTCTGGTCGTTCCGGCCGTGATCCCTCTCGCTATGTCGCTCGGCTCGGAGTTCATGCCCCAACTCCGCGAGGGTTCGCTCCTGTACATGCCGACGGGACTCCCGATGATGTCCGTCGAGCAGGCGCGGGACGTTCTGGTCAAAACCGACGGCATCATTGGGACGTTCCCGGAGGTGCAGTCGGTCCTGGGCAAGGCGGGAAAGGTCGAGAGCTCGACGGATCCGGCGCCCGTCGAGATGTTCGAAACGACGATCGTGTTGAAGCCGCGGGAGCAATGGCCGAAGACCTTCCACCGGCGCTGGTACTCGGACTGGCCCGACTGGGTGAAGCCGATCTTCCGGCCGATCTGGCCCGAGATGCGCATCGCGACGCAGGACGAGCTCATTGCAGCCATGAACGAGAAGCTCCAGGTGCCGGGCATGCCGGTCGCATGGACGCAGCCGATCCGCAACCGTCTCGACATGCTGGCCACCGGCGTGCGGACCAAGGTCGGAGTAAAGGTTTACGGCCCGGACTACTCCTCGATCGAGAAGGTCAGCTTCGACGTCGAGAGCGCGCTGAAGGACTTGAAGGACGCCCGCAGCGTCTTTGCCGAGCGCACGACCGGCGGCTCCTACCTCGACTTCGTCGTCGACCGGGGCGCCGCGGCTCGCTACGGGCTCTCCGTCATGCAGGTGCAGAACACGCTGGAGGCGGCCACCGGGGGAAAGATCGCGACCACGACGGTCGAGGGGCGCCGGCGCTTCACGGTGCTCTTGCGCTACCAGCGCGACTTCAGAAGCGACCCGGAGGCGTTGCGCCGGATCCTCGTCATGACTCCCTCCGGGGTCCAGGTCCCCGTTGGGGAGCTCGCGAAAATTCAGGTCGTCACCGGGCCTCCCATGTACAAGGACGAGAACGGACGCCTCACCGCCATCGTCTACGTGGATACGGCGACCTCGGACCTCGTGGGCTTCGTTCGCGCCGCCCAGCGGCGAGTCGCCGAGCGCGTGAAGCTGCCTGCCGGGACCACTCTCGAGTGGACCGGGCAGTTCGAGTTCCAGGTCCACGCGAGGAAGACCTTGCAGATCGTACTTCCGATCGTCTTCGCCATGATCTTCGTTCTTCTGACGATGACCTTCCGCTCCGCGTCCGAGGCGTCGATCGTGATGCTCTCGGTCGTCTACGCCATGACGGGCGGCGTGATCCTCCAGTGGCTGCTCGGCTACAACTTCTCGGTCGCCGTCTGGATCGGCTACATCGCCCTCTACGGCGTCGCAGTCGAGACTGGCGTGATCATGGTGATCTACCTCCACGAGGCGCTGGACAAGAGGCTCGGAAAGGGAGAGCTGACCCGCCAGGACATCCTCGAGGCGACGCGCGAGGGGTCGGTCCTGCGCCTCCGGCCGAAGCTGATGACCGTCGCCGCGGCGACCCTCTCGCTCGTGCCGATCTTCTGGTCCACGGGCACGGGTTCGGAAGTCATGCGGCCGATCGCGACACCGATCGTGGGCGGCATGGTCACCTCGACGATCCACGTCCTTCTCGTAACGCCTGTGATTTTCCTCTTGATGAAGGAGCGGGCGCGCAAGAAAGGGAAGCTCCGCGCCTCGGGGATGGAGCTGCACCGAGCCGCCCCCACCGGCAGGCGCCTCGAGCGCGAGCTTGCTCCGGCCGAAGTCTTCGCCGAGACCGAGGGAAAGGGAGCCGGAGGAACCGATGCGTGAAAGTTGCCAGCGAGTGTTCCTCCGGCGATGGAGGGAGCCATGAAGGAAATCAAAGCATACGTTCGCGAGGAGCGCCTGCCGTCGGTCGCGCAGGCGCTGCGATCGGCGGGGGCGCACGAGATCACAACCGTCCGCGTGATTCCCGTCGAAACCGAGGCGGGGCCGAGCTTCGTCGACATTTCAATGGCCAGGCCCGTCGCCCACTTCCGCCCGATGGTGAAGTTGGAGCTCGTCTGCTCGGACGCGGCGGCGGGGAAGTATCTGGAGTTGATCCGAGAAACCGCCCGAACCGGCAAACCCGGTGATGGGATCATTTTCATTTCTTCAATCGACGATGCCGTCCACATCCGGAGCGGCCGGCGCGGCGAGGCGGCAGTATGAGATCGGCACTCCTCGGCCGGCGTCGTGATGGTCTCTTCCACCGTCCTCCCGGCGCCCTTCCATTCCTGCATCTCGAGTAAGATCGGACCGGCGGAATACGAGCTCTGGAAGCCTCGTTGCGGACTATGGAGAAGGGAGAAGAATGAAACCCTTCCGAAAAGTCGGGTATTGCGGTGCGGCGCTCCTGTGTGGGGTTGCGTTCATGCTGGTGGCTTTTCCTGTCCCCTGCGCCAGCTGCCCGACGTACTGCAAAACGAGCTGCCCCGCGATCCAGTGTCCCGCTCGGACTGCAATCGTTTCGACTCCGGACGCAGCCCTCACGCCGGCCTCCCTGATCCTCGGCGGGACGGCTCCTTCCCTTTCCCTGGTTTCACCGGCGTCTTTCTCCCGACCGACCGCGGCGCGCGAGCTTGCGCGCTTTCCTCGCCCGCCTCTGACCCTCCTGTACTGCCAGCTTCTGAACTGAACTGAGGTCCCCAAAGGGGACTCGCTCAATTCCGCCTGCCGCCGTCGAGCGGCCGGGCGGACTTCAACTCGACCCGGCGGAAGGCCGGAACGAGTAACGAATGATCTTGAATCGAAAGGAGAGAGTCATGCAAGCAATGCGTTGGATGTTTTTGTCCGCTGTAACTGCTCTTCTTCTGGTGCTGGCAGCTCGGGCTTCGGCAGGCGAAGAGAGCCAGAAGGGCCAGACGATGTCCATGGACGAAATGATGAAGGGCTGCCGGGAGCATCACGCGTCTGTGATGAAGGCGCGTGACGATGCCGCCGCGGCGCTCGCTCGAGCCAAGCAGGCCAACAGCATGGACGAAATGCGCAAGGACATCGAGCAGGCCGAGAAGTCGCTCGGTGAGATGAAGAGCCGCATGTCCGCGTGCACGGGCATGATGGACAGGATGGGCGGGATGCACGGCGGCATGATGAGCGGGAAGGGAATGATGGGAGAGAAGGGCATGATGGGCGGCGGGATGATGTCTTCCGAAAAGAAGGCTGGTGCGAAAGTCACCGACCCCGTCTGCGGCATGGAGGTGGATCCGAAAACCGCTCCTTCCGCGAGTTACAACGGAAAGACCTACTACTTCTGCTCGCCGGAGGACAAAACCAAATTCGAGGAGATCCCGCAGCAGTACCTCAATAAGAAGCCGGCCTGATCGCCTGGAATCCGCGCGTCGCCCCCGAAAGGCGGGCTGGAGCGGCTATGTCGTCCGACTGGACCGAGGAGGCTTGAAATGTCCGCAGCTCAGGAAGAATTGGAGCTGCGCAAGCCCGACGTCACGCTGGATGGCGTTACCCGGCGTTCCACCCTGAAATGGATGACGCTCGCCTGGGTCGGCTTCTCCTCCGCGACCGTCAGGGGCCTGACCGCCACGATGCGGTTCCTGTTCCCCAACGTTCTCTTCGAGCCCCCGACGCGCTTCAAGGCCGGGGATCCCTCGACGTACACCCCGGGCGTGGACGCCCCACACGCAGACTCCTCGCCAGGGCGATCCTCCGGCGCTCCGCCCGCCCCAGATGAATACGGGCATCACGGAGATTCTTTCGTCGTCAAGAGGGCCGCCGAAAGTGCGGCTTGCAAGGTCTCGATTCTTTCCGGCTCCGTGCTGGCCTCAACCCAGTGCGCGTTCGATCCGTACTCCATCTCCTCCACCCCCACCACACTGGGCGCCACGCCTCCACCCGCGGCTGCTCGACCCCGCATCCTGCGGCTCTAGATCCCTCTCCAGTACGTCTCCAGGGCTCGCGAGATCTCGCGTGCCTCGATGCATTTATTGAACCTCGGAGAGGGAAATGTCTTTTAGTCGAAGGAACTTTTTTCATGGCCTGATGGCTTCTGCCGGCTTCGCGACGGCAGGAAAGGCCCCCGGTCAGCACGCTCACGCGGTCGACCCGGAAGCGCCTGGGAAACCGGGAGAAATGGCCGGGCGTCGGAACAGGCTTTCAAGGCAACATGGGATCTTTCTAGCGTCGCTGGCGGCCGCCAGCATGTCGTTCGGGCAGGAGACCGTCTCGCCGCCACCGAGCCCCGACCCCATGAAGGCCATGGACGCCATGGAGCCGATGGATCACTGGATGACGATGGTCCACGGCTACGCGTTTTTGACGGGTGACTTCCAGGGCGGTCCCTCGGGCGACAATCAGCTCGAATCCCAGAACCACGTCATGGTCTCCGCGATGCGCGCCTGGCTCAACGGGAAACTCTCGCTCCGCGGCACCTTCTCGCTCGAGCCGGCCACGATCCCGCCGGCGGGAAGCCCCGAGCTCTTTCAGCGCGGCGAGACGTACAACGGAGTCCTCCTCGTGGACCTCCAGCACCCGCACGATTTCTTCATCGAGCTCGCCGCCGCGTGGGAAAGACGCCTGTCGCGCGACCTGAAGCTGCGCCTGTATCTTGCGCCGGTCGGGGAGCCGGCGCTGGGGCCCGCGCCCTACGTGCACCGCCTCTCGGCTTCCGAGAACCCGATGGCGCCCCTCTCCCACCACAACCAGGACGCGACGCACATCACCTACGACGTGATCACGCTCGGGGCGTCGGCCTCGATCGCGACCCTCGAGGGCTCGGTGTTTCACGGGGCCGAGCCGGACGAGAACCGCTGGAACATCGAGGCCGGAGCGCTGGACAGCTACTCCGGGCGGCTGACGCTGCGGCCGGCTCCCGGGCTGTCGCTGCAGGTCTCCGCGGGACACCTCGAGCATCCGGAAGCCGTCGAGGTGGGCGACCAGACGCGGGCGACCGCTTCGGTGACGTACGAGAGAGCGACGCCGCGAGGTTTCCTCGCCGTGACGGCCTCGACCGGACGCAACCGTTTGTCCGATGGGGACGTCGAATGGGGAAGCCTCGTCGAGTGGACGTGGAAGTTTGCCGACGTGAACTTCCTGTGGGGCCGCGTCGAGGCGGTGGACCGGGACGTCTACGAGCTGACCTTCAAGCGACAGCGGCCCGAGGACTTCACGCCGCAGCGCACGCGGGTCTACAGCGGCTCGATCGGCTACGTCCGCGATGTTCCGCTCCTCCCGAAGCTGGAGACGGGCCTTGGCGCGGGTGTGACCTTCTACGGCTTCACCTCTCGTCTGGACGACGTGTACGGAAAGACTCCCGTGTCCGGCCTCCTCTTCGGACGGATCCGTTTCGGCGCGCACGCGACGGGCATGTCGCACGCGTCGCACTGAGGCGGCGCCGATCGGACGAGACAAACCCGTTTCCTTCCCGTAAAATGTAAAAAATGTCAGCCAGGCCGTCCGGAGACCCGACGCCAGCCGAGGGTCCGGGTTCCGGAGGAACTCTGGCCGGACTCGTCGCCTCGACGCGGCCGGCGCAGTGGGTCAAGAACCTCGTCGTTGCCCTGCCGTTCCTGTTCGGAGCTGCGCTCGGCACTCCCCGCGGCTGGTGGCTGGCGGCGGCCGGCGTCCTGGTGTTCTGCGCGGTCACGAGCGGCGTCTACATCGTCAATGACGTCATGGACCGGGAGCGGGACCGCGCGCATCCGGACAAGCGCCATCGGCCGCTGGCCGCCGGCCGGCTCTCGGTCTCGACGGCCCTGGCGGCCGCGCTCGTGCTCGAGGCCGCCGGCCTTTCCGTGGCGTTTGCCCTCCGCTTCGACTTCGGCCGGTGGTGCGCCATTTACGCGGCCCTGATGCTCACCTACTCGATGGTCTTCAAGCGGATTCCATTCCTGGAGGCCCTGATCGTGGCCGCCGGGATGCCCCTGCGGGCCCTCGCCGGCGCGGCCCTGGCGGGAGTCTGGCCGTCGCCATTCTTGATGAGCTGCGCCTACCTTCTCGCGCTCTTTCTGGTGGTCGGAAAGCGGCAGTGGGAGTTCCACAACTCCGGGCGAAAGACCTCGGCCGAGCACCGGCCGGCGCTCTCCGCCTATCGCGCGGAGGGGCTGGACTATCTGTTCATCGTCACGGCCATGACGACCGTGGCCGCGTACGCGGCCTACAGCGTCGCGCCGGAGACCCAGGCCCGCTACGGCGGCCGTTCCCTCGCCGTCACCGTGCCCTTCGTCGTGCTCGGGATCGCGCGATACGTGCGGCTCGTCTACCGGAGCGGCGGAGGGGGCAATCCCACCCGAGCCCTTCTGACCGACGACCCGTGGCTTCTCGCGATCGTCATCGGCTGGGTGGGCACAGCGGGGTGGATCATCTATGGACACTGAGCTCCGGAGCACCGGGGGACCGCAGGTTGCTTCACCCGTGGATCGCCCCGTTCGGCTGGGCGTCGGGTTCCTCGCGTACAACGAGGAGGAGTTGATCGCCAGGACGGTCGCCGAGGCGGTTTCGTCGCTCTCGGCGATCCCGAACCTGACGTGGCACGTCGTCGTCGTCAACGACGGCAGCCGCGACCGGACGGGGGAGATCGCCGAGGAGCTGGCGAGGAAGGACCCGCGCGTCTCGGTCGTCCACCACGACGGCAACAAGGGCTATGCCGTCGCGACGGAGACGGCTCTGCGCAACGTGCCGGGCGAAGTGGTCATGGTCGTCGACGGCGACGGCCAGCACACGATGGCGGACGCGCCGCTGTTTCTCGAAGCGATCGACCGGGGCGCGGACGTCGTGTTCTGCTGGAAGAAGGTCCGCCACGATCCGGCCGCCCGACTCGTGCTCTCCCTGGGCCTGCGGGTACTCTCGCACTGGATCCTGGGCTCGCCGCTCCACGACATCAACGCCGGATGCCGGGCCTTCCGGAGGGGCGTGGCCCGCCGCATGGAGATCAAGCACCGCATCAACTTCGTCGGCGACGAGATCTACGCGCGCTGCCGGATCGCCGGCTGGAAGGTCGCCGAGGTCGTCGTCCGGCATTTCCCGCGGGAAGGGGGCCAGTCGATTCATCGCCCCTTCAAGATGCTGGGAACGATCGCGCGGGTCATCCGCTACCTCTTCGACCTGCGGGAAGAGATGAAGAACACGGACGCCCTGCGCCGTCTCGCGGCGAAACCCAGGTGAGCGGCGGCATCGTGATCCTCGGCGCAGGGCCGACGGGCCTCGGCGCCGCCTATAGGCTCGTCGAGCGCGGGGAGAAGGAGTTCGAGATCTTCGAGCGCTCGGGTCAAGTCGGCGGCCTCGCCACGAGCTTCACGGACCCGAAGGGATGGACCTGGGACGTGTCGGGCCACATCATCTTTTCGGGCTACAAGTACTTCAACGAGTTCCTCGGCAAGATCCTCGGCCAGGACGGCATCCGCTGGATCGATCGCGAGAGTTGGATCAAGTTCGAGGACAAATACGTTCGGTATCCCTTCCAGAACCACCTCTCGTCGCTCCCCGAGCAGGCGATGCTCGAGTGCCTGATCGGCCTCGTCGAGTCGCAGACGATCGAGAAGGATCGGGCCTTCCGGAACTTCGAGGAGTGGATCCTGGCGAAGTTCGGCTCGGGCGTCGCCAAGCACTTCATGAACCCGTACAACCTCAAGGTGTGGGCGACGCCGCTCGAGAAGATGGGCTTCTACTGGATCGCCGAGCGCGTCGCCGTCGTCGACTGGCGCAAGGCCATCGAGGCGACCGTCTCGTCGAAGGTCACCGACTGGGGCCCCAACGCCAAGTTCGGCTACCCGGCCCGCGGCGGGACGCTCGGGCTCTGGAAGGGCGTGCTGCCGTTTCTCGGCGACCGCGTGCGGTACCACAAGCGCGCCGTCAGTGTCGACGAGGAGAAGCACGAGGTCGAGTTCTCCGACGGCTCGGCCCGCGCGTACGACCGGCTCCTGACGACTCTGCCCCTCGAAGCCTTCGTGGCGCGCCTGAAGCACGCGCCGGCGAAGGTCCGCGCGGCTGCCGAGACGCTTCTCTTCAACCGGCTCTTCTCCGTGGGAATCGGCTTGCGCCGCCCGTGCCCCTCCGAGAAGAACTGGATCTACTTCCCGAACCCGAAGACGCCCTTCTACCGGATCACCTATCTGTCGAACTACTCGCCGGACATCGTCCCGGGCGGCGACATCAGCCGCTACTTCGCGATCCTCACGGAGACGACGTACTCGAAGTTCAAGCCGCTCCCGGAGGGCGACTTGGCCGGGGCCGTCGTGGACGGCCTCGTCGCGGAGGGGATCCTCGAGCCGTCGGATCGGAAGCTCATCGAAACGGTGTTCCTCATCCACGCCAGCCACGCGTACCCCATCCCTTCCGTGGACCGCAATGAGGCGCTCGACACGATCCACGCGTACCTGGAGCCCCGCGGCATCCACTCCCGGGGCCGCTTCGGCTCCTGGAAGTACGAGATCGGTAACCAGGACCACTCCCTCATGCAGGGGATGGAGCTCGTGGACCGGTGGCTCGACGGGAGCGAGGAGAAGGTGTTCCGCGCATAAGTGATCCCGATCACACGTCCACGGAGCGGGCGGCGTTAGAGGTTCGGTGCCCAGGCCTGTCTGACAATTCACTGCGCGATCTCGCGGGGATTCGATTACCATAGGGAGATCTGCACCGCGATGGCTTCTCCTGAGCCCAGTGCGATGTCCGCGGAGCGTTCGATGACGGTAACAAGTCGAGGTTTGCTTCTCGGGCTCACGCTCTCGTGTTGGGCCTGCGCCTCGGGAGGAGGGTCGGGCAAGCCGGCGCAGCGGGCGGCGGGGACCCGTGCTTCCGGTCCGGGCGGCCCGGGGATCCCGAGCATCGCTCACCACAGCACGCCTGCGACCGCCGCGCTGGGCGGGAGGCTTCTCGGCTTTGCGCTCGACGGCATGGGCGGCGGCGCCGCCGTCGATCGAGTCCGAAGCCTCGAGCTCCGCGGGGAGCTGGTGGAGCAGACTCCGGACGGGGAGATTCGGGCGGGCTTCGTCGAGCGGATCGTCTTTCCCGATCGGTACCGCCGTGATCTCACGATCGCGTCGACGACGCTGTCCACCCTCGTGATACCGGAGGGGGCCTTTGTTTTGGGCCCGCAGGGCGCGCGACGGCTCTCGCCGAAGGACAGGGCGAGACTCGAGAAAGAGGTGATGCGCAAACCGCTGGCGCTTTTGAAGACCCGGCGCGACCAGACGTTCATGGCGCTCGGAGGGCCGGACGGCGAGATCGACGGGAAGCGAGTGGAGCAGCTCATCGTGCTGAGCGGCGGCGACTCCACGACCGCATGGCTCGACCCCGCTACGGGGCGAATCGTGCGCACGGACTACAGCGTCGTCGGTGGAGCCGCGGGCGGAGAGCATCGGAGCGAGGTTCGCTACTCGGATTCTCGACGCGCAGGCGATCTCATGTACCCGTTCGTCTCCGAGACATTCCAGGACGGAACACCGGGTCCCGTCGTTTGCATCCAGGCTGCCGTGGTGGATGGCCCGATCGACCGGGCGGCTTTCCTGGCGCCTCCGGAGGCGCCGGCGGGCGGCGGACAAACCAAGCCGGAGACCGGAGAGAGGCAGTGAGCTTGCAGGCCGTCGGAGGCCGGCGATGCTGACCGACTCGCCCCGGGCGGCCTCCGCGACGGCCTGCCGCGCCCCTCCGCGCGGCGGAACGGGCGTTTCTCACGAGTTCGGTCGTGTCACCGCGGAAGACGGGCGGTTCGGTCCGTCGGGCCTCCCGGGCTCACGCGAACAGAAAAAGGAGATTCGAATGCGTCGCAAATGGTTCATAGCGGTCGCAGGCCTCGTCGGGATTCAGACTCTCGTTGCCCTGGGCGCGGATGGCCCCGGAGGCCGGCGCCCGGCCGCCCCGAGCGCCCCGGGAGGCCCGGACGCGAATCTGCCGAGCGTGCCGAGCGTGTTTGGAACGTCGGGCATCGACATCTACACCGTCGGCTGGGCCGATTTGCTCCCGGCCTCTTCGGCGGTCGGTTACGCGTCGAACGAAGGCGCCGTTTCAGGCGGCTATCGTTGGACGACGAGCAACTCCGCGTTCCTCAGCACCGGCCTCGAGGGCATTCCCAACGGGGCGATCATCACGCAGATCGTCTGGTACGTAAACGACGCCAACGCAGCCAGCGATTTCACCGGGTATCTCGTGCGCTACTGGAGAGAGTCGAACTTTGGAGGGAGTCCTGGCGGAGACATCCTCAGCACCCTCTCCACAACGGGCACTCCGGGAGACACGATCACCTTCGAGGGGTTGAGTCACACCGTCCTCCGCAGAGCGGACGTCACCGGCGATACCCTTCCGGACGTCATCAACTACGTCCTCTTTGCGGAAACGCCGCCGTTCGACGGCACGGTCGCCTTCGGCGAGACGCGGATTCTCTGGCAGCGTCAGGTCTCTCCGGCTCCGGCGGTGGCCACGTTCCCCGACGTGCCGACCAGCGACGGAGCGTTTCAGTTCGTCGAGGCCCTCGTCGCCTCGGGGATCACGGCGGGCTGCGGTGGTGGCAACTACTGTCCGGATGCCCCTCTCACGCGTCGCCAGATGGCGGTCTTCCTCGCCAAGGCGCTCGGCCTCCACTGGCCGGCCTTCTGATTCGCGGGGTCTCGGGAGAGACGACCGGCCGGCCTTCGGGCCGGCCGTTTCGTTTGGACGGCTGGTAAAATCGACTCGTACAACGATGACACTGCCGGCGCCGGTCCTTTGGAGGTGAGCTCCGTTTCGGTCGCGAAGGCACGGTCCAGGAGCAGGCGCGTGGCGGCTGCGGCGCTGCAGACGGCCTGCCCTACGTTAATTCCGGCTTTTCGAGCTGGGCCTTCCTAACGCATGAAGTCGGCCAGGCCCCAGGACAGGATCCGATTCATGCCGCGGTCCGAGACCCACACCCGTCCGAACGGATCCAGCGCGATTCCCGTGGGGGCTTTCAGACCGCCGGCCTGGTAGGAGCGGACGAACGTGCCCGCGCCGTCGTATTGCGCGATGCGTCCCTTCCAGGAGTCGGTCACGAAGACGCTGTCCGACGGGCCCACCGCGATGTAGGGCTCGGTGTAGAAATCTTTCCAGCCGTAGACCGGGAACTGCCGCACGAACGCGCCGTCGGCCTCGAAGACCTGCACGCGGTGGTTTCCCGTGTCCGCCACGTAGATGCGCCCGGCCGAGTCCGCGGCGAGGCCGACCGGCTCGACGAACTGTCCCGGGTCGGCGCCGGCGGAGCCGAAAGTGCCGGCGACCTTGCCCTCCGCGTCGAACCGGACGACGCGCTTGTTGCCGGTGTCGGTCACGTACAGGGAACCTCGCGAGAACACGACGGCGCGCGGGCCGAAGAAGCCGGGCTCGGGGGCCCAGGCCCCGAGCCCCAGCCCGTTGGCGTCGAAGCGCGCCACCCGGTGATTCCAGGTGTCGGCCACGTAGAGGATGCCGTCCGGACCGACGGCGACGCCGCAGGCTTCGTTCAACTGCCCGTCGCCGTTACCGCGGGACCCGATCGCGCGCAGGAACGCGCCGGTTCCGTCGAAGACCGCGACGCGGCTGTTCTTCGTGTCGGCGACGTAGAGGTTTCCGCGGGAGTCGGCGGCGACGCCCCGCGGCTCTGAGAGCTGGCCGGGGCCGCTTCCCAGTTCGCCGAAGACCCGGGCCGCCGGCAGCTCGACGGCCTCGCCCGGGTAGTCGCGCGCGGACATGTCCTGGATGGCCATCTGCAGGGGCTCCAGCAACCCGGTGCCGCCGAGATCCTTGCGGACGTAGACGGTCGCGTCCTGGGAGCCGATCGGGCTCCAGATCTCGTGAAAGAGCCAGAACCGGAGGAGGTCCGTGACCGTCGGGCGGGTCTTGCCGCCCTCCGTGCGGGTCTCCGGGAACCACCACGCGCGAATCGGCACGCGCTGTGCGTCGTACTTCGGGGCGAGCTGCTTTTCGAGCGATCCTTCCGCGTCCCAGTCGGCGACGATCACGGGTGTGGAGGCCTGATCGATGCGGGAGGCCCAGGACACCGGCACGTCGCGCAGATACCAGGACAAAGGCCAGACCGACTCACCGGCGACGGTGATGACGTTGGCGCCCGGCGCGACCCGGGCCTTCGCGCGGTCGACCGCGGCGAGCGAGCGCACGAGATCCTTCGACGTCTGGACGTACGCCAGCATCTCGGCGTGCCTGGGCTCCCGCGCGATGTCGTGCGCCCCGTACCGGAAGGACGCGAGGTACGTCGCGCTCGTGTTGACCGCGAAGAGGACGGCGATCAGCACGAGCGTCCCGCGCGCCCAGGCGCGCTCGCTCAGAGACCACAACCGCGCCACCCCGAGGGCCGCCAGGATCGCGATGGGAAGCAGGGGATGCGCCGTGAGCCAGGGGACTTTCTCGCGCGCCCACCCGTAGATGGCGAGCGACCCGACGGCCCAGAAGGCCAGAAACTCCAGGAACGGCGGCAGCCGAGGCTCGTCCTGCTGCCGGGCGCGCCGGAAGAGGGCGAGGAAGACCGACAGGGCCAGGAGGACCGCCAGCCAGATCAGCGCGTGGGCTCGCAGCAGCGGCACGAACTGGCGGACGAAGAGATACCCGAGGACCACCGGCGTCGCCGTCAGGACGGTGCGTAAGAAAGGATCGCCCTTCCACTCTTTCCAGCGGAACGCGAAGGCCGCCGCGAGGAGGGCGGCGGTCTCGTAGTAGACGAGCTGAGGGAAGTAGTACCACCAGGGCCCGGGGATCCGCGCGATCGCGTGCTGGCCCATCCAGTACTTCACGGCTTTGTTGATCGCCCACCAGTCCTCCGGGTGCTTGCCGAACGCGGTGTACATCGTCACCCAGATCGCGAGGAACAGGATTCCGGCGGAGAGGATCGGAACGATGCGGGCGCCCACCCACCGCAGCGTCGCCCCCACGGCCTCCGCGAGCGAGCGGGCCTGAGGCCGGGAACGTGCCGCCCGCTCCACGAGACACCAGAGGCCGTATCCCACGAACAGGACGCCCGTCATGTAGGCGTTCTCCTTCGTGACCCCGGCCAGGGCAAAGGACGCCGCGGCGAGGTTCAACCACCGCGCGCGGTCGGTCTCGAGAAACCGTTGGAAGGCGAGAATCGTCGCCAGCGTGAAGACGAGCGAGTACAGATCCTCGCGGATGAAGCGCGAAAAGTAGACGAAATGCGCCGACGCCAGCGCCAGGACGGCGTAGGCCGCGGCCGCGCGCCCGCCGATCCAGCGCTTCAGCGGCCAGGCGAAGCCGATGAGGAGAATGCCGAAGACCGCCGGCGCGAGCCGCGCCGTCGCATCGGTCGCACCGAAGAGCTTGTAGACGAGCGCGTTGACGTAGTAGAGGAACGGGCCGTGGTAGGCCGGGTCGTAGCGCCAGTCGCCGCCCCGCGAAAGCGTCCAGGACTGGAAGGCGTGGATCGACTCGTCGTGGTGGAGCGGGCGGTCGCCGAGCGCCCAGAAGCGCGTGATTCCCGCCGCGAGGGCGAAGAGCGCCAGAAGGAAAAAAAGCCGCGCCGAGAGGCGCGGCCGCGACCCGTCGATCGCCCCGGTGTCGTTCACGGAGCCCTCCTCTGCTGCAGCGGAATCCTCGCGATGGAGTTGTTGCCCGAGTTGACGACGTAGAGGATACGGTCTTTCGGGTCGAGCGCGACGCCCGTCGGTTTCGCGAGCTTCCGTCCGGCCTCGTCGGCGGCGAGGCGCCGGAAGAGCTTTCCCGTTCCGTCGAAGACCAGGACGGCCGCCGCGGCCGGGTCCGACGCGTAGAGCAGGCCGGCGGCGTCGAGCGCCAGGTGCGGCTCCACGTTCTCGCCCCACCCGGGGAAGGGAAACGCGCCGCGCACCTGACCGTCCGGGCCGAGGATCTGGACGCGGCGGTTGCCCGTGTCGGCGACGTAGATCGAGCCGTCGGGCGCGGCCGCGATCCCGATGGGGCTCGAGAACTCGCCGGGCGCCTCGCCCTTCTTGCCGATCACCCGCGGGTTCTGCAGGAGCCCGTCGTAGGAGACGACGCGGTGGTTGCCCGTGTCCGTGACCCAGACGCGGCCGTCCCGCGCCACGGCGATGCCGCGCGGGCCGTAGAGCTCGCCGGCTGAGGCGCGCAGAATGCCGCCGAGCGTGTAGGCCTGGACGCGGCCATTCCACGTGTCCGCGACGTAGAGCGCGTCCCCGCGGATCGCGACACCGGAGAGCTCCCTGAACCCGAACTCGCCCGAGCCCCGCCCGCCCCATCCTCCGAGGGAGCCGCCTTCGGGATCGAAGACGCGCAGGCGCGAGTTTCCGAAGTCCGCGACCCAGAGCCGGCCCCGGGAGTCGACGGCGGCGCCGCGGGGCTCCTTGAGCCCGGCGTAGGGGGGCAGGTCGGACGCGGCTTTTTCCTTGACCGACGGCTTCTCCTCCGGCTCGTCCTCGGGCGCGCCGGCCGACGCCGCCGCCTCTGGAAGCGTCTCCCGCGCCGGGACGAGGACGTCCTGTGCCGGGCCTCCGGCGACCCGGTAGATCTGCACCTCCGGATTCTCGTAGACGAGCTGGAACCGATCCTCGTCGGTCCGGAACTTCGAGAGGCCCGCGGCCGGGTAGGCCTTGCGCTCCACGCGGCCGACATAGACGTAGCCGACGCGATAGCGCCGCAGGAGCGCCTCCGGGAGCGCCGACTCGGGGTTCGAGTAGATGGCGCGCACGGCGGTCTTGCGCGTCTCGATCTCGTTCTCGGGATTGCCCCGCTGCTTCACGTGATAGTCCCACCCCAGGACGGTCGGCAGCCCCGTCAGCATCGAGATGCGTCCGAACTCCTGGTACGAGGGGCCCTGCGCCTCGAGTATCACGGGAGTTCCGCGCACGTTCTTCCGGAGCCACTGGACCGCCTGGTACTCGCCGGGGCTCTGCGTCTTCAGGTACCGCAGGCCGTCGAGGGAGGGACCCGAGTAGGGCGCGAAGTGGCGGCTGACGGCGGCGCGCCCCGCGGTCGCGCTGGTGAAGAGAGCGGCGGCGAAGAGGAGGCCCAGGGCCGCCTTCGCCGGGAACGCCCAGGAGTCCACCGTTCCCCGGCGCTCCCGGGACCGAAAGACGAGCACCGCCGTCGAGATCGCGAAGAGGAGCCAGGCCTCCAGGTAGAGCTTGAAGAACGTGTTCATCCGGTCGTAGAGGTAGAAGCGCTGGGCGAAGAGGACCAGGGCAAACGCCGTCGCGAGAAAGGCGAGGGCCAGGCGGTCATCCTTCTCCTCGGCCATCGTGAAGAAGGCGGCGAGGAAGAGAACTACGCCGGCCGCGAGGAACGCATCCGGGAGGCGGACGGCCAGGACCCCCAGCCCCGCTAACAGGAGCAGCACGAAAAGCCACCGCGCGGGGCGGCCCACCCCGCGGGCGGCGAGAAGCGACGAGGCGGACGCGAGCCACCAGCCGAAGGCCAGGAAAAAGAAAAGGCCGAAGACCGTCAGCTGGTCGACACCGGCCGTCGTCGGCTCGAGGTTCTTCCCGATGCCCGGAGCGTGTCCGATGCGAACCCAGAGCGGCCGCGTCAGGAGATACGCGGAGCCGGCGGCGGCCAGGAAGGCCGCTCCCGCGCGGCGCAAGCCGGCGAGCGACAGCCGGGCCGGCATCAGCGCCGCCGTCAGGGGGACGACGACGAGGAGGCCCGCCAGGAGCGGCACATCCCACGCGTTCGTGAGCGCCTGCGCCGCCGCCACGAAACCGGTGAGCGCCGCTCCCGCCAGAAGTCGCCTCGACGAGGCGGGCGGATCGGCGTGCAAACGCGCCAGGTGGAGCGCCGCGGCCGCGAAGAGCAGGAAAATCGGGATCGCGAAGACGTGGGCGTGGAGGTCCGCGAAGACGAGGCTCCAGAACGGATACTCGTTGATCGTGTCTTTGATGACGCGGGAGGTCGCCCAGAAGTAATCCCAGTCGAGCGCGCGCTTGTCGACGAGCCACTCGCGCAGCCCCGAGAGGTTGCCGGCGAGAAGCGTGAGCGCTCCCCCCGCCAGGCCCGCGGAGAGCGTCCCGCCCCAGTTGCGCGCCAGAGAAAACGCGCCCTGGAGGATCGTCCCGCCGAGCATCCCGAAGGCGAGGTTGAACGTGAAGCGGGTGGAGAGGTTCGTGAGCAGCGTCAGGAACACGACCATCTCGTGCCCGAACGTGTAGTACCCGAGCGGCGCGCCCGCGAACCACGGGTCCGAGGTCGGGAGCCCGGGCGCTCGCACGAGGATGTTCAGGATCGAGAAGTCCATCGGCTTCTCGCCCCAGAAGATCTCGGGGTTGAGCGCCCGGATGCCGAGGAAGAGCAGGAAGCCCGCCGCGAACACGGCCTCGCTCTGGAGCAAGGCCCGGCGGTTCTCGCGGAGGAAGCGCAGGATGTCGTGGCGATTGCGGAGGAAGACCACCGCGGAAGCCGCCGCCAGCAGGGCGAGGCACACGACGGCCGCGCGCCGCCCGTTGGGAAGGGCCCGGAAGGTCAGCGCCAGCGTCAGCAGATAGGTCACGAGGACGAGCCCCAGGATGCGGGCGAATCCGAAGCCGCGGTCCGCGAAGCGGGGAAATGCGGCCCACGCGAGGGGCGCCGCGAGGGCGCCGACGAGGAGCAGGGCGAGATACCACGCCAGCGCCGCCCCGAGGGAGCTCGCCTCTCCCGGCTCGACCGAGGTCGCCGTTTCAGTCTCGGCGCGGCGGTCGGGACGTACCGGCGCGCTGACCTGGCGCAGCGCCCGCGGCCAGCGCTCCCAGTCGTGCATCGTGGGCGGCGTCTGCGGCATGGAGGCGAGGAGCAGCCGGCGGGCCGCCGCGGCCGAGAAGGCCGGCGTCTTCCGGAAGAGCAGCACCCGGGGGTGGTCGTAGACGGTGAACTGCTCCTCGGCGCGGTCGTCGGGAAACCGCAGCGGCCCGAGCGACGGATAGGACGTGAAGTCGGCCGCGCGCTCGAAGCCGAGCTTCCCGTCGAAGAGGGCGCGGTAGTACGCGATCGACATCGGGAAGACGGTCGGGACCCGCGTCACGTTCATGTAGACGCGGCCCGAAGTGACCGCGACCCAGTCGGCCTTCTGGAGGGCGTCCACCAGAACGTCGACTTTCTGCGGAGCGTCCGGGTCGAACAGCGGCAGCGACGGACCGGTGTAGAGGGCCGGGTCGTAGCCCGGCATCGGCAGCGGCAGGCCGTCGTCCCAGGATTCGTTGGCGAAGACGGTCTTCGGCGGCACGTGCGCGTAGATCCACCGGGTCGCTTCTACGCGGGTGTGGGGACGCCGGTAGATCGACGTGAACGCGATCGCCCAGAGGAAGGTCCCGCCGAGGACCGCGATGGCGGCCAACCGCGCCAGCCGCGGAAACCGAGAGCGCGCCAGCCAGGAGGAGAAGAAGACGCCGGTCAGGACCGCCAGCGCCGGGTACGCCGGATAGAAGTAGCGGATCGACTTGACCATCGTCTGGCCGTGGTAGAGGAGGAGGAAGAGCACGTAGAGCGCGAGCGGCGCCATCGCGAAGGCGCGTCGCCGGACGATCGCCACCGCGCTCCAGGCCAGCGCGACGATCGCGGAGAGCCCGAACAGCACCCCGGCGCCCCAGAGCACGAAGTTCTCGACCGGGTAGAGGATCGTGCGCCCCGCCCACTGGAGCGCGGGCGGGAATCCCGCCACCGAGCTCGTCAGGCTCTTCAACCGCCGGAGGTCCTCGACCCAGCGGGGATCCAGGCGCAACGAGAAGGCGCTCGGGCCGAGGAAGACGTGCGGCAGGAAGATCCGCACGGTCACCGCGGCGGCGGCGAGGACCAGGAGTCCCCGCGGCAACTCGCGCAGGAACGATCGCCAGGCGGGCCGCCCGCGCCCGAGAGCGCGGACGAGCAGGGCGACTCCAACCGGCAGGAGCAGCGCCAGCGCCGTGATCTTGCACGCGACCGCCAGCCCGACCGCGACACCGGTCAGGACGTCTCCCGCGGCGCCGGAGCGGTTCTGCGCGATGCGCACGGCACCGTAGAGAGCGGCCGCGGTGAAGCTCGTGAGGACGGCGTCGACCGCCCAGAAGTGCGAGAGCTGAATGCCGAGAGCGCAGAAGGCGAGGAGCCCCGCGGCCAGAAGCGAGGCCCGCCGGTGCACGAAGCGCCGCGTGATGCGGTAGGCGAGCCAGACCGTGAGGAGGTCGAAGACGCCCGAGAGCGCACGCCCGATCAGGTGCGTGCCGTCGTAGCCCTTCTTGCCGAAGAGCGGCGCCACGGCCTTGGCCAGGACCATCGGGAGCGTGCCGTAGACGAACGAGCCTTCGCCCTTGTTGTAGGGGTTGAGGCTCGAGCGCGAAGAATCGAAGTACTCGCCGGGCCCCTTCGGAAACGCGAGCTTCTCCTCGACCATCGAGATGAAACGCTCGTCGGGGTGGAGATGGTGGCCGCTGTCCCAATCGAGCCCCTGGAAGCGGAGCAGGCCCCCGAGCGCGAGAAGCCCGAAGAGAATGGCGCGGGCTCGCTTGCGGGAGAGCCGGACCTCGATCCGATCAGCCCGCAACGAGGAGGCCCTTGCGGGAGAGGAAGCGGGCGATCTCCTCCCGGCTGCCGTGGATCCACGCGAGCAGCCGGTCGAGACCCTCGCCGGGTGAGACACGCGGCGCCCAGCCGAGCTCGCGGAAGGCGCGGCCGACGTTGCAGTAGAAGACCGGCTGGTCGCCCAGGCGGGTCGGCGCCCTGGCGATCGGGATCTTTTTCTGCAGCTTCGCCTCGAGGAGCGCCATCAGCTCCTTCAACGAGAGGCGGAACCCGGGCCCCCCCCCGACGTTGTACGCGCGGCCCGCGACCTTCTCGCGGTTGCCCGCGGCGGCGAGGTAGAGCGCGACGAGGTCGTCGACCCAGAGCAGGTCGCGGACCTGGAGGCCGTCGCCGTAGAACGTGATCGGCAGCCCGAAAACGGCGGCCAGAGCGAACCACGCCACCCAGCCCTGGTCCTCCTCGCCGAACTGGCGGGGCCCGTAGATGCAGGACTGCCGCATCGCGACGGTGGGGAGTCCGAAGCTGCGGTGGTAGTCGATGACGTACTGGTCCGCGGCCCCCTTCGAGCACCCGTAGGGAGACTCGAAGGACAGCGGCTCCTCTTCGGAGACCCCCTCCGGCAGGTCCCGGAAGTCCCAGCGCCCGTCGCGGATCGTCTCGCCCATCGAGAGATGGCCGTAGACCTTGTTGGTCGAGGCGTAGATCAGGAGCGGCGCTCTCTCCGGCGCGCCGGCATGGCGTCGGCGCAGCTCTTCGAGGAGCCGGAAGGAGCCGAGCGCGTTGATTTCGTAGTCGGAGACCGGGTCGAGGATCGAGGTGGTGACGGCGACCTGGCCCGCCAGGTGGAGGACGGCGTCGAAGGGCTCGGAGAGCGCCGCGCGCAGGGCCTCGGCATCGCGCACGTCGCCCTCGACGAAGCGGATGTCGGGATGGGCGCTCTCCAGCCAGGCCCGGTTGAAGCGCGAGGCGGCGCGCGAGAAGTTGTCGAACACGACGACATCGTGTCCCGTCTCGCGGAACCGCCGGGCCGCGTTCGAGCCGATAAACCCGGCGCCGCCGGTGATCAGGAACCGCATGCGTTTCCCTCGGGGTCCTCGTGTAAGCTCCTCATTCTACAGGAGGATCGGCCCGCCGGGCGCAGACGAACGCGATGCAGGAGCCGGCAGGCGGCTCGGGCTCGTCGATGAAGCGGGACAGGCGTCTGACCCAGAAGGCGTTGTCGGTTAGAGCCGGGAAGGGCACCCACCGGCCCGTCAGCTTCTTCGACAGCAGGTGCGGCAGGCTGACGTAGTGGCTGCGGTGGAAGGCGCGCGTCGCCGCAGGGGAGAGGTAGTAGCGCCAGCGCCGGACGTCGAGGCCGGCCCGCTCGAAACGGGCCTTCCAGGTCGCGGGCGAATCGAAATGAAAGTGCACGGACTTGCGGTTGAACCACTCCAGGTACGCGCGGTGCGCGCGCGCCAAGCCGAGCCGCCGCCACACGCGAGCGTCGGTCAGAAACTCGCTGAAGCGATCGCCGATGACCGTGCACGCGAAAACCCCGCCTGGACGCAGCACCCGCGCGATCTCCGCGACCGTCCGTTCGATGTCCGGAATGTGCTCGAACACGCAGTTGGAGACGACGGACGCGAACGCGCCGTCGGGAAACGGCATCGCGCCCGAGTCCGCGCTGACGAGGAGGCGGTACACGCCGCGCGCCCGAGCCTCGGCCAGATCGGCGACTCCCGGATCCAGGCCCGCGTCCGCGCCCTCGGGGAAAAGGACCGACCCAAAGTGCCCGTCGCCGCAGCCGATGTCGAGGATCGGGCGGGGGAAGGCGACCTCTGCGAGGATCCGGGCTTCGATCGACCGGATGATCACGCGGTGGAAGGGCATCTCGCGCAGGTGGGCGCGGAGAATTCGCCGGGTCGCGTCGGGTGTCGTCACTCCCTGGCCCCGAGGATCGAGCGGTAGGTCGCCTCGTAGAAGGCGAAGGTGCGCTCGGGAGGGAACATCGCCCGGATCTCCTCCCGGGGACGCCTGTAACGCTCGGGAGACTCGAGCACGCGCAGGATCGCCTTCGCCAGCCCGTCGGCGTCGCCGATCGGCGCGATCTCGCCCATGCCGGTCAGACGAATCGGCTGGCGCACGCCCGGCAGATCCGAGGCCACGACGGGCACGCCCCGGAGCATTGCCTCGACCTGGACCAGGCCGAAGGACTCGGTCGAGTTGATCGACGGCAGGACGAGCACGTCCGACACCGTGAAGAGGTCGGCGATCTCGGAGGGCGGCACGATCCCCGTCGCGACCACGCCCGACGAGGGGTCGGCGAGCAGCGGCTCGATCGTTTCGAGAACCGTTTCGCCGGGGACCTCCTTCGCTCCCGCGAGGACCACGACCGCCTCCGGAAATCGTTTGCGGATCGCGGTGAACGCGCGCATGAGCACGGGCAGGCCCTTCTCCTCCGCGAACCGCCCGAGAAAGAGGAGGACCGGGCCGCCGCCCGGGAGGCCGTAGCGGGACCGCACGGCTTCGGCGCTGCGGCCGGTCTCCGGCGGGTCGGCGACCGGAGGAAGGATCCAGCCCACCTTCTCGATGCGGTCCCGCAGGGGCCGGGTATGGCGCGCGTAGTCTTCCGTGTACGTGATGATGCGGTCTGCGCGCTCGAGGGCGAAGCTCTGCGACGCCCGCGCGAGCACCTCGACGAAGCGCTGCCCCAGGCGCGGCGGCGGCTGCAGGTCGCAGTGAAAGGTGACGAGGATGGGGACCCGCAGGGTGGAGGCGAGCAACGCGAGGGGAGCGGCGTTGACGAGGGGGGCGTGGAGATGGAGGACGTCGCAACGCGGCAGCTCGCGCACGGCGCGGGCCAGGATGGCCGGCGAGACGAGCGCCTTTCCCACGCGGGCCGCGACCGGAGCGCGCACGACGCGCACGCCGTTTTCCTCGCTTTCCGCGGGGAGCTCGGGAAGGTGCCGGTGCGTCAGCACGCGGATCTCGTGCCCCCTTTTTACGAGCCCCTCGGCCAGATGCTCGACGTACAACGTCAGGCCCGAGACGTTCGGCCGGTAGTAGTCGAGAGCCATGAGGACCCTCATCGAGGGGGCGCGACCTCGAAGACGGCCGTTTCCCCGGTGTGCACGGGGCGCAGGAACGGGAGCTGCGCCACGGCGGCGGCGTTCGGGTAAGTCTGGCGCTCCCTGTCTCCGAGGACGACGTGCGTGACGCCGTACTTCTGGAGGATGTCCCAGGCCGCCATCGCATTGCGCGTCGTGTAGAAGAGCCGCACGCCAGCCAGCCGTTCCGAGACCTCGGGGTCGTTGGAGCGCCAGAGGCCCTCGTGATTGGCCCAGCCCATCACCGTCGGAATGCCCGTGTGCGAGGAGATGCGGGCGAACTCGCTGTACGGGTCTCCCGACGCCTCGAGGACGACCGATGTCCGGGGCGCGTTCTTCAGCAGCCAGTCGATTGCGGCAGCGTCGCCGGAACCGCGTCGGGCGAGGGGGCCGCGGGCGTCGAGCGAGAAGGGGCCGTCCTTCTGCCGGAAGCGGGACACGATCACGTTGGCCGGCCACAGCAGCGCGAGGAGAGCCGCCGTCGCGACCAGCGCGCGGAAGGCCCGTCGCCGCCTGAGCCCGGCGATTGACGCGCGACCCGCGAAGACGGCCGTCCCGATCGCCAGAAGCGGCCAGGCCTGGTGGTAGAACTTGAAGATCGTGTTCATGCGCTGCAGGTCGTGCCCGTAGGAATCCTTGAAGTAGACGAGCTCGCAGCCCCCGATCATTCCCAGGCCGAGGAGCAGCAGAAACGCGGCGAACACCCCGGACGCGTCGCCCTCGGGGGCGGAGAGGCTCCTCCAACCCGCACGCGCCGCGAAGATGCCGAGCAGCAGGACGGCCGGCATTGCGGGCATGCGGGTCGAGAGCCCGACGAGAAGTACTGCTGCGACGGCGAGCACGGTCGCGAAGTCGCGCCGCCGGCGCGCGCGCTCCGTGTCGTCCGCCGGACGCGGCCAGAGGGCGGCGAAGCCGACGGCGAAGAGAAGCCCCCAGACCCCGAGGAACTCCAGCAGTCCCGAGAACATCGTCGCGCGCCCGAGGCCCTTGTTCTCGAGCTGGAAGCTCGCCGTGTACGGATAGAAGATGAGGAGAGAGAGAAAGGCGACGCCAAGGCCCGCGAAGACGCCGCCCACGGCGGCGCCGGGGCGCGGAAGGCGCTCGCCGCGCGTCGACAGGAGCGCGCCGCAGACGACGAGAAGGATCACGAGCGCCGGCATGTTCCAGAGGCTCGCGGCGCGCGCGGTGCCCGCGGTCAGCGCCACCAGGAGCACCCCGAGCCAGCGGCGCAGGCCCCTGTCGGCACCCGCCTCCATCCACCGGTGCGCCACGGCGAAGGCGGCGATGAAGTAGGGGAACGCGAGTAGGTGCGGGTGCAGATCCGCGTGAAAGAAGGTGAAGAAGGGGAACTCGTTGATCGTCTTGAAGCTCTCGGGCCCGATCACGCGGGAGGCGTGCCAGTAGTCGAATTCCGCGGCCAACGGGGCTTTCCACGCGTCGAGCGCCCCGACGAGATTGCTCGCGAAAACCGTTCCCACCGCGGCGCCGAGCCCGACGGCGAGACGCCCCCGCGAGAGACGCAATCCCAGGCAGGCGGCGGCGCAGAAGGAAAACCCCGCGAAGGTCGCGACGGCCAGGTTGTAGGCGGCCATGGGCGCGACGTTGGCGACCTTGGCCTGCGCGGCGGCGAGGAGGTATCCCCAGTAGTAGTAGTTGATCGACTTTCCCGCCATCCAGGGGTCGGCCGGCGGCAGCTCCGGGTAGCGCGCCAGAGAGTTCAGGAACGCGAGGTCCATGAACTTCTCGGCGCCGAGGATCGCGGGTCCGGCCGCGCGGATGACGAGAAAGATCGAAGTCGAGCCCCAGAACAGGATTGCGGCGAGCTTTTCCTCGCCGCCCCAGAGGGGCGCTTTCATAGTCTCGTTCGACCCGCGGAGCCGCATCAGCCAGGCCGCGGCGCCGACGGCGAGCGCGACGAGGATCAGCGTGCCGCGCGAGAATCCCAGTCCTGTCGCGAGGGAAAAAGCCCATCCGAGGTAGGCGACGAGGGCGAGGCCGAGGGGGCGCGAAAGCAGCGCGGCGTCCCGGCGGTTGGCGAAGAAGGCGCGCAGCAGCGGGAGGACGGCGAGGCCCAGGATCTCCGTTGCGAGGGCCCAAGCCAAGATGTCCCGCATGAAAGGTCCCTGTAGTTTACACTGTCGGCTCGCCCCGAAACATTAGTGGACGCTTATGTGATGCGCCGGAGAAAGATCGTCTTCTCGACGCTCGCGTGGACGACGCCGTCGGCGTCGGCGAGGTCCACGGTGTAGACGCGGTCGATCGAAGGGATCGTCTCGAGCTGGCGCCGGATCTTCCGGATCTCCTCCTCCTCGAGCGTGAAACGGGCGAACAGGGTCGAGCGCCCGGGCTTGCGGAAGCGAATCGTCGCGGCCTTGTCCCAGATGGTGTAGGCCGGGCCCAGAATCTTGATGAGCATGATCATGTACATCGGATCCACGGCGCCGTAGAGGCTCCCGCCGAAGGTCGTGCCGACGTAGTTGCGGGTGCGCCAGGACAGGGGAAGCCGGACGCGCACCTCGCGCCAGTCGGCCGCGATGTACGTGACGCGCGCTCCCGTGCCGCGATAGGCCGGGAAGAGATTGAACCCCCAACGCATGCGGCGGGTCGCCCAGGATTCCGGCACGACGCAATGCTAGTCTTTCCGGGAATGTACGAGCCGGGTTACGCCGGGCTGCTGGCCTCCGGGGAGCTCGAGGAGCGCGTGAAGAAGCTCTACGCGCTGCTCTCGGCCTGCACGGTCTGCCCGCGCGACTGCGGCAACGACCGCCTGGCGGGCGTCCTCGCGTCGTGCGCCTCGGGGTCCGACCCCGTCGTCTCCGCGCACACGCCGCACTTCGGCGAGGAGCCCTGTCTCTCGGGCACGCGGGGCGCCGGCAACATCTTCTTCGGCAACTGCAACCTGCGGTGCGTCTATTGCCAGAACTTTCAGATCAGCCAGGACTACGCGGTCCAGAAGCGCAACACGGTCTCCGTCGAACGTCTGGCGGAGATGGCGCTCGAGCTCCAGGAGCGAGGCTGCCACAACATCGGTTTCGTCTCGCCGACGCACTACGCGCCGCAGATGGCCAGGGCGATCCTGCTCGCCGCGCGGCGCGGGCTGCGGCTCCCGGTGGTCTACAACACCAATGCCTACGACTCGGTCGAGGTCCTGCGGCTGCTCGACGGCGTCGTCGACGTCTACCTGCCGGACTTCAAGTACGCCGATTCGGCGGCGGGACTGCTCTACTCGAAGGTCCCGGACTACGCCGAGCGCTCGCGCGAGGCCCTCGTCGAGATGTTCCGGCAGAAGGGCTCGCTCCTCGCGATGGGGGAGGACGGGCTGCTCCAGAGCGGCCTTCTCGTGCGCATGCTCGTCCTGCCGGAGAACGTCGCCGGGGTGTCGGACACGCTGGCCTGGATCGCCGAGGCGCTTTCGCCCCGGGTGGCGATCTCGCTGATGGCGCAGTACTACCCGATCCACCGCGCGGCGGACAATGCGAAGTACCGGGCGCTCGCCCGCTCGATCACCGCCGCGGAGTGGGACGAAGCGCTCGAGGCGCTCGAGTCGAACGGCTTCTCCCGCGGGTTCCAGCAGGAGCTCGGGACCGCCAACAAGTACTATCGCCCCGACTTCACCAAGCGCGAAGCGCCCTTCCGGGACATCCGCGACTTTCGCTGAGACGCCGGTCGTGCCACACTAGACGGGACGGGCATCGAGGGATCGCGTGCGGGTCGGGGCCGGATGCCCCGGCCCATCTTGTTTCGGGCGACTTCAGGAGCTCGACTTCAGAGGCTCACAGGCGTTGATGATCGCCGTCTGGAAGTCTGGCGCGATGGTCAGCGTGGTCGTAGCGAGGACGCGGCCACCCGCGCGCAGCTCCAGCCGGTAGTCTCCCGGGCGCGCTAAGACGCCGCGGGTCTTGAGGGTTTCCCGGACGTCGGGGGGGGTGCCAGAGGGCGCACCCTTCCAGAGGATCCGCTCGGCGCCGTCGGGCGCCACCGCCGCGATGCGGATTTCCTCCCGCGGCGCCGCCGCCAAGCGCGCCTCGACCGCCAGCCTCTCGACGCTCCCCGCGAGCTGCCAGCGCGCCTCCCGCGACTCACCGCCGGGGATGTGCGCCCAGAGCGAGTCGTACGCCGGCTCGGGTCGCTCTTCGCGCACGATGCCCACCGGGGTCGAGACCAGGATCCGTGCGGAGACCCGGTTTCCCTCGATGGACGCCGGCGAAAAACGCGAGCGCCGGAGCGACGCCTCCGCGAACGGCGCGAGCTCGGCGATCTTGCTGTGCGTCGGGCGGATCGTGCCGACCGCGCCGTCCTCTCGGATCACGACCTCGTCGACGACCTCGCCTCCCACGCGCGCGGCGAGAAAGGAGTCGGGCAGCTTCGAAGGCCCGGTCGAGATCCGCATCGGAGGCGTGAAGCCGGAGCACGCCGGGACCGGCGAGGACGGCGGAGCGGAAGCGCACGAGAGGGGTGCCGCGGCCGCGAGAACCGCGATCAGCCGTCCGCGGAGGCTCACTGGGGCGACGTCGGGATCACGAAGGAAAACTTCGACGGGTCCGCGGCGAGCCAGAACTGGCCTCCGCCCACGCCCGCGCCGTTGACCATGAATCGCAGCATCCAGACGCCGTCTTCCCAGTCCGGTCCGATCCGGGCCACGACCGGGAAGCGAACCTCGGTCGCCTTCGCCGGTACCGCGACGGGCGGCTGGAAGACGGGGACGCGTTTGCCCTTCGGCGAGACGGCCTCGACTTTGACCGTCAGCGTGCGACCCTCGGCGCTCGGCGGGATGTCGAGCAGCGCCTCCGCGCGCAGCGCCGGGTCCTGGCCCCGGCGGATGGGGAAACCCTCGGGAGCGGACTTCCGGCCGGAAGCGTCGGCCGGCGAGATCGCCACGTCGCCCAGGATCGGCGCCTCGAGGTCCCCCCGCTTCTCGCCCTCCATCCGGAAGCGCACGCCGACGTTCAGGAAGACCTCGACAGGCTTGCCGTCGCGCATCGCGGGACGGAACTGCCACCCCTGGACCGCCTCCGCCGCCGGCTGGACGAAGTCCTTGGCGCTCGCGGCCACCAGGTGCAGGTCCGAAACCCGGCCCTGCGTGTCGATGCGGCCAGCCAGCAGCACGTTGCCCTGCCGGAGCGCCTTCGCGAGATTCTCGGGGTAGACCGGCGACTGGTACCGTGTGCGGACCGCTTCCTGCGTCTGCGCCCGGACGCCTGCGGCTCCCGCGAGAAGCAGAAAGGCGGCGAGCGCGCCGCGAACCGTACGGAGGGAAGGCATGCGTGTCCTCAGGCCGCCGGTCCGTCGAAGGCGCGGCGCGCGTGGTAGGAGGAGCGCACGAGCGGGCCCGCTTCAACGCGGAAGAATCCCATGGCCTCGCCCTGCTCGCGCAGGCGCGTGAACTCCTCGGGTGTGTAGTAGCGCTCGATAGGAAGCCGCCGCTCGTGTGGCTGGAGATACTGCCCGACCGTGGCGATGTCGCAGCCGGCGGCGCGCAGGTCCCGGAGCGCGGCGAGGAGCTCCTCGGGCGTCTCGCCGAGGCCGACCATCACGCCGGACTTTGTCTTCAGCGCGAGGCCGTCCCGCGTGCGCCTCTGGTCAGCGCGCGCGAGGAGCTCGAGCGACTGGCCGTACTTCGCGTCGGGCCGCACGCGCCGGTAGAGCCGCGCGACGGTCTCCAGGTTGTGGTTGAGGATCTCGGGAGCCTCGTCGAGGACGGTGTCGAGCGCGCTCCAGTTGCCCTGGAAGTCGGGGATCAGGACCTCCACGGTGCAGCCCGGGTTCCCGCTCCGGATCGCTCGGATGGTCGCCGCGAAGTGCGCCGCCCCGCCGTCGGGCAGATCGTCCCGGTTGACCGACGTCACGACCGCGTGCGCGAGGGACAGCTCCCGCGCCGCTTCGGCGACCCGCCCGGGCTCTTCTTGGTCCAGAGAGCCGGGCTTCCCTTTGCCGACCGCGCAGAAGCCGCAGTGGCGCGTGCAGACGTCGCCGAGGAGCATGAAGGTGGCCGTCCGCTCCCGCGCCCAGCACTCGTGGATGTTGGGGCAGCGGGCCTCCTCGCAGACGGTCACGAGCGAGAGGCGCCGCATCATCCGGCGCACCTCCTCGTACTCTCCCGTGGTGGTGAGACGTACCTTCAGCCACTCGGGCCTCTCGAGGCGCGTCGGGCGGCCGTGCACGGCCAGTTCCGAGCTCACGTCCCGATTATCTCCCGGCCGAAGACGGCCCCGAAATGTCCGAGCAGGACGGCCGCGATCTCGTCGACCGCGACGGGCCGGCGCAGCTCTCGCTCCATCGTCGTGACGCCGCCGTCGGTGACGCCGCAGGGCACGATCCCCGAGAAGTAGGGAAGCGGCTCGTTGCCGACGTTGACGGCGAAGCCGTGGGTCGTCACCCAGCGCGAGAGGTGCACGCCGATGGCCGCGATCTTGTCGTTGCCGACCCAGACAGAGGTCACCCGCTCCTTGCGATCCGAGCGGCCGGCGCGGATGCCGAAGTCGCCGAGCGTCCGGATCAGGACCTCCTCGAGGTCCGTGACGTAGCGCTTGACGTCCCGCCGGTCGGGCGAGAGGTTCAGGATCGGGTATCCCACGAGCTGGCCGGGGCCGTGGTACGTGACCTTGCCGCCCCGGTTCGACTTCCGGACGGCGATCCCGAGCTCGGCGCACCGTTCAGGGGCCAGCAGGACATCGGCCGCCGTCGCGTTCCTGCCGAGAGTGAAGACGGGCTCGTGCTCGAGGAGAAACAGGCTCTCCTCGCCTCCTCCGGCGACGAGCGCCGCGGCCTCGGCCTGGAGAACGAGAGCCCGGTCGTAGTCGATGCGGCCGAGCCACCGCACGGCCAGGCGCCGCGTCCCGCGGGCGGCGATGAGCGCTTCCATCGTTCTCAGTCTAGCTCCTCAATGTCCGAGCAGCACGGTGTCCTGCCCGGCCGGGTGAGCGCTTCCGGGGAAATAGCCGGCCGACATCCAGATGACTCGCAGGCCCGCCGCGGCGGTCATCGCTTCGAAGAACGCCCGGCCGTAGGCCACGGCGGCCGCCGGCCGCGAGCGGAGGCGCCAGCGGATCCGCCCGGAGGCGTCCGAGTACGGGAACGCGAACTCGACATCGGGCAGAAACGAGCCGTTCTCGTCGAAGAGAAACGCCGTGACGATGGCCCCGCGGCCCGGCCGGAGCACGCGGCGAATCTCGGCGAGGTAGTGCCGCGCGTCGGCCTCGAGGAGATGCGTGAAAACGGACTTCGCCAGGACGAGATCGGCCTCGCCCGTTTGGAGGGGAAACCGATACGTGGAGGCGGCCGCTCCCGAGCCCGTGCCGTAGGCCGAGGCGAGGTCCGCGTGTTCGAAACGCAGGCGCGGATCGCCCGCGTGGCTCCTCCGACACCAGCGAATCGAGGGCGCATGCACGTCGAATCCGACGTAGTGTCCCCCGCGCCCCAGGCGGCGCGCGAGCTCGGGGACCATCGCACCCGGCCCGCAGCCGACATCGATGACCGTGTCGCCGTCGCGCACGAACCCGAGCCGGTCCAGGAACTCGGCCGTCTCGCGGGCCGCGCTCTCGAACGCCCGAACGGCTCCCGTGTGCCGGCGCAGCCACAGCGGCGGCAGATGCCCCCGGCCGGTGGCGCGCAGCCAGAGCCGGTCGATCGGGTCCGCGAGCCACAGCGCCGCGGTGCGGCCCCTCCGGAGAGCCTCGGCGATCATCGGCGCCAGGCCCCGAAGACCCCGTAGAGGATCAGGATCGGGTCCCAGTAGGGGATCCGGTATCGCCAGACGACCTGGAGCGCGACGCGGACGAGCATGCTGACGACGGGCACGGCCACGCAGAACGCGGCCACTCCCCGTCGGGGCGAACGGAGGAAGCCCCGCGCGGCCAGGACGTACAAGAGAACGTAGAGGACCCCGATCCCGGCCACGACGGCCGGACTCCAGTACCAGGGCGTCGGGTACGGCCGCACCCAGTGCCAGGCTTTCTTGGCGAAGAGCGCCAGGCTCCCGGCCGGGTCGGCCAGGATCTCGTCGATCGCCATCCGCGCGAACGCGGCGGAGCGCCGGCCGGGCGACACTGGGCCGGCTTCCTCGATGCGCGCCAAACGGGAGCGCAGGTCGCGGTCGAAGGCCTCGAGCCACCGGACGTACTCCTCGCGACTGCGTACCTCGTAGAAGCTCCGCGTCCAGCTGGAGTTCCCCGCGTACAAGCTCACGCCTCCGGCGTCGCTGACGGGAATGAGCTCGTGAAACCGCAGCGCGTTGCGGAGCGTCCAGGGGGTGAGCGAGAGCAGGAAGCCGAGCAGCGCCGCGCCCGCGAGGTTCCACCCGATGCGTCGCGTGTGCCGCCGGTCGAGCAGGAACGCCGCGGCGAGCGGAGCCAACGTCAGCGCGGAGGATCGCGTGAGCGCCGCCAAGCCGAGCATCGCTCCCGCCGCGAGGGCGAGGATCGCGGACGGCCGGTCGGAGGCGGCCAGCAGAAGAAGCCCGGCCAGAAGGAGAAAGAAGAGGAAGAGCGGTTCGCTCTGGACGTCGGTCGACAGGAGCACGAAGCCCGGGTGCAGCGCGGCGGCTGCCCCGGTCGCGATCGCGACTCCACGGTGCCGGAAGATGCGGGCGGAGAGGAGGGCGAGGAGCACGGCAGCGAAAGCGCCGAGCACGTTGTTGGCGACCTTCGCGCACGGGATGCACTCGGTCCGGCCGAGCGTCGCGGCGACCAGAAAGACCGGGTAGGCCGGCGGCCGGAAGAAGTACGGTTCCGTGCGATCGGGGTACCTGCCGTGCTGCGCCAGCTCCGTGGCCGCGAAGAGATACCGGGACGCGTCGCCGAACCGGAGCGTCGAGAACCCGACGGCGGCGGTCGCGGCGAGGCGGATCAGAAGCGCGAGCAGGAAGATCGCGAGCACGACGTTGCGCCCCAGGAGCGGAACGGAGGGTTGCGGATCCAGAGCGATCATGGAGATGCGGGCGAGGCGCTCGCTCGCCTCCGCAGGAGCGCGCCGGCGCCGGACGATGCGTAGAGGAGCAGCACCGGGTCCCAGTACGCGGACCGGTACCTCCAGCTCGTCTCGAGCGCGACGTGAAGGAGCATCGTCAGAGCCAGAAACAGCAGGCAGAGACGGCCAGCGCCGCGGCGTTCGGCCTTCGCCAGACCCAGTGCGGCGCACACGAACAGCGCCGTGAAGTACAGCCCGAGGATCACGACCGCGGCCACGGGCCAGAATCGCGGGTCCGGATACGGGCGGAGCCAGTCCCAGCTCTTCCACGCGAGGAGGCGAAGCGTCCCCCGGGGATCCGCGCGGCGCTCGGCGAGTGCGTCGGAAAAGAGAGCGCGGGAGAGCCGGCCGGGCGAGTTGCGCACCTCGGCGGGCAGTGCCGCGATCCACTCGCGCCTCTCGCGCTCGAGCGCGTCGGAGGCGTTTTCGAGCTCCTGGCGGCTGCCGGCCGTGGCCATGCCGATCGCCGCATCCGCGTTGCGCCCATAGAACACGTAGCCGGCGCCGTCGTTGACGAGGATCAGCTCCCGGAACTCGAGGGCGTTGCGCGCCGTCCAGGGCGCCAGGGCCGCCCCGAAGCCGAGCAGCGCGGAGAACGCGATGTGGGCCCCCGCGCGGCGCGGGTGGCGGCGGTCACACAGAGGCGCCAACAGCAGCGGGGCGAGTACGAGCGCCGAGGAGCGCGTCAGGGCCGCGAGGCCCAGGAAGACGCCCGCGAAAAGAGCCAGGTTCGACGAGGGCCGGTCGGTCGACGCGAGCAGCAGGTACCCGGCGCACAGCAGCAGCACGAGGAAGAGCGGCTCGGACTGCAGGTCCGCGCTGGCGAGGAGGAAGGGGGGGTGGAGGGCCGCCAGGACGCCCGCCGCGATGGCCACGGAACGGCGCCGGAACAGGCGGGCCGAGAGTGCCGCGATCACGAGCGCGGCGAGCGCCCCGAGAACGTCGTTGGCGACTTTCGCGGCCGCGATCCGCTCCGGATGCCCGAGCGTGGCCGCGACCAGGAAGGCCGGGTAGCCGGGGGGGCGAAATAGAAACTCGTCGGTGCGGCGCGGGTAATGCCCCGTCTCGGCGAGGGAGCGCGCGGCGAAGAGATAGGCTGGCGCGTCGGCGAACCGCACCGCCGAGAATCCGACGGCCGCCGTCGCGGCGAGCCGCGCCGCTAGTGCCACGAGAAAGATCGCGAGGCAGACTTTGCCGCCCAGGCGCGGAATGGAGGACTGCGAAACGGTGGCCGGCGGACGGCTACCCGAGATCGAATTCTCCGGATTCGAGCGTCTTCTTCACGCTGGACATGAACCGGTCGGCGTCCGCGCCGTCGACCAGGCGGTGGTCGAAGGAGAGCGCGAGGTACCCGACCGTGCGGATGCCGAGCGCGTCCTGTCCGTGCTCGTCCGCGACGGCGACCGGGCGCTTCTCGATCGTCCCGACTCCGAGGATCGCGACCTGGGGCTGCGGGATGATCGGCGTGCCGAAGAGCGAGCCGAACACTCCCGGGTTGGTGACCGTGAAGGTGCCGCCCTGGATCTCCTCGGGCTTCAGGCGCTTCGTCCGCGCCCGCTCTGCCAGATCCTGCGTGGCGCGTGCGAGGCCGAGGATCGACTTCTCGTCCGCGTTCTTGATGACGGGGACGATCAGGCCCCAGTCGAGCGCCACCGCCATCCCGAGATGGATGTCCCGGTGGTAGACGATGTTGTCGCCGTCGATCGAGGCGTTCACCTGCGGGAACTCGCGCAGCGCCTGGATCGCGGCGCGGAAGATGAACGGGAGGTAGGTCAGCTTGACGCCGTTCTTCTCGAGGAAGGCGTCCTTGTGCTTGGCCCGGATCTTCGCGATGTTCGTGTAGTCCACCTGGAAGACCGTCGTCACGTGCGCCGCGGTGCGCTTCGAGAGGATCATGTTCTCGGCGGTAATCTTGCGGATCCTCGTCATCGCGACGACCTCGTCGCGGTCCGTGAACGGAATCGCCGGGCGCGCGGCGGGCGCCTCGGCCGGCTCGGCGAGGCCCGGGGCCTCCGCGGGCGCCGAGGACGAGCGCGACGGAGCCCCCCCGGCGACCTTGCGGTTCTCGAGGTACGAGAGGACGTCGTTCTTGGTGACGCGGTTGTGGATGCCGGTGCCCTCGACTTCGCGGATCTCGATCGCGTGCTCCTGGGCGATCTTGCGGACGAGGGGCGAGGAGCGGCGGCGGATGCGCTCCTCGATCGACTCGACCGGCGCCCCCTGCGAGGTCTCCGCGGGCGTGGCGGCCGGAGCCGGCGCGAGCGACGGCCGGGGTGGGGCGGCAGGGGCCGTGGCAGCGGGCGCGGCGGCCGCGGGAGAGGGTGCCGGAGCGGCGGCTTCCTTTGCTTCGACCTTCGGGGCCGGCGCCGGCTCGGGCGGCTTTGGAGCGGCCGGGGCGGGGGGAGCGGGGGTTTTGGGCGCCGGAGCTTCGGCGGCAGCCGGCTTCTCGCCCGCCTCGCCGATCACGCCCACGACCGTGTTGATCGGCACGGTCGTTCCTTCGGCGGCCTTGATCTCGAGAAGCGTGCCGGCCACGGGCGAGGGGATCTCCGCGTCGACCTTGTCCGTCGAGATCTCGAAGATGGGCTCGTCCCGCTTGACGGTGTCGCCGACCTTCTTCAGCCACTTCGTGACGGTCCCCTCGGCGATCGATTCCCCCATCTGCGGCATGATGATTTCGGTCGGCATAAGCTCCTCTCCGTCCTCCCGGTCGTTTTCCCGGGGCGCGGCGCTCTGCGCGGCCGCTCGACCCGGGCCCACCGAACGAAGAATAGCATCCGTTGGCCGGCGCGGGGACGCCGTTGGCCGAAAAAGCCGGGAGGCGCGGGCGGGAGTTTCGTAGCTTGGGGGTGAGGGAGAAGAACATGAACGCAACAAGCCGATTTCCGCTCAACGGAAAAACCATCGCCGGGCTCGTCCTCATCGCCGTCGGTGTTTCTCGACATCGAGATGCCGAAGCTGAACGGCTTCGAGGTCCTCGAGCTCCTCGATCCGTCGATCGCCGCGGTCTTCGTGACCGCCTACGACGCCTGGGCCGTCAAGGCGTTCGAGGTCCATGCCGTGGACTATGTCTTGAAGCCCTATCCGCCCGAGCGGATCGCCGCGGCCGTGGACCGCGCGCGGGAGCGCCTGCGGAAAAAGCCTTCCCTGCGCCCGGAGGACCTGGCCGCCGCCGCCCGGCCCGAGGGAACCTGGCTCGAGCGGGTCGTGGTGCGGGACGGGTCGCGTGTGCAGATCATCCCGGTCGAGAAGCTCGTGGCGGCCAAGGCAGAGGACGACTACGTCGGGCTCCGCAGCGAGGGGAAGACGGAAGCCGCAGACGCTCGCGAGCCTCGCGGCATCGCTCGACCCGAAGCGGTTCGTGCGGGTGCACCGCTCGCACCTGATCCGGCTCGAGAGCCTTGCGCGCCTCGAGGCCTACGCGAAGGGCAGCTACGTCGCGATCCTGACTGACGGGTCACGGGTCCCCGTCAGCCGGGAAGGACACGCGCGCCTCCGGGCGCTTCTGGACGGTTGACGGTAAGCTCTCCGCACGTGCGCCTTTCTGTTCGAGCCGGACTGCTCCTCGCCGCCCTGTCCCTCCATTGCGCCGGCGGGCCGTCCGCGCCGGGCTCCTTCTACCGGTCGCCGGCCGGGACGGCTTCCGAGTCGGGGCGCCTTCTCCGCTCCGAGCCGATGAAGGGCTCGCCCCCGGGCTCGTCGGCGTGGGAGATTCTGTACACCTCGACGGGCCTCGACGGAGAGCCTATCGAAGTCTCGGGCGTGGTCATCGCGCCGGACCTGCCGGCCTCGATCGCGGGACGGCATGTCGTCGCGTGGGCGCACCCGACCACGGGGGTCGCCGGCAACTGCGCCCCCTCGAACTTCGACGAGTTCTTCGAGACCATCCCGCACCTGACGGCGCTCATGGCGCTCGACTACGTCGTCGTCGCGACCGACTACCCGGGACTCGGAACGGAGGGCCCGCACCCCTATCTCGTCGGCTCGAGCGAAGGGCGCGCGGTGCTCGACTCGGTGCGTGCCGCCCGCGAGGTGCCGAAGGCCGGCGCCGGAAAGCGCTTCGCCGTGTGGGGCCACTCGCAGGGCGGTCACGCCGCACTCTTTGCCGGGCAGCTCGCCCGGGACTATGCGCCCGAGCTGACGTTGGCCGGTGTCGCGGCCATCGCGCCGGCGACGGATCTCGCGGTGCTCCTCCGGGACGATCTCGCGGAGCGCGCCGGCCGGGTCCTCGGCGCCTATGCCCTGTGGTCCTGGTCGCGGGTGTACGGGGCGCCGCTCGAGCCCTTCGTCGCGGCGGGGCGGGTTCCCGCGATCGACCGGATCGCGCGGGACTGCATCGAGACCGAAGGGGAGGCGTATCGCGCGGCCTTCGACTCGCTTCCTCTGCCGGGGGATTTTCTTTCCCCGGAGACGTTCTCCGCCGAGCCGTGGAGCCGGCTCCTGGCGGAGAACCGGCCGGGCCAGGCGCCGATCGGCGCGCCCGTCTACATCGCGCAGGGAACGGCGGACGTGGTCGTGCGCCCCTCGGTGACGTCCGACTTCGTGGAGGACCTCTGCCGGCGCGGCGAGACCGTCCAGCTCGACGTCCTGCCGGGGCAGGGCCACATGCGCGCGGGCCGGGTCAGCGCGACCGCCGCGATCCAGTGGATGCGCGACCGCTTCGACGGCGTCCGCGCGCCGTCCACCTGCGCCAGCCGCTGAGGGCGAACGGGGGGCTTAGCTCCCGGGAGGCGGCACGGCCGGAGTCGGCGGCGGCGGCGCGGGCTTCTCGAAGAGCTTCGCGTCGACTCCGGCGTTGAACCGGCACTCCTCGAGCACGAGCGTCTGGTCTTTCTCTCCGTTGGTCGTGACTTCCAGGCGGTGCGCGACGGGGAAGCCGTCCACGCTCCGGTAGTCGGAGTAGTCGGAGACAACGGTCGCGTTTTTCCCGTCGGGCCCGACCGCCGTGTGCGCCGTCCGGAGGATTCGCCCGGTCTTCGGGTCCACGAACCACCGGACCGCCATGTCGTCGTAGCGGACGTCGAGGACGGCAGCCTCGACGCCGCCGATCTTCTCGGTCCCCGCTCCGGCCGCGACGAGCTTCGGGTCGTCGATTTTCTGCGCGAGATGGAGCGGCACCCTCTGCACCTGCCGGAGCAGCTCCTCCCGCATGGAGTCGGGCAGATCCTGGCTGCCGTTGGGCCCCACGACGAAAGCGCCGGCGGGAGTCGCGATCATGGCGAGCCGGCCGAACGGGGCGTCGACCTGCTGCGAGAGGTGGTCGGGAAAGATCATGGCCGTCTGGATCTCCATCGTCATCTCGCCCTGCGGCGTCTTCGCGGTGATCTGGCCCCTGGTCGAAACGTCGCGAACCCCCCGGGCCTTCGCGGTCCCGCCGAGCCCCTCGACGACCTTCGCGAAGAGGGCCTTGCCAGCCGCCCGCGCCTCGGCCGAGGGCGGCGCCGGTCTCGCGGGCGTCGACGGCGCAGTCGTTTTCGGCGGAGTCTGCGCGAGAGCGGCGGCGGGCAGGACGGTCGCGGCGATCGCGGTAGCCAGAAGACGGCCGGAAAGAATCGGTCTCATGGTTCCTCCAGGGGCGTCAGCATATCGGGCGGCGCGTCAGCAGCGAGCGGCGACGCGACGCGTAGGAGCGAGTCTGCTGTACGTGCGGGTTGGGCGGCTGCCTACCTGACGCCAGTGACCATGCGTGGCGCGGGGGCGCCCCACAAGAGACCTTCCGAGCTGAGATCTTCGTCAACATCCGGCCAGTGGATTCCATACCCTGCGCCACTGATTTGCCAGTTCCTCCGCTGCTCCGGAGTCGCATCGAGCAGTCTCGGGTACCACACGAGCGGAACCGTGATGGTGCGGCCGTCAACCAGGTCCACACTCAGCGTGTCCTCGGAAAAGTGTACGTCACGCACAGCCTCGCCAGGCCTAAGGTCCGAAATAGTCATTCCACGCCCTCAGCAACTCGGATTCGTTCTCCACGATTAGCCTCTCGACCGAACGCAACTCGCGCGGGCCGATCATGGCTGACAAGAATATTCGGTACCGTCCACTTCGGAGAACCGTCGGCATCTCAGAAGCCTGCACGCGCGGATTAGGCGGGCGGTGGTTATCTGCCTGGAGCCGGAACGCCGCGCAGTATTCCGGCCACGCTGAGATCTTCATCCACGTCTGGCCAGTGAATGCCCTCGCCATCACCCAACAGTTGCCAGTTGTTCCGTTGCGCGGGGGAGGCGTGGAGGAGGCGCGGAAACCAGGCAAGGGGAACGCTGACCCGACGCCCATCGGTCAAGGTCACAGTCAATTCGTCTTCCGTAACCTCTACCTGCTGCGCCCGGGGATTTGCTTCAACGACCGAAGAACTCATTCCACGCCTCCAGGAGTCTCTGCCGGTTCTCCCCTACGATACGCTCAATCGCTCGCAGCTCGGGAGCGGAAAAGCGACCGGAAGAAGCCAGGGCCACGGGTTCGAGCCAGAACTTGGCCAGTTTTCGGTCGTGCCGCACATGAACGTGCGGCGGTTCGTCTCCGTCGTTGCTGAAGAAGAAGAACCGGTACGGGCCAATGTTGGCGATTGTGGGCAGATGCGGCTCCTACCCAACAGGAGACCTTCGAGAACATCGTAACCCAAGCCGGCAAGAGCCTTCCGCCCGCCTAACTCGAAGTAGCATGCGCCGTGCCGCTCCCCCGTGGCGACTCGCTGCTGACCCGCCTCGAGGAGGCGCGCCACCGCCGTCCCGGCGCGCGGGAGGCGGAGCGGCTCCTGCGGGCGGCCGCGAAGCTTCGCCTCTCGGACGCGGGGCGCGTGATTCGCCTTCACGAGGCGGCCCTCTTTCTGCGCGCGTATCCCCACAGTCCCGGCGTTCTCCGCCTGGCGGAAGGACTGCTCGCGAGCTTCGAGAAACGCGTCGCGGCGCTCGCCGCCGCCGGAGAGGATCTGACGCCCTTCGACGAGCCCGAGGTCGCCGGCATCGCGGGCACGGAGGTCGGGACCGACTTCTCCTTCGAGGTCGCGCGCTGGCTGACGCTCCACCACCCGCGGCGCGTGCGGATCGACTGGGACGCGGGCGAGGAGAGCGACCGCATGCGCGCGACCTGGCCCGCGTTCCTGCCGCTGCTCGAGGAAGAGGCCCTCGCGGACGCCAACGTGCCGTATCTCTCCTGGCTCGCGGAGGCGGCCGGCCGGCGTCTGGCGGATCCCGCCTGGCTGCTGCGGCGCTACGACCGTCTTCCGTATCCGCCGGAGGACCGGGCGGAGCACTTCGACTCGCTCGGGCTCCCGATCGCGTGGGACCTCGGGGGCTCGCGGGCGTCGCGCACGAAGATGCGCCGGCCCGGTCCTCCGCCGTTCTTCCACGACGTGCCGTTTCTGGGACGCCGGGACGTTTCGCTCGACGCGGTCCTGTCCGAGCCGCTTCTCGAGCTGCGAAGGCTCTCGCGGCGCGAGGGCGAGCGGCTCTGCGACATGCTGCGGGAGGCGACGACTGCCCGCTACCGTGAGTTCTACACGTTCACGCACGCGGACCCGTCGTCGGTCGTCGCGGCTCGGCCGGGCCGGGGCGTCGAGCTGTTCCTCGTCGGCATCCGGCCGGAGCGGCGGCTGCCGCTCCGCGCCGCGTACGGCGGCTTCGTCGTCAAGAACGGGGTGCCGATCGGGTATATCGAGGGCCTCGCGTTCTGCGAGCGCCTCGAGATCGGTTTCAACATGTACTACACCTTCCGGGAAGGCGAGTCGGCGTGGATCTACGCCCAGGTGCTGAAGCTGCACCGGGACGCGCTCGGCGTGACGTCCTTCTCGATCGACCCTTACCAGCTCGGCTTCGAGAACGAGGAGGCGCTCGAGTCGGGCGCCTTCTGGTTCTACCGCAAGCTCGGCTTCCGGCCGACCGACGCCGGCGTCGACCGGCTGCTCGCGCGCGAGGAGCGGCGCCTCGCGGCCGACCCCGCGTACCGGTCTTCCCCGGCCACGCTGCGCCGCCTCGTCACCCACAACCTGCTGTACGAGGCGCCCGGCGCGCCGCGCAACGCCTGGGACCGGTTCCACATCCGCAACCTCGGCCTGGCCGTCAACCGGCGCATGGCCCGGGAGTTCGGCGGGGACGCGGGCCGGCTGCGAGCCGCGAGCGAGCGGCGAGTCTCGCGCGCGCTCGGGCTCGAGCCCGCGTCGTTGACCGCCCTGGATGGCAAGACGTTCCGGGAGCTCGCGCTCGTCCTCGACCTCATCCCCGACCTGGCGCGTTGGAGTCGGGCCGACCGGGACGAGCTCGTCCGGATCCTCCGCGCCAAGGCCGCCGCACACGAGCGCTTCTCCCTGCGGCGGATGCAGAAGCACGCCCGCCTGCGCGCGTCGCTGATCCGACTCGGCAGCTCCTAAGCCCGCTGGTTTCGCAGGGCGACGACCTGGGCCAAGATCGCCAGGGCGATCTCCTCGGGCGAACGGCCGCCGAGCGGCAGCCCGATCGGAGCATGGAGGCGCGAGAGCTCGGCCTCGGTCAGGCCGGCGGCGAGGAGGCGCCCGCGGCGTTTCTCGTGCGTGCGGCGGCTGCCGAGAGCGCCGACGTAGAAAGCGGGGCTGCGCAGCGCCGCCGTCAGCGCTGGGTCGTCCAGCTTGGGGTCGTGCGTCAGCACCGCAATGGCCGTGGAAGAATTGACTCCGAGACGCGCGAGCGCGGCGTCCGGCCAGTCGGACACGATCTCGTCGACGTGCGGAAAGCGCTTCGCGTTTCCGAAGGACTCCCGGGGGTCGACGACGATCGTCCGGAAGCCGAGCGTCTTCGCGAGCGAGACGAGCGGGACGGCGACGTGAACGCCGCCCACGATCACCAGGCGGGGCGAGGGGAGCAGGATGTCGATGAAGAGCTCCGTGTCACCGAGCGAGACGCGCCGGCTCGCACCCTCGGCGAGGGCGCCGCGCGCGGCCGTCAGCGCCTCCTCGTCGATCGCGCCAACCGTCCTTCCGTCCGCGAACAGGGCGAGCTTGCGCCCCAGCAGAGTGCCCGGGCCGCGGATGACGGTCGCGACGGCGGCCGGACGCTCCTGCAGCAGCGCCTCCCGCACCGGCTCGAAGATCTCGGGAGCCAGGACCTCCACGAACACCTTGATCGTGCCGCCGCAGGCGAGGCCGACGCTCCACGCGGTGTCGTCCGAGACCCCGAAGTGGAGGAGTTGCGGAACCCGGGACGCGAGGGTCTTCTGTGCCGCCTCGACCACGGCGTTCTCGACACAGCCCCCGGACACCGAGCCCGAAATTTTCCCGTCCGCGCTGACGGCCATCTTGCCGCCGGCTGTGCGGGGCGCCGATCCCCAGGTTTCCACCACGGTCGCGATGGCGATCGGCCGGTCCTCCGCCCGCCAGCGCTCGATGTCCGGAAGGATATCCCTCACGCGGGGGATTATGCGGCCGGGCGCAAGAGAGGGCTCTGACGGCGTGCCAGGATCTCGTTCAGAAAAGGTGTCTGTAGAACCGTCGTTTTTCGTCGCAAAATGACGGGGACCATGGCAATCAAGATCCGGGGCGGGGTCAGAAGCCCGGGGGCAGCCTCGAGCGCCGAATCCTCGTCGACACGGCGACGAAAGGGCTCCGGACCGAGGACGGGATCGATGTCTGGCCGTTAGAAGTAACGCTCGGGCGTGCGTGGTAGTCTGCTCGTGAGCCCTCTCGGGAGAGCAGATCCCGCGGCAATGGGTAGCAAGAGCGCCGAGCCTCGCTCCGGCCGCCTTTCGCACCGGCGGGCGGTCTTGCTGTATCTGCTGGCAATCGTGGGCCCGACGCTGGCACTCTTGTTTCTCGGCCTTCAGCCGGTCCGGCGCCAGCGGCAGGCGGTGGCGAGCCTGACCGCGTCCAAACTGCGTCTCTCGGGAGAAAGGCTCGCCGCGGAGGTCGAACGTCGCGTGAGCCAACTCGCGGAGGTGCTCTCCTACCGGTTCAGGCGTCGCAAAGGCGCAGCCACCTCAAATGAGACTGAGAAACTCCTCTACACTCATCTCGGCAGATTTTAGGAGCTTCGCGAGAGTCGAGCGCTTGATGGGCTTGTGAGCAGGAACAGTAACCTTACGAACGCCTGCGGGCGAGCGCCGTTGCATCCTGATGTGGCTTCCGCGCTGCCGCACGGCGACCCATCCCGCGCGCTGAAAGGCTGTGACGACTTCGGGATAGTTGAGCGATGGAACCTTGCTCACACGACGAGCTCGGCCAGTTCCACCCCTTCCTTCCCGGCGAGATCGTCATCCACCGGCTCCAGGTACAGCTCAATGGCCTCTCTGATGTTCCGAAAGGCCTCCTCGCGCGTCTCGCCCTCACTGATGCAGCCCGGAAGCGACGGAACGTATGCCGTGAATCCTCCCTCGTCGCTGGCCTCGAGAACGATTTGCAGCTTCATGCTGGGTCTCCTGAACTTCTTCATGATACCCCGGCCCGGGCTAGCGAATCGGGCGCGG
>JBBDKM010000019.1:0-1310 GCA_040879385.1 Thermoanaerobaculia bacterium | reverse complement strand
GTTAGAAGTCGAAGAGTGACAACTGGTTACGAATATCGGCGTCTTTGAGAGTGTAGTCCGGGGCCGAAAGCACTTGTGCCAAGGGCATTTTCTCGAGGAGATGGACGCTCAGGATCTGTAGCAGAGTGTAGAGTTCTCGGTCGATCTCGAGGCGCCGGCGGACGATTGCGACGAGAACGTAAACGGTGACGGCGATCCAGATCTGGATGCGCACAGCATTGGGAGAGGTCCCGTAGAACGCCTTGATCCGGAGATGCTGCTTGATCCAGCGGAAGAACAGCTCGACCTGCCATCGGGAGCGGTAGAGTTCGGCTACGGTGAGCGCCGGCAGCTCGAAGTCGTTCGTCAGGTAGGTCCAGGCCTCGTCCTTCTCGGCATCGCGGAAGCGGACACGCCGCAGCTTGTCCGGGTAGTCGGCCGCGGATCCTTGACCGGTGAGCACGATCGTCTGGTCGCAGATCAGCCCGGTGGATCGCTCCACCGCGTGAGAGTAGAGGCGCCGGAACTTGAGATTGCTCCGTGCACGCACGACGAAGACGGCTCGGCACCGGTTGAGGTAGGCGAGTCGCGCGAAATCCAGGTAGCCTCGGTCCATGATGTAGATCGAGCCGGGTTCCGGCACGAGCACGTCGAGCAACTGGTTGTCGCCAAAGGAAGCGGTTGTGATCCAAAGGTTTGCCGGGATGTTGCCCTGAAGATCGAGGAGCGTGTGCACCTTGATGGAGCTGCGTTCTCGGCCGATCCGAGCCCACGGAAAGAGGGACAGGCAGAGGTCGATCGTGGTGGAGTCCAGGGCGTACACCGTCTGGTCGAGGTCCACCCCGAGAGCGTCGTCGGTGTAGAGCTGCCGCCCCTGAGCGATCACCTTCTGGGCGAACTCGGCATAGATGCGCCAGTCCCGCTTCTCGTTGGCCACCGCGAGGGTGTTGCGAGCCACCCCGCCGGGCAGCCCCAGGTGGTAGAGCTTCTCGGGGACCGCTCCAAGGCACGCTTCGATGTCCCGCAGGCTCTCTCGAAAAGTCAATTGGGCGAAGGCCATGGAGGCGAACTGGTGCCAGCACGTGAAGCTCCGGACCCGGCGGTTGCCGCCGTAGCGCTGCACCAGCCGCCGAAAGGCATGACGAGGGAGGTGGTCCATGAGCTGGGTGAACACGAGCTGTCCCTGGTACATCTGCCGCTCCCGGTTGAGGTCGCGGCAGGATGCACCCGAGGGCACCCCAGTTCAAGTCGATGACACCCACTCCCTTCGATAGAGTCATGTAAATCAAGAACTTGCAGAAGTGATCACGCCGCTAAGCGGGACAGCCCTG
>JBBDKM010000018.1:5922-43589 GCA_040879385.1 Thermoanaerobaculia bacterium | reverse complement strand
TCCGCCATCGCAAAAGAACTCGAACCGGGGGATCCCGCTGGACGAATCACTCCCCCATCCGGCGTGACCGCCCGCTAGAGACGGTCGGGCGACGAGGACATCGAGACGAGGGCGGCGTCCGGGATCTGAGTGAAATCCGCCGCGTCGCTCATGAGCTTCTCGTGCTCGACCGCGCGCGAGATGACTTCCGCCTCGGTCTGGCCGCTCTTCTTTCCGAGGAATGGCTTGATGAGGAGGTAGACGACGTCGCGCCAGGGCATGTGGCGGGCCAAACGTCCGAGCAGAGTGAACGCCTGGCGCGGGTAGTGGATGAACTTGTAGACGATCAGGCGCTTCAATTCCCGGGACCGGATCTCGTGGATCTTCTCGCCGGGGAGCACCGTCGGATCGATCGATGAGCACTTGAAGTATTTGTACCAGTCGGCCTCGTCGTTGACGAGTCCACGAGCGACGTACTCCGTCCAGAGCGGCGTGCCCCGGTAGACACAGAGGCGGTTGAAGCCGAACGTGTCGAGCGGGAGGCGCGAGGCGAAATGGAACGTGTCGCACATGTCTTCTTCGGTCTCGTCGGGGTTGCCGACCACGAAGAATCCGTGAACGATCTCGATGCCCGCCTTCTTCGCGGCATGGACCGCGATCTCGGTCTGCTCGAGCGTCTGCTCCTTTTTCAAGCGGTCCAGGATCTTCTGGCTCCCGCTCTCGATGCCGAACATGAGCGTGCGGCAATGGGCCTTGGCCATCGCCGGGAAGAGCTGCATGCAGACGGAGTCCACGCGACCCTCGCATCCCCACTCGATCGTGATGCCTTCGTCGTTGATTCCCTTGCAGATCGCCTCGATGCGCTTGGGCTGGAGAAGGAAATGGTCGTCGACGAAGTAAACCGCGCCGTAACCGTCCTTCTGGAGCTGCTTGAACTCAGCGAGGACGTGCTCGGGGCTGCGCGAGCGCCACTTCCCCTCGTTGAAGATGGGGATGTCGCAGAAGACGCAGGGCCACGGGCAGCCGCGGGAGGTCTGCATCGTCGTGAAGCGCTCTCGGGAAAGGACGACCGGCACGTCCAGCGGCATCGACTCGACGAAATCCAGTTCCAGGCCCTCGCGATCCGGAAAGGGCCACTGATCGAGGTCGCGATCCAGCATGCGTCCCGCGTTGTGCTGGAGGTTCCCGTCCGCATCCTGCCAAGTCACGCCCAGGACCGAGGACGGGTCCTCCAGGTGATCGACGAGGTCCAGGATCAGCCGCTCGCCGTCGCCGCGGCACACGAAGTCGACCTCCGGGACCTGTCGCTTGACGTGCTCCGCGTTGAGCGTGACGAACACGCCGCCGAACGCGAGCTTGACGTCCGGGGCCGCCGCCCGGAGCTCTCGCGCGAAGATCTTCGCGTAGGGATAGCTCGTCGTGGACAAGAAGCTCAGTCCGACCAGGTCCGGCTTCTCCCGCAGGACCTCGGCAACGATCACGTCGTTCGGGGTGTCCGGGTTGGCCTGGTCGAAGAGCCGGACCTGGTGCCCCGCGCGCTTGAGCACGGAGGACAGCGACATGATCCCGATGGGCGGGAACCCCATCACCTGCAGCCGGCCGTTCTTGCCCCGGACCTTGCCGGGGATCGCGTAGAACTGGGGATCCCGGACGTGGACGAGGAAGACTTTCCTCGCGCGGGCGGAAGGTGGCGCGGAAAGCCGATTTGCGATGTCCCGTTCTCTGTCGGTCACTCGTTCTCCCACGGCGTTCTCCCACAGGGTATGGCGCCATTGTATTCTGCTTCCGCCTTTGTGCCCCTGACGGCCGGTTCACGCCTGGGCCCCTACGAGATCCTCGCGCCGCTCGGGGCGGGCGGGGCATCTCTTACGCCGTGACGGAGCCGCTCGAAGGGGAAACGCAGGTTTTCCAGCTCGCCCGGACGCTCAAGAAGACGGCATAGCGCAGCACCCAAACTCGCCGGTCTCGCGCTCTACGGGTTCGACTCCCGCCTCCGGTATTCCTCGAGGTGCTTGCGGTCGGTGACGTCCCGGCAGACGGCGAGGGCGGCGATGGTACGCCCGAAGTCGTCGGTCAGCGGCACGACGACGGTGTCGCACACGCCCCGACCTCCGTCCTTGCGGTCGAAGCGGATCTCGCCGGACCAGCGCCCGTCGCGGCGCATCTCGGCGAGCAGCTCCCGGGCCGTCATCTTGGCGCCGGCGGCCCGCAGAAGATCGGGCGTGCGGCCCAGCATCTCCTCTTTCGGGTAGCCGAACATCTTCTCGGCGCCGGGGTTCCAGTCCACGATCCGGGCCTCGAGGTCCACCGTGATCACGGCGTCGCTGATGTGGTCGAACGCCCGGGCGTGGCGCCGGATGGTGTCTTCCATCAGGCGCCGGCGCGTCGCGTCGTGGAAGCTCCACACGCGGCCGACGGTCTTCCCCCCGACCTTCTGCGGCGCCGAGTACCGTTCGAACATCCGCCCGTCCTTGAACTCGAGCCAGTCGTAGCTCTTCGCCTCGGGCTCCCCGTAGAGCTCCTTGACCTTCTTGACGAAGCGCTCGGGATCGCGGAGCTGGTCCAGCACGAACGCGAGGGCCTTGTTGTCGTCGCGCGACGCGATCACGTCGTCCGGAATGCGCCACATCTCGACGAACTTCCGGTTGAAGCTGACGATCCGCCCGTCGTTGTCGACCACGAGGATGCCGTCCGCGCTGGCCTCGAGGGTCGCCTTCAGGAGCGACAGCGTCTGCTCGACGCCCTCCTCGACCTGCTTGCGCTGGGTCACGTCGCGAAAGCTCCAGACGCGCCCCACGGTGCGGCCGTCCACGACCTGCGGCAGCGAGTCGCGTTCGATCAGGCGCCCGTCAGAGAGCTCGATGACGTCGTGGCTGACGACGGAGGGCTGCGCGTACACGGTCATCACCTTCTTCACGAACGCGGCGGGATCCTTCAGCTTCGAGAGCACGAACTCGAGGGCCTTGTTCTCCTCGCGCGATTCGGCGATGTCGTCGGGGATGCCCCAGATGCCGACGAACCGCTCGTTGAAGTTGACCATCCGGCCGTTGGCGTCGACGACGAGGATTCCGTCGGCCGTCGCGTCGATCGTCGCGTTTAAGAGAGCCACCGACCGCTGGAGCTCCTGCTCGGCCTCGCGGCGCTCCGTGATGTCGAACGCGACGCCCACGACGCCCCGAATCGGGCCGTCTTCCTCGCGGAGGGGCTCGACGTGGGCCTGGAACGCCCGGCCCTGCCATACGATCTCGTACGACATCGACTCTCCCTGGAGCGCGCGGCGGTGCGCGGCGATCGGCGGATACTCCGGATCCGTCGTTTTGAAATATGCGAAGAGACTCATGCCCTTCATGCCGCCAGGCGGCGTTTCCAGGGACTTCAGGCCCGCGCCCATCGAGGCGGTGAAGCGCAGATCCGCATCCACCGTCCAGAGGACGGCCGGCATCTGGGAGACGAGGACGCGCAGGGTCTCCTCCTGCTCGTGGATGACCTCCTCGGCTTCTTCGTGCTCGAGCGTCATCCGCCTCCGCAGCTCGAGCTGCGTCACGACCTGGCGCGACAGCGCGCGCAGCGCCTCGGTCTGGTCGGGAGTGAGCTCGCGCGGCTTCTGGTCCATCACGCACAGTGTCCCGAGCGCGTGGCCGTCCGAGGTGACCAGCGGGGCGCCCGCATAGAAGCGGACCCGGGGCGCGCCGACGACCATCGGGTTGGAGGCGAAGCGCCGGTCGGCCCTAGTGTCGGGGACGACCAACACGTCGTCGCCCAGGATCGCGTGGGCGCAGAAGGCGACCTCGCGCGGCGTCTCGGACTGGTCGAAGTTCACCCGGGCTTTGAACCACTGACGCTCGCTGTCGACCAGGCTCACCAGCGCGATCGGAGTGCCGCAAATCTGCGAAGCGAGCAAGGCGAGGTCGTCGAAGGGCTGCTCGGAGGGCGAATCGAGGATGCGATAGCGGAGCAACGCTCCGATCCGCTCGGATTCGTTTGGCGGCCGCGGCGCTTCGGTGGCCTGGGTCATGGAAGTTCGTCGAGGTGAGGAATCATATCCGCCTCCCGCCCGCGGCTCACGGCCGCGTCAGCGGCCGGGCGATCGCCGACAGGAGGTCGGGCCGAGAAGGGTCCCGTTTCAGGGAAGGGTACCTCTCGCCGCCGTGCGCCTCGACGCGGCAGGTCTGGAAGGTGTCGACGTTCTCGACCAGCAGCTCGATTGGATTCTTGTTGTCTCGGGCCGCGCGGACGGCCTCGCGAAGGCCTTTGGTCGAGTATCGGCGACCGTTGACCGCGACGAGCTTCATGCCGGGGCCCACACCGGCCTCTGCCGCGGGCATTCCCGGCACGACGTCGCGAACGACCCCGTCTTTCCGACCGCCCGAGGTTCCGTCGCCCTGCACGGTCATCCCGAGCGAGTACCAGAAGTCGAAGAGCTCCGACTCCTCCTCGGCCGCCGCTGTCAGCTCGGGTTTCCGGTCGGTGTAATCGAGCTTCCAGCCACCCGCCTCGATGCCGCCGAGGGGCGCGCGGGGCGCGACGTCGTACACGCGAGCCTGGAAGAATCCCGCCCAGTCGTGCGGCGCGACTGCGTTCAACGCCGCGACGACGTCGCCGAGGACGTAAGGCTTCACGGCCGGCCCGCCGCCCGGCTGCCCCAGGAAGCTCCGCGCGAAATCGTCCAGCGACTTCTTCCCCGCGGTCTTCTGCCGGATCAGGACGTCGGCCTCGAGCCACACGAGCGCGCTCTCCGGGTAGAAGTCCACGCCGCGCCGCCAGGCCGCCCATTCGGCCCGCCCGTCGTAGAGAAGCTGCGCCGCCGTCGCCGTGTCGGCCAGCGGCCGCCACGCGCGGCCCGCCTGGTGATCCATCGAGCCTGCGAACATGGCGAGGTTCTCGCGATAGAGCTCCGGCGTCCGGATGCCGCTGCGCGCCCCTAGCACGTCCCCGTAGTACTCCGTCAGCCCTTCGTACACCCAGAGGAGCTCGCTCCGAACGGGCGCCTGGTAGTTCGCGGAAACGCCCGAAACGAGATCCGCCGGGCGCCGGTACTTTCCGTTCCAGGAGTGCACGTATTCGTGGGGCAGAAGCGTGCCCATCAACTTCTTCGCTCCGTCGTCGATGAGCGCCCGCTCCAGAACCCGGTTGTCGCTCGACTCGTGGTGCTCGAGGCCGTTGCCCGGAATGGAATCCGACAGCGCGAGGAGAAAGTGGTAGTTGTCGTAGTGCCGCGCGCCGAAGAGCGCGAGGGCCTCCGCGACGAGGCGCTGGTGGTGGACGACGTCCTCCGGGGCGATGTTCACCGAGGCCGCGCTCTCCCCTGCGATGTGCAGCCAGTGGCCCGGCTTCTGTCCCGGCGTCAGGTCGACGGTGCGGAAGTGGGCGCCCGCGAGCACCGGGGAATCGATCAGGGTCACGAGGGAAACGGGAGCGAAGGCGAGCGTATCGCCGGACTCGCGGGCGACCCGCAGCGAGGTGCCGTGACCCCAGCCGGCCGGCAGCTCGAGCGACGCGGAGAAGAGCCTCTCGTTCTCGCCCGGCCCCTGCGGAGAGAGGAGCACGGACCACCAGTTGATCACGCCCAGCTGCGCCGAGGCGGTCGTCCACGCCGCCAGCGGCGCGATGTAGTCGAAGGCGACCTCGAGCGCTCCCGCACCCGGGGGAACGGTCACGTCGAAGGCCCACATCTCCGCGCCCTGCCGCTTCCAGGCGATGGGCTTGCCGCCCGCCGAGATCTTCAGACCGACGAGGTCCGTGATCGGGCCGGTCGGTCCGTGCTCGCCCGGGATCCACTTCGGATAGACCAGCGTCAGCGGTCCGGGGGTGACCGGAATCGTCTCCCGCACGTGGAAGATGCGCCGCGGCGCGTCGCTGGCGTCGACCGACAGCGCGATCGGCGCCGGGTCCTGCGCCCGGGCCGCCAGGGACAGGAAGACGAAAAGTCCCGCCGCCGCGACGAGTCTCGGCACACGCATGAGGCCTCCTGGGTTAGGGTGCTCGGCGAAGACTCTATCTCGCCCGCGCGGAATCGGACAACGCCTCTCCCCACTCCCCGGCGGCCTCGGGCGACGGATACGCCCGCGACAGGATCGGCGTCGTGATGACCGTCGTGAAGAGCGCCATCGTCACGAGCCAGAAGAACGCGGGGGGCGAGATCACGCCCAGGTCCGCGCCGATGTTGATGACGACCAGCGCCATCAGCGCCCGCGTGTTCATCAGGAGGCCGATCGCCAGAGACTCCTTCCAGGGCAGGCCGCTCGCGCGCGCGGCCAGAGCCGTGGCGCCGAACTTCGACGCGCAGGAGACGAGGATCACCAGCCCGAGCGCGACCCAGAGGCGCGGGTCCGAGCCGAGCGAGCCGACGTCGGTCCGAAGGCCCGAGAACACGAAGAAGATCGGGAGAAACAGAATGGAGACCAGGTCGCCGATCGACGTGCGAATGCCCTCGACGAGGTCCCGGTTGAAGGAGCCCGCGATGCCGCAGAGGAAGCCGCCGAAGATCGAGAAGACGCCGAGCGCGTTGGTCGCCGTCGCCGAGAGAAAGACGACGACGAGCACGATGGCGAGCGTGCCCGCCGGCAGCCCGCCGGTCTCCGTGCGCTGGATCCGGAGCTTCGCCAGGCCGAAGCGCCCCAGGGCCCAGAAAGATGCTCCGAGAAGCGCCACTCCCGCAAACGCGATCGCCAGAGTCCCGAAATCCGCCTTGCCGTGCGTGGACATCGAGACCACGGCCCCGAGCAGGATCCAGCCCAGCACGTCGTCGATCGCCGCGGCCGTGATCGAGGTCAGGCCCATGCGTGTGCGGGTCAGGCGTGTGTGCATCAGGATTCGCCCCATGATGGGGATCGCGGTGATCGATACGGCCGTCGCGAAGAAGAGCCGGAACGCGAGCTCCGACGCCCCCGCGGGGGCCAGCGCGTACAGATAGCCCGCGAGCGCGTAGCTCGCGCCAAACGGGACGACGATGCCCGCCACCGCCACGAAAGTCGAGGCGCGCGCCGCCTGCCGGAGCCGGTCGAACGGGAACTCCAGACCCATCAGGAGCATCAACAGCACGAGGCCGATCTGCGCCATGGCCGACAAGACCCCCGTCGTCTTCGGCGGCAGCATCGCCTGGATGGCGGCGGGATACAGCCGGCCGAGCAACGACGGCCCCAGGATCACGCCGGCCAGGATCTCCCCGACGACGGGCGGCTGGCCCACCTTGCCGAAGAGCCAGCCGAAGATCCGCGCGGCGCCGATGATGATCGCCAGAGCCGCGCACAGGAGCAGCAGGCTCTTTTCGAGCTCGAGAAAGGAGTCCACGGTTGTTCCTCTCCTCAGCCCTTCGGCGGCGCCGCGGAGGCCGCGAGCCGCTCCCGAATCGCCTTGCCGAGAGGGATCAGCGCGCGGCCCCTCTGCTGCGCGGCACGGTCGTACGCCTCGAAGAAGGCGCGGGGCCCGCCGGCGAGCGCCGTGCGGTAGGCGTCGAGGCCCAGCGTCTGGATGATCCCGTCGGCGAGGAAGGCTCCGGCCGGCCCCGCGACCCGCGCCATGAACTCCGGGCGGGCCGTTTCGGCCGCGAGGCTCACGCGCGCGTCCAGGTCCCCCTCCGCGGACACGAGCCGGTCGGCGACGCGATTGAGCTCGTCGAGGCTCGATCGCATCGGCTCCTTGAGCCACAGCGAGAGCGGGAAGAAGTTCTCGTCGACGCTGAAGAGAGCGACGGGGCCCGCCTCGGCGGTCCGCCGCAGGAGCGGCTCGAGCTGGCCGAGCGCCGGGTCCCGCTTCTGCCAGGCGGGGCTCGCCGACCGGTACTCGGCCCAGGCCCGCTGGTAAGCCTCGCTCGCCATCAGGCGGGAGAGGTGCTTGATCTGCTCGGAGGGCGGCGAGGACTGGGCGTCCGAAAGGGCGCGGGCCAGGTCGACGACCACGAACCACTCGGAGCCTTCGGCGGCCGGCACGACGACGTGGTCCGCGCGCCCCGGGAGCCCGAACGTGAGGTAGATCGGCTCGGTGACCGAGACCGGCGGCTCGGGCGGCAGGAGCGCCCGGGCGCGGTCGGCGGCGAGCGTCGTCAGCTCCGCCTCGCGGGCCGCGATCATCGCCAGCAGGTCCGTCCAGCGCGGCGCGTTCTCCCGAATCGCCCGGAAGTCGAAGATCGCGATTCGGGCCTGGTCGTCGAAGGCCGCGGCGAGGTCCGCCTGGAAGACCGCCGCCGGCCGGTTCGACTCGCGGACCGCGGCCTCCACGGCCGGGAGGCTCTCGAGGGATTTGGCGGCCTCCGCATCGAAGCGCGGCCGGGAGAGAAGCGCGAGGATTTCCCGCGCCGCGCGCAGGTCGAGGGTGATCGTGATCGTGCCCGGCGCCACGGGGGGGCTGTCGTAGGGCGCGCGGGAGGCGCCCCCGGGCGCGGGGGTGGAACCGGGGGGCGGCGACGCGGCGCAGCCGGCCACGAGCAGCACCAGAGACAGCAGGCGCGCTCTCATCCGAGAATCGCCTCGAGGGCGCGCTCCGTCTCGGCGAAGCTCTCGAAGAGCGCATCGGGCTTCTCCGCCCCGAGCCGCTCCAGGCTCGTGATCCCCGTCGCGACGGCCACGGCGCGCACGCCGAGCGCGCGGCCGCACGCGACGTCGTGGATCGAATCGCCCACGACGACGACGGACTTGCCCGAGAAGCGCCGGCCCGAGTGCGCGAAGGCGCGCTCCACCGCGATCGCCGGCAGCTCGTAGCGGTCGGCGGAGTCGCTCCCGAAAGCGCCGAAGGGGAAGTACCGGTTGTATCCGGGCGGTGTCAGTTTCAGCCGCGCTCCGGGCTCCAGGTTCCCGGTCAGGAGCCCGAGCGTGACCCGGGGCTCGGCCGACAGGCGCGCCAGGAGCTCAGAGATCCCCGGCTTGGGCACGACCGTCTCGGGCGTGATCAGCCTCTCGAGCTCCTCGAGATACGTCCGCAGCGCCCCGGGCAGCCCCGCCTCGAACCGTTCGCGGCCCACCGCGTCGAGCACGAGCTCCCGGACGATCTGGGGGTCGGTCTTGCCCGAGAAGTCGTACCTGCCCCGGTCTTCGTGCTCCGGCCCGGCCTTCCACCCGTAAGCGGTCTCGAGCGCCCGGAGGATCGACTCGCGCGCGACCTTTCCGGCCGACAGCAGCGTGCCGTCGATGTCGAAGAGGACGAGCCGATGCCCGTTGCCGTTTCCGTCAGACATCACGACGGATCATATTCAAACCGGGCGCCGTGCCAGGCGAAGATGTCGAGCAGCGCGGGACCCCAGTAGTCCCAAACGTGCCCGCCCGGCTCGAGCAGGACCGTCGTCGGGACGCCGCGCTCGTTCAGCAACATGCCGTACTGCGCCGCCACGCCGTCGAGCTCGTAGATGTCGTCGGTTCCGCCGCGCAGAGTCGCCTCGAAGGGCGGTTCGTCGAAGCACACGCCCCGGAGAATGTTCCACGGGTCGTTGGCATCGAGCGCGTTCGCCTCCTTCGACCGGCCGAAGACCCGCGCGAGGGTGAAGCGCGCCATGAAGGTGTAGCGCGGAAGGTCGTCCCAGGACATCGGAATGAGGGCGCCGGAAAGCGACGAAACCGCGCCGTAGCGCTCCGGGTGCTTCAGGGCGACCTTGACGGCGCCGTAGCCGCCCATCGAGATGCCGGTGACGGCGCGGGCGCGCTTCCCGGGAACGACCCGGTAGCTCGCCTCGATGAAACGCGGCAGATCCGCGGTCAGGAACTCCTCGTACCGGCGCGTTCCGTCGTAGGAGTCGGAGAACCAGCTCCCGGACCCGTCCGGGGCCACGATCAGGAACTCCGGCAGGCGCCCGTCGCGCATGCGGGCGAGCGCCTCTCTCGCCACGCCGCGCCGCTCGAGCGTCCGGCCGTCGCCGTAGCCGTCGTGGAGGAAATAGAGGACCGGATAGCGGCGGCCGGGCGACGAGTCGTAAGAAGGCGGCCGCACGACGAGCGCCCGGACCGGCCCGGGCATCGCTCGCGTCGCGATCTCTTCCATGCGCGCGCCCGGCATCCGGGCGGAGGCGCAGGCCGACAGCGCCGCGGCCGCGGCGAGAAGAAGACCACGCGGAAGGTGAGGGCGAATCAGCGTCCGGCCGGTGGAACGAACAAGGAATCGTCGCGGTTCGGCGACACGGCGACCTTGTCGAATCGGATCACGAAGGGCTCCCCGGACATCGGCTTGTCGAGCGACAGCATCAGGCCGCCCATCCTCTGCCAGTCCTTCCAGGCCGCGGTCGTCGGCGGCTCGGCGGCGCCGCCGAGCACGTACTGCCACTGCAGCATGCGGCGGCCGTCGCGCGTGATCCAGAGCCAGTAGACGTCCTTGGGCGTCATGCCGACGTTCTCGAAGGAGAGCTTCAGCACGTCGCAGACGCCGCCGCCCGGGCACGGCTTCTCGCCGTCGTAGACGAGGCGCACGCCGGGATCGAAGATCTTCCACGGCGCCAGCAGCCAGTACGTATCGTTGATGAAGCGGCCGTAGGCGCTCTCGACCCGCTTCGCATTCTCTTCGGGCGGGGCCGGCACGTTGTTGACGAAGACCTTCCCCTCTTTCGTGTTCACGTTGAAGTAGACGGCGTAGGGCGCGCCCGTCTTGTCGATCCCCGTCAGACGGTAGTCGCCCGTGTAGCGGTCCCACGCGTGCGCGAAGCGGGCGACCTCTTTGCCTTCCTTCACGACGACGAAGTCGAACTGGAACTGCCGCGCCTTCTCCCAGGCGCTCTCGCCGCCCATCGCCGCGATGAGCTCCCGCCCCACGGCGTCGGCCTTCGCGTCACGCTCTACCGCGCGTGCCGAAGCCGCCGCGACCAGGATCAAGAGGGCCCCAAGCACTTTCTTCATGGCCGGATCATATTCCTCACTCCCGACTCCCGACTCCCGACTCCCGACTACACTTACACTAGCCCCGATGCCCGACTTCAGCCGAATGCCTCAGAACCTTCAGACCGCTCTCTCCGGCGAAGGGTTCCGCCGGCGCCGGCGGCTCGTGCTGCCCCTCCTGACGACCGATCCCGAAGGGTTCCCCCGGGTCGCCCTGCTGACGCTGGGGGAGGTTCGCGCCAACTCTCCTTCCCAACTGGTCGTGGCGGTCCAGGCCGGGAGCCGCACGGCCTTCAATCTGGTCCGTCGGGGCACCGCGACGCTCCTCTACCTGAATCGCCTGATGTGCGCGTCCGTCCAGGCGCGCGCCGGCCGGGGACGGGTCTCTACCGCGGACCCGGCACGCCGTGTCTTCCCGCTCCAGGTCGAGCGCGTGCGCGTCGACGTTCCCTCCGAGACGGAGGGGGACGTGTCGCTTCTGACGGGGCCCACGTTCTCGGGGAGCGGCGCGAGTCGACTCTTCTCCGACGAGCTCTTCGACGAGCTCGGAAACGTGAGCGCGGAATGAAATTCGCCAATCGCACCGTCCTCGTCACGGGGGCCGGCCGGGGCATCGGCCGCTCGATCGCGCTGCGCTTCGCCGAGGAGGGCGCGCGGGTGGCGCTGGTGTCGCGCACCGCCGCCGAGCTCGAGGAGACCGCGCGGCGGATCGAGTCCGTCGGAGGAAAGAGCCTCGCGCTCCCTGCCGATATCACGGCGCGCGGCGCGGCCGAGGATTGCGTCGACCGCACCGAGCGGGAGCTCGGCCCCGTGGACGTTCTGGTCAACAACGCCGGCGTCTTCATCTGGCGCCCATTCCTCGAGATGTCGGAGGAAGACTGGGACCGCGTCATCGCGACGAACCTCACGGGAGCGGCCGACTTCTGCCGCGCCGTCCTGCCGCGCATGGTCGAGCGCGGCCGCGGCCGCATCGTCAGCGTGGCCTCCATCCACGGCATGCGCGGCGACGCCAACGTGGCCGCCCAGAGCGCCGCCAAGTTCGGCCTCATCGGCCTGACCCAGAGCCTCGCCCGGGAGTTCCGCCCGCACAACATCGCCGTCAACGCCGTCTGTCCGGGCACCGTCGAGAACAAGAAGGACGAGGGCGCCGGCGACCACGCCGCGCCCCTGGCCGAGAAGCTCTGGCCCCGCGACGTCGCCCGGGCCGTCCTCTTCCTGGCCTCCGACGACGCCGCCGGAATCACCGGCGCCGCCCTCGAGGTCTTCGGCGGCACCCACCTGGTGATTCAGCCGTAGGGTCTGACCCCCGCAGGAGGTCTGACCCCATTAACCGCGCGTCAGCGACGCCCCCCGCGTACCGGAGGATCGTTCCCTTCGGGCCGACGGCCTCGACGCCGCCTTTGCGAGTGTGCAGGAGCGTCCAGGCCTCGCCGCCGTCGGCGCTCCGATAGATCCGCGACGCGCTGCCGGTCCCGGCGCTCATCAGGATGACGGTCGACGCGTCGAGCGTCTCGACGTCGCGGAAGTCGAGCTCGCCGCCGCCCGGAACCGTCCGTTTTTCCCAGCGCTCGCCCTCCCGGGTCGCGAGAACCGTGCCGCCCGCGCCGCTCGCCCACGCGCGCCGGCCGTCGAAGACCGCGACACCCCGCAGCTCCGCGGTCGAGCCGCTGTTCTGGAGCTGCCACACCGGCGCGGATGCCCCGGAAAGCGTGAGGGCGAGGAAATACGTGACCAGCCACATCACCGCGCCTCGCGATCCAGACTCATTTGCCCCAGAGCATCTTGACCGACACGACGAGCAGAAATGCCCCGAACATCCGGCGCAGCACCAGGTCCGACACGGGCTCGACGAGCTTTGCGCCGAGGAAGCCACCGAGAAGCAGGCCCGCCGCCAGCAGTGCCGAGTACGCGACGTTGAGATTTCCGTTTCGCCAGTACACCCAGGCCGCGAGCGCGCCCACCGGAAGCAGCAGGGCGCCGAGCGAGGTGCCCACGGCCGCGTGCTGCTTGAAGCCGAACAGGATCACGAGCGCGGGAACGATGATGAGGCCCCCGCCGATGCCGAACATGCCGGCGAGCACGCCGGCGGCCAAGCCAACCAACACCAGCCCCGCGATCTGCATCAGGCCTCCTTCGCGCCGCCTCCCGAGAAGGCGAGCCCCGTGTCCCGCGCCTCGGCCCCGGCCCGAATCTCGAGAGCGACCTCGGGCGCGTTGGTCGTGATCGAGGCCACGCCCGCGGCCAGCAGCCGGCGGATCTCGTCCGGCTCGTCCACGGTCCAGGGGTGCACCGAGAGGCCCGCGGCCGCGGCCTGCGAGAGAAGCGCGGGGGTGACGAGGTCGCGCCGCGGCCCGACCGCGTCGACCGGGGGAAAGAGCGGCGTCGGCTGGCCGGAGCCGGGCATCGCCACGGGGTGATCGAAGAGATAGCTCGAGGCGATGTCCGGAGTCGTCTCGTGCATGCGCTTCAAGAACTCCGCGTCGAACGAGGCGACCAGGCACCGCTCGACGACGCCGTAAGCCTGCGCCAGCTTCGCGACGCGACGCGCCATCGTGCCCGGCTGCATCCCGGGAGAGCTCTTGACCTCCACGACGTAGCGCATCGTCGGGCCGTACCGGTGGAAGACGTGCTCGAGCTTCGGAATCCGGAACTCGCCGAGCTCGGACGGGATCACGAGCCTCTCGATCTCGCGCCAGGTGAAGCTCTTCACCGGGATCCGCTGGGTGCCGAGAAGGACGTCCTCGTCGTGGAAGAGGACGGCTTCGCCGTCGCGGGTCTGGCGCACGTCGAACTCGACGGCGTCGGCGCCGAGGCTCTCGGCGAAGTCGAGGCTCTCGATCGTGTTCTCACGGGCGCGGCGCGGGGCCCCGCGGTGGCCGACGATCCAGGTCGCGTGCGGCTGCCTCCAGATGCTCATGGCGGGCCGCATTATGCGCCGACCGGACGACTCGCTTCCGCGAGGATCCGGTCGAGCGCCGCCTCCGGGTCCGGCGCCGCGGTCACCGGTCGACCGATGACGAGCAGATCCGCCCCGGCCGCCAGCGCCGCGGCCGGAGTCGCGACCCGCTTCTGGTCCTGCAGGTCGGACCCGGCCGGCCGGATTCCGGGCACGACCGTGAAGAAACCCGGGCCGCAGGCGCCGCGAATCGCCGGAAGGTCCGACGCGGAGCAGACGACGCCATCCAGGCCGCACTCCTGCGCGAGCCGGGCGAGCCGCCGCGCGATCCCCTCGGGATGGCCCGCCATCGGCAGGTCCGCGAGGCCCCGCGCGTCGAGCGAGGTCAACAGCGTGACGGCGATCAGCTTCTCGAGCCCGGCCCGGGCCGCGGCGTCGCGCGCCGCCGCGAGCATGGCGCGTCCGCCGGACGCGTGGACGTTGACCATCGCGGCGCCCGAGCGCCCGGCCGAGGCGACAGCCCCTGCAACGGTCGCAGGGATATCGTGGAACTTCAGATCGAGGAACACTTTCGCGCCGCCCGAGACGGACACAACCTCCGCGACGAGCGACGGCCCTTCGGCCACGAACGCTTCGAGGCCGACCTTGAGCCATCCGACGCGGCCGGCGAAACGCTTCGCCGCGGCGAGGACCTCGGCGCGCGTCGGAAAGTCGAGCGCAATGCAGATCCTCTCGGAGGCGCTCATCCTTCGGCTCCGGCCTCTCCCCCGACCTTCGCCGCGACCCGGTGCGCGCGGCCGATGAGCTGGGGCACGCTCGTCTTCTTCCGCTCGCAGTACGCCGCGAGCTCGTCGACGAGCCGCCCCGAAACGCCGGGGTCCTTGAAGTTCGCGGTGCCGACCTGTACGGCCGTCGCGCCCGCGGCGAGGAACTCGAGAACGTCCGAAAGGTCGGAGATCCCGCCGATACCCATGAGCGGCGTGTCCGGCAGAGCCTTGTGCACCTGGTAGACCATCCGGACGGCGAGCGGCCGGATCGCGGGGCCGGACAACCCCCCGGTGCCGAACGAGATTCGGGGCTTCGCCGTTTCCGGGTCGATCGCCATGCCGACGAAGGTGTTCACGAGCGAAAGGATGTCGGCGCCGGCCTCGCGGGCCGCGCGCGCGGACTCGACGAGATCAGGCGCGTTGGGCGAGAGCTTGACGATGAGCGGCCGCTCTGTTGCGGCGCGGACCTTTCCGACGAGCGAGCGCGTCAGCTCCGGCGAGTTGCCGAAGAGCATCCCGCCCCGCTCGACGTTGGGGCACGAGATGTTGAGCTCCACCGCCGCGATGCCCTCGGCGTTCTCGAGCGCCTCGACGACCGTGACGTAATCCTCCTCGAGGTCCCCCCAGACGTTGGCGATGACGGTGGCCGAGAGCTCCCGCAGCTTCGGAAGCTTCTCGGTGAGAAACGCTTCGACACCGACGTTCTGCAGGCCGATCGCGTTCAGCATCCCGGCCGGCGTCTCGCAGATGCGCGGCGGGGCGTTGCCCGCATGGGGGTTCAGCGACAGCCCCTTCGTGCACAGGCCGCCGATCGCGGAGAGGTCCACGAAGTCGGTGAACTCGAGGCCGTACCCGAACGTCCCCGAGGCGGTGGTGATCGGGTTCCGGAGCTCGAGCGGACCGAGCCGCACCGCGAGGCTCATGGAATCGCGCATTCGATCACGACCCCGATCATGCCCACGCGATCTTCTCCGGCGACAGGATGGGGCCCTCGCTGCACGAGACGATGAAGGGCTTCTCGGTTCCGGGAATCACGCACCCGAGGCAGGCACCGAACCCGCAGCCCATCTCGGCCTCGGTCGAGAACTCGGAGGGTATGTTCGACTCGCTCACGACCCTGGCCAGCGCCGCGAACATCGGCATCGGGCCGCACGCGAAGACGCGGGCGTAGAGCGCTCCGGCTGTGATCCGCCGCGCCAGGGCTTCGGTCACGAATCCCTTCTCCCCCAGCGAGCCGTCGTCGCTCGTCAGGATCGTCTCGCCGGGGACGAGGCCGTCGAAGCGGGCGCGGATCGAGAGCTCCCTCGCGTTTCGCCCGCCGAGGTAGAAGTCGCCGGCGACGCCGGCCGACCGCAGGGCCGAGAGCACCAGCGGGAAGGGCGCCGCGCCGATGCCCCCGGCGACGATCGCCACCCGCGCGCCCCGCGGCAGATCCTCGATCGTGAAGGCGTTGCCGAGGGGACCCAGGAGGCGCGCCGGCGAGCCCTCGGGGAGCTCTTCGAGCGCGGCCGTGCCCGGACCGATCGTCTTCACCAGGAACTCGACCGTGCCGGCTGCCTCGTTCCGGTCCGCGACCGAGTAGGCGCGGCGCAGATACGGGCGCAGCCGACCCGGGACGTCCAGCATGACGAACTGTCCGGGAAGGATTGCAGCGGCGAGCTCCGGGCATTGAAAGGTGACCGAAAAGAAGCCGGGCGAGAATGTCTGGCGCCGGAGGAGCGTCGCTCGGTGGTCGGCCTTCACCGAGAGGGCATTCTATTCGAGTCGGGAGTCGGGAGCCGGGAGGGATTCAAACTTCCAGGATGACCAGGCCGTCCTTGTTCTCGTCGAGGCGGCGCGCCTTCTCGACGCACTTCTCGCAGAGGGGTCTTCCGTGAAGCTCTCCGCCCGGGCGGGCGTAGCTGCCGCAGCCGTGGCAGCGTCGCAACGCCCGGTGATGGGCATTCACGTCGACCGCCGCCTGGGCTTCTCGCTTGATCATCGACGGGGCTCCTTTCAGCGGACGCGAATCGAGAGAGCACGACGCGTACCCAAACCGCAAACACTCACAGCGCGCCACTTATCCGCGTGGCGCGGCCGGCCGACTGTCGCCTCGCGGCGGACTCAGTCTTCTTGCGAGGTCAGAACGCGGCGACCCGGTCGAGAGCCTTCCGGACGTGCGAGGCCTGCGGAAGGATGAAGTCCTCGACCCGAGGTTGATAGGCGACGAACGTGTCCGTCGCCGCCACGCGCTCCACCGGAGCATCGAGATACGAGAAAAGCTCCGAAGAGATTCGTGCGGCGATCTCCGCGCCGTATCCCCAGGAGATCGGGTCCTCGTACACGACGAGGGCCCGGGCGGTCTTCTTCACCGACTCGGCAATCGTATCCCAATCATAGGGGTTGAGGCTTCGCAAGTCCAGGATCTCGACGGACTTGCCCGTCTCTTCGGCGAACGTCCTGGCCGCCTGCCACGAGCGGTAGACCGTGGCGCCGTAGGTGACGATCGTGACGTCGGAGCCTTCCTGGACCACGGACGCCTTCCCGAACGGGACCATGTAGTCCGGTCCCGGGTAGACGCCCTTGTTGTGCGTCTGCCGGTACAGGTGCTTGTGTTCGAGGAACAGCACCGGGTCGTCGCAGCGGATCGCCGTCCGCAGGAGGCCGTTGGCGTCGAGGGCGTTCGAGGGCATGACGACCCGCAGCCCCGGGTTGTGCGTCATCAGCACGACGCCGGACTGCGAGTGATAGATGGCCCCGCCGCCGATGTAGCCGCCGATCGCGACGCGGATGACGACCGGGCAGGAGAACGCGTTCCCCGAGCGCCAGCGCAGGTTCGAGAGCTCGTTGCGAATCTGCATGTACGCCGGCCAGATGTAGTCGTAGAACTGGATCTCGACGACAGGCTTTAATCCGCGGATCGCCATGCCGATCGCGCGGCCGACGATGTTCGCCTCGGCGAGCGGGGAGTTGAACACGCGGTCGCCGCCGAAGAGGCGCTGGAGCCCCGCGGTAACCTTGAAGACTCCCCCCTTGCCCTTGCACTCGGCGAGCACGGCTTCGCGGGAGGCGTCGGCGACATCCTCGCCGAAACACACGATGCGCGGGTCGCGCTTCATCTCGTCGCGCAGGCAGGCGGTCAAGAGATCCACCATCGTCGTCGGCTGCGCGCCCTCGGGGGGCGCCGGCGGCGTCGAGAAGGCCGGGCCCGTCGGATCCACGTCCGGCGAGTAGACGAACTCGAGGGCGGATTCGGGCTCGGGGAGCGGGGCCTCCAGCGCGCGATCGGCCGCTTCGTTGATCTCGGCCTCGACCTCCGCGTGCAGCTTCTCGAGCTCCGGCTCGGTCAGGATCCGCTCCTCGAGCAGGAACCGGGAGAGGCGGCGCACCGGGTCGCGTTCCATGTCCCGGTCGCGCTCGGCCTTGGGGCGATAGGCCGCCTCGTCGTCGGAGAGGGAGTGGCTGTACGGGCGGATCACGTGGGCATGCACCAGCGCGGGCCCCATGCGCTTGCGGCAGTACTCGGCCGCGTACCGGAGGGCGTCGTAGGACTCGAGGAAGTCCGTCCCGTCCACCTCCGTGACGAAGAGGTTCGGATAGTTGCGGACGAGCTTCGAGATCGAGCCGCCGGGCGTGTTCACCTCGACCGGGACCGAGATCGCGTACCCGTTGTCCTCGATGAGAAACAGGACCGGCAGTTTCAGGTTGCTCGCCGAGGAGATGGCCTCCCAGAACTCGCCTTCCGACGTCTGACCCTCGCCTCCCGACACGTACGCGACCTCGTCCTTCTCAAAGCCCCCCTTGGCGGCGAGCTCGGCGATCCGGCTCTTCCTCCACCCGCCTTCGGCAGCTCCGACGGCGTGGAGGAACTGGGTTCCAGTGCAGGAGGACTTCGAGATGATGTTCAGCCGCTCGTGCCCCCAGTGCGCGGGCATCTGGCGTCCCGCCGAGGCCGGGTCGTCTTTGGCCCCGACCGACTGCAGGAACATCTCGTAAGGGGTTACCCCGAGCTGCAGGATCAGGGCCCGGTCCCGGTAGTAGCAGTCGAACCAGTCGTAGCCGGGCTTCAAGACCATGCCGGCGGCCGTGCAGACCGCCTCGTGCCCCACGCTGTTGATTTGAAAGTAGATCTTGTTCTGGCGCTTGAGCTGGATCTCTTTTTCGTCGAACCGCCGGGAGAGGTAGATGTTGCGGTAGGCGGCGACGAGGGCGCTGGAATCGAGGCCTCGATATCTGTCGGTTCGGACCTCGGTTGCCATCGCGCCTCCGGCGGCCAATATACCAAAGGGATCGCGGAGACTTGTCTGGGCGGCCCGGCCCTGGTTACGGGCCGGCGGGACGTGGTCGGGGAGGCCTAGTCGGGGAGGCTCAAAAGAGGCGGAGAAGACCCCAGAACTCGAGGGCCGCCAGACCGAGTGTCAAGACGAGAAACAGGACCGCCTTCAGATCCGGCCTCGGATTCGACTGCAACTCTCCCATTGCCACGCCTTCTCGATTAGCAGAATTCATGCCACTCACAGAAGTTACGAGCGCAACGGGGAAAACGTTTACCGCCGCGTCTTGTTATGCTTGACGACCCATGAGCGCGACCGAGGGAATCACGTCCTACCCGTCGCTTCCGCGGCGGCCGGCTCCGCCGGATCTCTCGTCGATTGATCCGCGCCTCGACCTCGAAAAAGCGATCCTGGAGCTGAAGCGACAAAAAAACGCGGTGCTTCTGGCCCACTACTACCAAGAAGAGGCCATCCAGGACCTGGCCGACTTCGTGGGCGACTCCCTCGATCTCTCCCGGAAAGCGCAGGCGAGCGACGCGAAGATCATCGCGTTCGCCGGTGTCCGATTCATGGCGGAGACAGCCAAGATTTTGAATCCGACTCGAAAAGTCGTACTGCCGGACTACGAGGCGGGCTGCTCGCTCGAGGATTCCTGCCCCCCCGAGGCATTCCGGGCCTGGCGGCAGCAACACCCCGGCGCCGTGTCGCTGACCTACATCAACTGCTCGGCCGCCGTGAAGGCGCTCTCGGACATCATCGTGACCTCCTCGAACGCCGAGAAGATCGTCCGCTCGATCCCCGCGGACAAGGAGATCCTCTTCGCGCCGGACAAGCACCTGGGTGCCTTCCTGTCGAAGACCCTCGACCGGCCGATGACCCTGTGGCCGGGCACCTGCATCGTGCACGAGCAGTTCTCGGAGCGCGAGATCCTGAAGCTCAAGGCCAGGCACCCCGACGCGAAGCTCGCCGCGCACCCCGAGTGCCCGGAGGCGATCCTGAAGTACGCCGATCACGTCGGCTCGACGCGGTCGATCCTGAGCTACGTGACGACCGCCCCCGGCAAGACCTTCCTCATCGCGACCGAGGAAGGAATCATCCACCAGATGAAGAAGCTCGCGCCCGAGCGCGAGTACATCCCGGTTCCGCCCGACAACGGATGCCGCTGCAACGAGTGCCCGTTCATGAAGCTGAACACGCTCGAGAAGCTCTACCTGTGTCTCCGCGACGAGCGGCCCGAGATCGTCCTGCCCGAGGAGCTGCGGAAGGCCGCCGAGAAGCCGCTCCTGCGGATGCTCGAGCTGCCGTAGGACGGGTGACACCGGTGGTATAACGTGTCGACCGTCGTGGTGGTGGCGCTGACCTCCAACACGCGCCTCGCTCTGGCCCCCGGCAACGTCGCCATCTCACGAAGGGATTCCGCGCTTCCCAGGCCATCGGTGGCCAACGTCTCTCAACTGCTATCGCTCGACAAGAGTCTTCTTCGAGAGAAGGTCGCGACACTTCCGAAAGAGATCCTCGAACGGGTCGATGCGGGACTACGTCTCCTTCTGGCTCTGTAGCCCCGCCACCCACCTCAGGTCTTGGCGCCGTGGCGGTCTTCAGGCCGGCACTTCGCATATTCTCCGCCGCAATGGAGCACTTGTCCGGCAAGGAGTTGGACGACTGCCTGCGGCGCTTCCTCGCGGAGGACATCGGGCGGCGCGACGTCACGACGGAGACGACGGTTCCCGAGGGCACGCGCGCCCGGGGCGAGCTCGTGGCGAAATCCGAGTGCGTCGTTTCGGGACTGCCCGTGGCACGGCGCGTTTTCGAGCTCCTCGATCCGGAGATCTCCTGGGAGGAAGCCGTGGCCGCCGGCGCGAAGGTCACGGCCTCGACCATGCTCGCGCGCCTCTCCGGCCGGGCTCGGGCGATCCTGACGGCGGAGCGCGTGGCCCTGAATCTCCTCCAGCGGATGTGCGGCATCGCGACGGCGACCCGCCGATACGGCGACGCCGTCTCGGGCACGCCGTGCAAGGTGCTCGACACGCGCAAGACCGTCCCGGGCCTGCGCGCCTTCGACCGCCAGGCCGTGCGGGACGGGGGAGGGACGAATCACCGGTACGATCTCTCCGAGATGGTTCTCATCAAGGACAACCACCGGCGTCTGGCCGGGGGGGTCGCGCGGGCGATTGCCCTGGCGCGCGCGGGGACCTCCCCGGGAGTGCGCATCGGGACCGAGGTCGAGACCGAGGCGGAGCTGCGCCAGGCGCTGGAGGCCGGGGCGGACTGGATCCTCATCGACAACCAGGCGCCGGAGACGGTCTCGCGCTGGTGCGCGATCGCGCGCGAGGCCCCGAAGCCCCCCTTCCTCGAGGCCTCGGGCAACATGCGCCTCGAGACCGTGCGCGCCTACGCCGAAGCCGGGGCCGACGCGGTCTCGGTCGGCGCCCTCACGCACTCGGTCACGGCGGCCGACGTTTCGCTCGAGCTCTTCGTCACATGAGCGTCGAGGCGACAGACGTCCTCGTCATCGGCACGGGAGTCGCCGGCTGCGCCGCGGCGCTTTCGGCCGCGCGCGGCGGCGCGGCGGTGACGGTCGTCACGCGGGCCGAGGAGGCGCGCGAGTCCAACACCCTCTACGCGCAGGGCGGCATCGTCGGGCGCCCGGAGGCCGACACCCCCGAGAAGCTCGCGGCCGACATCGAGCGCGCGGGCGACGGGCTCTGCGCGCCGGAGGCCGTGGCCCTGATCACGCGGGAAGGGCCGGACCTCGTCCGCAGGCTCCTGATCGACGAGCTGCAGGTCCCCTTCGACCGCGAGGGCGCCGACTTTCACTGGACGCTCGAGGGCGCGCACTCGGTGCCGCGCGTCCTCCACATCAAGGACGCGACAGGCGCCCCGATCGAGCGGGCGCTGATCGAAGCCTGCCGGAAGGAGAAGAACATCCGGTGGCTGCTCGAGACGACCGCCGTCGACCTGCTGACGCTGTCGCACGACTCCACCGACCCGACCGACCGTTATCACGCGCCCGCCGTCATCGGCGCGCACCTGCTGGAGCGGAAGAGCGGCGCGGTCACGCCGCACCTGGCCCGCGAGACGATCCTCGCGACCGGCGGGCTCGGCCAGGTCTACCTCCATACCACCAACCCCTCCGGCGCCCGAGGGGACGGCTTCGCGATGGCGCGCCGCGCCGGGGCGCGGCTGCTGAATCTCGAGTACGTGCAGTTCCACCCCACCGCCCTCGTCCACGCCCGGGGCCGGCTGCTGCTGACGGAAGCGCTCCGCGGAGAGGGCGCGCGCATCACCGACGTCTCCGGCCGCCCGTTCTTGAACGAGTTCCACCCGGACGGAGAGCTCGCGCCGCGCGACGTCGTGGCGCGGGCCATTCACCAGCGGATGCTCGAGAAGGACGAGCCCTACGCGCTGCTCGACATCTCGCACAAGAAGCCCGAGTGGATCCGCGCACGCTTCCCCGACCTCGTGCAGCGCTGCCTCGAGTACGGCTTCGATCTGACGGCCGGCCCGGTCCCGGTCGTTCCGGCCGCGCACTACGCCTGCGGGGGCGTCGCGGTCGATGGCAACGGCCGCACCACGCTCGGCCACCTGCGCGCCGTCGGCGAGGTCTCCTGCACGGGGGTGCACGGCGCCAACCGGCTGGGCTCGACCTCTCTCCTCGAGGGGCTGCTGTGGGGCTGGCGCGCCGGCAAGGCCGCCACCCGCGAGGCCGAGCGCACGCGCGACCGGCCGCTGCCGGAGGTCCGGGCGTGGCAGCCGGAGAACGAGCCCGTGGACCCGGCGCTCATCGCCCAGGACTGGATGGTCATCCGCCACACGATGTGGAACTACGTGGGCCTGCTGCGCTCCGAGAGGCGGCTCGACCGCGCGGGAAGGATCCTCGGGGAGCTGCAGGACGAGATCGAGAACTTCTACCGCCAGGGCACGATGTCGGACGCGCTGCTGGGCCTGCGCAACGGGGTCCAGACGGCGCTCGCCATCCACCGCGCCGCCTCGGACAACCGCGTGTCGAAGGGGTGTCACTACCGGGAGAACTGAGGCCGGGAGCCTCTTGGTATAGTTCCCCGGCCATGAGCGTTCTTTACCTGGCTTTCGAGACCGACGAGCGGACCACGCGCCACGCCCGTCTCCAGAAAAGCGGCGCCCACGTGGTCGTCGCCGAGCCCCGCTGGCCGGGCTTCTTCGAGCTCGCCAAGCGCGAGAAGCCCTACGCGATCGCGATCGACTTCTCGCAGGCTCCGTCCCACGTCCTGGAGACCGCGGACTACATGTCCAAGGCCAAGGAAACCAAGGACGTGGCCCTCTTCCTGCTCCGGATTCCTCGCGACCGCATCGAAGCCGTCCAGAAGCGGCTTCCCAAGGCCACGATCACCACGGAGGCGGAGCTCTCGGGCAAGCTCGCCGAGATCGAGCGCGAAGCCGAGGCCCGGGCGCGCCAGAAGAAGGAGGCCGCCGCCGCGGCCAAGAAGGCCGCCCGCGCGGCCAACGCCGCCGTCAAGGCGGCCGCGGCCGGAAAGCTCGGGCCCGCTCCGCCCGTCAAGGCCAAGCCGGCCGCGAAGGCAAAACCGACTCCGCCTCCGGCGAAAAAGAAGGCGGTTAAGAAGCCCCCGGCCGCCGCGAAAAAGTCTCAGCCCAAGAAAAAGAAATAACGAGGAGACGAGGATGCCCGGATTCAGCCGCGAAGAGCTCCGGACGTACGCCCGCGACAAGCGCAAGGAATACGAGGGCGTTCTCGAGAAGATCGTCGAGATCCCTTCGGTCTCGGTCGATCCCGTGTACAAGCCCGACGTGCACCGGGCTGCCGAATACGCCGTCGGGCTCCTGGAGTCCTTCGGAGCGAAAGCGAAGCTCTACGAGACGAAGGGGCATCCGCTCGTCTACGGCCGCTTCGACAAGGGTCCCGCGTACCCGACCGTGACGGTCTACAACCACCTCGATGTCCAGCCCGCCGAGGGGCCCGACTGGAAGACCGCCCCCTTCGAGTTCATCCGCGAGGGCGACAAGTACCGTGGACGCGGAACGACGGACGACAAGGGGCCGGCCATTACTGCACTCTTCGGCGCGCGCTACGCGGTCGAACAGGGCGTCCCGCTCAACGTCCACTTCCTCTGGGAGCTCGAGGAAGAGATCGGCAGCCCGCACTTCGAGACCACGATCCGCGCCAACGCGAAGGAGTTCGCCACCAATTCGGTCGTCGTCTCGGACACCGTCTGGGTCTCGCGCGCGCGGCCGGCCTGCCCGGCGGGCCTGCGCGGCCTCCAGGGTTTCCGCTTCGAGCTGCAGACGGGAGAGACGGATCAGCACTCGGGGACCGCCGGCGGCGCCGCCCGCAACCCGGTCACCGAGCTCTGCAGCCTGATCGCCGGGTGCGTCGACGGCAAGACCGGCCGCGTCAAGATCCCCGGCTTCTACAAGGACGTCGTCCCGCCCACGAGGAAGGAGCTCGAAGACCTCCAGAAGTGCGGGTTCACCGTCAAGGACTTCAAGCGGGACCACCTTTTCCGGTCCCTCCGCGTGAACGACGCCCTCGAGGTCATGAAGCGCATCTGGATGATGCCGACCTTCGAGGTCCACGGCATCGCGGGCGGCTACCAGGGCCCGGGGGTCAAGACGATCATCCCGCCGAAGGCCACGGCCATCGTGTCCTGCCGGCTGGTGCCCGACATGGACCCGAAGAAGATCGTGAAGCTCGTCAAGGACTTCGTGAAGACGAAGAACCCCGACGTGAAGGTGTCCGCCGAGCACGAGCTGCCGGCCTACTCGGGCAAGACGACGGGCCCCTACGCCGACGCGATCCGCGGCGCGATGAAGTTCGCCTTCGGCAAGGAGCCCGTCTTCGTGCGCGAGGGCGGCTCGATCGGGGCCGTGCTCTCCATGGAGCGGGTTCTGAAGAGCCCCGTCTTCTTTCTCGGGCTCTCGCTTCCGGAGCACGGCTACCACGCTCCCAACGAGAACTTCGACTGGCCGCAGGCCGAAGGCGGCATGGCGGCGTTCGCGGACTACTTCCGCAGGCTGGCGGAGCTGAGCAAGTAGTCGGAGCCGGGAGGCCACGATGACTCGTCTCGGCGCTCGGAGTCTATCCCGGGTCGTTCTTCTCCTGCTGCTCTTCCCCGGCGCCCCGCTCGTCGCGGCCGATCCCCCGCGCGGCGACGGGCTGCACGCCCAGCTCGAGCGCATCTTCGCGAAGAAGGAGTTCGAGGCGAAGAAGTTCGAGCCCTCGCGCTGGACGGACGGCGGCAAGTCCTTCACGACGGCCGAGTCGTCCGCCGCGGTCTCGGACGCCCCCGACGCCAAAGACATCGTTCGCTACGACGCCGCGACCGGTGCGCGCCGGGTCGTCGTCTCGGCCGCGAGCCTCGTTCCCGAGCCGGGAGCGAAGTCGCTCGTATTCGATGACTACGCCTGGTCGGGCGACGGTGCGAAGCTCCTGCTCTTCACCAACACGAAGAAGGTCTGGCGGCAGAACACGCGCGGCGACTACTGGGTCCTGGAGATCGCGGGCGCCCGGCTCCGCGAGCTCGGCGCCGGGCTGCCCGAGTCGACCCTCATGTTCGCCAAGTTCTCGCCGGACGGCACGCGCGTCGCCTACGTGCAGCAGAACGACCTCTACGTCGAAGACCTGGCGAGCGGGAAGATGACGCGGCTGACCTCCGACGGCTCGCCGACGATCGTCAACGGCACCTCCGACTGGGTCTACGAGGAAGAGTTCAAAGTGCGCGACGGTTTCCGCTGGAGCCCGGACGGCAAGGACATCGCCTTCTGGCGCTTCGACGCGAACGGCGTAGGAGAGTTCGCGCTCATCAACGACACGGACACGCTCTACCCCGTCGTCACGAAGATCCCGTATCCCAAGGCGGGCACCAGGAACTCGGCGGTGAAGATCGGCATCGTCGGCGCCTCCGGCGGCCCGCCGCGCTGGGTGGAGCTGCCCGGCGACCCGCGGAACACCTACGTGCCCCGCATGGAGTGGGTCGACGCGGGAGAGATCGTCCTGCAGCAGTTGAACCGCCTGCAGAACACCAACGACGTGTGGCTCGCCGATGCGAGAACCGGCAAGGCGCGGCGGATGCTGCACGACGAGGACCAGGCCTGGCTCGACGTCGTCGACGCGTGGCAATGGCTCCCCGGAGGCGAGCTGCTCTGGGTCAGCGAGCGGCACGGCTGGCGGCATGCCTACGCCGCGCCCCGCGACGCCACGCCGATGCGGCTCTTGACGCCCGGGAACTTCGACCTCCTGACGGTGGAGGGCGTGGACGAGAAGGGCGGGGTCCTCTACTTCATCGCCTCGCCCGACGACGCCACCCGGCGCTATCTCTACCGTGCGCGCCTGGACGGAAAGGGGACGCCCGAGCGCCTGACGCCCGCGAACGCGCCCGGAACGCACGCCTACAAGATCTCGCCGGACGGCCGCTTCGCGATCCACACCTTCTCGACTCTGGACCGTCCGTCCGTCACCGACCTCGTGCGCCTGCCCTCGCACCAGGTCGTGCGCGTGCTCGAGGACAACCGCGAGCTCGCCGCGAAGGTCGCGCCTCTGACGCGGCCGGCGACCGAGTTCTTCCAGGTCTCGATCGGCGGCGGCGTCACGCTCGACGGCTGGATGATGAAGCCGAAGACCTTCGATCCCGCCCGGAAGTACCCCCTCCTCATGTACGTCTACGGGGAGCCGGCGGGCGTCGAGGTCGTGGACGCCTGGAAGGGGGACCGGCCGCTCTTCCACCGGGCCCTGACGGACGCCGGCTACATCGTCGCGTGTATCGACAACCGGGGCACGCCGGCGCCGAAGGGGCGCGCCTGGCGAAAGATGATCTACGGCGAGGTCGGGGTGCTCGCGACGGTGGAGCAAACGGCCGCTGTCAAGGCGCTGCTCGCCTCGCGGTCCTACCTCGACCCCGCGCGGGTGGCCTCGTGGGGCTGGAGCGGGGGCGGCTCGATGACGCTGAACCTTCTCTTCCGCTCGCCCGATCTCTACAAGGTCGGCATGTCGGTTGCCCCCGTCCCCGATCAGACGCTCTACGACACGATCTACCAGGAGCGCTATATGGGGTTGCCGCAGGAGAACGCGGAGGGATACCGGAAAGGCTCCCCCATCACCTACGCGGAAGGGCTCCGGGGCAAACTCCTCCTCGTCCACGGCTCCGGCGACGATAACGTCCACTACCAGGGCACCGAGAGGCTGATCAACCGGCTGGTCGCGCTCGACAAGCAGTTCGATTTCCTGGTCTACCCCAACCGCACCCATGCCATCAAAGAGGACGAGGGGACGTCGCTGCACCTGCACGCGCTTCTGGCGCGCCACCTGATGGAGAACCTGCCCCCGGGACCGAAGTAGCCGCTCAGTCCTGCGAAAACCCCAGGAGCTTCCGGAAGAAGCCACGCTTCTCCCCTTCCTGGCGGAGGATCAGAGTCTCGAGCTCGCCCCGGTCGAAGAAGATCCCTTCGCAGTCCGGGCACTTCTCGACCTCGACGTTCGCGATCGTCTCCACGCGCATGTCGGCGCCGCACTTGGGGCACTTGCGCCAGTGGGCCTGGCGACGCGCTTGCGTCGCCTCGCTCTGTCGCGCCTGCTCCGCCGCCTCCCGCTTCTTCCGGGCGCCCTCGATCATCGCGGCTTCGTTCTGCTTGAACCAGCCGTCCTCGCGGCTCTTCCGGACCTCTTCGCTGTCGAATGCCATAGAGGGATCCTAGCAGCGAATCAGCGCCCGGGGCCCCGCTTCTTCGGCAGCAGCCGGTAGCCCGCGAGCATCCGCTCGATCTTCCGGCGCGTGTCGTCGCGGACCGGAACCAGGGGCAGCCGCAGCGTTTCGCCGCACTTCTTCATGAGCGCGAGCGCGCACTTGACCGGGGCGGGGTTGGATTCCCAGGAGTTCATCTCCATCAGCGGCTCGTATTTCTTCTGGAACTCCAACGCCACGCCGCGGTGATCTTCCAGCGCGGCGCGCACGAGGCCCGCCATCTCCTTCGGGATCTCGTTGGCGGCGACGGAAATCAGCCCGCGGGCGCCGAACGCGACCAAGGCCAGAGCGGTGGCATCCACGCCGGAAAAGACCGCGAAGCCCGCCGGAAGCCCCGCCATCAGCCGGGCGATCTTGCCGAAGTCGGAGGACGCCTCCAGGAGGCCCGCGACGTGGGGAATCTCTGCGAGGCGGAGGATCGTCTCGACGTCCAGGTCGAGGCCCGTGCGCGAAGGGAGGTTCGAGACGAGGATCGGAAGGTCCGTCGCGTCGGCGATCGCCGAGAAGTGCCGCAGGAGGCCGGCCGGGCTCGGCTGGTTGTACATCGGCGTGACCGAGAGGATGCCGTCCGCGTGCACCGCCGCGGCATCGCGGGCCCAGAAGACCGCGCGCGCCGTGTGGTTGCCGCCGGCGCCCGCTATGACCGGCACGCGCCCGTTGGCGGCGCGGACGACGGTGGCCGTGACCGCCTTGCGTTCGTCGCGGGACAGGGTGGACGACTCGCCGGTCGTGGCTCCGCACACCAGGAAATCGATACCCTGGCCGATCTGCCACTCGACGAGCTCCTCGATCGCCCCGAAGGCGATCCGTCCCCGGTCGTCGAACGGCGTGACCAGAGTGGTGCCGCACCCTCTCCAGTCGACCGCCTTTGCGCTGCTCTTCACGAGACCTCCTCCACGGGGCGTCCTTGCCGAAGATGCCGGGTTGCGGGCACCCAACCGTATAATCGTTTCGCATCCGGGATCGAGAAGAAAAACCGTGAACGCCCCGACCGCAGGCCCGCGTTGCCCGCGCTGCCGCCGCCCCGTGGCCGCGTGGCGGCTGAACCACTGCGTCTACTGCGGCGAGACTTTTCCGGCCGAGCTCAAGGAGGGCTTCGCCGAGCCCGAAGCGCTGAAGTGGATCGAGCGGCCCGCGCTCCCGCTCGACGTGTCGAAGAAGCTCGAGATGATGAAGGTCGTCCCACAGAAAGCCGGCAAGAAGTCCCGCTCGCTCGTGACGATCGCGGGCCTTCTGTCGGTGCCCATCTTCGCCGCGGTCTTCTACCTGACCTGGACCCTGATCCGGCAGCTCTCCCCCGTCTCGGGACTCCTGATCGCGATCGCCGGCATCGGCATCGTCGCCTACCTCATCTGGACCGTCTGGACCAGGGTCAGGTCTTGATTCTTCGGAGTTTCAGTAAGGCCATCGCTCTCGCTGATCCGTCCCTGAAACTCCGAAGAATCAAGACCTGACCCCCTCAGTCGAACAACGACCGCTTCGGTTCCTCCGGGATGGCGATTCCGAGCTCCTTCGCCAGCGCGCGAATCGTCAGCGGGGCGCACCCTTCGGAGCGGTTGTTGACCAGGATGAACGCGTCGGCGCCCGCAGCCGTGATGTGGCGGATCAGGCGGACGAGATCCCGCCGCATATCCTCGCGCGGAGCCTGGACGCGGTCGTAGGGTCGGAAGCGCGCGACCGCCTGCTCGTAGGGAACCCCCGGCGGGACCAGAATCCGCGCCACGGCGAAGTCCGCCGGCAGGGGCTGCGCGGCCTCCCACTGTTCCAGGAGACCCGGCGTCCGCGTCCACCAGTTGAAGACGTGCGCGGCCCCCCGGCGGCGGAGCACGTCGAAGTACTCCGGAACGAAATACTGCGGCGTCCGGATCTCGACGGAGAAGCGGCGCCCTTCGGGCATCGCGCCGAGAAAGTCGTCGAGCCTCGCCAGAAACTCCGCGCGCCGCGCGGGCGTCGGCTGTCGCTCGGTCGGGAACTCCAGCACGAACGGGCCCGTGTGGTCCGCAAACGCCTTTTCGTAGGCCGACAGCACCTCTTCGCGGAACACGCGCGCGTCCAGGTACCGCGGGTTCTCCAGCCCGGCCCGCTCGCCGTGGCGCGGCAGCTCGGGAAACCGCGGCATCGTCAGCTCCTCCCAGACTTTCGAGACGACCGGGAAGCCCGCCGGCAGGACCGCGGCGTACCGCGCGAGCTGCGCCTCCCCGGGGGGGCGGTAGAAGGTGAAGTCGAACTCGACCGTGCGAAACGGGGCGTACCGCGCGTACTCGCGCAGGCACTCCACCTTGAATCGCGAGTCGCTGTAGCGCTCGTGGTAGACGATGCCCTTCCAGCCTGCGTACGCGAAGCTCGCGGTCCCGAAGAGGATCTCGGCCACGGGGAAAGGATGGGGTCAGGTCTGGATTTTGTCCATCGACAAAGGCCGACCACCCGGTTGGACAAAATCCAGACCTGACCCCATTATGGGCCGGTGATCCCCCTGCGCGGACGCGCCGAGATCGCGGAGCGCCTGGAGCTGTCCGCCGCCTCGCGCGCCCTGCTCGTCGACGCGCCTCCCGAATTCGAGGACGTCCTGCGCGGGGCTGCCGCGCCCGATCTGGAGATCCGGAACGTCGAAGCGCGGTCGATCCGTTCGGTCAAGGAGACCTTCGACCTGATGGTTCTCTGGCACGAGAGCCGCGTCGGCTCGCGCGCGCTCTTCGAGGCAGCGGTCAAGCGGCTCGACCCGGGCGGACACCTGTGGGTCGTGACCGCGATGCGAAAGGTCCAGGGGTCGCGCACGCCCGCGATTCACCGGCTCGAAGCCGGCGATCTCGACAAGGCCTTCGCGAAACCGAAATGGAAGCGCGACCGGGAGGCCAGGCTGTCGGCCTGGCACGTGGCGTATCGGTTCGTCTACTCGACGTAGGGGAAGAACCGGCCCGTCACCCGGAAGAATCGGCCGCTCGGCGGCTCGACCGTGAGCTGGCAGCGCGAGACCTCGAGGGTCGTCGAGAACGAGACGCCCGGCGCGGTGAGGCTGATGGGGTACTTCGTGCCGACCTTCAGGGGCGTGTCGAAGTCGAAGCGCACGCCTGTGGGAGAGACGTCCAGCACCTGCCGGGCCTTCTCCCAGCGAATCTTCAGCTCGTACTGGTCCGGCTTCAGCCTGCGGCTCGGGCGCGGCTCCTCGAGGGAGCTCGCCTTGCCGGCCGGTGGATCCGTCTTCCTCTCTGCCATCACGCTCCGGGGTATGACCGGGGGGTTAGCCTACTCTCGTTTCCCGTAAGGTTCAAAAATCGCACCACCTTCAACCGCCCGACCGGCCCCGGGTATTTCCCCGGCTGCGGGGCGAGGCCGTCGAGCCTCCCGAAAACAGCGCGCTGCGGCGGTGCGAAATCGAAGTTCATGGGCTTTTCGGGAGAGGGCGCGAGTCTATCAAACGGACCCTAGGCGAGGACGTCCCGGCGCACGAACACCGCGAACGCTACGGCCAGGGCCGCTGCCGCCCAGGCCGCGAGCACCGCCACAGCCAGGCCGATCGTGAGGCCCGGGATCGGCGGCGGCGAGCCCGAGTAATAGTCGGGCAGCGGCAGGTTCGTGACGAAGAGAAACTTCTGCGACTCCCACGAGGGCGCGAGCCGCGGCAGGATGCTCCCCGCGATCAGGGCGGCCACCATCGTCCCCATAGAAGCCGCCGTCGACCGCAGCAGGACCGAGGTCAGCAGCGCGATCGCCCCGACGCAGAGCATCGCGAACCACGCCAGGCCGTAGACGAGGACCGTCTCCTTCCACAGCACGATCGACCGCACGGCGGTGGGATCGAACGTCTCGCCGCCTGCCCGGAAGCCCGTCAGAACCGGAGCGCCCCACCCGGCGTAACCGTACGCGACGCCTCCGAAGAGATAGGCGACGATCCCGCCGAAGAGAACCGTGAGCGTGATCGCCAGCATGAGGGCCGCGAGCTTCGAGGCGAGCACGCGCGCGCGGCCCACGGGCCGCGTCAACAAGAGCTTGATCGTGCCCTGCTGGAACTCCGCCGACACGATGTCGGAGGCAAACACGATCGCCAGCAGCGGGAGCAGGAGGTAGCTCGACGCGTTGGCGAAGGCGCGGGCGAAGAGAGGGCCCGAGATGGCGTCGGGATTGATGTCCCGCTCGAGGTGATACTGCAGGCGTTGGAGCTCGAACCTCGCCCACCGCTGCGAGGAGGCCGGCATGCGCCCGCCGCGGAGCCAGTTCTGGATGTTGGCCATCCGCTCCTGCGTCTCGACGCGCCAGTCCTTCTTCATGAACCGGTCGCGGCCGCGGGACTGCGCGAACACGATCAGGCCGATCAGCGCCATCAGGATGAGCACGACGACGCGAAAGCGCCGCTGCCGGGCGATCTTCAAGATCTCGTTCTCGACCAGCCCCGGAAACCTCATACGGTCTCTCCTCCCGTGATGTCCAGGAACACCTCCTCGAGCGACGGGAGCGGCCGATCGACCGCATAGACGTCGCATCCGGCCTCGAGCAGCGCGCGCAGGGCCTCCGGGACCCTCTCGACGTCGACGCGCGCGTCGACGATTCCCTCGGCGTCGCCGGCTTCGGTCTCCGCCGGGCCGAACGCCGAAAGAACCTCCGCGGCGCGGGCGGCGGGGCGCGCGCGCACCCGGACGCGGTCGCTCGCGAGGCGGGCCAGCAGCTCGCGCACGGGACCCGTCGCGAGCGTTTTCCCGCGATGGATGATCGCCACCCGGTCGCACATCAGCTCGATCTCAGAGAGCAGGTGGCTGGACACGAAAACGGAGATGCCCCGCTCGGCCGCCAGATACCGGACGAGCTCGCGGATCTCCCGGATCCCGGCCGGATCGAGCCCGTTGGCCGGCTCGTCCAGGATGAGCACGTCCGGGTTGCCGAGAAGGGCCTGGGCGATGCCGAGGCGCTGCCGCATTCCGAGCGAGTAGGTCGCGACCTTGTCGTCCAGCCGCTCCGAGAGCGCCACCATCCGCGCGAGCTCCGGAATCCGCTCGGCTGCGCCCGCGGGCAGCATACGGGCAAAGTGGACGAGGTTCTCGCGCCCGGTCAGGTACCTGTAGAGGTCGGGCGACTCGACGATGCAGCCCACGTGGGCCATGGCCCGCACGAAGTCGTGGGCGAGGTCGAGGCCGCGGATGCGGACGCGGCCCCGGTCGGGCCGGGCGAGGCCCACGAGCATCCGGATCGTCGTGGTCTTGCCGGCGCCGTTGGGGCCCAGAAAACCGAACACCTCTCCCGCGAGCACGTCGAACGAGACGTCGGAAACCGCCTCGCGCTTTCCGAAGCGCTTGGTCAGGTTCTCGGCCGAGAGGACGGTCTCAGGCACCCGGCCCGCCGTCAAAGGATCGCCGCCCCATCGATCTCAACGTATCATCCCGGCCGGCATGGCCCGCGGATCGTCGCGCTTCTGGCTCTGGACCGCTCCCCTCGTGATCGGGACCTGCGCGGCGGCCGTGCTCGTCTCCGGGTTCGTGCTCGCCCTGCGCGGGTCGCTCGGCGAGCCGCTGGGTGATCCGCCGCCTCTGCAGCAGCGGACGCGGCTCGTGGCGCCTCGCGACGGGACCTACCGGATTCTCGTCGTCGGCGATTCCCTCGCGAAGGGCACGGGCGACGAGAGCGGCAAGGGGTTCGCCGTCGACGTTCTGGATGCCGCGAAGAAGCGCGGCGCCGCCGAGATGACCAACCTCGGCGTCAACGGGATGGAATCGCCGGAGGTGCGCGCATTAGTCGAGACCGGGAACGTCCGGGCGCTCGCCGGCGGAGCGGACCTGATCCTCGTCTCGGCCGGAGGCAACGACCTTTCTCACGGCGCCACGCGCGGATCGGCCTCGCCGTCGGATGTCGCCGGCGCCGTCGCGGACGCGCGGGGCCGGTACGTCGAGAACCTGCGCGCGATCCTGACGACGCTTCGCGAGGCGAACCCGCCGGCTCCCATCGTCGTCATCGGGCTCTACGACCCGTTCGGCGGCGGCGACGGCGGGCCGGGCCGGCTCGGCTCCTCCGTGATCCTCCAGTGGAACACGCTCCTCTCCGAGACGGCCCTCGCGTATCCGAACGTTTTCGTAGTTCCGACCTTCGATCTCTTTCAGGGAAGGCCCGACCGCCTGGCCGCGGATCGCTATCATCCCAATCGCGCCGGCTACGCCGAGATCGCGCGACGGATCCTGCAGGTCGCGCCGGGACGGTAGGCGCGGTGGGCTAAAGGAACCGGCGGAGGCCGCGCACGCCGCGGCCGATGCCGAGCAGCAGCGACGCCGCCGAGGCGATCCGGCCCGCTTTGGCGGCAAGCGAGTTGCGGCCGAAGAGCTTCCAGCCCGCCATCCCGGCGGCCGCCAGCCCCGACGCGGCCCAGCCCGCGAACTTCCAGCGCTCGCGGAAGGCGCTGGCCTCGAAACGGAGGTCGCGTACGGAAGCCGCGAGGTCCTCCCGCTCCCACGCGGCGCGCCGCCGCAAATCGGCCAGACGGTCCTCGCGGGGTTTCATTCGGGCTCCCCGCGCAGGCGCCGCTCGAGCCCTTCGACTTCGCGCTCCTCGATCACTTCATCCTCCGGCTCCTCGCCGCCCGACGCGAGATCGGCCTCGGCCGACAGCGCCGCCGAGAGCGCGCTCCAGTCGCGCGCCAGCTCCTCGGACGTGGCGGGAAACTCCGTCGGCCGGACTTTCGTCAGCGCCTTCCAACCGAACCATCCCGCTGCGGCCGTTCCGGCCGCGAAGAGGACAACGGCGGCCAGGATGCCGAGCGCGACGTTGCCGAAGAGCTGCGCGAAGAGGGCCGCGACAAGCGCCGCCAGAAGCAGCAGCGCGCCGAAGCCGAGCGTGGCGGCGACCGCGATCCCGACGAGACCTTTCGCCGCCCAAGACGCCTTCTCGGCCGCCTCCTCGCGGAAGATCTGGAGCCGTGTCGAGAGAAGCGCCTCGGCGGCGTGGAAGGCGCGCGCGATCCGGTCGCGCCAGGTGTCGTGCGCCTCCTCGCCGGGAAGCTCCGCCGGTTCCGTGCTCATGTTCCCGAGGATCCTAGCAAGATGTCGGCCACTCAGCCCGGCGGGATGACGACGCCCTCGCGCCGCGTCCCGCGCCCCGCTTCCAGCGGCGCGATGCGGATCCCCTCCGCCCGGAAGCGCTCGTGGATCCGGCGGGCGATTGCCTCGGCTCCGGGCGTGTCGCCGTGGATGCACAGCGTGTCGGCCTGCACCGTGATGCGCGAACCGTCCGACGCCACGACGGCGTGGTCGCGCGCGACGAGCACGGCCTGTTCCGCGGCCTCGTCCGGATCGGTGATCACGGCCCCGGCCTGCCCGCGGGAAACGAGCGAGCCGTCCGGCAGATAGCGCCGGTCGGCGAAGGCCTCCTCCGCCACCGCGAGATCCGCGTCGCGCCCGGCTTCGACGAGCATCGACCCGGCCGGCCCGACGAGCACGAGGCCCGGGCGGAAGCGCCGCACGCCCTCGGCGATCGCGCGAGCCACGTCCGGGAACTCGGCGCCGCTGTGGTACAGAGCGCCGTGCGGCTTGACGTGCGTCAGGGTCCCGCCGCGCGAGCGTACGAACCCGTCGAGCGCGGCGACCTGGTAGAGCACGAGGTTCTCGACGGCGTCCGCGGACATCTCCACGGCCCTGCGGCCGAAGTGCTCGCGGTCCGCGTAGCCCGGATGCGCGCCGACACGCACGCCGCGCGACAGCGCGAGCGAGACGGTGCTGTCCATGGCCGACGGATCGCCGGCGTGAAGTCCGCAAGCGACGTTGGCGGAGGTGACGAAGGGCAGCAGCGCCGCGTCATCCATCCCCTCGCCCACATCGGCGTTCAGGTCGATGCTCAAGGAAGCTAATGGTACTCCCGCCGGGCGGCGACGGCTTCCACCAGAGACACCGCGGCAAAACGAATTCGCGCTCCCGGTCTCGCCTGCCCCAGAAGCGGGAGATCGGCGGCGATAACCGTGGCGAGCTTGGGGTAGCCCCCGGTGACAGGCCCATCCGGACCGAGCACGATTGGCAGGCCGCCGCCCGGGACCTGGATCGATCCCGCCACCGCTCCCTCGGGCGGGATCTCCGGCTCCCGGGCGTGGTCCAGCCGAGGCCCCTCCAACCGCAGGCCCCGCCGGTCGCTGACCGGCGAGATCCGCCAGGAGGTCGCGAGGAAGCGCTCGAGCACGCCGGCTCCGAAATGGTCCGCCTGCGGTCCGGGCACGACCCGGAGGAGCGGCTCCTCGACGCGTCGGCTCGTCCGGACCGCGCTCGAACGGACCGCGGCCTCTCTTCCGGCGGCGATCCCCTCTCCCGCCTCCAGCCGTCTCGTCAACCGCCGGGCCTCCAGGCCTCCGCGCAAGGCGAGATAGCACCGCGCGCCGCCCCTAGCTCGCCCGAGGCGCAGCCGATCGCCGGCGGCCAGAGCGATCGCCTCGCCGCCGGGCACGTTTCGGCCGTTGAGCTCGGCCTCGATGTCGGAGCCCGCCAGCGCGACCACGCACGGCGACAGGGCCTCGAGATCCGGCCCCAGGACCGTGACTTCGAGGGCCGGCGTCCCCGGCGCGTTGCCCACGAACGCGTTGGCGGCAGCGAGGGACGCGAGGTCCATCGCTCCCCCGGCCGGAATCCCCGAGGCGCCCAGGCCGTAGCGCGGCGCGCCCTGCACCGACGTGAAGAGGCCGGGCGAGGAGAGCCGCAGGACTGGAGATCGGGGGGCGGCGCGCTCCGGCGGTGCCACGGGTGGCTCGAGCGCGCGGACCTCTTCGAACCGAACGCGGTCCCCCGGCGCCAGCAGCGCCGGTGGCTGAGCGCTTTCGTCGAAGAGGCGCACGGAGGTACGGCCGATCAACCGCCAGCCCCCGGGCGTTGCCGAGGGATAGACGCCGGTGTAGGGGCCTCCGATGGCGATCGAGCCCGGGGCGACCCGCGGCCGCGGCTCCGGCAGGCGCGGCGCGGCAAGCTCGCGGGGCAGCCCCGTCAGATACGGAAAGCCCGGGGAGAACCCGATGAACGCGACGCGGTACTGGGCCGACGCATGCCGCCGCGCGAACTCTTCGGGCGCGAGACCCGCGGCCCGCGAGAGCTCCCGAAGGTCTTCGCCGTCGTAGACCGCCGGAAAGCGGAAGAGCCGGGCTGCGTCGCCGTCGGTCCCGGGAGCTCGCCGCGCGATCTCCTCCGCCAGCCGCCCGCGCGAGAGCCGCGCCGGGTCGAAGAGGACGAGGACCGTCCGCGCCCCGGGGATCGCATCGAGGAGACCGCCGCCCGCCAGGGCCGGGAGGCGCCGGGACAGCGACACGGCCGCGCGATTGGCCTCTTCCTCCGACGTCTCGGGGTACTCGACGAGCAGCGCCCCGTCCCGCACGTCGCGAAGGTGCGGTCTCTCACTGTTCACGGCTTGCGGACTCCCGGGCCCACAGGAAGTACACGGGGACCCCGGTCAGGAGCACCACGTACCCCGGCCAGGTGGTGCGCGGGTTGCCGGCCAGGAGCAGCAGGAGAAGCGCCGCGCCGGCGGCCGCGTAGAGGATCTGCAGGACGGGATAGGCGGGAGCGCGGAACGGGCGCGCCCACTCGGGCCGCCGCCGCCGCAGCACGATCACCGCCAGCACGAGGAGAACGTAGAGCAGGATGTCGGCCGAGACGACGTACTTGAGGAGTTGGCTGTAGCTCCCGCTCAACACGAGCAGCCCGGCCCAGACGGCCTGCAGCCAGAGCGCGTTGGAGGGCACGCCCGCGCCGTTCAACTTCTCGAGGCCGCGGAAGAAGAGCCCGTCGCGGGCCATCGCGAAGGACACGCGGGCCCCCGAAAGAACGAGCCCGTTGACGCACCCGAAGGTCGACACCATGATCGCGGCGGCCATCACGCCCGCGGCCCCCGGGCCAAAGAGCGCGCTCGCCGCCGCCGTGCCCACGCGGTCCTCGGGGGCGCGCTGGATGCCCTCGAGTGAGAGGCAGTTCAAGTACGCGACGTTCGTCACGACGTAGAGCGTCGTCACGATCAGGCACCCGACCAGGAGCGCCTGCGGGAGCGTTCGCCCCGGCTCTTCGACCTCCTCGGCCGCGAACGTCACGTTGTTCCACGCCGATTGCGAGAACAGGGGCCCGACCAGCGCGGCCGCGAGCGCGAGGAGAAACGGCAGACCCAAAAGCGGCGATTGGTCGAGCTCGCGCGCGCGGAAGAGCTCCCCGGCCCGCAGAGCCGAGCCCTCGCCCCCGAGCAGAAGGCCAGCCGCCGCGAGCGCCAGGAGCGCGGCGAACTTCGCGGCCGTGAACACGTTCTGCGTGCGAGTCCCG
>JBBDKM010000018.1:0-5822 GCA_040879385.1 Thermoanaerobaculia bacterium | reverse complement strand
CCCAGCAGCCGCGCGCTTTCGGCCGAGACGATGAAGATGCCCGAGCCGATCATCGACCCCACGACGAGGGCCGTGGCATCGAGGCGTCCGATGCCCCGCCGGAGGTGGACGTCCATCAAGCGGGGGCTATCTCCAAAGGCGGCGGCGACGCCGGCGTCGGCCGCGAAGAAGACGCGCCAGGCCGAATGCCGCGGCGCCCGCGGCCACGCCGGCCACGATGAGCGGCCCGGAGGAAGACGGGGCCGGCGGGGGCGGAATGTGCGCGCGATCTCCGGGTGTGGACGCGCGCCGCCGCGAAAGCTCGAGTTTCAGGCTCTCTTCGCCCATCCGCATCGCCCAGCGGTGATTGGCCTCGAGCACGGGACGGAAGAACGGCGCGAGGGCGCGAAGCAGGGGCTTCTCGGCCCGCACGCGCCAGTCGTAAGTCACCAGCGTCCACGCTCCCGCCGGCTCGAACGTCCAGACGCCGGTACCGGCGAGATCCCCGCTGGCCTCGATCGAGAACCCGAAGGGATAGCGGGACTCGGTCACGCGGAGCTCCCAGTCGAGGGTGTACGGCAGCCAGCCCTTCGTGCGGAGCCGTACGCGGCGGCCGATTCCGGCCTCGCCGCCCGCCTCGATCTGTTCGGCGTCGAGGTAGACCGACGGCCACCACCGGGAGAGCTCCTCCGTGCGGCCCAGGACGTCGGCGATTTCCCGCGCGGTTCCGAAGATCCGCCAGTGCGTCAGGAGGCGGTGCTCGGGAGCGGCCATAAGGCTCAGCGGGTGCGCCGGGGCGGCTTCACCGCGGAGAGCTCGCCGCGCAGGAGCCCCATGCGGATCACGTCGAGGTAGCGGCCCTGGCGGAAGGCCTCTTCACGCAGCACGCCTTCCTTGCGGAATCCTGCGCGCTCGTAGGTCTTCACCGCGCCGGGATTGGTGGCATAGACGTCGAGCCGGATCTTGTGAAGGTTCATCTCGTCGAACCCGTAGCGGCAGAGGACCCGCACCGCCTCCTCGCCGAGTCCCTGCCCGTGGCAGTCCTTCTCGCCGATGACGATGCCGAGCGTGGCGGTCGAGTTGTCGCGGTCGATCGCCATCAGGCTGCAGTTGCCGATGTGGCGGTCGCCCTGGGCCAGGCAGATGGCCAGGGTCAGATCCGAAGGGTCCTGCCCGCGCGTCGCGCGCTCGACCCAGTCGGCCTCGCGCGCGAGCGACATCGGATAGCGCTGGGCGAGGGTTGCCGTCAGCGCCTCGTCGTTCATCCAGTCGTGGCAGCGCTGGAGATCGTCCCGCTCGATCGCCCGCAGATAGAGACGCTCGCCTCGGATCACGCGCAACTCCTTCAGCCGCAAAGATATCGGATTAGCGGCCGGTTTTCGACCCGCCGGTTTCCAAGACGGGCCTGCCGACCGGCCGAAGCGGGCAACCGGGCGAGGAAGGAACTTCGCACGGTCTGCTGCGTAACTCCACTCGAAGGCCAGGGGTTCCCATGAGCGGAGCGATCCGTCGGTTTCTGTCCAGGGAGGATGGCATGTCCAAGCTCTTCAAGACACTGCTGCTTCTCGTCGTCCTCGCGGCGGCGGCCGTCGGGGTCTACGCCCTGGCAAGGGGCGGCCACGACGACGGCGAGCGCAAGCTGATCACCGTCGAGAAGGGCTCGATCACGGAGAAGGCCCTCGCGGTCGGCCAGATCCAGCCTCGCCAGAAGTTCTCGATCAAGTCCAAGATCTCGGGCCTGGTGAAACGCTGCATGGTCAACGTCGGCGACAAGGTCCGGCCCGGCGACGCGCTCTTCGAGATCGCACCGGACCCCACCCCGCAGGAACTGACCGAGGTCGACCGGCGCCTCGACTCGGCGCGCGCCTCCTTCGAGCGCGCGCGGGCCGAGTTCGAACGGTCGCAGGAGCTCGCGAGAAGCGGTGTCCTTCCCAAGTCCGACCTCGACACCAAACGCGAGTCCTTCGAGCTCGCCCGGATCGCCCTTGCCAAGGCGGAGCAGGAGCGGGACCTGACCCGCAAGGGCCGCATCCAGTCCGAAACCGTCACCATGGAGTCGATCATCCGATCCCCGGCCGCGGGAACGGTCCTGACCCGCGCGGTCAACCCCGGCGAGCCGGTCGTTCCCCTGACGTCGTACCAGCCCGGCACGGAGCTGGCGGCGATCGCCGACATGAGCGACCTGATCTTCAAGGGCACCGTCGACGAGATCGACGTCGGGAAGCTGCGCGTCGGGCTGCCGGCGCGGATCAAGGTCGGGGCCCTGCCGGCCGACGTCGTGACCGGGAAAGTCGCGCGGATCGCGCCGCAGGCGCAGCAGAAGGACGGCGCCACGCTCTTCGACGTGGAGATCGAGCTCGAGCCGACCTCGAACATCACGCTGCGCGCCGGATACTCCGCCAACGCGGACCTCATCATCCGCGAGAAGAAGGACGTGCCGACGATTCCCGAGCGCGTGGTGATCTTCGAGGACGGCGGCAAGAAGACGTTCGTGGAGCTTCCCGGCGAGAAGCCGAAGGACTCTCCCAAGAAGGTCGCCGTCACGCTCGGGATCTCGGACGGCCTGAACGCCGAGGTGGTCGCGGGATTGCAGCTCGGCGCCAAAGTCGTCGAGCGGCCGCCCAAGAAACTGACCTCCGCAGTCGACTGAACCCGAACTGTCCATGCTCTCCCTCCGGGACGCGGTCCGGCAGATGTGGCGCGACGTGCGCAGCCAGAAGCTCCGCACGTTCCTGACGATCTTCGGAATCGTCTGGGGCACGGTATCGGTCACGCTGCTCCTCGCGTTCGGCAAAGGCCTCCAGCGCCAGATGGTCTTGAACACCGCGGGCCTCGGCGACCGGATCTGTATCGCGTGGCCGGGCCTGACGTCCGCGCCCTTCGAAGGCCTCGGCAAGGGCCGGAAGATCCGCCTCAACGAGGAGGACGTCGAGGCGATCCGCCGGGAGGCCAAGGGCCTCAACGCGATCTCGAGCGAGTACTCGCAGACCCTGAAGCTCAACTACGAGAAGAAGACCATCGCGGTGGACGTCTCGGGCGTCTCGCCGGAGTTCGGCGACATGCGCAACACGATTCCCACGCCGGGCGGGCGGTTCATCAACCCCACGGACATGGCCGAGCAGCGCCGCGTCGTCTTCATCGGCAACAAGTTTGCCGACGAAGTCTTCGGGAAAGACAACCCGGCCGTCGGCAAGACGGTCATGCTCGGCGGCTCGCCCTTCCTCGTGATCGGCGTGCTGCAGGAAAAGGTCCAGAACTCGAGCTACAGCGGCCGCGACAGCCAGAAGGCTTTCATCCCGAGCTCCACGTTTCGCGCGATCACGGGCGAGAAGTGGATCGAGAACCTGATCTACCAGCCGGCGGTCGCCAAGGAGAGCAAGGGCGTGACCGACGGTGTGCGGGGCATCATCGCGCAGCGCCAGCGCTTCGACCCCGACGACAAGGAAGCCTTCTCGGTCTGGGACACGACGGAGCAGTTCGCCTTCTTCGACGTCTTCTTCCTGTCGTTCCGACTCTTCCTCGGCATCATCGGCTCCTTCACGCTCATCGTGGGCGGCATCGGCGTCTCCAACATCATGAACGTCGTCGTCGAGGAGCGCACGAAGGAGATCGGCATCAAGATGGCCCTCGGCGCCAAGACGCCCTGGATCCTGCGCCAGTTCCTGATGGAGACGCTGCTCCTGACCGGAATGGGCGGCGCCATCGGGTTCGCGATCTCGCTCGCGGTCTGCGCGATCTTCCCGAAGTTCGGCGTCACCGAGTACGTGGGAGACCCGGACGTGTCGCTGTCGGTGGCGCTGCTGACGGCGGCGATCCTGGGCCTGACGGGCCTGGTAGCGGGCTACTTCCCCGCGCGCGATGCCTCGCGGCTCGACCCCGTCGTGGCGATGAAGCTGTGAAGAGAGACATCTCGCTCATCCTGCAACTCTTCCTGCGCTCGGCGCGGCTGCAGAAGAAGCGCGCGACGCTCACGATCGCCGCCCTGGCGTGGGGCACCGTGACGATCCTGCTGCTGCTGGCCTTCGGCGAGGGCCTGAAGCGCCAGATGATCTCCAACGACACGGCGATGGGCTCGAACCTCGCGATCCTCTGGCCCGGCGACACCTCGAAGCCCTACAAGGGTCTCCCGGAAGGACGCCCCATACGGCCCCGCCTCGACGACGTGGACTATGCGCGCGAGCGGATGCCCGAGCTCGACGCGATCTGGGGGGAGCTGACGTCCTGGCGCACGGCGATCGCCTACGGCAGAAAGACGGTGAACGGGCGCGTGATCGGCACCCTGTGGGTCTACGGGGACGCGCGCAAGCACTACCCCGTCGCGGGCGGGCGGTTTCTCAATCCCCAGGACGAGGAGCAGAAGCGCCGCGTCGTCTTCCTCGGCAACGAGATGGCAAAGGACGTCTTCGGCAAGGAGGATCCCCTCGGAAAGTCCATCCTCATCAACAACTCGCCCTTCACCGTCGTCGGCGTGATGCAGAGAAAAAACCAGTCCTCCACCTATGGCGGCCCCGACGCCGACCACGCCGTCATCCCCCAGTCGACGTTCAAGGCGGTCCTCGGCAAGGACCGGATCAACGTCCTCGTGTTCCGCGTCAATAAGCCCGACGACATGGACGCCGCCCTCGTGCACCTGAACCAGGTCCTCGGGCCGCGGCTCGGCTTCGATCCCGAGGACACGCGGGTCTGGGGTCTCTGGAACACCGTCGACGGCCAGAAGATCCAGCGCAAGGTGCTCCTCGGCCTCGAGATCTTCTTCGGCATCATCGGCGCGCTGACCCTGATCATCGGAGGGGTCGGGGTCGCCAACATCATGTACGCCGTCGTCAAGGAGCGCACCAAGGAGATCGGCGTCAAGATGGCGATGGGAGCCCGGCGCTCCTGGATCACCGGCCCGTTCATCCTGGAGGGGATGGTCTACACGTTGCTCGGCGGCCTCTTCGGCGCCGTCATCGCGATCCTCATCGTCACGGGCCTCTCCTTCGTGCCGATCGAAGACAACGAGGTCCTCGAGTTCCTCGGCCGCCCCACGCTCTCGTGGCCGATCGGGCTGGCCACGATCGCGATCCTGGGGACCTGCGGCCTTCTCGCCGGCTACTTTCCCGCCCGCCGCGCGGCGTCGATCGATCCGGCCTCGACGCTGCGATACGAATGAGGGAGGCTCCCGTGACCCCAGCGATCATCGACATGTCCGGCATCCGCAAGATCTACGACACCGGCAAGGTGAAGGTCGAGGCCTTGAAGGGCATCGACCTCGAGGTCACCACGGGCGACTTCGTTGCGATCGTCGGGCCGTCGGGCTCCGGCAAGTCGACCCTCATGAACCTCGTCGGCTGCCTCGACACGCCGACTCAGGGAAGCTACCGTCTCGGAGGCGAGGACGTGTCGAAGTTCACGCGCGACGAGCTCGCCGACGTGCGCAACCGCCGCGTCGGGTTTGTGTTCCAGGGCTTTAACCTGCTGCCCCAGATCAGCGCATTCGAGAACGTCGAGATGCCGCTCCTCTTCGGCGGCGTAGCCCCGAAGAAGCGCCGGGAGCGCGTCGAGGAGCTCATGGCGCGCGTCGGCCTGTCCGACCGCATGCACCACAAGCCCACGGAGCTCTCGGGCGGCGAGATGCAGCGCGTCGCGATCGCGCGGGCGCTCGCCATGAAGCCCGACGTCGTACTCGCCGACGAGCCCACCGGCAACCTCGACACCTCCGCCGGCGGCGACATCATGGGTCTCTTCACCGAGCTCTGGCAGCAGGGCTCGACCCTCGTCGTCATCACCCACGACATGTCGCTCGCCCGCCGCGCCGAGCGGGTCGTCGAGATCCGCGACGGCCGGATCGTGCGCGACGGCGA
>JBBDKM010000017.1:0-44139 GCA_040879385.1 Thermoanaerobaculia bacterium | reverse complement strand
AGTCGAGGTCGATGTCCCGAATCGGCTTCGACGTGTCGCCCTTCGTCTTCTCGAAGAGCTCCTCGAATTTCCGGTTCAGGACGTCTTTCTTCGACTTTTCGGCCTCGACCGACGCCGAAAACTTCTTCTCGCGCTCCTCGTCGGCGCCCTTGAGCGCCCCCAGCGCATCGTCCACCGAGGCGTACTTCCGGGGTGTCTTCGGCGGCTCGTGGTCGATGACGGCCTTCAATTCCGAGTCGACTTTCAGACGGGCGTTGCAGCAGGGGCAGAGGAGCTCGAAGTCCACGGCCCAAGTTTACCGTCAACGGACGGGGGTCCTCACCTCCGCTTGAGGCGAATCCGTTCTCGCCGTTCCTTCTTGTCCGGACGGCCCTGGTCGCCGCGAGGCGCGAGGAGCCGGTCGAGGCGGCGCGCCTCCGCGATCTCCGGAGGCAGCGGGGGCGTGACGTCCTCGTAGAGCTTCCGCGCCTCGCTCTTCGGGATGGAGCGTTCGGCGAGGCCGCGCACCACGAGCTCCCGCCGCTCGCGGCCGCGGCTCGTGACGGCGACGCGGTCGCCGGGGCGGACCTCTCGGTGCGCCTTGCCGCGGTCGCCGTTGACGTCGACCTTTCCGCCCTCGCAGGCGGCCTTGGCCTGCGAGCGTGTCGGGAAGAGGCACGCGACGTCGAGCCAGACGTCGAGGCGGACGGAGGCGAGCGCCGGCGCCTCGGGGCGGCCTGTTCGAGTGGCGCTCGACGTGCCGGCGGGAGCGGAGAAGGATTTTCGGCTCAAGTCCGTCAGGCGGAGCGCAGGCTCGTCGGGCGCGAGGCGAGCCAGCGGGTCAACTCCGGCGACGCCTTCGGCGGCTCGGCCGCGGGTCGGGCGAGAAAGTACCCCTGCGCCGCGCCGACGCCCTCGGCGGCGCAGACATCGAGATCCTCGGCTGACTCGATGCCCTCGGCGACGAGCCGGAACGAGAACTCGCCCGCGAGATCGGCCAGGAACTTCAGGATGGCGCGGCGGCGCGGGTCCTGCGCGATCCCGCGCGTGACCTCGCTGTCCACCTTGATGAACTCGGGCTGCAGGCCGTGGCACAGCTGCAGCGTGCCGTATCCGGACGTGACGTCGTCGAGCGCGATGACGGCGCCGAGGTCTCGCGGCACCGTGAGGGCCGGCCGCAGGTCCGGGGCCGCCGGCAGCGTCTCGATCTCGACGAGGTCGAGGACCAGCCGAGAGAAAGAGAGACCGCGCCGTTCGGTCTCCTCCCCCAGGGCCGCGAGCGCATCCTCGGAGCGGTCGATCAGGCGCGGATTCACGTTCAAGAAGAGCAGAGCCGAGTCGGGCAGCCGGCTCGCCGACTCCAAAACACACGACCACGCGAACCGCTCGAACGCGTGCTCGAGATGCAGCGCCTCGGCGGCCGGGAAGATCTCGGCCGCCAGGCGCGTGTGCCCGCCGCGGCCCCGCGCTCGGAGCAGCCCCTCGTAGCCGAGAACCTCGCCGGACTTCAGATCGAAGAGCGGCTGGAACTCGACGAAGAACTCCCCCATGGTCATCTCGTCGGCCAGCCACAGGGCGTCGACCTCGCGGCGCGCCTGCGGCAGCGGTGTCAGCCGGCTCATGGCGTCCCACTTGGTCTGGCGCATGTCTTCGGGGGCCACGCGCACGCGCTCGGCGAGCGGACCCACGCCCTTCTCCAGGTCCGCGAGGAATTGCTCCGGCGTGCGCTCGACTAAGAGACGCCGCGCCCGGCCGTACATGGAGGCGCGGGCCCAGTTCCGGCCGAACGCCGCGGCTACGGCGCGCTCCGCTTCGACCCCGTCCGGCCGGACGAAGACCGCGCGCGCCGTCCGCCAGCGATCAAGTCGGCCAAGGATCTGGCCGTCCAGAACGCTCCCGGATGCTTTCACCGCCCCCATTGTACGGCCCGAAACTAGAATTGTCGCGGGCCAGCGGAAGAAAGGAGGCTCCGTGACGAATTCACTCGATCCGAAGAAGGTCCTCGCGGCGCTCAACAGCATCCTGGAGGAGGAGCTCGCCGGTGTCGTGCGGTACACGCACTACTCGTTCATGATCTACGGGTACAACCGCATCCCGATCGTCTCGTGGCTGCGCGAACAGGCCGCCGAGAACCTCGCGCACGCCCACCAGGCGGGAGAGTTGATCACGTTCCTGGGCGGACATCCGTCGCTCGGCATCGGTCCGCTGCTCGAGACCCACAAGCACGACGTCGGAGACATCCTGCGGGAATCGCTCGACGGAGAGCGGCGGGGGCTGGGACTCTACGTCCAGCTGCTCGACCTCGTCGCGGGACACTCGGTCCATCTCGAAGAGTACGCGCGGAGGATGATCTTCGAGGAGGAAACGCACCTCGGCGAGGTCGACAAGATGCTCCGCAGGCCGGGCGAGGTCGGCGTCAGCGGCGCGTAGCTTGAGCCCCGCTAGCCCAGATTCCGGAGCTGCGGCCAGAGCGCGCGCAGGAAGACCTTCAGCCGGCGGCACACCCAGACGTCGAAGTGCTGGTACGGCATCGAGTACGGGTGCGCGACTCTGCCGGCGAGCTCGACGCTCTCGAAGAGCTCTTCCAGGCGTGGCCGGTCGTCGTCGAAGACGATGACCACCTCGGGCTCGACCGGCGGCGGGCCCCACTCGCGGTACGCGAGGTGGCCGGAGAGAGCCGGCGCGAGCCCGAGCGCCGGGCCGCCTCGTCCGGCCGGCCCCCGTCGTCCCGCGTGATCAGCTTTACGCGGAGACCCCGGATTCCGCCGCGGCGGTTGATCTCCGAAACGGCGTAGACGACCCCTTCGTGCACGGCCGTTCCCTGGGCCGCCATCACGCCGCTCAAGGAATTGATCTCCCCGATTCGGAGCTCGGTTTCCCGCGGCGCCTCCGGGAGCAATGGCGCGGCGAGGATCCCCAGCCCCAGCAGGGCTCCGAGGACCGCGGGCCGGCGACGATTCATCGCCGGCGGAGGCATTCCGGGGACCGCAAGGTCCCTCGCTAGGATACGCGCTCAGGCACCGGCTGCCGCGCCTCGATGAGCAGCAGGCGGGTCCCGTCGGACCGGGCCGTGTCCCGCTGTGCCTGGACGGAGGCCAGGCGGGACTGCCAGGGCGACAGGTTGAACGGCTCGCCCTTCGGGGAGGCGACATAGGCGTCGATCAGGTCCCGGTAGAACCTGACCATGCGCTCGACGAGCGGCACGGGATACTCGCGCCCCTGCACCTTCAGGCAATCCACTCCGAGATCGATCAGGTACGGGATGTCCTGCAGGAGGAAGAAGGCATCGTTTTTCAAGGCCACGCTCTGTTCCCACATCTCTTCACCGCAGTAGAGCTCCCACGACTCCATGCAGACGCGGTAGTCGAGGCCGCCGCGGTTCGGGCTCCCCTTGAACAGGTCCTTTCCGAAGGAGTCCGTGGTGCGCTCGAGCCGATGATAGGGGGACATCCAGCATTTCCCAAGGTAGGTGTAGCACTTGTTGGCATGGATCAGGATCTCGATCCCGACGTCGATCTGCTCCCTTCGAGAGGCCAATTCCTTGAGGGTCAGCTTCGTGTCCGCCACCACCTGTGAGACGCCGATCGATCGGTAGAACCGCACGTCCTCGTTGTTGAGGATGTTGGCCCCGATGCTGGCGTGGATGGTGAGATGCGGGAAGCGCCGGTTGACCTCCGCGATGGCCCCGATGTCGGTCATGATCGCCCCGTCCACCCCCCAGGACACGAAGCGCTCCATCTTCGCGAGCATGGGCGCGATCTCGTGGGACTGCATGTTGGTGTTGAAGGCGACCCGCAACTTGGCGCCGCCCCCGTGGGCGATGGCGATGGCGGTATGCACCTCGTCGTCGGACATCTCGTATTGGTCGCGCCGTCGACTCCACCCGCGGGGCCCCACGTAGATGGCGTTCGCGCCGCCGCCGACCGCCGCCTCGACCATCGGAAGATTGCCTGCCGGTGCCAGAAGTTCAACCATTGTGCCCCCCTGCCTCACGACTCCACACGCGAGATCGTCAGTAAGGACCCGATCGAGTCGGGCCGGATGCCCGCGTAGTCCATTCCGCTCTTGCCAAAGTAGAACCCATTGCACAGACCGATCCGCGCATGACGCCGGATGGTCTCCCACGAGGTCTCGTCCACCTTGTGATCGCCGGAGGCAGCCCGATCCAGCGCCGCCCGGTACACCGCCGCGACCTCGCTCCGGTAGGCAGGGGTCTCCGAATGGGTTTCGATCCGGAAGTGCCGGTGGCCGTCGGCCAGGAGGCGCGGGAGGTGCTCCAGCATGCACACGTCCTTGCCGCTCAAGATCCCCTTCCCCACCGACTTCATCGCCCAGTCCCCCTGCTTCAGGAAGAGCTCCTTCTGGCAGAGGTCCGGACACCGGATGCCCCACTTCTCCTCGTACTCCAGCAGGAAGCAATAGTCCGAGATGCCCAGGGGCAATTTGCCGTGCACCAGCAGCTCCATCGGCGCGCCGCACGCGGCCGTGATTTCTTGGATCTCGTCCAGGCTCAACTCGTAGTTGGGAGTGAACCGGACCGCCCCGAACCTCCGAAGAACCTCGACGCCGTCGGCGGTGTACACATTCGCAAAGCCTCCGATGTGCACCGGGAGCTCCGGGAACTCGTCGTGGGCGATCTTCAGGATCCCCAGGTTATGGACCTCGACCGCCTGGGCGCCCGCCGCCGCCGAGGCTTCCAGCATCTTGCGCACCTTGGGCAGGAAGTCGTTGCGCGGTGCCGCGTAGGTGGTCACGTAGGCTCGTTTGCCCTGATCCTGGAGAATGCGAAGCCCCTCCTCGAGATCACCGAGCTGCTCCAAGAAGTTTGCCTCGTAGATCCGGCAGTAGATGTCACCCAGGTAGACCCCGTCGAAGTCGCGGAGGTCGGACGCCCGAAGGTCCCGCAGGTTCGCGATCGTCGTGTTCAGCTCGAACGAGCTCATGGCTTGTGGCTCCTGGCTCATCGCCTGCCGGTCATTCGACTACCTAACCTTACCGGCTTCCGTGGCCCGTGGCACCTCAACGAGTCTTCCGGTTTTGACATCATAGATATAACCGTAGACAGGGATATCGCCCGGCACCAAGGGATGATCCCTTGTCCGCTGTACATCCTCGACCACGCTTGTGGCGTTGTCTTTGATCGTCAGCCAGTCGATGTAGTTTCCTTCTGTTGAGCCGCCCCCACCACCGGAATCATGCCAACCCGAGCTGTCAATCGTGGCGGTCTTCAGGCTGCTTGCCAAAAGCGTTCGCATGATCTCGTTGGTGAACGTTTCCATTCCGCAATCAGTGTGATGGATGACGAACCATTCGCGCGTCCCGAGCAGCTTGTATGAGATAACCAGGGAGCGAATCGCGTCGTCGGTCGCGCGACCACCGGCATTTCTGATTACATGCGCATCCCCTTCGGCAAGACCGGCATATTTGGCGGGATCCAACCTGGCATCCATGCAAGTGAGCACGGCAAAGTGTCTCCCAGGTGGCATGGGGAGATTTCGTTTATCGCCAAAAGTCGCCGCATACGCCGCGTTTGCGGCCAGCACCTCGTCCAGTATTCGACTCATGATCTTATCCTCATTGAGCAGCTTGACCGTCGACCGCTTGAACCTTTGGTTGCCGTTGCGATGTCTCGGCGGAATCTAACGGGTCATTGGTCATCTCCCTCATCGTCCGACCACGGCCCACGTCGCCGGCAAGGTGGCCGGCCGGGCCTCCTCCACAACTGTTCGGCCGTCGATCGCCTCCCGGTAGCGCCGCACAAGCGGCGCCAGAAGCTCTACCGGAAGGCTTCGCCCCTGAAGCTTCAGGACATCCGCTCCAGCTTCGGCGTAGGCCTCGACCTCTGCGATCCGGCTGATCTGCCGGCCGGGAAAGATCCGCGTGTCCACCCGCCGCCCGCCGGCGAACAGCTCCCAGGGTTGCTGGCAGATCCTGAAGCAGGCTCCCACACCCCCACGCTTCATGCTCCCGGTCTGCCGCAGCCCTCGGAGGGCGCCCTCCGGCGTATCCTCCGCGCCGGCGGACTTCGACGGGAAGACGTCCGGAAGGGGCGACGGCTTCAGATGCACGTAGCTCGGCATCCAGCACTTCCCGAGGAGGACGAACTCCTCGACCATGTGGACCATGATCTCGACAGAGATTCCCCGGACGCTCCTGATCTGGCGCATCTCCGTGGGGCTCACCGTCCCCGGCAGGACAACGGCGTGAGCGCCCAGGTCCCGGAAGAAAGCGGCATCCGCAACCGTCTGGGCGCCGCAGCCGATCGAGGCCGTCAAGAGGAGGTCCGGGAACCGCCGTTTGAGCGCCGCCAGGATCCCGATGTCATTCACGATGACTTCGTCAATCCCTAGATCCAGGAGGGCGGGAATACACTCGAAGAGTTGAGCGCGCTCCTGCGGCTTCGGGATGGTATTGACCGCGACCTGGAGCTTCCGGCCGGCCGAGGCGACCTCTCGCTGTGCGGCCACCAGCTCGTCCCAGTTGAGCTCCCTGCGCGCCCCACCCCGGCTCCAGCCCTCGAGGCCCACGTACACCGCGTCTGCCCCCGCGTCGAGCGCGGCGGAAACGGCCTCGAGACTTCCGGCGGGCGCCAGGAGGGCGGGCACGGCCATCACCTCATGGCCGCCGGATCCTCTGCCGCGAGGAATCCGAACCACAGCGGGCCGAATACTACGTGTCGTCGACTATTCATCGCGTGGAGTGATTCTAGACCCGGTCTCCAGCCCGGAGTCAAGCGGTTTCTGGGCCTTCTATAATGTCGGGCGATGGTCACGCGCCAGAGCCTCTCGGAGTCTTACCGCACGATGGCCCACCTGCGGCGCTTCTTCGAGTCGGTCCGGAGGACCATCACGATCCGGCCGAAGGACGGCGGTCTCACCCCCGCCCAGCAGTTCGCCCTGCTGACGCTCGCTGGCAACCCCTTCGGCGAGCCCCTGACTATCGGCGATCTGGCGCGCCAGACCTTCGCCACGATGAACACGACGTCCGCCCTCGTCCGGCGGATGGAGCGGGCGGGGCTCGTCCGCACCAAGCGCTCCTTACGGGATCGCCGCCTCGTCTACGTGAAGCTGACGCCGCTCGGCGAACGCCGGCTTCGCCCCTCGACGGCCGCGGTCGTGGAGGCCCTGCGCAAGGCGGCCGACGAGCAGGGGAGGGCCCAGTTGCGCGCCGCCTTCGAGACCTGGTTCGACAACTGGGGCGCCGTCATCCAGGCGCTCTCGTCCGGCAGCCGCAAGCCGCGCTCGCGCCTCTAGAGGAGTCGATTTGTCGCGGCTGCCGACTGGCAGCTACGGATACCTCTTCTCGATCAAGGCGTTCAACCGTTCCCGGTCCGGAGCGAGCAGGATCTTGACGTTCTCCGCGCTCACGTCCGCGACGATGATGTGGCCAACCTCGTCGTGGACGTCGCTGAAGAGGCCGTGCGTCTTCATCTTCTGGGCCTGGTAACGGTTGTCCTCGGTCGGGCTGACGTAGTGGACCGACCAGGACTTGTAGCGGTGGATCAGGAACAGGTGGGTCAGCGTCATCAGGCGCTTCTTGCGCAGGGCGGTGTCGAACGTGTTCTGATCGCGAATCGAGAGGATGTTTCGCCCCCGCCGATCCACGATCGGGTTGAAGACGACGTTGGCGACCTTCTCCCCACTCGCCGTGGACAGGGTGAGCTCCAAGAGCTCCGAGCCCGCCGTGTGCGGCCGCAGCCCGACGCGCAGCGAAGATGAGAGCTGGTTGTGCTTCGTCCAGATCGCGAGCCATTCCTCGAGCAGCCTGGTCGGTACTTCGGTCTGAACGAGGTGCTGGTGCTGGGTCGACCCCTTACCCATCGCCTTGGTGGCCGCGGTGCCGCCCGAAGTGGCCATGAGCGCCGCATCCAGCCGCGGACCTCCCACCAGCGTCTGGGGTGTGCGGTAGGGCGACTCGACCAGACGGAACTTGCGCTGCAGCCGGGCCAGGCACAACATTCCGTCCTGCTTGAGCGCGGTGGCGAACTCCTCGGCGGCCAGACCGTCGATCTGATGTCCGCCGTAGGTGATGAAGTTGAAGACGAATCCCAGCTTGCCGAGCTCCTCCGGAAATCGCCTCATCTCCTCGTCGCTCATCCCCGTCGTATCCCAGTTGAAGGATGGTGACAGGTTGTAGGCGAGCATCTTGGAGGGGAACTCGGCGTGGATGGCCTCGGCGAAGCGTCTGGCATCCGTCAGGTCCGCGGTCTTGGTCTCCATCCACAGGAGGTCGGCGAACGGTGCGACAGCCAGCGACTTGGCGACCGCGTACTCGATGCCGCCCTGGACCTGGTAGTAGCCCTCGGGAGTCTTGGAGACGTCGCAATCCCAGATGATGTTGATGCCCATCGACTTGGCTTTCGCCCGGGCGGCGGGGAACGACGTGTGGCTCGCGAAGATCAGCCACTCGTCGGCGCTCATGTCGAAGCGCTCACCCTCGTTGGCGCGGAACTCGATCACGTCCGCGACCGCCTGGGGATAGCTCTTCAGGTTGGCCTCGGACTGCCACGCCTCCAGGTAGCGCGTCTCGACCCTCTCCAGCATGGCCTCGACAGGCGACCCGTCGGCTTGCTGGAACGCCTTCGCGCTCTCTTCGAGGACGCGCATCACGCCCGTCCGCGCGAGCCAGGCGTCCGCCTCGGCGTGCTCCTCGGCGGAGATCTTGAACAGAAGATCACCGCGCGCGTCGTCGACGCCCAGTTCGCGGAGTTTCCTCGAGATGGCGAGGTAGCCGACCTTGTATGTCGGCAGCTCGACGTTGGTGGCGCCCAGCATGAACGGATGATCGCGCTCGTCCCCGCGTCCCTCCAGGAACGTGGCCGCTTCGGCGTCGGTCCGGGCCACGATGATGCCGGGCACCTTCATGACGTCGAGCTGGAAGCGTGCGGCGCTCAGTCGCTTGATCTGCTCGTCCACGCCGACGAGCACCTTGCCCCCCTGGTGCCCGCACTTCTTGGCGCCGGGCTTCTGGTCCTCGATGTGGTAGCCCGGGACCCCGACCTCGACGAACCGGCGGATGAGGTTTCGGACGTGCGCGTCGCCGCCGTGGCCTGTGTCGGCGTCGGCGATGATGAAGGGCCGATAGTCGATCTCGGCGGAGGCAGCACGCTGCGCCTCGCTCATGCGGGAGCGTGCGAAGCGCTGGTTCCGGTCCGCCGTCAGCAGGGCTCGCACGATCGGCGCGGCCTCGTTGGGCACCCGGGAGAGCGGATAGCTGGCCAGGTCGGGTCCCGGGTCCTCCGTGGCGGATCCCCTGGCCGACGTGGCCCACCCGCCGAGGTAGATGGCCTCGATGCCCATCCGCTTCAAGGCCACCGCCTGGCCGGGAGAATAGGGACCGAAGGTCGTGATCTGCTTGCGTTGGGCGAAGAGCTCGCGGAGACGGCCATAGAACTGCTCGGCGGCCGTCCTAGCCACGGTGTAGTCGGTCTGGATCGTGCCCCGCTGCTCGACGACCTGGCGCGCGGAATAGAGTCGCGTCAGCCCCTCGAAGCGGGGACTGGAAAACCATCGGGCGGTCTCGGCGACTTCCGAATCGAACGAGCTCATGACCGACTCCTCGGTGACTTCCGAATCGAATGGGCTCATGGCTGGCTCCTGCTGCCCCTAGACTGCAGGGGAACTCGCGACCTCGAAATCCAGGTTCTCGGTGACGCGGGTGCCGTCCTTGGCGAAAACGTCCATGTACTGGCCGATCCGTCGCCTGGCCTTCGCCAGGTCGTCGTTGTCGAGGTTGATGTTGAGCAGATCGATGTACCAGGGCGCCTTGAAAGGAGCGCCGACGTAGGTCTCGACGATCTCGCGTGCGATGGGCAGTGTGGTCGTCTTCGAGTCGTCGTGGACGTCCCGGTCGCTCGCGGCCAGGAGCTTGGCGTACTCCTCGCCCAGCAGGCGCTCGAACAGCTCGGAGTTGAAGGTGTCACCCTTCGCGATCCCGGTACGCGCGTCGGCTTCGGAAAAAGGGGCTGCCTTGTGCAGCCACTCCCAGAGGATGGAGAGACGGATTTCTCCGGTCGCCATGTCCTCCATGAGGTAGAGGACGTCGTCGTTGCCGAAAAAGTCGGCCGGCTTCAACGCTGCCGCCTGGAACCCCTTGCCGAAGGCATTGCCGTACTGCAGGGCGACGCTCAAGAGATCGCGCGCGCCCGGGACGGTCCGTGGCGCCGGCTCGAGCAGGACCAGGGCGTCTGCATCGGCCTTCGTGTAGGTGAGCGCAGGGAAGGGCCGGCCGAGCTGGTTGTCCTCCCCCGCTCTCTCCCAAACCGGCCGCACGATGTGCACCATCTTCCAGTGGGCGATCCATTTGCCGCTGGCGCCTTCGCGTTGCTCGCGCTCGGCGCCCGCGACCGCGCGCTTCATGCCGGCCTCGACGCCACGCGCCGAGCCCACCGGGATGTTGGTCTCCATGCCGCCCTGCCACAGGGCGCGGCGGCCGTTCGCGTCGGGAGTATTGACGGCGCGCCGGACACGGTCCTCGTAGCTCCGCATGTATCCGTAGGTCATCACGATGGCGTCGATGTTGGGATTGACGAACTCCGGATCCCACGCCATCGCGTCGGAGACGCTGTTGATGTAGTCCCAGCGGCCGGTGTTGAAGCCGACGAAGTGCCGCCCGAGGGCCGCGCGGATCTCCATCAACTGGAAGCAGGCCTCGAGCTGCTCGACCAGCACGTAGACCTTGATCGCGCCGGCGGGCAGCGACAGATGCCGCTCGAGCGAGGCCAGCATGCGGTCCCAGAGCGCCGCTTCCTCGGCGGTCTGGATCTTCGGCAGGTAGAAGGCGATCGAGGCGCCGGACTGCCTCAGCCGCGCATGGTTGTTGACGACATAGAGCACCAGGTCGACGATCGACGCGGAGAACCCCGCGCCATCGGCCAGGCGAACGTGCCGATCATCGAGGTGGAGCCCCCGCGCACGGAAGATCTTGGTCGTGAAGTCGAGCTGCTTCCCCCAGTCGTCGATGATCGGGCGTCCGAAGAACCCGCGGGCCCACTGGTTCATCTCGGCGGCGACCTGCTCGGCGACCTTCAGGAAGAGAGGGTCCCGAGCGATGGCGATCTTGAGGTTGCGCTGGTTGTCGAGCGACATCGTGGAGACCTGGCCGAGCGCGTCCTCGCCGTCGAACATCCAGCCGTCCGCGCCGGAGAGCAGTGCGTAGGCCACGTTGCGCAGGCCCTGCTCCACGGGCGCGCCCGGCCTGGCCGCCGGGCCCGTGCCCTGGATCCATTGCCGCCGCAAGTCGGCCGGGATCTCGCTACTCTCGAACTTGCCGTCGCGGGCGTCCTGGACGGTGATATCGGTCCCCGGAATCTTGGTGGCGGGGTCGAGGAACGCAATGCGCTGACGGTCGCGGGCGCGTCGCGCCCGGCGCTGGATGCGGTCCGCCATGAGCGCCCTTCGCGGCGCGTTGTGTGGAGCCAGGGCGGCGAGCGCCGCCATCGCCTCCTCTGTGAAGACGTCACCGTAGGAGCGCAGGAGGCCACCACGGACCTGGAGCGCGTGAGCGTCGCTTTGCCTGCTTCCGATCATCAGTGTGTCTCCCCGCATGATGCCGCGGTGAGCGATCCCTATTTCCTCTTGTCGCTCACCTGGACGAGCAAGGAATCGGTGACGTGAGTGACGAGGCCGTGGAAGATGTTCTTGACCTTTCGGAAGCCCGGATCCGCGAGGATCTTCTCGAGGGCCGCGAGGCTCGTGAGGTCGACCTGGACCAGGCGCTGAGGGGACGACCCGCCCAGCATGCTCTTGTACGCGCGGACGGCCTCGACGCCGGGGAATGTCAGCCAGATGTCCTTGCCGGCGCCCTTGAGGTATTTCTCGTACTCGTCCAGCTTCCCGGGGACTACGTCGAACCGGTACTCGAAGGTGACCATCCGATTGTCTCCTTATCTATCTGCCCGTCCAGCAGGCAGCTCTCTTTCCCAAGAACGCGGAGATCCCCTCCTGGGCGTCGGCCGCCATGGCGTTCATCGCCATGACCTCCTTGGCATACGCGTACGCTTTCGGCTGGTCGAGGTCGATCTGCGAGTAGAACGCCTGCTTCCCGATGGCCAGCGTGACGGGGCTCGCCTCCGCGATCCGTGCCGCGAGCTTCCGCGTCTCGCTCCGAAGCTCGCCGGCGGGCACGACGCTGTTGACGAGCCCCCACTCGGCCGCCGTCCGCGCGTCGATCGGGTCCCCGGTCAGAAGCATCTGGAGGGCGCGTTTGCACCCGACGGCGCGGCTCAACGCGACCATGGGGGTCGTGCAGAAGATCCCGATCTTGACGCCCGGGGTAGCGAACGAGGCTTCCTCGGCCGCCACCACCAGATCGCAGGTCGCCACGAGCTGGCATCCCGCCGCCGTGGCGATGCCCTGGACCTCGGCGATGACCGGCTGCGGTATCGACTGGATCTTCGTCATCAGCTCGGCGCAGACGCCGAAGATCTGACGGTAGTCGTTGATGTCCCTCCCGACCAGCTCGGACAGATCGTGCCCCGAGCTGTAGACCTTCCCGGCCGCGGCGAGGATGACGGCGCGATGCTGCCTCTCCTGCCCGATGCGCCCGAGGCAGTCCAGCAGCTCCCGCATGAGTCCCAACGAGAGGGCGTTGCGCCTGTTGGGGCGATTCAGCGTCACGACGGCGACGGAGCCCTCCGTCTCGAAGCCGAGGTTCTCGTACGTCATCTCGTGGCCTTATTAATGTCCGCAGTATTGCGGATAGTACTCTTCGTCTCCGATCCATTCGGGGAACTGAGCGCGCACCTCGGAGATACTGCGAAAGTCAGCGTCGAACTCGAGCGCGACCACGCGCTGGTCCTGCCCGTCGTAGTAACGGAAGACATAGTGCCCGTCCGGCAGCGTCTGAGCGTCAATGGCCCGGCTGTCGTCGAAGTTGAGCCCCATGTGCACCAGCAGCTCGGAGACCGAATAGACGACTTCCTTGATCGTCAAGGTCTCTCCGCCGCTGCCAAGGGGGCCGTAGCGGCTCTCGATCAATGCCGGGCCTTTCAACTCGGCCATGGCCCGCTCAGTTCTCCTGCGGGGTCACCACGGGCCGCTTGAAGATCAGGTGCAGGCCGATCGTCCCGTAGGCGACGCCGTCCTTGTTCGGAGCGATGAGGGGGGCCGAGGAGGCGAGCTCCCAGCCTTCGGCGCCGACGCCGTTGATCCAGGCGTCCAGCCCGCTCACCATTCCCCCCTCCGCATCGCTGAAGATGACCATTCGATCGAAGTATTCCCACTGCATGATCTCGCTCCCGTCGGTTCCCGAGGTTAGCACACGGTCCAGGAGAGAACGGTGAGGCTCGTCAGGCAATTGCGAGGTGATCGGCCAGCCACGTGCAGGCGGTTTCGCGGGCCGAGGGGTTGAAGCGAAGCTCGCCGTGGTTGAACCAGCGCGGGAGGTAGCGGATCAGGCCGTTTTCGTGTTGCACGTCCGGGCGGATGTTTGCGGAGACGAGGAGCTTTTCGGCCAGGGGGAGCTGGGCCTGCAGGCCCGTGGCGCCGTCGAGAAGCGTCTGGATGTCACGCTCGGAGTAGAGGAGGAGGCAGGGGCGGCCGTGCGACGGAACGGGCCCCAGCTTCTCGAGCAGCTCGAGGACATACGTTGGGTAGGGCTCGCGGACGCCCGGGCTCGGGAGGTTCTCGAACATCCACTTGCCCTGGGGGGACATCTGCATCATGACGGACGGCGACATCGCCACCATGACGTCCGCCGACGACATGAGCGCCAGCCTCCCCCCCAGGCTATGGCCGATGGCGGCCGTCCTGCCGAAGCGCCGGACGAAGGCGACCGCGGCCTCCACCTCGTCGCGCATCGCCGGGCCGATCGGCGCCATGTTCTCGCCGTGCCCGCACAGGTCGATCGTCAGCGCGGCCGTCCCTTTCTCGGCGACGGCCACCGCGATCCCGAGCATCTGGTCCTTGGATCCGCCGTAGCCGTGGCACACGACGGCGCCGCCGCGCGGCGAGGCCGGCGTGAAGAGGAAGCCCGGGATGGCATGGCCGTCCGGAGCGGTCAGGTCGCTCACCCGTTGGAAATCCATTTCACCCTCCGCCAGTCTCAGCCTCGAGGGCCGCGAGGCGCGCCTTCATCTCCTTCTGCTGCTGCCACCGAGCGGTCACGTCCTGGATCATGGCGGCCGCGCCCAGCAGTTCGCCGGCCGGCGCGCGGAGCAGGACGATGTTGAACTCGATGGAGATCCGCGAGCCGTCCTTCCTCACGGCCGGCACGGCCAGCGGGTCGCTGCCGTACTTGGTGACCCCGGTTGCCATGACCCTCGCCCAGCCTTCCCAGTGCCTGTCCCTCTGGCGCTCGGGAACGATCAGATCCAGCGACTGTCCGAGCGCCTCCTGTGCCGGGTAGCCGAATAGGGCCTCGGCTCCCGCGTTCCAGAGGCGGATCTTCCCGTCGCGATCCGCGAACAAGATCGCGATCGGGCTGTCCTCGACGATTCTCTGATACAGCCAGCCGTGGTCAGCGGTCTCGGTCATGAGGTGCTCCTTCGAAGATCGTACTCTCGATCCGATGACGCCGTAGTGTACCGGGCAGCCTGTCCCTTCTGAGGCAGCGCCACGCGGATGCGCGAGTCGAGGATGCGACAGCCCTCGCCGGGAGGCCCCACGACGATCGGACTCAGTTCGAGCTCCGCGATATCGGGCACTTCCTCGACGAGGCGGGAGACGCGCAGGAGGATGTCCTGTATCGCCTCGATATCGGCGGGGGGATGCCCGCGATACCCTTCGAGCAGGGGATAGCCCCGGATCTCCCGCACCATGGCAGCGGCCGCTCGGTCGGTCAAGGGTGTCACGCGCACGCTCACGTCCGCGATGACCTCCACATGGATCCCGCCCAGCCCGAACGTGATGAGCGGCCCGAACGAAGGGTCCTCGATCATGCTCACTTTCACCTCGACGTTTTTTTTGGGGCTCGGCTGAGCGAGCGCCGGCTCTGCGGCCTCGTCGGCCGTGCGGGCGACTCCTCCCGGAGCGACGGGAAGGCGCATGGCGGCAAGGACCGCTCTCGTCTCCTCGGCCGAGAGCCAGCCGGCTCCGCGCTCCTCAATCGCCCGGCGGCAGGTCCCGCGGGCGGAGGCGGGGTCAATGTCGTCGAAGTCGGGAATGATCCCGTGCGGGCCAGCGCGCCACTGTGCGTACGCCGCGACCTTCCCGAGCACTCGCGCGGCCGATTCCGGGAACGCGTACGTGGGAATGCTCTCGCCGGCCAGGACCATCGGCGTGGCGCCGTCTTCCTTCGCCACCAGGCATGCCAGGACCGGCTTGCCGGTGCCTCCTGCCGTGCGCCCTGCCGCGGTGCCCCGCCGGATCGCCTCCAGCATCGCGCCCGAATCGTCCGCGTCGAGCGGTGTGTGGATCGCGATGAGGGAATCCACCTCGTGAGCGGCCAGGAGCGTCTCGACGGCTTGGGCGTACAGGTCCGCCGACGAGAAGGCGACCAGCTCCAGAGGATTGCCGATCGTCATGGCGGGCGGGAGGAAGGCCGCGAGCCGCTCCTTCGTCGCATCGGAGAGCGGGGGCACCGACAGCCGCGCCGCCTCACATGCACCCGCGCAGAGTACGCCCGGGCCGCCCCCGTCCGAGAGGATCGCGACGCGGCGTCCCGCCGGCAGCGGCTGCCGATCGAGCGCGGCGGCGAGGTCGAACATCTCGTCCAGCGTCTCGGCGCGGATCACGCCCGTCTGGCGGAAGAGCGCATCCACCGGTGCGTCGCCCGTCACGAGGGCGGCCGCGCCCGGCCCGGCCGCCCGGCGTCCCGGCTTCACGACCACGATCGGCTTCGAACGGCTCACGCCCCGGGCGATCCGCGCGAACCGACGCGGGTTCCCGAACGACTCCACGTAGAGGAGGATCACGCGCGTCGCCTCGTCCCCCTGCCAGTACTGCAGGAGGTCGTTGCCGGAGATGTCGGCCTTGTTACCGACGCTGATGAAGGTCGAGACGCCCAGGTGGCGCTGTCGCGCCAGGGCCAGCATGGCCAGGCCGAGCGCGCCGCTCTGGGACGACATCGCCACGCCCCCGCTCGGCGGCAGAGCGGGAGAGACCGAGGCGTTGAGCCGAACGTCCGGATCGGCGTTGAGCAGACCCATCGAGTTGGGCCCGACGACGCGCATTCCGAGGCCCCGCGCCTTTTCGAGGAGACTCTCCTGAAGAGCGCGCCCCGTGGCGTCGGCCTCGGCGAAGCCGGCCGTGATGACGACGAGCGCCCGGACGCCGGCAGCCGCGCAGTCGTCCACGGCCGAAAGCACCTGGTCGCGCGGGATGGCCACGATGGCGAGATCAGTTCCCTGCGGGAGCTCTCGGGCCGAGGGATAGGCCGGGATGGAGTTGACGCGCGTCGCTTTGGGGTTTACGGCATAGATCGGACCGCGGAAGCCTCCGGCAACGAGGGCGTCGAGGATGCGGTAGCCGAGGCTCGAGGCGTCGCGGGAGGCGCCGATGACCGCAACGGACCGCGGCTGGAAGAAGGGATGGAGCGAAGCGGTGGTGAAGACGCGGTCCCGCATCTCCGATTGGCTGACGCTGTCCTGGCTCGGGGCGACGGAAAAGTCGATCTCGACGCACTCGTCCTCGACCTTCGAGTGAATCGGAAAGCCCGAATTTCGGAAGGTCTCGAGCATCCGCTTGTTCTCGACGCGGGTCAGGGCCCAGAAGCGCACGAAGCCGTGCCGGGCCGCCAGGAGGGCCAGCCGCTCGAGCAGGAGGCCACCCAGGCCCTTGCCCTGAAACTCGTCGTCGACCGCGAAGGCGACCTCGGCGCTCGACCCGTCGCGCGCGGCATAGGAGCCGGTAGCGATGATCCGGGAGGCGCCGCCAACGGTGCGGCTCACGACGAGCGTCAACTGCGACCGGGGATTGGTCGAATCGCAAAGCCGCGCGAGCAACGCCTCCGCGGGGTCGGCGCTCGAAAAGAAGCGGCGCCGCTTCGACTCCGGCGAGAGCTGATGGAAAAAATCCCGCAGCGCATCGAGGTCTTTAGGCTCCGCCAGGCGGATGAACGCAGCTGATCCATCGCGCAGGATGAGACGGCCGGCTTCCGCGGAATCCTGGTAAGTCGGCGGCAAAAAGAGGGCTCGCATGGGGTCGGCTATCATCTATCATCCCGCGCGTGTCCTCGGCCTTCCCCGTCTTCGACGCCCACATCCACGTCGGTCCGTATGACCAGATGAAGGAGAGAGCCCGCAGCGTCATGATGGGCGGGCGAAACGACCTCGAGCTCCTCGGGAGAGTCGGCGGCTCGGCCGACGAGCTCTTGAGAACGATGGACACCCAGGGGATCGCGCGGGCGGTCCTGGTCAACTCCGTGGCTCCCGAGGTCATCGGGATCACCGACCGAGTGAATCCCTGGATCGCCCGCTACGTCGAGGGCCACCGCGACCGGCTCGTCCCGGTCGGGGGGATTCACCCGCGGCATTCCCGCGACGTCGCCTCGGACATGAAGAGGCTGCTCGACGATCACCGCCTCGGCGCGATCAAGCTGCACCCGCCCCACATGGAGCTCTCCGCCAACGCCTACAGGACCGATTGCCCCTCTCTCGCAGACATCTACCGCCTGGCGGGCGAGGCGAAGCGGCCGGTCCTGATCCACACGGGGACGTCCATCTTCCCCGGCGCTCGCAATGTCTACGCGGACCCGATGGCGTGCGACGACGTGGCGGTCGACTTTCCCGAGACGACCATCGTCCTCTGCCATGCCGGCCGTCCTCTCTGGTACGAGACGGCATTCTTCCTGCTCCGGCGGCACGCCAACGTCATGCTCGATATCTCGAGCATCCCGCCGAAAAGACTTCTCGAAGTCCTCCCGCGGATTCCCGAGATGGCCGATCGCGTCTTGTGGGGAACCGACTGGCCGTCAAAGGGGGTCAAGTCGATGCGGCAGAACGTCGAGGACTTCCTCTCTCTCCCGCTTTCGGACGCTGTCAGGCGCAAAATCCTCTTCGACAACGCTGCGGCACTCTATCCCGTCTAAAATGGACAGCGCGCCGGGTACGACTTCGGAAGGAAGGGAAGCCAAATGAAACCGTCTCTGCGTTTTTGGACGATCGCCTGCGCGTCCTTCCTAATGGGAGCGGCGCAGGCAAACCGCGCCGCGGCTCCCGAGAAGCTTTCCCCGGGCCGGCTGGCGTAGCCGCAGGAGAGCCGCAGAGCACAGACGCCGTGAGCCGCATCCTCGCGGTCCTCCACACCGAGGCCGAGCCGCTCGGCACCCTCGCCCCGTCCCTCACCGCGGCGAGCCTCGCCGTCGAGACCCGCCTCGCCCCCGAAGGGCTCCCCACCTCGATCGCCGGCTACTCGGGCCTCGTCGTGATGGGCGGTCCCATGGGCGTCCACGAGGCCGAGCGGTATTCCTTCCTTCGAACCGAGCTGGAGCTGCTGCACGAGGCACTCGCGCACCGCGTGCCGATTCTGGGCGTCTGCCTGGGCAGCCAGCTCCTTGCGGCGGCCGCCGGCGCCCGCGTCTACACCGGCCCCGCCCCGGAGGTGGGTTGGCTGTCGGTGAGGCGCCTCGCGGACGACCCCTGGCTGCGCGGCTGGCCCGAGACTCTCGAGCCCCTCCACCTGCACGGCGACAGCTTCGACCTTCCGGTTGGTGCCGTCCACCTCGCGTCCTCGGCGTTGTATGCCCACCAGGCCTTCCGGGTCGGCAGTGCCCTCGGCCTGCAATTCCATGTCGAGGCCACGCCGGCGATGGCGCGAGCGTGGCTCGGCGATCCCGGGCTGCCCGAGCGCTGGCGCCCGCCCGCGGGCCAACTGGAGGTCAGCGAGCAAGCCGCGGGACGCCTCGCGCCGCTCGCCGCGGCGCTGGCCCTGGGATTCGCTGACGCGGTCCACGGCCGGTCGGCCCCCTGAGCGCCGCTTCGCGGTGAGCTCCTTGGGAAGGCCGGTAGACCTCTATCCCGCTTCTGTCACAGGCCCAGTTGGCCCGCGATAATGACCCGGTTGATCTCCGATGTACCCTGGAAGATCTCGAAGATACGGGCGTCCCGGTAGTAGCGCTCCAGAGGAAATTCCTTGCTGAAACCATAGCCGCCATGGATCTGGAGCGCCTTGTGGGCGACCCGGGTTGCCATCTCGGAGGCGAAGAGCTTGGCCATGGCCGCATGATGCTCGTGCATGAGTCGAGGGCGGCGGGCATCAGCCACGCAGCGGTGCTCGCGAAACTGCTCAATCGCGGCTTGGGGTCTCCTCCGCATTCTCCGGCGCGGGATAGCGCAGCGTCCCGTCGGTCATCACGCGCGCACCGGGCGTGAGCGTCGCCCGGACGACTTGACCAGGTCCCATGATGTGCTCGACGCGCATCCCGTCGGCCAACAGGTAATCGGTGATGATCCGGCGATGACAGCGCCACCACACCGCTTCGGCGCACATGATCACGCACCGATCATCGCGCGCGAGCGCGCGCAGCGCATCCAGACCAGCGCGGAATTCGCCCGTCGCCGCGTAGTCGGCGTAATTCCGGAACGCCTCGACGCGCCAGTACACATTGAGCGAGGGCGGCGCGCCTTTGCGATGGTGACGTCGACCGCCGAGCGCGCGCAGATGGCGGTAACCGATGCCATCAGTGGCGAGGGAGTCTGGCAGCGTGTCGCCGTTGAACTGCGGCGTCGTCCGCGAGCGCGGGATCGAGCGCACGTCCACGAGCAGCGTGACGTCAACCTGCCGCAGGAGCGCCACGAATTCGGCGAGGGTCCGAGTTGAGTGGCCGATGGTGAAGATGGTATCGCCCTGGCGATTCATTTCCGGAGCTTCGTGAGGGCCGATCGTTTGTGTATCGCGATGTGGTCCGTCGTGTCGCTTTTGATCTGGTACCGAGGTTCGTCTCTGCTTGCCTGGATCGTGTACCCCTTGAACTTCGCGGGCGACGTGACGACGCGCGTGATTCTGCCGCGCACGCGACCGGCTTCCGAATTCCACGAGACGTGATCCCCGCGCTTGAACCGCTGCGCCGCCATTGGTCTCCTCGCGCATATGAACCGTAACAGTTTCGAGTAGTGTCGTCGCTCGTCGCGTCGGTATGGTTGTGGTGACCGGCGTAGAGGGTGCTGACGGGTGAGCTCACGGGCCCGCCGCCGACTCGCCTCGGCGCGTTCCTGCTGCTTCTTCTTGACAGGGGTCGCCCGTGTCGCTACATAGTGACGCAGCCGGTCTCGGATCGGCCTTCGAGCGAAGGAGTGGAGACCGTGAAGCTCTGCCTTCCCCCGGCCGTCGTCGGAGGTGCCTGCCTCGTCCTGGCGCCGCCAGCCCGTGCCCACTGCGACACGCTCGACGGCCCCGTCGTTAAGAACGACCGGATCGCCTCCCGCCAAGGGCGCCACGCCGGTCCTCCAGTGGGTCCGCCTCGACAAGCGAGGCGAGATCTGCGCAGCGTTTCCAGCGCGCGGTGACGGTGCGACTCTTCGGCTCCGACGCGCGCACTGTTGCGGACCGTTTTTGCGTCGAGATGCTCGTACGCATGCGCTCCGAGGGCGAGGAGGCGTCGTACATGGGGCTGATGCCCGCCGGGACCGACCACGGCGAGCAGCTGCACCTGAACGCCACGAGCGCCGCTCGCCCGCGGGGCCGGCAGAGCATTTTCACTGACTGAAACCAACCGCTGGGAGGAGGCGGGGATCGTCGGGGGCTTCTCCACAGCCACCGCCAACAAGGTCCTCCTGGACTTCGTCCGTGCCGAGATTGCTCGCTGTCCGAGGCTGCGCATCCTGGACGTGGGCTGCGGTGCGGCCCGCAACGCCGCACCCATGGCGGCACATGGCGGCACCGTGGTCGGCACGGACGTGTCCTGGCCCATGCTGGAGGCGGCACGTAAGCGGGTCGCATTGGAGGGCGTCGCCGGACGGGTCGGACTCGTGCGCGCGCTCATGGACCACCTGCCGTTGGGCGACGCGACCGTCGACCTCGTGGTCGCGCATGGGATCTGGAACCTCGCGCGCTCCGCCGCCGAGTTTCGTCGCGCGGTCGCCGAGGCGGCCCGCGTCGCCCGACCAGACGCGGGTCTCTTCCTCTTCACCTTCTCCCGCACGACGCTCGCCCCCGAGGACGGGCCCCTCCCTGGCGAACCCTTCGTGTTCACCCAGTTCGCCGGCGAACCACAGTGTTTCCTGACCGAGACGCAGGTAAAGGAGGAGCTGTTCCGAGCCGGATGGGAGAAGGACCCGCCCGGGCCTCTCACCGAGTACAACCGCCCTGTCGCCGTCCGCACAATGACACAGGACGGTCCCATCATCTACGAGGGGACTTTCCGCCGGCGAGGCCGTTAGTCCCGTCGGCTTCCGCACCGTGCCGGGGTCACACTGCTCTTTCCCGAGGAGGGGATCGGCGCGCGCCTCTTTCCGAAGGATCTCGGGCGGTTCCTGACCGGCTACTGCGAGCTGGATCCGAACGGCTCCATCGGACTCGTCGGCGCCGAAACGCCCTGCGGCCAGCGTCGTGAGAACGATCGAACGCGGCGCGAGCTCCTCGTGAGCTTGGAAAGCTATCTCGCGCCAACGCTTGAGCAATTGGACCGCGAGCCTGAGCGCCGCTTCGCGGTGAGCTCCTTGGGAAGGCCGGTAGACCTCTATCCCGCTTCTGTCACAGGCCCAGTTGGCCCGCGATAATGACCCGGTTGATCTCCGATGTACCCTGGAAGATCTCGAAGATACGGGCGTCCCGGTAGTAGCGCTCCAGAGGAAATTCCTTGCTGAAACCATAGCCGCCATGGATCTGGAGCGCCTTGTGGGCGACCCGGGTTGCCATCTCGGAGGCGAAGAGCTTGGCCATGGCCGCCTCCTTCGCGATCTTCTCCTTCTGGTCCGCCATCCAGGCCACTTTGTCGACGAACACCCGGGCGAGTTCGATCTCCAGTGCCATGTCGGCAAGCTTGAAGCTGACCCCCTGAAACTTCCCGATGGGCTGTCCAAACTGCGTCCGCGACTTCGCATACGCCAGGGCGTGGTCGAAGGCCGCCTGGGCGAGTCCAAGGCACCCCGCGGCCAGCGCCACCCGCGTCATGTTCAGCGCCTCCATGAGGTAGTAAAAGCCCTTGCCCGCCTCGCCCAGCAGCGCGCTGTCGGGCACGAGGACGTCGTCGAAGGTCAGGAGCCCGGTCTCGGCGCCCATGATGCCGAGGCGGGGGATATTCGGTCCGAGGGTGACTCCGCGTGCATGGCTGTCGACCAGGAACAGGCTGATCCCCTTGTGCCGCTTTTCACGGTCCGTGGACGCGACCAGGGTGATGAGATCGCAGTATGGCCCGTTGGAGGTGAACATCTTGGAGCCATTGATTCGCCACCCCCCGTCCACCCGCTGAGCCGTGGTCTCGATATCGGCCGCACTGCTGCCGACGTTGGGCTCGGTCAGGCCCGCGGCGACGATCTTCTCGCCGCGAATGGCTGGCACGAAGTGCTCCCGCTTCTGCGCCTCGGACCCCACCAGGAAGATAGGGCCGGCACCCATCAACGTGTGGAGCAGCACGTTCACGGCAATGGCCGCCGAAACTCGAGCGACCTCCTCGACGAAGATGCAGAAACTCGTAAAGTCGGCGCCAGCCCCACCGTACTCCTCCGGGAACTGGGCGCCGAGGAAGCCCATCTCCCCAAGCACTCGAAAGATCTCCACGGGGAATTTGTCGGTCTCCTCCATGCTCTTGACGTGTTTGGCCAGCTCCGTGCGGGCGAAGCGGGCCACGGCCGCGCGGAACATCTCGTGCTCTTGCCTCGGCCGGAAATCCATGGTGCGCCTCCTGAACCGCCGTCACACCTCGGTTCGAGCTTACCCCGCCAGTATTCCCCAGGGGCTATGACGTTCCCGCTTTTTTCACGGACTGCAACGAAACTCGATGAGGTTGGACACCATGTTCTGGTCAAGCCGCCTCCTTTTGATTTCCACCTGGATGCCGAGGAACGCTGGGGCGACCTAGAATCTGGCCGGGGCGCTCGTCTGTCCAGGCGGGTCTGAGCCGGGTGGTTTTCCCCCGGCAGTTCGTCAGGGAGGGAAACAGGGCCGGTCCTCCATCGATGCTGCTCGGGGAGCTCGAGGCTCGAAAGGCGACTTTTGGAAGGGACGCGGGGCGCTCTGGCTTTCAGAGTCCTGCTAACCGCTCGATGATCGGCGGAATGAGGCGCGTGGCGAGCCGCCGCTGGGAGCCTCCGCCGAGGACCACCTCCAGCCTGCCCCGGCAGACCTGCTCGGCCAGTCCCTTCATCAGGTCGGCGATCTTCCAATAGCAGGGTCCCGTCAGGCCGATGTCCGCGTAGTCGCCCTGGTGGGTATCGAAACCGAAATACCAGAAGAGGAGGTCGGGCTTGAAGTCGTCGACTCGCCCGCGGGCGTGCCGTTCGACGAGATCGAAGTACGCGTCGTTCATGGGCCGCTCGCGCATGCTGCCCTCCCAGGGGGTGGGACAGGCCACGTCGACTTTCGTGCCGTCCGCGGACTCATAGTCGGTGCCGCAGAAGCAGATGTGGAGAACGTCGGGATCGGCCCGGACGATGTCACGGGTGCCGTCGGCGTGGTGTGCGTCCGTGTCCACGATCGCGAAACGCGTGAGGCCGAATTTCTCCCGGAGGTGGGCGATGCAGAGGGCCACGTCGTTGAAGCAGCAGAAGCCGCCAAATTCGTCTCTGCTCGCGTGATGCCCGCCCGCGCCGATGAAAGCGAAGGCATTGGTGATCTCGCCGGCCGCGATCTTGTCGCCGGCGGCGACGACACTTCCCGCGGAGTGCCAGGCCGTGGAGCAAAGCGGCTCCCTTTCCACGCGCTCCAGAAGGCCCGAAGAGTGGACCTTCAGCAACAACTGCCGGGGAACCGGCTCCGGTTCGCACAAGAGCACGCTGGGGCTCTTGAGGGTTTCGTTCAGCGCCTCTGGAAAGTCGGCCAGCCGCGTTCCGATCGTCAGATAGCTCCGCCGCGAGAAGGACGGATGGTAAAAGATTCCGGTCGTGCGCCTGGCCATGATCGGTCCTCCCGTCGTCCTCAGGCGCGACCGATAACCCTGTCGTCGCGGCGACGACGAAGGGCTACCGCCATTTCGGCGGTCGTTTCTCGGAAAAGCGGCAAGCCCCCCGGAGCGCTTCGGCGAGCGAGGCGACTCGCTTCTCCACGCTGGTGTTCGGGAGCTCGAAGGTCATGACTTTCTCTGCTCACCTCCCGTTCACGCGTCGGTGCCTCATCATCAAAGACACTGATTCAAGCAGATCTTTTTCGACAATGCAGCGGTTTTCCCTCCGAGCCCGGATTGTTCCTCGTGGGCCGCTGGATTCAGAAGAGGTAGATCACGTTGAGGAGGGCGGTCGGCTGGCTGTCGGTGAGTCCTTCCTTCTTCTCGAAGACGTCTTGGTTCGACCAGTCGATGCGGAGGTCGGCGCGGATCAGGAAGTGAGAAGAGACCTCGAGCTCGGGCGTGAGCGTGACTTCCTTCAGCTTCTGCGCCACGCCGGTCCGCGCGCCGTCCGGGTCGTCGAAGAGCTCGCCCCTGAGATCGAGGGCGAAGCGGTCGCTGAGGCCGAACCGCGCGTAGCCGACGATCCCGTTCCACGTCGCGGTCTGGCCGGGCGTGACGGCGTTCGGCTCGCTCCCGTAGACGGCGTCCACGGCCAGAACCGTCCGGTCCGTGACATTCCACCGGGCGTTCACGTCGACCACGTTACGGAGGTCGCCCTCCGTGTCGCTGCGTTCCGGCCCCACCATGTAGTTGGCGACGACCGTGACCGTCTTCGAGGGAGTGAAGATGAGCTGAGTGCCCCCGGACTTGCCGCTGTTGTTGTCCTTCACGACGTCCCAGCCGTTGACGAACATCACCATCGCCGTGAGCTGGTCGCTGACCGTGTAGCTGGCCTTGATCCCGGTGTGCGTGAAGGGGATCCCGTATCCGAACAGGTAGGAGTGGGTGGCGTTGTCGTTGTAGCCGTCGTATCCCTCGATGACCTCGTAGCCGTGGTTCGTGACGAACTTTCCGACGTCGAAGCGCAGGCCGCTCCCGATCGCCGCGATGTAGCTGATGAAGGCCTGCTGGAGGTCGAAGTCCTCAGCCTCTCCCCTCTCGTCACGGAAGAGCCCGGCCGCAGCCGACACTCGCGGGATCGAGGCGCCTGCCTCGAAGTCGATACGGAAGCCGGCCTCGCCCGGCTTGGCGACGGCCTTCTGCAGGACGACCTCGGCCACGTCCACGTTGAAGGTGTTGTCGTCGAAGTCGAAGACCCGAAACTGGTTGGTGCCCGAGGCCGGGCGATTCGTGTTGTACGAGTACGCGACCGACACGAAGGCGTCGAACGCGATCTCTTTGTACCAGGGCTTCGGGGTTGGCGTCGGCCCGGGGGTGGGCGTCGAGGTGGGGGCCGGGGCCGGCTCCTGCGCGGGGGCCGGGCGGGCGACTGCGAGAGCGGCGGCGGCGATCGCGAGCGCGGCGAGGTGGAATCGGCGCTGCGGCCAGGGCGGGTTCTCTCCGGTCATGGAGAACACTCCTTTCAGTGGGCCACTCCCGCGGAGTGGCTCGTCAGCGCTTCACCGCTCCGGCGATCCGATTCCCGCCCACCCTACGGCGCCGCCGCAGCGAGCGTCTCGTCCGCTCCGGCGGTCGGACGCGGGCGGGCGCGCACCGCTGACGGTAGGGGCGTCCGCACGGCCTGCATCGGAGCGATCCTCCAGAAGAGGGGCAGAAAGGCCTCCCAGTTCTCGAGGACCTCGCCAGCTCGGGCGCTCCCCGTCGCGTCGCGGTGCCACTCGATCATGCGTTTTAGGCGCTCGGCGTCCCCGGGCGACAGGCTCCTCGACGGCGCGACCAATTCGGTGTTGCAGCGCCGCAGGAAACCGGCGTCCGGGTCCAGGACGTAGGCCACGCCGCCGGACATTCCGGCGCCGAAGTTGCGCCCCGTCTCTCCGAGAATCGCGACCGATCCCGCCGTCATGTACTCGCAGGCGTGATCGCCCGCTCCCTCGACGACGGCGAGAGCGCCGCTATTGCGCACGGCAAACCTCTCCCCCACTCGCCCGGCTGCGAAGAGCCGCCCGCCCGTGGCTCCGTAGAGGAGCGCGTTGCCGGCGATGACGGGTTCGACGAGCGGCCGGGGAAAGGACCGACGCGGCGCCAGGACGATCTCACCGCCCGACATGCCCTTCCCGACGTGGTCGTTGGCCTCCCCCTGGAGGGCCATCCGCATTCCTTCGACACAGAAGGCGCCGAAGCTTTGCCCGGCGCTTCCGCGGTAGCGAAGCGTGACCAGCCCCGGCGCGAGGCGGCGACCCCGAAGGCGCCCTGCGAGCTCGCCGGCGATCCGCGCCCCGACGGCCCGGTCGGCGTTGGTGATGTCGAAGTCGATCGCGACCGGAGCCGGTCCGCCCGCCTCCCACCGCAGCCGCGCGAGGACGCGGTCGTCGAGACCTCCACCCGTGGCGGGAGGGTCGTTGCGGGCCTCGAGGCACCGACGCGGCCCTCCGGGCAGGCTCGGCCCGGGCACGATCCGGGAGAGATCGACCGTCGAGATCTTGAATCTGCCCGACGGCACCCGCGACTCGAGGAGCTCGACTCGCCCGATCGCCTCCTCGAGGCTGCGGCAGCCGATTCGCGCCAGGATCTCCCGCGCTTCCTGCGCGACCGCCGTGAAGAACCGGATCACCATTTCCGGCGTGCCGCGGTACTTCCGACGCAGATCCTCGCGCTGCGTGGCGATGCCGACCGGACAGGTGTTCAAGTGGCACTGGCGCGCCATCACGCAACCCGCGGAGACGAGCGCCGCCGAGCCGAAGCCGAACTCCTCGGCGCCGAGAAGAGCCGCGATCACGACGTCCCGCCCGGTCTTCAGGCCGCCGTCCACCTGGAGACGCACGCGGCGGCGCAGATCCGCGGCCACGAGCACCTGCTGCACTTCCGCGAGCCCGATCTCCCACGGAGCGCCGGCGTTCTTGATCGAACCCAGGGGAGAAGCTCCCGTGCCGCCGTCGTGACCGCTGATCTGGATCGCGTCGGCGAAGGCCTTGACGACACCCGCGGCGATGGTGCCGATCCCGGCGGAGGAGACGAGCTTGACGCCGATCCGCGCGTTTGGATTCACGCTCTTCAAGTCATAGATGAGCTGTGCGAGGTCCTCGATCGAGTAGATGTCGTGGTGCGGAGGAGGCGAAATCAAGGTCACCCCTTCCGGCGAATGCCGCAACCGCGCAATGTGAGGGGCGACCTTGTGGCCCGGCAGCTGCCCGCCTTCGCCGGGCTTGGAACCCTGCGCCATCTTGATCTGCAGCTCTTCGGCCGACACCAGGTAATCGGCTGTCACGCCGAAGCGCGCGGAGGCGACCTGCTTGATCCGGTCGTTGGCAGAGTCCCCGTTGCGCAAGACCGCCCAGGAGTGGTCGGGATCCGTCCCGCCTTCGCCGCTGTTGCTGCGCCCGCCGATCCGGTTCATCGCGATGGCGAGCGTCTCGTGCGCCTCCGGGCTCAGAGCCCCGATCGACATGGCGGCCGTCGCGAAGCGGCGGAAGATCGTTTCGACCGGCTCCACGTCTTCGAGCGGAACCGCGCGAGCCGGCGCGAACTCCAGCAGGTCTCTCACGACGACGGGATCGCGCCGGTGAATCAGGCTCGCGTAGGTCTCGTAGTCGAGCTTCTCACCGCTCCCGATCGCCGCGTGCAGGGCCCGGACGAGCTCCGGGGAGAAGGCGTGCGCCTCGCCGTCGCGCCGGAACCGGTGGAACCCCCCCTCCTCGAGCACGTCGCGCGCTGCCGGCCCGAAGGCCAGGGCATGACGCCGGAGCACCTCTTCGGCGATCTCCGGAAGGCCCACGCCCTCGATCGGCGACGGCGCCCCCGGAAAGTACGCGCGCACCACCTCACCGGAGAGGCCGATCGCCTCGAAGAGCTGCGCGCCCTGATAGGAGCGCGCCGTGGAGATCCCCATCTTCGAGAGGATCTTCAAGATTCCTTTCGTGAGGGTGGAGAGGTAGCGCGACTCTCGCGAGCGTGCCGACTCCTCCGGCGCGGTGGGCTCGGAGGCGGCGGAGCGGATCCGCTCGAGCGCCAGGTAAGGGCAGACGGCGTCGGCGCCGAAGGCCAACAGGCACGCGACCTGATGGTCGTCGCGCGCGTCGCCCGTCTCGACGAGAAGGCTCGCGCGTGGCCGCAGACCGCGCTCGACGAGCCCCTGATGCGCGGCGGCGGCGGCGAGAAGCGTCGGCAGAACCGCTTGCTCCGCGTCCACGCCGCGGTCGGAAAGGAGGACGAAAGAGGCCCCGTCTTCGACGGCGCAAACGGACTCGGAGACCACCTCATCGAGCCGGCGCCGGAAGCCGGCCGCGCCCTCAGCGACACGGAACCGAAGCGCGACCCTTCCTGTCGACCCGCCGCGCGCGCCCCTGGCGACCGATTCGATCTCTTCCGGGCGCAGAACCGGGCTATCGATCCAGATGCGCGCCGCGTGCCCCGGCTCCTCGCTCCAGAATTCACCTTCCGGGCCCAAAGGCATCGCGAGCGACATCACGACCGTCTCGCGGAGCGGATCGATCGGCGGATTTGTGACCTGCGCGAAGCGCTGCTTGAAGTAGGAAAAGAGAAGGCGAGGTTTGACGGAGAAGGCGGCCAGCGGAGTATCGTCTCCCATGGATCCCAGCGGCTCGCGCCCCTCTCGGAACATTGGCCCGAGAACCAGCTCCATCTCCTCACGTGTGTAACCGAAGGACTTCAGGACCCGAACGTCGTCGGACGGCCGCACGTCGTCGGCGGCGGCCTCGCCACGATTGGCGGCCGGAATCGCCCGGCAGCCGTGCTTCTCGAGCCACTGCCGGTAGGGCTTGCCCGCCGCCAGGCGCGCGTGAATCGCCGTCCGTTCGAGCACGACGTGCTCCCGGAGGTCGAGCGCCAGGAGGTCCCCCGGCGAAAGCCGCCCGCGGCGCAGGACGTTCTCCTCGGCCACGTCGACCACTCCCGCCTCGGAGGCGAGCACGAAGAGGCCGTCGCGGGTCTCGACGTAGCGCGCGGGGCGCAGGCCGTTTCGATCCGTGGCGGCGCCGACGGTCACGCCGTCGGTGAAGAGGACAAGCGCGGGGCCGTCCCACGGCTCCATGCGGCCGGCCTGGTATTCGAAGAAGGCCCGCACGTCGGGCGCGAGCTCCGCGTCGTTCTCCCAGGCGGGGGGCAGCAGCATCGCGATCGCCTGCAAGAGCGAATGTCCCGTGCGCGTCAAGAGCTCAGCCGCGTTGTCGAGGCTCGCCGAATCGCTCATGGCCTCCTGGAGGAGGGGCAACAGCATCGTCCGCTCCGACGGGCCGCCGGCCGCGATCGCCGCCTCGCGCGAGCGCATGTGCTCGCGGTTTCCCGAGATCGTGTTGATCTCTCCGTTGTGCGCGAGCAACCGGAAGGGCTGCGTCCGCGCCCAGGAAGGAAACGTGTTGGTGCTGTAGCGCTGGTGGAAGAGCGCGAATGCCGTCGCGAAGAGGGGGTGCCCGAGGTCCGGATAGAAGTCGGCCAGGTCCACCCCGCGTACGAGCGCCTTGTAGACGAGCGTGCGGTGGCTCAGAGAGACCACGCAGAATCGCTCCGGCGAGAACAGCCGCAGGCGACGCTCCATCTCTTTGCGGGCGAGAAAGAGACGTCCCTCGTACTCCTCATCCGAAAGGCCCCCCGGCCGCCCGACCATCAGGTGCAGGATCGCCGGGCGGGAGGCTCGCGCCTTGGGCCCGAGCACCTCCTCGCGGATCGGGACCTTGCGCCAGGCGAGCAGCGGCAGACCGATCGCGCGGAGCACGCCCTCGACAGACTCGCGGCAGACGCGCCGCTCGTCCTCCCGCGCCGGAAGGAACAGAAGCCCGACGGCGTGGCGGCCCGGCTCCGGCAGGCAGGCGCCCCGTTCGGCGAGCTCGTCGGCGAGAAGCGCGTGGGGAATCTGCGTCGTGACCCCGGCGCCGTCCCCCGTGAGGCCGTCCGCGTCCACGGCTCCGCGGTGCGCCATGCGCGAGAGCGCCTGCAGGGCGAGCGCCAGGACTTCCGCGCTCGCTCCCCCCGTCCGGTCTGCCACGAAGCCGATGCCGCACGCGTCGTGCTCGAAGGCCGGATCATAGAGCCCGGCCCCCTTCTCGGATCTCTCCCGGTGGTTCACGGCCGCCGCCTCCCGTTCCCGGAGCATGGAGGGGACGGCAGCCATGAGTGAAGTAGAATTAAATGATTGAATCCATGCGTTTTCGATATGGACGTGGCCGCCTCCCGCGGGCCGGGGCCGCGAGGCCCTCGGCCGACAGGAACTATCAGAAAGAAATTAGAATGAGTCGGTTCCTCCTCATACCATACTGATATGCCAGCCGGAGGGTCGCTCGATGGACATCCGCCAGCTCGAGATGTTCCTGGCCGTCGCCGAGGAAGGCGGCTTCACGCGCGCGGGGGAGCGGCTGCACGTCTCCCAGTCTGCCATCAGCCGGCAGGTGGGCCTGCTCGAAAAGGAGCTCGGAGGCCCGCTCTTCCACCGCGACGGCCGCCGCGTCTCGCTGACCCACCCGGGGGAGATCCTCGTCAGAACCGCCTACAAGGTTTTCCGGGAAATGCAGCAAGTCGCGGAACAGCTCTCGGATGTCCACGAGCTGCGCCGGGGGCGCCTGCGTCTGGCGGGCGGCATGAGCGTGTGCATGTATGTCTTGCCGCGTCTCCTGAAGACATATCGGAGACTCCACCCGGACGTGGATTTGCGCGTCAGTTCCGGGAGCTCGGAGGTGATTCTCGGGAAGCTGCGCGGCCACGCGATGGACCTGGCGCTCCTTACCCTTCCGGTGATCGCGAAAGACCTGGAGGTCATCCCGGTCTTGAAGGAGGAGATAGTCGTGGTGACCGCGCCGCGACACCCTCTCGCGCACAAGCGTGTCGTGGATGCGCGGGAGATCGGGAAATTCCCCCTGATTCTCTACGAGACCGGTTCGAGAACTCGCGAGACGATCGAGAGCTTCCTGCGGGAGGAGGGCGTCTCCGCGGACATCGCCATGGAGACGGAGAACGCGGAGATCATCAAGGCGATGGTCGCGAGCGGGATCGGGATCACGGTTCTTTCCCACGCGGCCGTCGCTTCCGACTTGCGCCACAAGCGCCTGGCCTTTGCCCGGATCCGCGGCCGGAAGCTTTATCGCGAGACCGGCTGGGTCTACCTCAAATCGGACTACGTTCCGCGTACCGTTACGGAGATGCTTCGCGTCTTCGATTTGATGCGCGGGGAGTTCACGAGCAAGCTTCCGGCCGGCCAGTGACGCGTTGGCCGGCGCCCGCGACGATCTGCTCCGGCTCGCAGGAAGTCCCGGAGGATTTCTTGGCGCGATGGCCGCACATCGGCGAAGGCTACTCCCATTTTGGCGGCCGCTTCTCGAAAAAGGCGCGCAGCCCCTCGGAGAAGTCGGGAGTACCGGAGAGATGCACCGCCGCCTCGAGTTCGACGGCAAGTGCATCCTCATAGGGCATCTCGAGCCCTGTCGTGATGCAGCGGCGGATGGCTGCGAGGGCTTCTGCTGACTTGCGAGCGAGAGCAGCCGCATACGCCTGAACTTCTTCGCGGAGCCGTTCAGGGGGCACCACGAAGTCCACGAGTCCCATCCCGCGGGCTTCCTCGGCCGAGACGAGTGTCCCTTCATAGAGGAACCGCAAGGCACGTGAACGTCCAAGGAGTCTGGGCACGGATTGCGTGGTGCCCACTGGCGGGATGAACGCGATGTTGATCTCTGGCTGTCCAAGCCGTGCGTTCACCGCGGCGAAACGGACGTCACAGTGCAGGACTATTTCCAGTCCAGCGCCGACGGCGGTCCCATGAATGGCGCCGAGGAGCGGTTTCCTGGCCTCACGCATCTGGCGGACGAGTGCGTGACAGGTCTCGACCCATTCCCGCATGTCCTTCTGCCCCATCGCTTGCAGGACGCGGAGATCCGCCCCGGTGGAGAAGTATTTCTCGAGCGCACTGGCGAAAACGATGACGCGAACCTCCGAGTCTGCAAGGAGGGCGTCCAACGCTGCCGGGACCTCGCGGAGCATCTTCCACTCGAAGGCATTGAGCGGTGGACGTTGGTATTCAAGCCAGGCAACGCGCTCCTCCGTGCGTATTCTCAAGAACTCGTACGTCATGGCCATCCTCTCTTCATCTCCTGTTGACTTGCCGACGCTTCATTCTAAGAGCACAGACGGCGCAGCCGCCCTTCCTCCCCGGACGGCCGCCGTGGCTTCGGGCACCCTCCCGCGATAGTCTTCCGGACACGATCCGAAGGAGCGATCATGAGTGACTCCCTCCAGGCGCTTTTTCGCCCCAACCGCCTCGCCGTCATCGGCGCCTCCGCAAAGCCGGAGAAGATGGGATTCCAGATCTTCAAGAATATCCTGGGCGCGGGTTTCGGCGGCCAGGTCATCCCCGTCAACCCCAAGGGAGAAACGATCCTCGGAGTGCCTTCCGTCAAATCGGTGGACGAAATCCCATCGGGCACCGATCTGGCCGTCGTCATCATTCCGGCGGCCTCCGTCCCCGGCGCCATTCTCCAGCTCGGCGAGCGCAAGGTCCGGGCGGCCATCGTCATCACCGGAGGGTTTGCCGAATCGGGGGCGGACGGAGCCCGTCTCCAGGAGGAGCTCGCGGGCAACGCGTCCCGGTGCGGCATCCGTGTCGTCGGACCGAACTGTCAGGGCGTGAACTACCCGTACCACGGCCTCTGCGCCTCCTGGCCCCTCATCACCCGGAGAGGCGCGATGGCCATCGCATCGCAGAGCGGGACCGTGGGCGCGGCGCTGGCCGACTGGGCCGCCGAGGAGAAGCTCGGCTTCTCGGCGTTCGTGAGCATGGGAAACAGGGTCGACGTGGACGAGGCCGACCTGATCGAGTTCTTCGCCTCCGATCCGAACACGAAGGTGATCACCCTGTACATCGAGGGAGTGAAGGACGCCCGGAAATTCCTCACCGCCGTCAAGAAATGTCAGAAGCCCATCGTGATCTTCAAGGCCGGACGGACCGAGCAGGGACGCAAGGCCGCCGAGTCGCACACCCGGTCGCTCGCAGGCAAAGACGAGATCTACGACGCCGTCTTCCGGCAGTTCGGGGTCCACCGCGCCGCCTCGCTGGAGGAGTTGTACGATTTCTCCAAGGCCCTGGCCTATGTCCCTGCCCCCGCCGGGCCGCGGATGCTCATCGTCACGAGCTCCGGAGGATCCGCGATCATTGCCACGGACGTGGCGGAAGAGAACGGGTTTCGCGTCACCCCCCTCCCGGGTCCTCTGGCATCACGATTGCGGGAAATCCTGCCGCCTCATTGCATCGTCGGCAACCCGCTCGACCTGACGGGCGACACCGATGCCGAGCGCTACCGCCGCGTCCTCGGCGCCTCACGAGGACAATACGACGTGGTCATGACGATCTTCGGGGATCCGATCCCCGGCGCGTCGGAGATCATGGAGCCGGGCCGGCCCGACCTCGTGGCATATCTGGGCGGCGCGGACGTCGAACGGGCCGAGCGGCTTCTCCTTCACGAGAAGGGAATCGCGGTCTTCCCCACGCCGGAGCGCGCCGTCAAGGCATTGTCCTGCCATGCCCGCTTCGCCCGCGATCGCTTTCCCCGGCCGGCGGAGGCTTCTCTCGCGGCTGCCGCTCCCGCGTCAGCCGGAAAGTCCCTCTCGCCGGCCGACTCGATCGGGTTCTTGGAGCGCGAGGGAATCCGCGTCGTACCTTCGCGGCAGGCGAGCACCGAGGAGGAGGCCGTCGCCGCCGCGCGGGAGATCGAGTATCCCGTCGCGGTGAAGATGAACTCCCTGGACGTGACGCACAAGAGCGACGTCGGGGGAGTCCTCCTGAACGTGAAAGACGAAGCGGGAGTCCGGAAGGCATTCCAGGATCTCGCCGACATCGTGCAGCGACTCGGCGCGCGCCAGGGCGGAGTCCTCGTGAGCGCGATGGCTCGATCGGGACACGAGATCATCGTCGGGGTGACCCGCGATCTCCAGTTCGGCCATGCCGTGATGTTCGGCATGGGAGGCACCCTGGTCGAGGTCCTCCGCGACGTCTCGTTTCGGATCGTTCCGTTCGAAGAGTCGGACGCGGCGGAGATGATCGAAGAAACCCGCGGAGCGAGGTTGCTCCAGGGAGTGCGTGGAGGGAAGCCCGCCGACGTGGCGGCGCTTGCTCGGCTTCTCGTCCAGGTCTCCGACCTCGTGGCGAGACACGGGGAGATCGAGGAGATGGACTTGAATCCGGTCATCGTGCACGAGAAGGGGCTCACGGTCGTGGACGCCCGGGTCGTCCTGTCCGCTTGAGGCGCCCTGACCGGCGAGGCCGGTCGTTGATCAACCCGGACCCCCGCGGAGGACGGGATTCCGACGTTCCCCGATCCTTAGGGCCGCCCGTTGAAAGGAGCTGCGTCTCTGCCCGTCGGCAAACTCACATTTTCACAGACCTGACCCCGTTCACCCCGTGGTCGGCAACGCCGACAGCCAAACGAAGCTCAAGAAAGCGAAGACGTAACCGCCGCCTCGCACGCCTAGCTGATCGTGTTCTCGTCTTTCCGTTCGGCGGATGTTTCCGCGCGAAACCGCCCCCGTGAGGACTGGTGCGCTCTGTGCCGGCGGTTGCGCCTGTAGGCCTCGAGGTACCGCGCATCCTCGGCGTACGTCGTTGGATAGACGGGCGGGACGGACCTCGGGATCATGCCCTGGTCCACGTTGACGAACGTAAAGACGCCGGTGTTCGAGAGCGCCCTCGTGACACGATCCCGGCTGACGCGCTCGATGTTGACCTCGACGCAGATTGACGTCGAACCCATGTAGACGACCCGGCTGACGAAGTGCAGCTTGTCCCCCAGGCGCACCGGTTGAAGAAAGTTGACCCGGTTGACGCGGAGGATAACCGGCCGGTCCGGCGCGATCTCCTCGGCGTTGATCGAGGCGAGCTCGAAGGCGCGCCGGATGAGATACCCGCCGAAGATCTTCTGCGGCACGTTCTCCTGCTCCGGGTACATCCGCTCCCAGTTGCTCGTGACGAGCTCCGACACCAGTCGCCCCGAGAACCCCGGATGATCCTGCGCGGCGTGGATACGGGAGAGATGGGTGTACTCCTCCCGGCTCGGCGGCTCGGCAGCGGCTGCCTGCTGCTTGCGGTAGTTCTCGCGCCGCTTGATGGCTTTGCTGCAGCGCCGGTTCTCGAGGTCGTCGGCGTACTCGAGCGGCGGGAGCGCACCTTCGAGCGAGCCATCGCGATGATGGACCTCCTTGACTGGCGCGATGTCGGTCAGTATTGCCTCATCGGCCATCTGCTGCGAAACGGGATCGAGGAGCTCCAGGATTTCGGCGACTGGAGCGCAGAGAACGACGATCCCGCATTCGGCGAGCGCCGGAGCCGGGAGAAGGAGATCGGCGATGGTATCCGCCGAAGCTCGCTCGCGCGTGCTTCTGTGCGGCTCGACTGCGATGAGGCGCCGGCTCGGATCCGGGGACCTGAGAGCCCGAGCGAGCGAGCCTCCCTTGATGCCGAGCCCGACCACGCAATAGCGACATCGAAACGGCTCATGACGCTCGCCCCACTGCGGCCGCGATGGCGGTGACGCCCGCAAGGGTCTCGGCAAGGAGTTTGGGCGTGAGTGACTGTGGCCCATCAGAGAGAGCGCGCTCGGGGTGCGGGTGGACCTCGATGAGAAGCCCGTCGGCGCCGCACGCGATCGCCGCGCGCGCCATCGGCGGGACGAGCGAGGAATGCCCGGTGCCGTGGCTGGGGTCCACGAGCACGGGCAGATGCGACCACTCCTTCAGGAGCGGCACCGCCGAGAGATCCAGCGTGTTCCGCGTAGCTGTCTCGAAGGTCCGCACCCCCCGCTCGCAGAGGATCACGTTGCGGTTTCCGCTGGAGAGGATGTACTCGGCCGCCATCAGGAATTCCTCGAGCGTCGCGGCGAAGCCGCGCTTCAAGAGCACCGGCTTCTTCGCCCTGCCGCAGGCCTGCAGGAGGTTGGAATTCTGCATGTTGCGGGCGCCGATCTGAAGGCAGTCGGCGTACCGCTCGACGAGCGGTACCGCCTCGGGCGTCATGACCTCGGTGACCACCGGAAGTCCCGTGACCTCGCGGGCTCGGGCGAGAAGCTTCAAACCCTCCTCGCCAAGCCCCTGGAAGGAGTACGGGCTCGTGCGGGGCTTGAAGGCGCCGCCGCGCAAGAGCCGGACGCCGCAGCTCTTCACCGCGACCGCGACTTCCTCGAGCTGCTCCCAGCTCTCCACGGCGCACGGGCCGGCGGCGATCACGATCCTCCGTCCCCCTACCTCGACCGCGTTTGACGCCTCCCCAACCTCGACGACAGTGGATCCGGGCATGAAGTCCCGGGAGGCGAGTTTGAAGGGTCTTGAGACGCGGAGGCACTCGGCGACACCCGGCAGGGCCTCCAACATCCCGGCGTCCGCGATGCGGCGGTCGTCCCCGACGACGCCGATGACGGTGCGCTCCTCCCCGCGGGAGAGATGCGGTGCGAGGCCGAGCTCCCGGATGCGCGCGAGGACTTTTTCGATCTCCGCCTCCGACGCCTGCATCTTCATGACGACGATCATGGCCGACCCTCGGCGATGCGTCTCCCTCGCCCGCGACGCGCTTTCTGGCCGGTGCGCGCTTTCAGGCTGGGCGCCCTGCTCGGCGAGACCGGGTCAGCACCGAGATCGGGACGCAGCGCTACCTCACCCGCTATGTAGACGTGTCTCGGGCGCCCGGCTCCTCTCAGGTGGAGCAGGACGCGGCAGATGCGCCCTGAAGCGCCGGTGACGGAGATCTCTTGCGCGCAGAGCATCAGGACCGTTCCCTAGCTGGTTTCCCGACCCCCGCGCGCGGGGAGGCCGGCAGTCGGATCCGGAGTCAGAGTTAAGATCGCCGAAAGGGGACGCGGGAGAGAGAAAGCCGGCACAGGCAATCCAATATCACAGTTGAGGGGAGGGGGAACCGGCTCCCAGGGCTTCGTTCCACAACTCGCAAGAATTTCCGCGTCCCCGGGGTGAGTGATCGAAATCCGGGCGCAATCGCTCTCACGTCTGCGCCACCCCAGGGCATGTCCGGACGTTCCGGGGTCACCCCCGCCCTTTCGCTCTCAGGCGTGAGCCTCGTCCCACAGCCGATTGCGAGAAGCACGAAGGCGACTGTCAGCGCATTCGTCAGCAGAGCGCTGACGCGTTCTCCGGCGACCTCAACGTTGGAGATCGACCGTCCGTCGGACAAATCGGCCAGCTGCTTCGAGCACCTCGTCCGGCTGATCGAAGTGCGGGGAGTGGCCGCAGCGTGCCAGCACCAGCGATTCGGCCGGACCGTTGACCTGCGTCACAACGGCATCGACCTGCCTGAGGGTGCCGTACGTGTCGTCCTCGCCCTGCACGACCAGCACGGGACTCTCGATTGACGGCAAGTACTCTTCGATGTTCCACTGCCAAAACCCGGGTCGGAGCCACACGTCGGTCCAAGTTCGGAACATCGAGTCGGTATTGCCGCCGTGATAGCGTCCGAGCCGCTCTCGCAGGCCTGTCGTCTCGTAAGCTCGAGCGATTCGCTTGATGCTTTCGATGCAGACGGGTTCGACGAAGACGTGCGGTGCCTCGAGGACCAGGGCCCGAATGGGTCCCAGCCGCGCGCCAGCATGAATGACAGCGATCGACGCGCCGTCGCTGTGGCCGAACAGGATGACCGCCTCGAGCTGGAAATATTCGATGACAGCGGGGAGCACGTCGAGCGCTTCGTCGTGCATGAAGCGAACCGGCCGCGGCCCACGCACTGGATCGGACGCGCCATAGCCCATCCGGCTGTAGACGAGCGCGCCGCACCCGGTCGCCGCCGACATGCGGTCGGGAAAGTCACGCCACATCGCGAGGCAGCCGAGACCCTCGTGCAGGAACACGATCGTCGGTGCGTCCTCGGGCGGCGGTCCGATCCATCGGTATTCCAGTCGAGATCCGAGGACTTCAAACCTCGCCACGCCGCCTCCCATCGTGTCGGCATGCGTCATCTCGTGCCCTGAGTCAGATAGAGGTCCGCGGCAGAAGTGGGCTCGAGCCTTTTCAAAGAAATTGCCCCGGGCCGGAGGATGTTACCCGCTGGACCACGGCATCTCGGAAGTTGCCACGAGATAACCCGCTCCCTTCAGCTTCTGCGCCAGCGATCCGACACGTCCGTGGGGAGCCTTGCGCTGCTTCCCTTGCAGCAGAACGATGCCGACTTTCCCCTCTTCCGCGTGGAGGACCTTGCGCATTAAAATCTCCCCGCGTGAGGATATCAACCACGGCAAGAGCAGTGAGCCCGCCACAGCGGAAGGTCGAGCTCACCCTTCATGAGCTTGCCAAAGCTCCTGGGATCAGGAATCTCCCGGCTTTCCGCCTTCCGGCTCGTTGTGCTAACTTCCAGCTTCTCATGTCTGTGCCCATGCAAGCAACACCGCTCAAGAGAACCCCTCTTAACTCCCTTCACCGAGAGCTCGGCGCGAAGATGGTCGACTTCGGAGGGTGGGAGATGCCTGTGCAGTACGAGGGGATTCTGGTAGAGCACCGAGCCGTCCGGGAGCGGGTCGGCCTCTTCGATGTCTCGCACATGGGAGAGTTCGAGTTCACCGGACCGGACGCGTTTGCGACGCTCCAGAGGCTCACGCCCAACGACATCGGCAAGCTCGCTGACGGCCGCTGCCAGTACTCCGCCTTTCTGACGGAGGCCGGTACGTTCGTCGACGATCTGCTCGTGTATCGGCGCAAGGAAGACTCCTACATGCTCGTCGTCAACGCGGGCAATACTCCCAAGGACTTCGAGTGGGCGCGCTCGCACTCGCGGGGGCAACTGCGTCTGGAAAACAAGACCGACGCCTGTGCGCTGATCGCGGTTCAGGGACCGCTTGCGGTGCGCCTCGTGGTGCGCGTCGCCGACAGCGACCCCTCCGACCTCCACTACTATGGCTTCCGCACCATGAAGGTGCTGGGCGAGACGGCGATCGTGTCGCGGACCGGATACACGGGAGAGGACGGCTTCGAGGTATGCGTTGCGTCGGAGGCCGCGGAAAAGGTCTTTCGCGGCCTGCTGGAGGCGGGCCGGCCAGAGGGCGTTGTGCCGTGCGGACTGGGCGCGCGCGATACGCTGCGTCTGGAGGCGAAAATGGCGCTCTACGGCAACGACATCGACGACACGGTGACCCCCTTGGAGGCGGACCTCTCCTGGATCGTGAAGATGAACAAGGGTGACTTCATCGGCCGCGACGCACTCGAGCGCCAAAAAGAAGCGGGAGTGCCCCGCAAGCTCGTCGGCTTCGAAATGGTCGACCGGGGCATCGCGCGGCATGGCTATTCCGCCAAGACGCCGGCGGGTGCGGGCGTCGTCACCTCCGGAACGCATTCGCCCACCCTGGGAAAGCCGATCGGCCTGGTGCTGCTCCCTTCCTCCGCCAGTGGCGTCGGGACCGAATTTTCCGTCGACATCCGTGGGCGCGAGGCTCTCGCCCGCGTCGTCGAAACCCCCTTTTACAAGAGGAAAAAGGAAGTGCCGGCATGAATCCTGAAGACCTGCACTACACCAAGAGCCACGAGTGGGTCCGGATCGACGGGGAGATCGGCACGATCGGGATCACGGATCACGCCCAGAAGGAACTCGGCGAGATCGTGTATCTCGAGCTGCCCGAGCTCGGACACGTCTATGACGCCGAAGCTGAGTTCGGCACCGTCGAGTCGGTCAAGGCGGTTTCCGAGCTCTATACCCCCCTGTCCGGGGAGGTCGTCGAGGTCAACAAATCCGCCGTCGCCCAACCCGGCATCGTCAACGACGATCCGTACGGCGACGGCTGGCTCATCAAGCTGAAGCTTTCTTCCGACGAAGAGGTCAAGAGGCTGATGTCGGCGGAAGATTACGGCGAGTACGTCCAGAGCGAAGAGAAGGCGAAGTGAAATTCCTCCCAACCTCCGACGCCGACCGGGCGGAAATGCTCGCCGCGATCGGCGTTTCCTCAGTCGACGATCTTTTCGTCTCCATTCCGGCCTCGGTCCGTCAGGCGCCGAGTCTGCCGCCGCCTCTCTCGGAGATCGAGGTCCGCCGAATGTTCGGAAATCTCGCGAAGAAGAACGCGAACGCGAGAGAGACAGCGTTCTTCCTGGGTGCGGGTCTCTACCACCACTATATTTCCGCGATCGCCGACCAGATGCTGTACCGGTCCGAATGGCTGACCGCGTACACGCCCTACCAGCCGGAAGTCTCCCAGGGCACTCTGCAGTCGATCTTCGAGTTCCAGACACACATCTGCCTGCTGACGGGTCTCGACGTCGCCAACGCCTCGCTTTACGAAGGGGCCTCGGCGCTGGTCGAGGCGCTGCTGATGGCCGAGCGCCTCTCCAAGGGTCGTACGAAGGTGGTCCTTTCCCAGGCGGTCCATCCGGAGTACCGGGAGACTGTCCGAACGTACCTCGCGAACCTCGCTATCGAGGTCGTGGAGGTCGCCGTCGGTCCGGACGGCGCGACCGACGCCGCGGCGCTCGCCGCCGAAATCGACGAGAAGACCTTCGCGGTGGCGGTGCAGTCCCCCAACTTCTACGGCATCGTGGAGGACTGGATCGCAGCCTCGGCCGCGGCGCACGCGAAGGGAGCCCTCGGGCTCGCCGTCGTCGCCGAGGCGGCGTCGCTGGCGCTGCTCGCCTCGCCGGGGGAAAAGGGCATCGACATCGCGTGCGGCGAGGCGCAGTCGCTCGGGGTCCCGATGCACAATGGCGGTCCCATCCTCGGTTTCCTGGCGTGCCGGACGGCGCACCAGCGTCAGATCCCGGGTCGCCTCGTCGGGCAAACGCGCGACGCCGAGGGGCGCCGCGCATTCTGTCTGACGCTCTCGACCCGCGAGCAGCACATCCGGCGCGAGAAGGCGACCTCGAACATCTGCACCAACCAGGGACTGATGGCGCTCGCCGCCAACATCCACATGTCGCTTCTGGGAAAACATGGCTTGCGTGAGGTCGCTCAGCAGAGCCACGCGAAGGCGGAATACCTGAAGGGCCGGATCTCCGCGCTTCCCGAGTACCGGCTGCCGTATCCGGGCCCGACCTTCAACGAGTTTCTGGTCGAGGGACCGCGAGCCGCGGCGCCGATGATCGCGGAGCTCGCGCGGCGCGGGATTCTCGCCGGCGTACCGCTGTCGCGCTTCGGCGCGGGCCCGGTCAACCGGTTCCTGGTCGCGGTGACGGAGATGAACACACGCGAAGAGATGGATCGTCTCGTGTCCGCGCTTTCCGAGATCGGACGGGAGCGGTGAGCCTCGAGGTCGAAGAAAAGACGCCCGTGCCGCGCGATCCGCTCGATCCCGGGCCTCGCCATGAGCCGTTGGTCTTCGAGCTCTCCGGGCAAGGGAAGGTCGGCTATTCGCTGCCGCCGCTGGATGTTCCCGACGTCACGGCGATCCCTCGAGGGCTCTTGCGGCCGGAGATTGCGGGAGAAACCGAAATCACGGAGGTCGAGGTCGCTCGTCACTTCACACGGCTGTCCCAACTCAACTTCTCGATCGACCAGGGACTCTACCCGCTCGGCTCTTGCACGATGAAACACAACCCGCGCATCAACGAAGAGATGGCGCGTCTTGCCGGCTTCGCCGCCGCGCATCCGCTCGCGCCCGAGGAAGTCTCGCAGGGAACGCTCGAGCTGGCCTGGCGGCTCGAGAAGGCTCTGATCGAGCTGACGGGCCTGACCCGCGTCACGCTTCAGCCCTCCGCCGGAGCGCAGGGAGAGCTTGCCGGGATCCTCATGGTGCGGGCCGCTCTGGCGAAGGAAGGAAACCCCCGCAGGACCGTGCTGATCCCCGACTCCGCGCATGGCACGAACCCCGCGTCCGCGCACTTCGCCGGCTACACGGTTCGGGAGCTGAAGTCCAACGCTCGCGGGACGCTCGATCTCCACGTGCTCGAAGAGGCGATGACCGAGGATGTCGCGGCGCTGATGCTGACGGTTCCGAACACGCTCGGGATCTTCGAGGACCGGATCCTCGAGATCGCCGAGATCGTGCACGGCAAGGGGGGATACCTCTACTGCGACGGTGCGAATTTCAACTCTTTCGTCGGGATCGCCAAGCCCGGGTTGATGGGTATCGACGTCATGCACATGAACCTCCACAAGACCTTCGCGACACCGCACGGAGGAGGGGGTCCCGGCTCGGGCCCGGTGGCCGTCTGCGAGAAGCTCGTGCCGTACCTGCCGCGTCCGACGATCGAGCGGCGGCCCGACGGGACGTACGTTCTCGACCTCCAGCGCCCCGACTCGATCGGAAGGCTGCGAACGTTTTTCGGCAACTACGGGATGTTCGTCCGCGCGCTGGCCTACATCGTGTCGTACGGGAATCGGATCGGGGAAGTCGCGCAGGGCGCCGTATTGAACGCGAACTACATCCGCGCCAGGCTCGCCAGCCTCTACCATCTCAAGTACGACACGCCCACGCTCCATGAGATCGTCTTCTCGGACAAGAAGCAGGTCGAGCGCGGCGTCCACAACGTGGACATCGGCAAGCGACTGATGGACTACGGCTTCCATCCCCCGACCATCTCCTTCCCACTCATCGTTCACGGCGCTCTCATGATCGAGCCGACCGAAACGGAGGGAAGGGCGAGCCTCGACGCCTTCATCCATGCGATGCGCGAAATCGCGCGCGAGGTCGAGGAAGATCCGCAAATCGTATTGAACGCCCCCCACACGATGCCGGTCCGGCGCGTCGACGAAGTCGCCGCGGCGCGAAATCTGGTGTTGCGGTGGAAGCCTGGTTCTTGAGCATCAGGCGCCGAAGGGATTTGTGAGTTGCGATTTGTGAATTGTGAGCAGGGCAGCTCGATAGACCGCGGATCTCTTCGCCCCCTTTCCGACAATAACGCTTCTGCCGGCCCCGAGCTCTGAAGGTCCCAGTCCGCTTTCAGTTCGCGGCGCGAGGAGTCTCCGCGAGGTCACCGAGCGGAGGAGCCTTGCGCCGCGGGAGCGAGCGCGCAGCGAGGGACCAGGCTCGCGGTCGAGCCCGCATCCGGGCGAGCCACGAGTCGTTGCGCCCGGAGGGCGCAGGTCCCGAGCAAGCGAGAGCGACGGCTAGGGTGACGCTCCGCGAGGAGCCGCACGTGCAATGATTCTTTCGCTGTTGACGACCGCGCGCTTGTGCGTGCCCCGGCCGATCTCGCCGGCGTTGTCCGCCGCCGAGACCTCGAAGACGAAGAGCTTCCCCTCCCGCCCGACGAACTTCGCAGTCGCGGTCACGGTGGCACCCGGCGGAGTGGCGGCCGTGTGAACGACGTCGACGGAGACGCCTACGGAGGCCTCACCCTCACCGAGATGTGGCCGCAGAACACGCGCGGCCGCCACCTCCATGAGACCGATCATTCGGGACGTTGCGAACACGGGCGGGAAGTCGTCCCCGGGCTCCAGGTTCAGCGTGTTGGCGAGGTCCGAGGGCTCCACGGTCAGACGCGCGGAAGCGGTGGCATCGACGGCGGGTTCGCTCATAGTGGTACGGACTATACGAGAGGTCAGGCGACTTTTCTCAGCACCCATGTCGTCATGCACCGGCGATCTTGAACCACGGTGGTCTTCAGAGGGTCGGCCAGAGCTCCCCCCAGTCCAGACGTGAGCTCGAGAAGATACGGTTCGTCGACAAGAAATCGCTCGGTGCCGTCGGGCAGGGCGAATCGTCGCCCGCCCAGTGACGTGAAGCGGCTTTCCATTCCGATGGACGATGCGAGGCGGCAAAAGAAGAGGCCGTTAGGCTTGACGAGGCGCCAGGTGCCGCGAAGCATCGCCTGGAAGTGCGACTCGTCTCGGGCGAAGTGGAGAACGGCGCTGCTGATGACGACGTCGGCGGCGTGATCCGGAAAGCTGCTGGACTCCACTGCTTCCGCCCGGAAGTTCGAGAGAGGAAGCTGCGGGGCGAGTCTTCCGGCGAGCGACCGCACAGCGCGGACAGCGTCCGGGTCGGGATCGACGGCAGAGATCTGGTAGGCCTGGCGCAGGAAAAAGACGAGGTTACGTCCATGGCCGCAGCCTGCGTCGAGCACGGTCATGCCAGGGCCGATTCGGCCACGGAGGAGCTGATCGAAGAGGTAGATGTCGATCTGTCCGAAGAGTGACGAAAGGTCAATCATGGCGAGATTGTAGGTTTTCGCCCGGTTCACGGGCGCGCGAAGTCTCCCAGAGTTCTGGTTCTCGGCTCTGGTCGCGGCGCGCGAAGTCTCCCGAAGTAACCGAGATGGGATGAGAAGGCCGACCTC
>JBBDKM010000016.1:0-7333 GCA_040879385.1 Thermoanaerobaculia bacterium | reverse complement strand
GACCCCTGTAACGTGCGCCCGATGACACGCGTGGGATTCGTGGGCCTGGGGACGATGGGCGCTCCGATGGCGAGAAACCTCGCGAAGGCCGGGTTCGCGCTCGCGGTCGCCTCGCGGACGGCGTCGAAAGCGAGGACGCTGGCCGAAGAGCTCGGCGCGCAGTTCTGCGAAAGCCCGGAGGAGGTCGGCCGCGCAAGCGACGTCGTCGTCTCGTGCCTGCCCGACTCGCCCGAGGTCGAAGAGGTGCACCTCGGCCCGCGCGGAACAGTTCGAGGCGCCGCCGCGGGAACCGTCGTGATCGACTGCTCCACGATCGCTCCGGAGGCCGCGCGCGGGATCGCCGGCCGGCTCGCGGCCGCGCAGATCGCGTTCCTGGACGCTCCCGTCTCCGGAGGCCAGAAGGGCGCCGTCGAGGGCGCGCTGACCTTCTTCGTCGGCGGAGAGGACGACGCACTCGAGAAGGCGCGGCCCGTGCTGCTCGCGATGGGCAAGCGCATCACGCATCTGGGCCCCGCGGGGGCAGGGCAGCTCGGCAAGGCGGCCAACCAGATCGCCGTCGCAGGCAACCTCGTCGCGGTCTCCGAGACGATCGCGTTCGCCCGGAAAGCGGGGCTGCCCCTCGACGCGCTCCACGAAGCGCTCCTGGGCGGCGCGGCCGCCTCCTGGATGCTCGAGGTCCTCGGGCGCAAGATGATCGACCGCGACTTCCGGCCCGCCTTCGCGATCAAGCACCAGCAGAAGGACCTCGCGATCGTTCTGAAGACGGCGCGCGAGAAGGGCGTGCCGCTGCCGGGCGTGGCGCTCGCGCACCAGCTCCTCTCTGCCCTCGAAGCGCAGGGCCGCGGCGAGGAAGGCACCCAGGCTCTCCTGACGCTCTACGAGCAGATGAGCGGAGACGAGCCTTCGGGGCCGTGAACCGCGTCGCCGGGCTCTCGGCTCTCCTCGTCGACCTGGAAGGCACCGTCTCCGAGGACGGACGGATCGTCCCGGGGGCAGCGGAGGCGCTGGCCGCCACTTCGGCGCGCGGCATTGCGCACTGTTTCGTCACCAACACGACCGGGCGCCCCCGCGCCGCGGTGGCCCGCGAGCTCTCGCAGATGGGCCTCGACGCTCCCCCCGAGCGGATCTTCACGGCTCCGAGCGCGGCGAGCGCATATCTCGAAAGCCGCGGCTACACCCGCTGCCACCTGCTCGTGCGCCCCGCCGTCCGGGAGGACTTCCCCGGCGTCGAAGCGGACGAGGACGCGCCGCAGGCCGTGGTGCTCGGGGACATGGGAGAGGAGACGACGTTCGCGCGGCTGAACCGCGCGTTTCGCAACGTGCTCGCCGGCGCCGAGCTCGTCACCCTCGCGCGCAACCGCTACTGGCGCGCGAAGGACGGCCTGGTTCTCGACGTCGGCGCGTTCGCGGCCGCGCTCGAGTACGCGACCGGCCGGTCCGCGCACCTCGTGGGAAAGCCTTCGCCCGAGTTCTTCGCGGCGGCGCTCACCTTCCTCGGCGCCGCGCCGGAGCGGACGGCCGTCATCGGGGACGACCTCGAGTCGGACGTCGCCGGCGCCCAGGCGGCCGGAATGCGGGGCATTCTCGTGCGCACCGGGAAGTTCCGCGCCTCCGACCTCGACGGCTCGGCGATCCGCCCCGACGCGGTCCTCGACTCGCTGGCGGACCTGCCGCGGCTGCTCTGATAATCTCGGCGCGATGGCCGACAAGCCTTCCGACGACCACGCCTCCCGCGTCCACCAGTCCTTCGACGACCTCGACCAGAAGGTCGGAGGCCGGCTGGACGAGGCCGGGCGCGAAGCGATCGCGAAGGTCCGAGCGGCGGCTGCCTCGAGGGACGCGGCGGCGCTCAAGGAGGGGCTCGCGAATCTCCAGGAGCAGCACGGCTGGCTCTACACGGAGCTGGCCGCCCACCCCCGCATCGCCATCCTTCTCGACGAGCTCGCGCTGCTGGGACTCTAGTCTCTTCGCCGCTCCCCGCGGCGGGTCGGGTCGTCGGGCGGAAGCCCCATCCTGCGTGTAAAACAGGCGCTCTACCGCTGAGCTAACCTCCCCGGACTATCTCGTCCAGAAGGCGCCGCCGGGTCTCTTAACCTACTACCCCGAAGACCGCATCATGGTAGTCAACTTGAACGACTGGATGCCGCCGGGAGTGGATCTCTCACTCGAACGGGCGGTCTTCGGGGAACGGACCCTGACACTCCACTTCGGCGGCGGCTCTTACGACTTGACCGACCTGTTGGGAGAGCCCCGGCCCGAAGAAGACTGAAGCATCCGGCGCGGATTCGGCGCGCCGGATAGAATCCAGCATCTTCATGGCTCTCCCCGCGGGCACGCGCCTGGGGCCCTACGAGCTCCTATCCGCGCTCGGAGCGGGCGGGATGGGGGAGGTCTATCGGGCGCGCGACACGCGGCTCGCGCGGGAGGTGGCCATCAAGGTCCTGCCCGCGGAGCTCTCCGCGGATGAGGACCGGCTGAGGCGCTTCGAGCAGGAGGCGCGCTCGGCTTCGGCTCTGAACCATCCCAACATCGTGACCGTGTACGACATCGGGCGGGCCGACTCGGTCTCCTACATCGCGCTCGAGCTTGTCGTGGGAGAGACACTGCGGGAGATTCTGGCGGCGGGGCCTCTCCCTTTGAAGAGGACGCTCTCGATCGCGGCGCAAGTGGCCGATGGGCTCGCCAAGGCGCACGCGGCCGGGATCGTGCATCGGGACTTGAAGCCTGAGAACATCATGGTCTCGAAGGACGGGTTCGCCAAGATCCTGGACTTCGGCCTGGCCAAGCTGACGCAGTCGGAGACAGGGAGCGTCGACAGGAGCCGTGCGACGACTCTTGCGGGCGAGACCGAGCCGGGCGTCGTCCTGGGGACCGCCGGGTACATGTCTCCCGAGCAGGCGAGCGGGCGTGCGGTGGACTTCCATTCCGACCAGTTTTCCCTCGGGGCGATTCTCTACGAGATGGCAGGGGGAGAGCGCGCGTTTGCCGGAGCGAGCACCGTCGAGACTCTGGTTGCAATCATCCGCGACGAGCCAAGAGCTCTTGCCTCCGTCAACCCGAAGGCCCCCGCTCCGCTGCGCTGGATCGTGGATCGCTGCCTGGCAAAGGATCCAGAGGGGCGATACGACTCGACCCGCGACCTGGCGCGCGATCTCCAGAGCCTCCGGGAGCACCTGGCCGTAGCTCAGGAATCGGAGGAGACGCGAGATCGGGCGGAGGCGGCGCCCTCAGCACCGGAAGCTCAAGCGACGGACGCTTCCATAGTGGTCCTGCCCTTCGCCGACCTCAGCCCGGGCAAAGACAATGAGTACTTCAGCGACGGCATCACCGAAGAGATCATCGCCGGTGGAATGGAAATCTCGAGAGTAGCGATGTCGCTGTCTCCGGGCATCCGTCTCGGTTCCTGCGAGATCCTGGCTCCGCTGGGGGCGGGATGGGGGAGGTTTAACCGGGTTCGGGACAAAAAGAGCCAAGGCGATCGCCGCCCTCTCCCACCTCAACATCCTCGCCATAAAGATTAGGAAGTTTGATTTCCCGCGGCAACGGTCTGGGGCGGCAGTGAGGAGAGAAGCGGCGCAAAGGGCGCCAGAGGGGTGCGCCCACCACCTTGTGGCGCAACCGCAGCTCGGCAACTCGCTGGTCTACGTAGGGGATACCGATCCACTCGCCAGAGGCCCTCCAGCCGCCGCGGGTCACGCCCACCTGACCGTGACTGTCGCCGTCCTCCCCCGGGGCGCTCCCCTGGAGATAGACCTCGTCGCGAGGCGGGGTGAACGCTGAAAACGCCCAGGGGGTTCGGGGGACCGCAAGTTCCCCCGTCAATGGGCCGGCGCCCACTCGGAAGGCCCTTCGGGGCACTCTTTCTCCAGATCTCGCAGAAGTCGTCACCAAAACGAATCTCACGACTCTGTAGAGGCAAGGCAGCCTGTGGGCGTGGGAGAAAGAATTCACCTTCGAGACTAAGGTTTGGAGTAACGAATCGACTCGAAAGGCGTCAGCGGTACGCGTTTTGCCCGCGTAGGAAGGAGTCAGTATGAGCGCAGGAATCCGTCTCCGTTCTCTTCTCTCTTGCCTGCTCGTCATCGCCGGCTTCGTCGTCATCACGATCCTGCAGCGACCCGAAAAAGCGCGAGCTCAGACTCAGCCCAACCCCGACGGAGTCATCCGGCAGCTCGCGAACAGATTGGATCAGGAAATCGTGAACAGCGCGGTGCAATCGATCGAGAAGGGCCGGGAAACCTTCCGCTTCGACACCTTCGGCGATGAGGCGTTCTGGGGCGACACATTGAACCTGGATGCCGCGATCGCCGGCGCGGCCAACGGCGGAGTCGGGCCGGGTCTGACACCTGCTGAGGCGCTGGCGCTCGGCCTGAAAGTGGACATCGACGCCATACCGCGGCCGCTTCAAAACAAACTGCGCCGCGGAGAGATCAACCTGAATGATCCCGCGACGACGCTAACTCTCCTCCAGCTCAACTCGGTCGTCGGGGTGACGGGCTTCTTCTCGGTCAACCAGCTCACCTCCGTCGGGATCCAGTGCGCGCTCTGCCATTCGACCGTGAACGATTCTTTCGCTCCCGGGATCGGCAGCCGCCTCGACGGCTGGGCGAATCGAGATCTGAACGTCGGGGCCATCATCGCGTTCGCTCCTGACGTCTCCGCCTTCGCGATCCTTCTCGGCACCACCCAGGACGGGGTTCGGCAAGTCCTGAACTCCTGGGGTCCGGGAAAGTTCGACGCCGAGCTCGTGCTCGACGGAAAGGCTTTCCAGGACCCGCCGGCGAATACGAAGTCCGCGGCGACCCTGATCCCGCCGGCCTTCGGACTGGCGGGCGTCAATCTCCACACCTGGACGGGCTGGGGATCGGTGACGCATTGGAACGCATTCGTCGCGAACCTCGAGATGCACGGCAAAGGGACCTTTTTCGACCCGCGCCTCGACAATGCGGCGCAGTTCCCGATCGCCGCGGCGAACGGGTTCGGCAACGTCCGCAACACGCCGGACTTGATCACCCGAACGCTTGCGGATCTGCATTTCTATCAGCTGGCGATTCTGGCTCCTGTTCCCTCGAACGCCAGCTTCAATGCAGCCGCGGCGGTCCGAGGGAGGGAACTCTTCGCCGCGGACGGAAAGGCGGCGTGCGCCACGTGTCACGTCCCGCCGCTCTTTACCGAGCCCGGGTGGAACATGCACACGCCGGCCGAGATCGGAATCGACAGCTTCCAGGCGGATCGCGCGCCAGACCACAGGTATCGAACTGCGCCGCTCAAGGGTCTCTGGACGCACACGAAGGGCGGCTTCTACCACGATGGGCGGTTCGCGACCCTTCTCGACGTCGTGAACCACTACAACGCAGTGAAGACGCTGGAATTGACGGAGGAGGAGAAGCAGGATCTGGTCGAGTACTTGAAGTCGCTCTGACGCGGGCTCGATCGGGCCGTCGCCGCTAGACGCGCCACGTTCACCGCCTGGCTGACCAAGGCTTATGATTCTCGCGATGCCGAGGAAGGAGCCCGTTCGGGTCGAGCCGACCGACTTTCTGCCGGACAACCAGCTGGTCCGACAGGTTCTCGCGGGGGAGACCGCGCGTTTCGAGATCCTCGTTCACCGGCACAGCCAGCGGGTCTACCGGGCCGCGCACGCAATTCTGAGAGACGACGACGAGGCCGCCGACGTCGTGCAGGAGACGTTCGTGCGCGCGTACCGCAAGCTCGGTCAGTTCGCCGGTCGCGCGAAATTCTCCACCTGGCTGACCAAGATCGGGGTCTACGAGGCTCTCGCCCGTCGGCGCAAGAGCCGGGCTCGCGCCGTCCCACGGCGAGAGCCTGCCGATGCGAAGGAGTCTCGGAATGATCCAGATACCGGGCTCGACCCGGAGAGAGGCGTCCTGGTTCGTGAGGTGAGGGCGTTGATGGAGGCGGCGATCGAGGACCTGCCCGACCTCTATCGCACGGTTTTCGTGATGCGGATGGTGGAGGAAATGAGCACTGCGGATACCGCCGAGGTCCTGAACTTAAGCCAGGACGCCGTCAAGACGCGACTCCGACGGGCGCGTGCGTTGCTGCGCGAGAAGCTACACGCCGCGGTGGGACCCCTAGGCCGGGAGGCCTTCCGATTCGCCGGGGAAAGGTGTCTGCGGATGTGGCGGGAACAAATACTTCCGGCCACCACGGTGCTCGGAAGGCCGGGACCTCGCAGACTTTCCCCTCCTTCCGGAAAAGCGGTGGAGTGAGGGCGCACCTTCATCGGTAGACGTCCCTGCGATGCCCGACTCGCACGACCACCACCAGCAACCCGGCGTCGCCGATCGAGAGAGAAGCGGTGCAAACGGGCGCCAGAGGGGTGCTCCCATGGCAGTCGATGGCGGGCCGGCCCCTAAGGAGCCGGATCACCTTGTGGCGCAACAGCAGCTCGGCAACTCCCTGGTCTACCTACGGGACACCGATCCACTCGCCAGAGGCCCTCCAGCCGCCGCGAAGGGGGCTGACGGTCGTGGACGCCCGTGTCGTTCGGCCCAGTTGAAAAGCCTTGACCGGCGAGCGCGGTCGTTGATCACCCGGCGATCCCGCGCGCGTCCGAAAGAGCTCGGTGAACCTGGATTCCGGGAATCCGGGTGAAGTGCCGAAGATTCCCCGTCACGACCTCCAGTCCGTGAAGGATCGCCGTCGCGGCGATCTGCAGATCCGCATCGGCCAGGGTTCGTCCCCGAACTGAGAGGCCCGCCAGAATCTCACCAAAAACGCGCGCCGCCGCCACGTCGTACGGAAGAACGGTCAGGGCGGGCAAAACGAGCTTTTCGACGTTCTCCAGGTGCCTCTCGCGGTTGGGGGACCCGAAGGCTCCCTTGTAAAGCTCACCGATGACGACGGCGCTCGTGAACTGCTCCGCGCGCGGCACCTTCGAAAGCCAGCGCAGATACGCGGGGGCGGGTCTCGGCCGCAGGACCTCCGAAATCGCGTCCGTGTCGAAGAGGTAAGCCACCCGGCCTCAGTCGAACCCGGCCGTTCGCCTGGGCCCGGTTCTCCTCACGCGCCCCACGGCGCGAACCAATTCCTCCGAGCCCTTCCACCCTCCCGCAATGCCGGCCAGACCCTTCTCCGGTCCCGCTGCCCGGAGCCGCTCGAGCTGCTCGAGCTCGGCTGCCGGCACCAGGGCCGCAACCGGCTTCCCGTGGCGCGTGATCAAAACCGAATCACCTCTTTCGGCCGACCGGAGACAGTCGGCAAACTGCGCCTTCACTTGAGCCGCGGACACACGCCTGGACATCCTCCACTCCTCTCGAAGAAAAGGTCAAATAGATCATAATGACTAATCTCTGGGTGGTCAAGGCCG
>JBBDKM010000015.1:0-1375 GCA_040879385.1 Thermoanaerobaculia bacterium | reverse complement strand
GGCCCGAGGCGCAGGAGCCGCTCGCGGGGGCGTTCCTCGGACGGAAGGTCGCAGATGCGGAAGACACGAAGCTTCGATTTTTCGGTCATGGGTTTGCCGCCGACGAGAACCGTCGCGCGACGCGATGAGGACGAGGCGATAGTCTCACGGAATGCCCGACCCCGTCCAGACGCCGTGGCGCTCGATCCTTATCGCGCTCGGCCTGCTCCTGCTGGCCGCGGGCCTGGCGTGGCCGTGGCTCTCGCGCTACTTCGGGCGACTGCCCGGCGACATCGTTGTGCGGCGGGAGGGTTTCACCTTCGCTCTCCCGATCGTCACGTGCCTGCTTCTCTCGGTGATCCTTTCCCTTCTCCTCTGGCTCGTCCGCAGGTAGCCTTTAGCACGACCCGTGACAGACGCCTTCAAGGACATCGAGAAGTTCGAAGCGGACCTCTGGGAAGCCGCGGACAACCTCCGCGCAAACTCGAAGCTCACCTCGAGCGACTACTTCATGCCGGTGCTTGGCGTGATCTTCCTTCGCCACGCCGCGAACCGCTTCGATGCGGCATCGAAGCAGATCGCAGACGACCAGGCCGCCGGCCGCATGCCCAAGCGGAAGGTCCTCCCGGCCGACTACATCAAGCGCCGCGCGCTCTGGCTTCCCGAGCGCGCCCGGTACGACTGGATCATGGACAGGGCTGCGGCCGGGGGCACCGACCTTCCCCGTCTCGTCACCGAGGCGATGACCGCCATCGAGGAGGCGTTCGAGCCTCTCGCCGGCGTTCTTCCGAAGGACTACGGGATCTTCGAGCCCAGGGTCCTGGAAGATCTCATGCGGCTCTTCAACAGCGAGCGGGTCAGGCAGGCCGAGGGGGACCTCTTCGGCCGCATCTACGAGTACTTCCTCGCCGAGTTCTCCGTCCAGAAGGCCCATGACAACGGGGAGTTCTTCACTCCGCCCTCGATCGTCCGCACGATCGTCAACGTCATCGAGCCCGACCACGGCATCGTCTTCGATCCGGCCTGCGGCTCGGGCGGCATGTTCGTTCAGTCGAGTCATTTCATCGAGGCCGAAGGCGGCGACACAGCCCAGAAGGTCGTCTTCTTCGGCCAGGAGAAGAACCGCGACACGATCCGCCTCGCCAAGATGAACCTCGCCGTCCACGGCCTCGACGGCAAGATCGCCGAAGCCATCACCTACTACCAGGACGAGCACAGCCTTCTCGACAGGTGCGACTTCGTGATGGCGAACCCGCCCTTCAACGTGGATCTCGTGGACGCCGAGAGGATCAAGGGCGACCCGCGCCTGCCGTTCGGTCTTCCTGGCGTCAACAAGGAGAAGAAGGTCGGCAACGGCAACTATCTCTGGATCTCCTACTTCTGGAGCTACCTCGGA
>JBBDKM010000014.1:161316-177486 GCA_040879385.1 Thermoanaerobaculia bacterium | reverse complement strand
TTTGGGAGCAGATGGTCGCCGGTTCGATCCCGGCCGCCCCGACCATGTTTTCAGTTACCCGCCCTGGCGGCACGTCGGCAAAGTCGTAGACAAAGCCTGGCGCTCGAGCCCGCCTCGGGCCGCCCATCGGTGGTAGCTTGTTCTCGCGATTGTTTGTTCGCCCGACGAGCTCCGAAGAGCGGTTACGCACGCACGCCTCATGCCGGGAGGTTCCCATGATCGGACGGCGACATCCGGTGGCAATGCTGATCGCGGGGGGCGTGGCACTTGCCGGAATCCTGGCGGCCCAGGAACCCGCCGTCGGGCCCGCGGCGGCTGCGATCGGCGAGGCTCGAGCCGCGGCTCCGGTCGTCGCCATGCGGTGGACGGATCCCGACGGCAAACCGCTGCCATTCCGGTCCGAGGATGAGCTGCTCGAGTTCCTGCGAACCGCCGACGTCAAGTCGGAAAAGCAGCTCTCCGGCGGCGTCACGTTTCCCACCAAAGTGCTGCTCGAGAAGGACGGCATTCGCGCCGACGCCATCTTCCGCGACGTCAACGAACAGAGGGCGACGCCGACTTTCGGCGGCGGCCGAAGCGAGCTCTACTTCCGCGACAGCTACGTCTTCGAACCCGCCGCCTACGAGTTGAGCCTTCTCCTGGGCCTCGACAACGTCCCGCCCGCCACCCTGCGCAAGCTTCGCGGAGAGAGCGGCAGCGTGCAGATCTGGGTCGAGAACGCAATGACCGAGCTGAAGCGGGTCAAAAACGGGGTCGGGCCACCCGACGCGGTGCGGTGGAGCAAGCAATTGCAGATGATGAACGTGTTTGACGCGCTCGTGTGCAACACTGATCGCAACCGCGGCAACATGCTCATCACGCCAGACTGGAAGCTCTGGCTAATCGACCACACCCGGGCCTTCCGTCGGAACCCCGTCCTGCCGAATCCCGGAGCGCCCAACCAATGCGAGCGCGGCATGTACGAGAAGCTCAAGGCGTTGGACGAAGCGGTCGTACGCGGGCGCTTGAAGCCGTATCTCTCGAGCTACGAGTTGGATGCACTGCTGAAGCGGCGCAGGTTGATCCTCGAGCGGCTGGCCAAGCTCATCGCCGAGCGCGGTGAAGAAGAGGTCCTGTACACCTACACCGCCGAGATCGCCCCGGCGCAACCAGGGAACCAGGAGTAGGGGCTCTCGCCGCGGAGGCGCCGGTCAGTCGATGGCCGCCGCCAGTTGTCTCTTCGCGGCGCGCGCGGTCTCGCGCAGGAGCTCATCCTCGGCATCGAGGCAGGCCTCGACCTGACCGGCAAGCTCGCGCAGGCCAAGGGCGCCGACGGAAGAGATTCCGCACGCCTTCAGCCACGGGTCCTCGCTTTCGACCAGCGCGGCCACCAGCTCGCCGGCGGTCGGCGCCTCGACACCGGTGCGCCTGAGGATCGGAATGACGCGTTCGTCGAGCGGCGTGGTCGGGTCGAGCAGCGACACGAGGGTCTTGCGCAGGTTGCGGTCCAACGAGAGCTCGAGGAACTCGAGGGCGTGGTCGCGGGCCGTGGGGTCGCTCGAGCGCAGCCCGTAGTGCGCGCTGCGAAAGTCGGTCCCCGGGTAGCGAAGGCTCAGAATCCGAAATATGCGCTCGATCTCCTGGTCGTGACTCGCCTGCAGCCGCCGTATCACCTCCGTCGGCTGCGCCGCTCCGGGCTGTGCGTCCGCGGCCCGACCGGCGACGGAGAGAATCTGGCTCGTGCGGCAGAGGAGCATCATCTCGAAGCCCAGCGCCGCGTTGAGGCGAGCCGGGTCGATCACGGTCTTCGGATGGGCGCTGCGGAGATCGTTGAGCGCGCAGATCGTGCGAAAACGCAACTCGAGGTCGCCGTCGAGGAGGTTCTCCGCGAGCGCGTTCGCCGCTCCCTGGTTCCCGACACGCGCCAGCACGCCTGGAACCTCGAGGCGGGCCGCCAGCGGGGCGTTCCCGTCCCTGAGCTGATCGCGCAGAGCGCCGAGGACGCGGTCACCCATCGCGGCGAGCACGTTCGCCGCCTCCTCCCGCACCCGGGCGTCGCCCAAAAGGCCGATCAGCTTCGGCGCCACGCGCCGCTTGCTCAGCTTCCCCGCAGCGCGCACCGCAGCCCGCACCACCTCGGGTTCCTCGTCGGCGAGCAGAGCGTCGAGCTGGCCGTCGAACTCGTCGCCCAGCATTCCGATCAACGACGCCGCTTCGAGTCGCGCGCGCTTGCCCGCCTCTCCGCGTTGGCTGATCATCCTGTCCATCAGCATGCGCGCTTCCGGGAGGTTCTCTCGGCCACCCGAGTGCACGAGGAAAGTGACGATCCCGGAAACGACCGACACGTCCTGAAAGGCGTCGAGCTCCTTGATCCGCCTCAGCGGGTCGGAGGGCGCATGGTGGGCGAGGAAGAGGAGCGCCGCCGAACGCACCTCGACTTCGGGATCGCGCAGCATCTCTTCGACGCGAGGCAGCGCCCAGAGATCGCCGGCTGCGTCGAGGAGCTCGAGCGCGCGCCGCCGCACCGCGGGCTCCTGGTGACCGAGCAGGTCGCGCACGCCGGGATGCGTCTCCCGACCCGGCGAGACCCCGAAGACCTCCAGCGCGTAGAGCACCTCCCCGGGGTCGGAGGAGGTCAGCTGCTTCGCCAGAAGGTCGGCGGTCGACCGGTCGAGAACCGGAGCGAACTGCCGCTCGGCGTCGAGACGTCGCTGGCGGATGCTCTGCAGGAGCGTGTGCAGGTAGCGGCGCCGCGCCAGGACCGCCGTCGAGACCCACCCGACGATGAAAAACAGGTTGACGAGCGACACCCTTTGCGGCGACCAGAGGAGGCGGTCCGTGAAGACGGCAAGCGTCAGACCGGCCAGACCGTCGCCGAAGCGCCAGATGACGGTGTCGATGGACGACTTCGCCTGGAGCTTGATCTCCGCGGGGACCGGCAGGTAGAGGAGCTCGACCGAGGACTTGTCGATCGAATAACGCAACACCTGATCGGATCCCTTGAGCAGGATGGCCGCCCCGAGGGTGCCGAGGGCGAGGACGGCCAGCTCGCCGCCGAACAACGCCAGAGGCACGAGCAGAAGGGCCGGCCCGAGGCCGAAGCGGCGCAGGAACCGCGAGGTCACGAGGAGCTGGAGTCCCAGGCAGGCCAGGCCGGCCCAGAAGTTGAACTGCCCGAAGAAAGCGGTCAAGTCGTTCGTGTTCGGGTAGGCGTTCTTGGCGATCGCCTTGAACTGCCATCCGGCAAAGGAGGTCACGATCGACGACAGCGTGATCAGCGAAGCGATCGCGATGAGATACGGGGAGGAGAAGACCACCGCGAGGCTCTCCCGCAGGCTCTTCGATTCCCCCTCTCCGTGGGGCGTCGCTCCGGCTGCCGGGGACTTCTCCTTCTCCCGCCACAGGGCTACCACCAGCCCGGCGCACCCCAGGAGGATGATCGCCATCACCAGGAGCAGGCTCTTGGTGCCCAGTCCCCGGGTCCGGGCGAGCGCGCTGGCGAGGAGGCCGGAGAAGATCCAGCCGGTGATGCCGCCTGCACCGACGAGACCGAAGACGCGCTTGGCCTCTCGAGTCGTGAGGAGATAGTTGGCGAGCATCCATACTTGCGTCGGTGCCAGCACGCCGAAAACTCCAATCCAGACGTAGAGGACAGGGAACTGCCAGCGGAGCTCCGGACGGAACGTCGCCAGATACCAGAAGCCGCACTGCAGGACCGCGAAGGCCAGCAGACAGCCGACCATGAGGTTGCGCGGCCGCGTGCGGCGGCCGATCATCAGGTAGACGGCGACTGCGACCCCCACCGAGAGGGCGATCGTCATGTCGGCGTAGGGGAGCTTCGAAGCCTTGAACGCGCTGAGAAAGAGCGCGTCCCGCGCCATCTTGCCGAGCTGGTAGCAGGTGATGATCAGGAAGAGATAGGCGAAGAGCAGCGTGCCGCGCCGGCCGTCACCCCGCTGAAGGTTGAAGAGCCGTGCGATGGCATTCGACATGTCTTTCGGCCCTTCGCTTACCGCGACCAGGTGAAGAGTACGGCCGCCTCGCCGCGCTCTCGGATCAGGCCATCGATCAGTCCGACGAGCTTCCGGCGCCGCTCGAGCAGACTCGAAATCTCGGCGGGCCGCAGGTCGTCGTTCACGCTGGCGATGATTTGGGCGTCCTCGACGGTGCGGAGCTTTTCCCAGACGCCGCGCTCGCACCGGGCGATCTTCTGGGTGCCCCGGAGATCGGCGCTGCGGCGGAAGGAGCGCGTGTGGTCGATCATCCACACCTGCCCGCTCGGAGTGCTCAGATAGTTGCCCAGGTTGCGGTCGGTATTGCCGACCAGCGCGTCCCAGATCATCATCATCTGGATCTGTCGCCCCCAATCCAGCGGGTCCGGAGGCTCGCTATCCGCCTCTCTCCGCCGGGTCTCGGTCGTCGCCTTCTCGATCCAGACCTGGACGGATCCGAGCTCGCGACCGATACGGCGGAGCGCGGCGGGTGGAACGTTGTCGACACCGAGCAGCAGTCCCAGACGATAGGCCGCCGGCTCGAAGCCGTAGAAGTCGCGAAACAAGAACTCTCGCTGGCCGCCGGGCAGATTCGCGACCCGGCTCTCGGTCCGGACATTGCGAAAGACCGCGTGTGCGCGCACGCCGTCACGCTCCAGAGTCAGCCGGCGAGGCCGCGTGATCCCTTCGCTGAGAGCCGTGACGTCGACGACCTTCGCTTCCCGCAGGAACTCGAGCAGCTCGTCGTCGTTCGCAAACGGCAGAGGTTTGCCATCCGGGCCGAGGAAGACGCGCGTGCGGGGCGCGCTGGCCGCGGGCCGCGGAGACTGCCAGATCACCTGGCGCGGCTCGCCCGCATAGATCGCGCTCACGGTGCCGTCGTCGATCTCGAGCGCCGCGCGCCTGCCGCCGGGGACGTACGAGGCGAGCAATCCGGTGTCGATCAGGAAGACGGCGCCGCCGAAGCGAACGCGAATGCGCCCATCCTCCTGGACCGTGTGTCCGACGACGAAGTGCTCGACGCCGGCAGCCGACAGAAGCCGCGGCATCTCGGCGTCGCCCTCGGCGTCGCTCCACGTGCTGAAGCCGCGAAACCAGAGGGGGCCGTCGGGCGAATTGATCGTCCAGTTTCCCCAGTCGAGAGAGCGTTCGTAGATCGCGCGCCGTTTAGCGTCTTCGGTTGGCGTCGTGTACGTCTTTCCGGCCTCCTCGGCGGCCGCGCGCGAGGCGGTCTCGGCGGCGGTGAGCGCCACGAGCTCTTCGCGGACCGCCCGAGCCGTCTCCTGCAGATCGAAGAACGGCAGGATCAGTCCCTCGGCGACGAAGAGTTTCTTGTCGGCATCGAAGGCTTCGAGATCCTCGTGCACGCGCCGGTCGATCTCCTCGAGCGAAGTTCCGGCGAGAGTCGGCGAGAGGCCGCCGTGCAGAAAGGCGGTCCCCTGCGTGACAAATTGCGCGGGCCTGGCGCGCAGCCAGCGGCCATATGTGCCGGCGGGACCGAACGCCTTTTGGTGCTCGAGGAAGCCCGGCGGGTGCTTCTCAAGCCAGGCCTCCCGCGCTTCGCTCCCGGACGGCGGCTCGGGTTGCCCGAGCTGCCGGGCACGCCGCTTCCACAGATCACGAACCTGGCGCCAGGCGTCGGCACGGCGCTTTTCCGATCTGGCGTCCGTGAACTCGGCGTAGTTCTCGGGCGCGACGTAGCGCAGATCGCCGGTCATGTTCATGACCTCGTGGTTGCCGAGAAGCGACACCACGCGCCCGCCGTGCTTCGCGGCCGCCTGCTCCAGCTCCATGACGAAATCGAACGTGCCTCGCATGCTCGGGCCGCGGTCGATGAGGTCACCGACCTGGACCAGCACGGTCTCGCCACCCACCCAGGCGCCGATGGCGTCGAGAACGCCGGCCTCCACGAGGATCTTCTTGAACGCTGCGACGTCACCGTGGACATCGCCGACCGCCACGATGCGCGGCGCCGCGGCTGCGGTCGCGGTGGCGAGGGAGAGAGCGAGGCAGATGGCGAGGGGAACCCCGAGCCCCCGCCGACGGCGGAGGAATCGGGCTCGGATTCCACGCATCACGAGGATTCTACCGAGTGGCGCGAAGCTCGCCACGCCTGCTCCCCGAAAAACCTGCCGGTGCACTCACGCGCCGACGACTTCCGGGTAGAGTTTCTCTGCCAAAGACCAGTCGGGCTGCGGTCCGGCCTCCCAAATCCTGTGCGGGACCCGCCCTTGCGCACGGTCCCCCCTTCAGTTCTTGAACAGCCACACATAGCCGAGGTAGGCCGCCCCCGTCGAGCAGATCGCGGCTCCCGCAATAAACGCGACGCGAACCGCCATCGACGCCCGTGTGTCCGGGTAATCGAGATCGGCATCGCGCCGGCTTCACCAGCGGGCAGGACAAACGGGTCCAAATCCGAGTTCGGCGCCAGCCGGCTGCCAGGTATGGACCGAGAACGAAGTGCCGAAGAGGTTGGGACACAGTTGCGCCCATGCCCCACCCTGTTCATGAATGGGCCGCGCTGACGCCTAACCGATCCGCGCGGGGCGGCCGACGATCTCCTGGAAGAAGGCTTCGAGGGTCGCGTTGTCGAACGTGTTCCAGCCATCGCACCCCGCGTGCTCCCGCGTTTCGAGGTCGCAACAGATGGCCGCGCCGGTCACTTCCTGACGGCCCAGGTGGTAGAGATTGACGACCTCCTCGAGATCCTTTCGCACAGCGCCGGGGCGCGTGCTCGCGATCCAGCGAAACCGCTTCCGGAACTCCTCGTCCGAGAGCCGAGCGAAACCGCGGCAGAAGATGCCCATCCGGGCGGCTGCCGCGCACATGCAATGGTCCTCGTCCGTGACGCTCTTCAGCTTCTCCCGCAGGACCTCGATGGCCTGCGGCCGCGACAGGTGCTGAATCGCGTCCGAGTTTCGATCGTCCTTCATCCGATGGCAGTCTCGCGCAGTCAGGCGGCCCGCGGCATAGGTCGAATGTATCATTTCGGCCCCCTGTGGCAGAGCCAGGATCCCTCAGTTGTCGGGGCGCTTCGGAAACAACCGCGGCGGAACGGTCCGCTCAGACCTTCTTGACGTAGATCTCCCCCGCGATCGCCGGATCGACGGCGAGCGTCGTTTCCCCGAGCGTGAGCACGAACGCCGGGACCTTCTGCTGGACCCGCACGTGCGCGCCCGGCACGATCCCCAGGTTCGTCAGCCGCGCCAGACGGTCGCGGTCGCGGGGGACGATGTACACGATGCGGCCCTCGCTGCCGGCCGGGAGCCGGTCGAGCGGCTGGACCAGAGGCTCGATCGTCTGCGAAAGCTCGCGGCAGCAGGGCCCCTGCGGGATCGGCTTGCCGTGCGGGCAGGAGCGCGGGTGCCCGAGGAACGCGCAGATCGCGTCGGCGAGCCCCGCGCCGAGAACGTGTTCCATGACGCAGGCGGTCCGGTTGACGGCCGACTCGTCCTTGACCTCGAGCACGGTCGTGAAGAGCACCTCCGCGAGCCGGTGCCGGCGCACCTGGCGGCGGGCGAGCTCGCGCCCCTCGGAGGTCAACGTGAACCGGCCCGCCTCCACGCGCACGAGGCCCCGCCGGGAGAGCTCTGCAAGCGCGGTGTCGAGCACCGCCACCTGGCTCGAGACGCGCAGGTCCTCGATCCGGTCGAGGCCCTGCTCGCCGAGCGTCCACAGCTCTTCGGCGACCTCCTCGATGTCCTGGTCTGCCAGGTCGGGGTGCAGGATCATGGACGCCTCCGTGCGCGCCGGAGCACCCGGCGCAGAAAATCGATGATCCGTGAAGATCTCGGAAACTGGAACCCGCAGTTCGGGCAGCGCACGAGCTCGCAGCCCGTCTGCATCGGGCAGGTGCCGCACACGAGGCCGCCGTGCGTAAACCGGTTCCCGCAGAGCCCGCACACGAACACGCTCGTCTCCTCCGGCGGCGCCGGGTGCGCGGGCAACGGCGTGAAGGGAGTCTCCTCGGGCTTCATTTGAGAGGCAGGGGCACGGCGCGCAGGAACAGGTTCAGGGCGGCGCCCACGGCGACCGCGAAGGGAAAGATGAACGCGGCGATCGCCCCCGCCGTCTTCCAGCCGCGCTCCTTGACGATCATGAAGAAGTTGGCGATGCACGGGATGAAGAGCGTGATCGTGACCATGGCCACGAGCGACTGGACCGGGTCGATGCGGCCATGGCGGGCCATGTCGAAGAGGCCGGCCGCTCCGAAGTCGCGCCGCAGGAACCCGACGACGAAGGCCGGCGCCGTCTCGGGCGGCAGGCCGAGCACGCCGGTGACGACGGGTCGCGCCGCCCGCTCGATCCAGCCGAGCATCCGGAGCCGGTCGAGGACGAAGAGGATCGCCGTGCCAAGGACGAAGAGCGGAACGGCTTCCCGCAGATACCACTCGATGCGGGCGAGCGTCTTGACGAGGAGGTTGCCCGGCCGGGGCACGCGCAAAGGCGGCAGCTCCAGAACGAAGTCGCTGCTTCTTCCCGGAAGCACGAGCGCCGCGAGCTTGCCCACGAGAAAGAGCACGGCGAGAACGATGAAGGCCCAGATCGCCAGGGCGAGCGCCGAGAGCCCCCCGAGCATCGCGAGGATGACGGTCAGCTGCGCCGAGCACGGGACGCCGAGCGCGAGCAGCAGGATCACGATGAGCCGCTCCTTGGGAGTTTCGAGGATCCGAGTCGTCAGCGTCGCCATGGTGTCGCAACCGAGCCCGAGCACCATCGGGAGCACCGCCTTGCCGTTGAGGCCCATCGACTTGAAGATGCGGTTGACCATCACGGCCAGGCGCGGCAGGTAGCCCGAGTCTTCGAGGATCCCGAAGGCGATGAAGAACGTGCCGACGATCGGAAGGACGAGAGCGAGCGAGTAGGCGAGCGCCATCGTCACGAAGCCGTAGGGTCCGACGAAGAAGTCCCGCACGAGCGCCCAGGGAATGACCGCCGCGGCGAGCCTCGTCGCCGCCGGGCTCACGATCTTTCCGAAAAACCCGTTCTCGAGAAGGTCCACGAGCGTCCTCGCCCCGAAGACCCCCACGAAGAGATAGGAGAGATAGAGCGCCCCCAACAGCACCGGCACGCCCCAGACGGGATGGGTCGTGGCCCGATCGAGCCAGCGCTGGAGCGGGCGAGCCGGCGAGGCGGCCGGCTCGCGCCGCGTCGCGACCTCCCGGACGAGCTCCCCGGCCGCGCGCACACGGGCGTCCTGGATGACGTAGTCGACGTCTTCGCGGTAGAGGCGGCGCAGCCGCTGCCGCACCTCTTCCAGCCGCGCGAGCGCGTCGTCGGGCATGTGCGAGCGCAACCACGGGGTCAACGTCTGGTCCCCCGCCAGCGCCGCGAGCGCCAGCGCCCGCGGGGCAAACGGCGCCGCCGGCATCAGGGGCACCACCGCGTCGACGGCCCGTTCGACCGGATCGGGATAGGCAACGTGGAACGCCGCCGGCCGCGCTCCCCCGATCGCCGCGGAGAGCCGCGCAATCCCCTCGTGCCGCACGGCGACGGTCTCGACGACGGCCACCCCGAGGCGCGCCGCGAGCCGCTCCGCGTCGATGGCGAAGCCGCGGGCGCGCGCCTCGTCCATCATGTTGAGGCAGACGACGAGCGGAAGCCCGGTCTCGGCGACCTCGAGGGCGAGGGCGAGGGCCCGCTCCAGGTTCTTCGCGTCCCCGACCAGAATGACCGCCGACGGCCGCGTAGAAAGCAGGATGTCGCGGGTCACGCGTTCGTCTTCCGAGAAGGGAAGCAGCGAGGCCGCCCCCGGCGTGTCGCGGATGGTGTGGCGCTGGCCCGCGACGACGGCCGTGCCCTCGGACACCTCGACCGTGGTGCCCGGATAGTTCGAAACCGTCACGTACTTGCCCGTCAGCGCGCCGAAGAGGACGCTCTTGCCGACGTTCGGATTGCCGACGAGGACGACGCCACCGGCTTCGCGCGGGCCGCCCGAACTCATTTGAGCACGATGATACGTTGGCCGGGGCCGGGGATCAGCCGCGGCGGCGCCGGTCGAGGTCGCGAATCTTCGCGACGAGCGCGACGGTGGCGACGAGGATCAAGCCCAGGGAGACGAAGAGCCCCTTGCGACGAAACTCGCGCTGCGTGGATTGCCATCATCGATCCGTTCTGATCTTCCACGATCGTCTGAATCCCGCCGGAGCCCCGCCGCCAGCCAGACCGGCCGTTTCTCAGCGCTCATACCGGCTTGGACGTTGGCGCGTCGACTGCGCGAAGGCCGGAAAGCCACGCCGCATTCTGCTCTGCGCCTGCCGCTCCGGGCAAGCCGGGGCGGCGCGGCTTTCCGGCCGCGCCGCCCTCTCGCACCGAATCGACCCGCTACGCGATGGCGAACAGCACCCGAACGAACTGGATGCTCGGGTCGTTGGTCGTGTTGTCCACGGTCGCCCCGTAGATGATCGCGCTGCCGCTCGAGACGCTGACCTCGATCTGGTCGTTAGCGGCGATCGGTCCGCCGAGCAGGGTCTCGGCCGACTGCTGCTCGTAGAAGGTGGGGGCGTAGGTCTTCGTCACCGTGCGCACGATCGCGCCGCCCGCGTCGCGCACCCGGAAAGTCACCGTGGCGCCCGACAGCAGCGACCGGATGCCGATGTTGAAGCGGAATCCCGCCGCATCCGGCGGGGCGACCAGGAAACCCGTGGCGCCCGCGAAGACGACACGGCTCTCGAAGGAGCCGGTCGGGTCGATCGCCTCTTCCGTGAAGCCGGAGGTGCCGGCCGCGCCGGCGTCGTTGTAGACGCGGGCCACGATCACGGGCAGGTCCGAGGAGGCGGGCAGCACCAGGTCGAGCGTGCCGAGACCGGACTGCCCCATCGTCTGGACGAGGTCGTCGTAGGAGACCGTCGCGTGGGGGTCGATCGAGAAATCGAGGCTCGGGTCGCTCGAGGAGCCCGGGACGCCGGCCGGGTGATAGACGAAGCGGCCGGCGATCGCCGAAGAGCCGGGATTGGAGAGCTGGACTCCGGTCCGGAAGAAGGAGCCGAGGTCGCCCGGCGTCGAGCCGGCCGCCGGCAGGACGCGCGCGATCGTCTCCGTCGCGACCCCCGTGGCGCGGACGTTGAGGATGCCCGTTCCCTGAGCGTCGGCTCCCGAGAGCGAGACGTCCGAGGTGACGTCGCCGGAATAGACCGCATAGCCGGCCGACACGATCCCCGTCAGGGTCTCGGGGTTGCCGCAGTTCGCCACGCGCGCGATCCCGAGCAGGTCTCCCTGCTGGACGTCGATCGCGGGGACGAGGCTGACCGTCATCGAAAACGCGGTCACGTCGAACGGTCCTCGCTCCGCGATGAAGACCAGCGTGTTGCCCTGCCGCCGGAAGACCTTGATCTTGGCGGCCGAGGGGCAGGCGGGATCCGACCAGGTGAACGTCGCCACATCGATCGTTCCCGTCGCGGTCGCAGGGTGGACGAGGTCGACGTCCGTCCGGATGTCCGCGACCGCAACATCGCTCAGGTTGGGAGTCACGGTGTTGCCCATGGTGAGGACCTGGGCTCCGGCGGCACTGGCGAGGGCCAGAGCAGCCCCGAGGGCGAAAAGTGACTGGATCAGGTATCGACGCATACTCACCTCCATAGTGTTCGAACGTTTGACACGGGGCCTTATCGTTGCAAAATCCGCTCCAACGCTGCCATGATCCTGTCGTGAACTGGATCGGGTGGCTCGGGCTCGCGGTTCTCGTGACCGCCATTGCCGCCGTGACGGGGATCAAGTCGAAGGGCACGCGGCCCGTGGCGGGCAGCCGCCTCATGGCGGTCGGCCGCTTCATCCTCCTGCTCCTCGTCATCCTCTTCGCCTACCTCGCTTTTCGCGCGCGCTCCGGCGGCTAGGTCCGCCACGAAGAAAAGGAAACCGACATGAAGCCAACCGCTCGCAGCGCGCTGTGGATGATCGGGATCGGTCTGCTCGGCTGGCCGGCGTTCGCCCAGGACTCGGCGTCCTGCCATCACACGGCCGTCGACGAGCGCGGCGATCACGTGATGGGCTTCGACCACGAGAAGACGTCCCACCACTTCCTGCTGACGCCCTCCGGCGGCGCGATCGAGGTGTCGGCGAACGAGCCGGACGACACGGCGAGCCGCGACGCGATCCGGACGCACCTCGCCCACATCGCAAAGAAGTTCTCGGAGGGCGATTTCGAGGCCCCGATGCTCATCCACGACCGGGTCGCGCCGGGAGTTCCGGTGATGGAACGGAAGAAAGACGGGATTCGCTGGACGTACGAGAGCACTGGCGCGGGAGGGCGGATCGTCATCGCGACCGGGGACGCCGAAGCGCTCTCGGCGATTCACGATTTCCTGCGCTTTCAGATCGAGGACCATCGAACGGGCGACTCGCTGGACGTGACGAGACGGCGCGATGACGCATCATGAAGGAAGCGGCGGAGGCAGAGGCCGGCCGCTCCACAAAGACTGGCGGGTCTGGGTCGTGATCGGACTGATGCTCGCGGCCATGGCGGTCTACACGCTCTCCGAAGACGACTCCTCCGCGCCGGGCCAGCCGGAGACGAAACAACCGGCGGCGCCGCCTCCCCCCTGAGCAAGCCGCCCGCATGGTCTCGCGCCGCGCGACGGCGCTCGCCGTCGCTCTCTTCGTGTTCGGGTTCGGCGAAGAGTTGTGGTTCCGATACCTGCCGCAGTACCTGCGCACGCTGGGAGCCTCCGCGATCGTCCTGGGGCTTTTCGGGACGCTGAAGGACTTCCTCGACGCCGCCTACGCGTACCCGGGAGGCGCCCTGTCGGACCGTCTCGGCACCCGCAAGGCGCTGGTCCTCTTCGGAGCCCTCAGCACACTCGGCTTCGGCGTCCTGCTTCTCCGGCCTTCCCTGGCCGGGGTCTTCGTCGGGCTCGTCCTCGTCATGGCGTGGGCGTCGCTCGGGCTTCCCGCCACCTTCTCGCTCGTCGGCGAAGAGCTCGCGGGCGACCGGCGGGTCGTCGGCTTCACGGTCCAGGCGGTCCTGAAACGGATTCCCATCGTGCTCGCGCCTCCGCTCGGCGGTCTGCTGCTCGAGCGGTACGGCTTCGCGAACGGAATGCGCATCGGGTTCGCCGTGTCGATCGTGCTCTCCCTCGGCATGCTCGCGGGCCTCTGGCGGGCGCTGCGGGGCGGGTCCGGGGACGCGGCGCCGCCTCGAGCGGCGGGACCGGCCGCTTCCGTCCGCCTGCGGCCGGCGCTTCGCCAGCTGCTCATCGCCGATTGCCTGATCCGCCTGTGCGAAGGCCTGCCCGACGTGTTTCTCGTCGTGTGGGCGATCGAGGTCGTCGGCGTGTCCCCGGCCCAGTTCGGCGTCCTGGTCTCGGTGCTGATGGCGACCGCGATCGTCTCGTACATCCCGGCCGCGGCGCTGGCGGGGCGCGCGGAGAAGAAGCGATTCGTGCTCCTGACCTATGGCTTCTTCACGCTGTATCCCCTCGCGGTCTTAGCGTCCACGTCCTTCACCCACCTTCTCGCGGCCTACGCGATCGGCGGGCTGCGGGAAATCGGCGAGCCGGCGCGCAAGGCCCTGATCGTCGACCTGGCCGATCCGGCGGCGCGGGGCAGAACGGTCGGCCTCTACTACACGCTCCGCGGCTTCGCCGTCGCCGGCGCGGCCGCCGTGGGGGGAGTGCTCTGGACGATCCGCCCGTCGCTGACGTTTATCGCCGCCGCCGCGCTCGGCGTTGCCGGGACGCTCTGGGCGGCTCGTTTCCTGCCGGCGGGAATCTATCGCGAGGAGGGGCACGCATGAAGTGGGTCACGCGCAAACGCATCCACGTCAACCGCACGGCCACCGGCTGGCTCATCCGGCGTTTTCTCGACCCCGAGGCTGTCATCCTTTTCGTCGAGGCGCAGAAGGTTGCCCCCCTGCAGGAGCGCGAAGGCGCGATCGGGTTCGACGCGCCCGGCGCCCGATATCCGCACCAGGACGGGCTCGGACGGTGCTCCTTCGAGCAGCTCGTCGCGGAGAGGCTGCCGGAGGACCCGGCTCTCGCGCGCATGGCGCGCATCGTTCACGGAGCGGACTTTCCCGCGGAGCTCGAAACGACCCCGGAATCCGCCGGCCTCTGGGCGATCAGCCAGGGATTCACGGACGTGGGGGCCGACGACCCCGACATCCTCGAGCGCGCGAGCTTTCTCTACGACTCGCTCTACGCGCACCTGAAGCGGACCTGAGGAGTTTCTCTCTTTTCGACGGTGTCCGCCTCAGCCTGTCTCGTCGGCCCGGAGGTTCAGCGTCGGGCTCTTGACGGGATCGTTGACGGCGTCGAGCGCGGCGAACACGATCCCGTCGTGAAAAAACGTGCGCTCGCCCTCGGGCAGCTCGAGCGCGAGCACTCCGGGCCCGGCCACGGCGAAGCGGCCCGCGAGGTTGTTCTCGCGCAGGAGCAGGGCACCGATCCGCGCGACGCGCTCGAGGTCCCTCGCGGAAGCCGGCTCGTCTTCCTCCAAAATCCGGAACTCGCTCCGCTCGGGGCCGCCCGACTCGATTCCCTTGCAGCGCAGCATGCGCTAGGGACGGCGGGAGGCGGTGGTGGTCGAGGGCCGCGACGGGGCGGGGGGCGCGGGCGCCGTGCGAGCCGCCGGCGACCGGGGCGCGGTCGTCGTCACCGACGAGCGGTCGACGGTGCGGACGGAAACGAGCTTCGGCAAGGTCCTCATGGCTCACCTCCTCGATCAAGGGGCCGGGTCGCTTCGCCTTACGAATCTCTTGTACGCCCCTCCACCCGAGAGGTCAATCCCTTAGACTTGGGGGACTGCCCGTAGCTCAGCCCGGATAGAGCAACGGCCTTCTAAGCCGTAGGTCGGCGGTTCGAATCCGCCCGGGCAGGCCAATCACCTCCCAGGTTCGAGCCGACCAAAGGCCCGACTGGGGTGGACTTGCGGTTCGACATCGCGCACCTCCGGGAGCGATGAGGAGAATACGGAAGCGCGCCTTCGGGGTTGCGGAACCCCTCCCGGTGTTCGATACATTAGGCGCTATGCCGCTGCCCACGGAACCTGTCGGAAGTATCCCGCGACCCAGGGAGCTGATCGAAGGCGTCACCGCGTTTGGAGCGGGGCGCATGTCGGCCGAGGCGCTCGACGCGCTGTACGACGGCGCCGTGCGCGACACGATCCGCCGATTCGAGGAGACCGGGTCGCCCGTCATCACCAATGGCGAGCAGCGCAAGCCGAGCTTCGCAACGTACCCCATCCACGGCCTCGAGAACCTCGCGCCGGGAGGCGTGACGATCCCGTTCCAGGACGGCCACACCCGGCAGCTCCCGGTCCTGACGTCCGGACCGTTCCGCTACGGGACCTACGCGGCGACGTACCTCGAGGAAGCCAGGAAGTACGCAAACGCGCCGCTGAAGGAGGCCGTCATCTCGGCCTCGGCGCTGTCCCTCCTCTATCCGCAGGACGGAATACCGGGCTACCCGCGCGAGGCGTTCCTCGAGGACCTCGTGGGCGAGGCGCGGACGGACATCCGGCGCTGCCTCGCCGCGGGCGCGTCGGTGCAGATCGACTTCACCGAAGGGCGCCTCGCCATCAAGCTCGACCCTTCGAAGAAGCTCCTCGACGCGTTCGTGGCTCTGAACAACCGCGTCCTGGAAGCCTTCTCGGACGAGGAGCGCAAGAAGATCGGCGTCCACACGTGTCCCGGAGGCGACAGGGACTCGACCCACAGCGCGGACGTGGATTACGCCGAGCTTCTCCCCGCCCTCTTCCGTTTCAACGTCGGGAGCTTCTTCGTGCAGCTGGCGAGCGAGGCCGACCGCCCGCGGATCCTGAAGATCCTGGGCTCGCACGCCACCGGCGGACGCCGGATCTTCGTCGGCGTCACCGATCCGATCGACCCGCGCGTCGAGACTCCCGCGGAGGTTCGCGACCGGATCCTCGAGGCGGCGAAGTTCATCGACCCGGCGCGGCTCGGCTCGACCGACGATTGCGGCTTCTCGCCCTTCGGCGACGACACATCCACCTCGCGCGACACCGCGTTTGCCAAGATCCGGGCGCGCGTCGAGGGCAACGCGATGGCGTCGCAGGAGCTCGGAGTGTAGGCTCCGCCTTCTTCGAGGTCGATATGGATTCAGCCGAAGTCACCGAGATCAAGCGCCACTTCGGAATCGTGGCGGAGAGGCTACGCTCCTCTGGATGACGCGGCCGTCGGCCGCGTCACAACCTCTTTGAGTAAATCTTTATGAAGGGTGTCGTTTTTTCCAAAATCACTTTTGTT
>JBBDKM010000014.1:137098-161306 GCA_040879385.1 Thermoanaerobaculia bacterium | reverse complement strand
GGCGGCGTCACTTCGTCTTGGAGTAATGCTTGAGGGTCAGGATCTCGTCGAGCTCGCCGATGCCGACAAAGACGTAGACCCACTTCCCGCCGCGCTTCTCGGCGACCGTCGAAAAGCGACCCTGAATCGCGACGGGCTCCTTGCCCGGCTTCTTCGGCTCCAGGTGCATCGACACTCCTCCCCATCCGGCCGAGAGGTTGGGCGCGGAGAGGTACTTCGCGTCCTTGAACGAGCCCTCGGTGACCTTGTTGGCCTCGAGCACCGCGTTCCACTTGTACCGGATCTCCTCGAACCCCCGCGCCGCCTTCTCTCCGGGCGGGAACAGGACGGCGTCGGCGGCGTAGAGCTTCATCACGCCCTCGATGTCGCCGGCCTGCATCGCCTCGAGGAAGGTTTGGTTCAGCTGCTCCACTCCCGCCGGGCCGGCGGCCGCCAGACGCGAGGCGCCCGCGCTCGACAGCAGGACCGTCAGGAACGCCACCCACATTTTCTTCATCGCTCTTTGCCCCTCCGCAAGCGGCGGCCGTCGTCCTTCTCTCCAGCCCGGCCACCAGTTCCATTTTCCGGCCAGGCGCAGGAGCGCCGGCCCGACCACCATCCGAACGATCGTCGCGTCCAGCAGAACGGCGACGGTCAGCGTAAACCCGAGCATCTGAACGGGCAGGAAGCCGCCCATCGCGAAGGCGGCGAACACGGCGATCATGATGGACGCCGCGCTCGTGATGACGCCCCCCGTCCGGGCCAGCCCTTCCACGATCGCGTCTTCCTCGGTGAAGCCCGCGCGGCGCGCTTCCGCGACTCGCGACACCAGAAACACTTCGTAGTCCATGCTCAGTCCAAACACGATGCAGAAGGCCAGAACCGGGACGATCGGGAAAATCTGCCCGGTCGGTTCCACGAGGCCGAAGATCTGCGAGCCGTGGCCCTCCTGAAAGACGAGCACGAGGGCGCCGAAGGCGGCCGCGACCGTCAAGAGGTTGAGGGCCACAGCCTTGACCGCGATCAGGATCGACCGGAAGCCGGCGAAGAGCGCCAGGAGGGTCACGCCCATGACGAGGAGGACGACCGCGTGGAAGCGTCCCGCCACGAGATCCTGGAACTCCGTGTTCGCGGCCGGCAGGCCTCCCACGCGCACGACCGCGCCCGGTAGCCCGGTCACCGCCGCAGCGTCCAGCCTGCGCAGCTCGCGCGCCAGCTGTTCGGCGTCGGCCCGCAGCTCGAGGGGGTCCAACGAGGCCGCCGTCGGGAGGATCTCGAAGAGCACGCTCCGCTCGTCCTCGGACACCAGGCTCTGCCGGGCCTCCGACGACATCCTGCGCAGCCTCTCCCGGGTGACGCCCGCACCCGCGGCCGTCGCGATCGACTGGACCCGCTCGATGCGCGGGTCGGCCTCCAGCGTTTTGGCCAGGCGCCGCGTCGCGAGCCAGCCCTCGACACTCGTGACCGGCGATCCCGGGGGCAGATCGAGCAACAGCCGCATCGACTGGATCACGTTGCCGCGGCCCATGTCCTCGAGCCTTTGGACCGCGCGGACGGACTCGGGGTTGGAGGGCAGCCAGTCGCCTCGCAGCGCTCCCGTCTGGAGCCTGGCGGACTGGAGCGCGAGCAGCAGCACGGGCGCGCCGCCCAGGGCGAGCGCGATCCAGGGCCTGCGCACGATCACCCGTCCCCAGCGGTGCCAGAGTCCCGACCAACGCTCGGCGCGCTCTTCCGCTGCGCCCCGGGTCACCCGCAGGGTGTCGACGCGCCGGCCGAGGGTCGCCAGGGCGGCCGGCAGGAGCGTGAGGGAGAGGAGCAGCGTGAAGAGCGTCACGAGCATGCCGGCGGCGCCGATCGAGCGGAAGTCGCTCGCCGGCATCGTCAGCAGGGCCGCGAAGCCGATCGCGACGGGCAGCGCGGAGAGGAGCAGGGTGCGCCCCACCTGCGGGAGGGACTCCTCTATGGCCTTGCCGCCCGAGCGCGTGCGCGCGAGCGACTCGCGAAAGCGGCTGACCATCAACAGCGCGTAGTCGATTCCAAGCCCCAGGCCGATCATCGAGGCGATGTTCTGAACGAAGATCGAGAGGTGCCAGGTCCGGGCGAGAAGCGACGCCGCGCCGATCGTCAGGACGACCGCGAGGATGCCGACGGCCACCGGCAGGAGCGCGGCGACGACCGAGCCGAACGCCGCGACGAGCAGGAGCAGGGCGACCGGGAGCGCCCGCTTCTCGGCCGCGCGCGCGTCCTCGGAGCTCGCCTGACGTACGTCGAGGTTGAGCGGGATCTCGCCGGTCCAGCCGAGGTCGGCCGCCGGATGACGCTCGCGCAGCCGCTTCTCGAGGGCCGCGCTGGCCTCCCGCAGCGGCCCCATCAGGGATTCGGGCGGCCGGTCTCCGGGATCCACGCCCACGACGAGAAAGGTCCCGCCCCTCTTCCCCTGGAAGACCGCCTCGGGCGCATCCAGGTACGACACCGTGCCCTGGACGCCGGGAACGGCGGCGACCGCGGCCACGATCTCCTCGAGCGCCCGGCGCCCCTCGGGGACCTCCGGATCGGGGACGCCGCTGACGACGAGGAAGACGCGGTGCACGAAGGGCGAGCGAAAGCGCCGCGCCAGGTCCGCGTCCACGCTCTGCGCGGGGCTCGAGTCCATGCGCACCGTCGACTCGAACCGGCTCGCGGCCCGGCGGGCCTCCGGAGCGAGGACGGCCGCGAGAGCGCTCCAGACGAGGAAGACGGCGACCCGGTGGCGCCGCACGACGCGCGCCAGACGGCCGAGGATCCCGTTAGCCGAAGACACGGTTTCTCACGAGAGAGCGTGGCTTCGCCGCCGGGCAAGAACCCGTCGGGATCAGAGGTCCTCGAGCCGGAGCTCGACGTCGGCGTTTTTCCAGGCCGTCTGGAACTGCGTCCGGGCCCAACGGGCGTCGGCGTCCTTCTTCTGGGCCTTGAGCGACTCGGAAAGGCCGAAGAGCGAGCGCGGGTTGCGCGGGTTGTTCTCGAGATCGGAGCGGAAGACCTGCTCGGCCTCGGCGGCCCGCCCGTCGCGCAGCAAGGCGGCCCCCAGAGACTCGCGCACGGGGTAGTACCAGCCCGCCGGCTCGTCGTAGGCGAGAGCGTCCTCGGCCTCGACGGCCTTCTTCCAGATCTCGATCGCCGCCGCTCGGTCGGCGCGGGCCTCGGCGATCCGCGCGTCCAGCACGGGGGCGGCAACCCCGAAAAACTGCGCCGCCGTGTTCTGCGCGCCGGCCAGCGTCGCGGCCGGGACAGCATCGCGGCCCGCGAGGAAGCTCTCGCGCAGCGCCGAGGCCGTCTTCACGTCTCCGGAGGCCGCCGCCGCCATCGCCCGCGCATAGAGCCAGTTGGCTCGCACGAGCGGGAGCTTCGGTCCCGGATCCGGCATCTGGCGGATGTCGTCCCACTTCCGAAACCGCAGCGCGACGAAGGCCGGCTGGAGCAGGAAGCCCTCCAGCATCGCCGGCATCTCGGCGACGGAGGGAAGGACGTCGGCGAAGAGGAGGTCCGCCGCCTTCTTCGCCTCCGCGTGCCGGCCCGCCATTGCTGCGGCAGCCGACTGAAAGTGGACGTTGTGGTTGTAGTACATGAGGGGATACATCCCCTGCGCCCCCGACGCGCGGATGTACGCCCGATCGGCGTCGGCGGCGGCGGCGTTGGCCTTCTCGGCGGCGAGGTGGTCGCCCGTGCGGCTGTAGATGTGCGCGGGCATGTGGACGAGGTGGCCGGCCGCGGGCACGAGGGTCTCGAGGCGCGTGGCCGACGGCAGCGCCCGCTCGGGATGCTTCGAGGCCTCGACGGCGTGGATGTAGTAGTGGTTGGCGCCCACGTGCTGCGGGTCGCGCTTCAACACCGACTCGAGGACGGCGACGATCTGTTCCGTGCCCTCCCCCGGCGTGCCGTCCGGGCGCCAGAGCTTCCAGGGCCGAAGGTTCATCCCGCTCTCAGCGTACAGCGTCGCCGCATCGAGGTCGTCCGGGTACGCCCGCGAGAGCTTCCGCATGGCCTCGTTGTAGGCCACCGCGAGCGCCTTGCGGTCCGCGGACGGGTCGGCAGAATAGCGAACCGAGAGCGCTTCGACGTACGCGCGCTCGTTCTCCGGGCCCGAGGCGGCGAGGGCCAGGGCCTTCTCGACCTCCGCGCGGGCCTTCTTCAGCCGCTCGGCCTCTGGCTCCGGATCGTTGTAGTTGGCGCCGAGCGCCAGCGCCGTGCCCCAGCGCGGCATCGCCGTCTTCGGATCGAGCTCGGCCGCCTTCGCGAAGGACCGGTAGGCCTCCTCATGGTTGAAGCCGTAGAGCAGCGTGACTCCCTGGTCGAAGAACTTCTGCGCCTCGGGGCTCGAAGTCGCGATCGGATGGTGCGATCCGATGCCGCTCAAGAGCGCCGCGGGCCTGGCCGCCGGGGCGTCGTGATGCGTCTGAGCGAATCCGGTCGAGGCGACGGTCAAGACGGCGGCGAGACAGAGAATCCGGTTCATGACTCCTCCCTGAAGGCCCGGATTCTACCGGGTCAGGCCGCCGCGCCCTGGCAGCTTAGACCGCCGCCTCCTCGAGCTCGGGCAGATCGGATTCCGATCCCATCGCGGCGGCCCTGGTGCGGGTCTTCGCCACCAGGACGTAGATCGACGGCACGACGAACAGGGTGAAGACGCTGCCGATGATCATGCCGCTGACGAGCATGATGCCGATGCTGTTGCGGGCGCCCGCGCCGGGGCCGCTCGCGAAGACGAGCGGCATGTGGCCCATGACGGTGGCCGCCGTCGTCATGAGGATCGGGCGCAGACGAGTCTGGGCCGCCTCGACGACCGCCTCGAGCTTCCCTAGGCCCTTCTCCTGGACCTTGTTGGCGAACTCCACGATGAGAATGCCGTTCTTCGCGATGAGGCCGACGAGCGTGATGAGACCGACCTGGCTGTAGATGTTGAGCGTCGTCAGCCCCAGGAACGAGAACAGCAGGGCTCCCGAGATGGCCAGCGGCACCGAGCCCGCCAGGATGATGAAGGGATCCCGGAAGCTCTCGAACTGCGCCGCGAGCACCAGGTAGATGAAAATCGCCGACAGCAGGAACGTGAACAGGAACTTCCCGCCCTCGGTCCGGAGCTGCCGCGACTCTCCCGCGTAGTCGACGGTGAAACCCTGCGGGAGGATCTTCGCGGCCTCCGCCTCCATGAACTTCAAAGCCGCATCGAGCGAGACGCCCGGCGAGATGACGCCCTGGATGCGCACGGCGTTCAACTGCTGGAAGCGCTTGAGCTCGCGTGGCTCCGTTGTCGTCTTCAGGGTCGCGAAGGTCGAGAGGGGGACGAGCTTGCCGCCGGCCCCGGTGACGTAGATGTCCTGGAGCTGCTCCGGCGTGAGGCGCTCGCTGCGCTTGATCTGCGGGATGACCTTGTAGCTGCGGCCCTGGATGCTGAACCGGTTGACGTAGTTTCCCCCGAGCATCGTCGAGAGGTCTCGGCCGGCGGTGCCCAGATCCACGCCCTGGGAACGCAGCTTGTCGCGGTCGAAGACGACCTCGGCCTGCGGCTGATCGAACTTCAGGTCCGAGTCGGCGAACATGAAGAGGCCGCTCTGGAACGCCTTGCCGACGAGCCGGTTGGCGAATTCGACGAGCTGCTGCGGCTCCGCGGTCGAGGCGACGACGAAGTCGACCGGGAAGCTCCCGCCACCGGGCAGCGCGGGCGGGACGAGCGAGATGACCCGGACGCCCGGGATCTTCGAAAACCCGGCAGAGGCTTCGAGCTGCAGCTGCGAGGTGCTCCTCTTTCGCTCGCTCCAGGGCTTGGTGACCATCCCGCCGAACCCGCCCGTGGGCGAGGTGATCTGGAAAACGCTCTGGCTCTCGGGCATCGCCTTGTACACGTCGTAGATTTGCTGGGAAAAGAGCTTCGTCTGGTCGAGCGTCGAGTTGGGCGCCGCCTGGATGATGCCGAAGACGATTGCCTGATCCTCGACCGGCGCGAGCTCCTTCTGCGAGAACAGGTAGAACGGCACGATCAGGAGAACGACGATCACCCAGAGGACGAAGACGACCGGGCGGTAGCGCAGACTCCCCGCCAGCAGCTTTCCGTAGGTCGTACGCAAGCGGTCGAAGCGCCGGTTGATCCAGCCCGCAAAGCCGCGCTCGGTGTCCCCGGCGCGCAGAAACCTGGAAGCCATCATCGGCGAGAGCGTCAGCGCCACGACGCCGGACACGATGACCGCGCCCGCCAGCGTGAACGCGAACTCGCGGAAGAGAGCGCCCGTCAGCCCCCCCTGGATGCCGATCGGCGCGTACACGGCGGCGAGCGTGATCGTCATGGCGATGATCGGCCCGACCAGCTCGCGCGCGGCCTTGATCGCGGCCTGGAACGGACGGTCGCCCAGTTGAAGATGCCGTTCCACGTTTTCGACCATGACGATCGCGTCGTCGACGACGAGGCCGACCGAGAGCACGATCGCGAGCAGGGTCAGCAGGTTGATCGTGAACCCGGCGATCAGCATCAGGAAGACCGCACCGATCAGCGAGATCGGGATCGCGACGACCGGGATGAGCACGGCGCGGAACGAGCCGAGGAAGAGGAAGATCACGATCACGACGATCAGGAGCGTCTCCGACAGCGTCTTGAGCACTTCGTCGATCGCGTCCTGGATGTACGCCGTCGAGTCGTACGGGATCCCGACCTTCATGCCCGCCGGAAGCTGAGCCTGGATCTCCGGCAGCGTCGCGCGGAGCCGCTGGATGACGTCGAGCGAGTTGGCCGTGGGCAGGACCCAGACGCCCATGAATGTCGCGGTCTCGCCGTTGAAGCGGACGTCGTCGTCGTACTTCTCGGCCCCCAGGACGACGTCGGCGATTTCGCCCAGCCGCACGACGACGCCGTTCTTCTCCTTGACCACGAGCTGGCGGAACTCGTCGGCCGTCTGCAGGTTCGTGTTGGCGACCAGGTTCACCGACACCATCGAGCCCTTGGTCTTGCCCAGGGCCGACAGGTAGTTGTTCTCCGACAGGGCGGTGCGCACGTCGGAGGGCGAGATCTCGAGCGCCGCCATCTTCTCGGGCTTGAGCCAGATGCGCATGGCGAACGTGCGGCTGCCGAGGATGTCGGCCCGCTGCACGCCGCTGACGGCGGAGAGCTTGGGCTGGACCACGCGGGTCAGATAGTCGGTGATCTGGTTCTGGTCGAGATCCGCCGAGGAGAAGCCGATGTACATCGCGGCGAACTGCGTGTCGGCCGTCTCCAGCTCGATGATCGGCGCCTCCGCCTCCGGCGGAAGGTCGTTGCGGACTTGCGCGACCTTCGCCTGCACCTGGGTCAGGGCGGAGTTGGTGTCGTAGTTGAGCTTCAGGTGCACGGTGATCGTGCTGACGCCCTGGGCGCTGGAGGACTCCATGTAGTCGATGCCGTCGGCGCTCGCGATCACCCGTTCGAGCGGCGTCGTGATGAAGCCGCGCACGAGATCGGCGTTGGCGCCGATGTAGGCGGTCGACACTTTCACGACCGCGATGTCGGTGCGCGGGTACTGCCGCACCGAAAGCGAGCGGATCGCCTGCAGCCCAGCGATCAGGATCACCAGATTGATGACGATCGCCAGCACCGGCCGGCGGATGAAGAGATCGGTCAGTTTCACTTAGCTGTCCTCGGGCCTGGGAGCCGGGTTGTTCCCGGGCTGGACTTTGTTGTTGACTTGAACCGCGGCGCCGTTGCGGAGCTTGAAGACGCCCGAGGTGACGACTTCTTCGCCGGCCTTGATGCCTGAGGCGATCGCGATCTGGTCCCCGCGGCCGGCGCCGAGCTTGACGAACTGCTGGCGCACGCCGCGATAGGACTGGCCCTTCGGGCTCTTCATGTCTTCGACGACGAACACCGAGTCGCCGTAGGGCGCGTGGTTGATGGCGGAGGCCGGGAGCGACACGACAGCGCTGGGCGCACCGAGATCGATCTTCGTTTCCACGAACATCCCGGGGCGCAGCTTCCCGTTGGGGTTGGCGAACGTGGCCTGGACCTGAACGTTCCGGGTCGCCTCGTTGATGATCGAGTCGGTCGCCGTAAGCTTTCCCGCGAGCTCCGGTCCGTCTTCGGGCTTGACCTTGACCTCGTTGCCCGGCCGCAACCGGCCCATCTGCTGCTGCGGCACCGAGAAGTTCACGTAGATCGGGTCCAGGGACTGGAGCGGCACGATCGCTCCCCCGCCCTCCAGGTACTGCCCGAGGTCGACCTGGCGGATCCCCAGCATCCCGGAAAAGGGAGCGCGGATCGTCTTGCGGGCGATCGTCGCACGGACCTCCCCGACGCGCGCCTCCGCCTGCTTGAACTCGGCGTCCATGCGGTCGAAGTCGGCTTTGGGGGCGATCCCCTGTCCGCTCAGCTCGCGCATCCGGTCGAGGTTGAGCTGGCCGAGCGCCCACTGCGCCTTCGCGGCGGCGAGCTGCGCCTCCTCCTGCTTCGTGTCCAGCTGGACGAGGACCTCGCCGGCCCGCACGAACTTTCCGGACTCGAAGGAGATCTTGGACACGATGCCCGGAAGGTCCGCGCTGACGGTCACGCCGTGAACGGCGGTCGCCGTTCCGATGGCGCTCAACGTCGCCGGCCACTGCTCGTTCTTCGCGACGACCGTGGTGACGGTTTCCGGCGGCATCTGGAAGGACGACTGCTGCGCCATACCCTTTTTGATCTGCCCGTATTTCACCGCGCCGATCGCCGCTATGAACACGGCGATCGCGGCGAGCATCAGGACCATCCGTTTCTTCATGAGAACCGAACCTCCAGCCTCATACGACAAGCTCGATCCGAAGAAACCTCCGCTCCGGGGTACGCGACTCCAACCTACAACTAAGCCTCTTGCCGCGCTCGGGATTCCGGTTTTGAGCAAGAAAGAGGGGCCCCGGCAGAGCCCACGGGGTTACGGAGAATAACACCGGTTCCACAAAAAGTTACGGACCTCCAGGGCACCGGACCGGCAGCCGCCGGCGGCGCCCGACGTGCTATTTCGGCGCAGACGGAGCCGATCGGGCGCTGGGCTCGATGCTCGGGTGCCAGGAGGGTCGAAATGCCGAAGGCCGATCCACGCGTCGACGCCTGCACCTCGAAGTCCCGCGATTTCGCGAAGCCCATCCTCCAACGTCTACGAAAACTCCCCCGCCACGGTTGTGCCGAGGAGACGATCCGGCCTCCCGGACGACAAGCACCTCGAGGTCGAGCAGCAGGCCACGCGGTAAGCGCGGCAGCTAGGGTCAGGTCTTCAAATCTCAGAGTTTGAAATTCCGAAGAATGAAGACCTGACCTCGTCAGTGCGCTATTTCCCGCGCTCGAGCTGGGTCTCCAGGAACAGCGCCGCGCGGCTGAAGTACGCCACCAGATTCTCGCGGCGGGCGAGCGAGTGCCCTTCGTTCGCCGCCACCATGTACTCGACCGCGATTCCCCGCGCTCGCAGCGCCTTTACGATCTGGTCTGATTCCGGTCTCGGAACGCGCGGGTCGTTGGCGCCGGCGTAGACGAACAGCGGATCGGTGATCCTGTCGACCTCCTCGATCGGGGAGATGGTCTTCAGGAACGGCCCGTCCTTTTCGAGATCGCCGAACTCCAGCTTGAAGACTTCGCGGATCAGACCGCTCGTGCTCTGGAGGAACGTGGTCATGTTGGCGACGCCGAAGAGATTGACGCCCGCCTTCCAGACGTCAGGCCAGCGCTCGAGAGCGATCAGGACCGTATAACCGCCGTAGCTTCCGCCATAGACGACCATCCGATCCTTGTCCGCCCAGGGCTGCGCGGCCGCCCAGCGCGCGGTGGTCTCGATGTCCTTGAAGGCGTCGAGACGCCTGGGGCCGTTGTCGGCCATCTCGAAGGCGCGGCCGAACCCGCCCGAGCCGCGGACGTTCGGCTCGACGACGGCGTAGCCCAGGGAGGTGAAGAAGCGCACCGTGGATGACCAGCGGATGGCGGAGGAGCCGCCAGGCCCGCCGTGGTAGATGACGAGGACCGGCAGCTTCTTCCCGGCGGCGCCCGCCGGGAGATACACGTTGGTCGGCAGCTTGAGGCCGTCGAAGGCCGGAACCTCGACGATCGAGGCCTCCACCTTCGGAAATCCGGCGAGCGTCGGCCGCGGCTCCTTGCGGAGCGCCGTCGCCTTGCCGGTCTTCACGTCGATCGCATAGATCTCGCCGGGCGAATCGGGCGTGGACCAGGTGGCGGTGAGTGAAGCGCCGGCCTCCGAGAAGTCGCCGAGCGACCCGCTGCCGAGCGGCAGCGCGACCGCGACCGCCGGCTGGAGCGTCTTCGCGTCCAGCACGCGCACCTCGCCATGGTTGCCGGCGCCGAGGCCCAAGGCGACGCGATCCCCCTTCTTGGAGACGGACAGCACCTCGATGTCGGCCGTGGCGGGATGCGTCTCGGCGTAGCGGGCGAGCTCCCGGCCGCTCGGATCGAGGGCCAGCAGCAATGCCTGCTCGCCGCCGCCGTCGGTCGCCACGAAGACCCGCTTACCGTCGGCCGAAAAGCGCGCGTTCCAGACGGTCACCTTCCCGCCGCCCGCCGGCGGGTAGAGCGCCGTACCGGTCCCCTTCGCGAGGTCGACGAGGACCACCGTGTTGTCGCTCTGGCTGGGGTAGCGAAGCCAGAGTCCCCGCTTTCCGTCGCGGCTGACGTCCGCAAGGAAGCCCGGGAGTTTGTCCTCGTAGAGCTTTTTCTCCGGCGCGCCGGCGACGAGCTCCACCGAGTACAGGCGCGAACCTGTTTCGGAAAGGACCCGTGCCGAGTAGAAGGCGGTCCTCGGCATGCCGTCGGGGACGATGGGACCGTCTCGCTGCATCTTCGCACCGGTCGTCACTTCGGTCAGCCCGCTCCCGTCCAGGCCGCAGACGAAGAACGACCAATTCTCGTCGGCACCGTGGTCCGAAATGAAGATCAGCGTCTTTCCGTCGGCCAGCGGCAGCACGCCAGGAATCCGCTCGGTTGTCGTGACGATCCGCGCGGGGGGAGCCTCGGGGTTGGCCGCGTCCGCGATGTAGAGCTGCGGCAGGCCGTCGCGGTTCGAGGAAAAGACGACCTTCTTGCCGTCGCGGGTGAACATCGCCTCGCTGTCGGTGAACACATCGAAGATCGCCGCCGCCTGCTTCGCGAGCTCGGCTTCGCGGGCCGACCCGCTCGGTTTGTCCGGCTCGACCTGCGAGGACGCCGACGCCGCGATGGAACCCCAGAGTGCCAGGATGGCCAGAGCCGCCCGAATCCGCTTGTTCATGACTGCGAACGTTAACTCAGAGGACCGATAAGATGGGCCACCTGCAGGGAGGGCATCCCATGCTTCTGACCGCCGTCGTTCTCCTGGCCGCCGCCGTCGCCCGCTCCAGCGACGGCGTCCCGATCCACTACACCGATCAGGGCAAGGGCGAGCCGGCGCTCGTCTTCGTCCATTGCTGGAGCTGTGACAGCCATCTCTGGGACGCCCAGGTGGCCGCCTTCGCCGGGAACCATCGTGTCGTCGCCATCGACCTGGCCGGCCACGGCGAGTCCGGAAAGGGGCGCGCGAACTGGACGATTCCCGCCTTCGGCGGCGACGTCCGGGCGGTCGTCGAGAAGCTCGGCTTGAAGCGGGTCATTCTGATCGGAAGCTCCATGGGCGGTCCGGTGATCCTGGAGGCGGCGCGGCAGCTCGGCGATCGGGTGGTCGGGCTCGTGCCCGTCGATACCCTGACGAGCGTCGAGGACAAGACGCCTTCCGACCAGATCGAAGCCGTCGTCCGTCGGTTTCAGGCGGACTACCCGGGGGAAACGACGAAGTACATCAACCAGTACCTCTTCGCTCCCTCCACGCCGCCCGACGTGAGAAAACGCGTGCTCGCCACGGCCACCTCCGCGCTACCCGAGATCGCGATCGCGGTCCTGCGCGCCGCCATGGCGTACGACCCGGTCCCGGCTCTTCGCGGGATCAAGGCTCCCATCCGCGCCATCAACTCCGACCTCTATCCGACCAACCTCGCGGGGAACCGCAAGTACGCCCCGCAATTCGAGGCCGTGATCATCGAGGGTGTGGGCCACTACCCCATGCTCGAGACCCCCGCGCGCTTCAATGCGCTTCTCGCCCAGGCCGTGCGCGACATCGAGAGGTCGCCGCCCGAAGCCGAAAGGAAGACGTCATGAAGGAGCACGGCTCCGTCCTTCGTTTCGGATTTGCCGCACTGGTGATTCTCTTCCTCGTCGCCAGCGCCGCCGCCGAGACGAAGGCGACTTGCGCCGCCGGGAAGACCGGAAAGCCCGCGGCGATCACGGCTCGCGAGGCCTGGGAGCTCGCGAGTCCGCGCGCCCGCGCCTGGCAGGCCGACGCCGTTCCGTTCGACCTGACGACGACCTCTTCCGGGCCTCTCGACGCTGCCGGAAGGTCGACCGACTGGGACGTCAAGTTCTCCTCCCCGAGTGCGAAGGCGGTGGACATGATCGGGATCAGTGACGGCCAGATCCGCTGTTTCGCCGTGGCGGGGGCCGGCGGGCAGGTGATTCACTTCGACGACAAGATCATCCTCGACAGCAAGAAGCTCTACGAAACGGCGCAAAAGGCCGGAGGAGAAAAGCTCGGACCCGGCGCGAGAGTCATGGCCGGCCTCGTCCCCGCGAGAGGGGGCAGGGGAAGTGGCGAGAACTGGTACTTGAACTATCAGAACGCCGAGGGTCGCGAGGTTCTGAGCGTCGTGCTCGACGCCAGAACGGGAGCGGTCACGGACGTCTTTCACACCGAGAAGTAACCGTCGGCGAGGGATTCGTTTCCCTCGAGCGCCTTCCTATTACCCTCCAATACGTCTGATGGGGTTAGGTCTTCAAATTTCGGAATTCGAAAGTCCGAAGAATGAAGACCTGACCCCATTCCTATTCCCGGTGATGGAATCCTCCGCCGCCCGCCGCCCGCCGCCTACGCCTCGACGAAGACCTGGAACCCGCCCTAGGCCATCCGCCGGGCATCGAACGGCATCGCCTTCGGGTCCATCATGCCCGTGATGCGCGGGTCCTTCATCACCTTCGCGTTGACGCGGTCGCGATGCGCGCGCGACCTATAGACGATCCACGAGAAGACCAGCGTCTCGCCGGACTTCAACCGGACGCCGCGCCGCCACGGGGCGTCATCATGCGAGGTCGCCGGGATTCGACCCTCCAGGCTCGGTATCCTTACTCACAGAGTGATCGTTCACCTGCTCGACGGCACCTACGAGCTTTTTCGCCAGTTCTACGGGATCCGGCGCGGCCGGGGAACCGATCCCCCCTTCGGCGCCGTCGCGGGCGTGCTTCACACGGTGGCGCAGATGCTCGAGGGCGGAGCGACGCACATCGGAGTCGCGACGGACCACGTCATCGAGTCGTTCCGCAACGACCTGTGGCCGGAGTACAAGACCGGGGAGGGCATCGAGCCGGCTCTGTGGGCCCAGTTTCACCCGCTCGAGGAGGCTCTTGCCGCCATGGGCGTGGCCGTGTGGCCGATGGTCGAGCTCGAGGCCGACGACGCGCTCGCTTCCGCCGCTCACCTCGCCGCCCGGGACGAGCGAGTCGAGAAGGTGTGCATCTGGACGCCGGACAAGGACCTCGCCCAATGCGTCGTCGGCGATCGCGTGGTGCAGGTGGACCGAAAAAGCGGCCAGATCCGGGACGCGGACGGTGTCCGCGCAAAGTACGGCGTGGCGCCGGCGCACATCCCGGACTACCTCGCCCTGGTGGGCGACGCCGCGGACGGCTATCCGGGGCTCCGGGGCTGGGGGCCCAAGACGGCCGCCCGACTTATCGGCCGCTACGGCCCGCTCGAAGAGTTCCCGCTCGAGGTCCTCGGCGACAACCGCGAGCGTGCGCTGCTCTTCAAGAAGCTCGCGACGCTACGCATCGACGCGCCGCTCTTTTCCGACGTGGAGGAGCTGCGCTGGCGCGGCCCGACGGCGTCCTTTGCGTCGTGGGCCGAGAAGATCGGAGATGCGCGCCTGGCCCCGCGTGTCCTCGAACTGCAGAACCGGCTCCGGGAGAAGAGCTCCGCCGAATAGGTTAGAGCCTTCTCAGCGGGATGAGCCCTTTCAGGCGATCCTCACGGAGGTAGAGGCCGAGCCAGACGAGGATCCCGAGCGCGATCGGGATGAAGAACGGATCGCCGACTCGCCAGTGCGTGCAGATCGCGCCACCGACGTATCCGGCCAGAAGAATCGCACCCAGGACCGAGGTCGCGGGAACCAGGTAGACCACCACGCACGCGATCTCGAGAATCGCGAGCGGCTTGATCATCGACTCGGGCACCCCCAGATGCGCGATCCCCTTCATCACCTCGGGTCCACCCACCAGCTTCATGACGGCGCTCATCAAGAAAACGAGCGACGCCAGAACCGAGATCACCCGACCCACCCACACGATCTTCCGACTCGCCGCCATCGTCATCCCTCCTGTTGAAGTGATCGAACGTTCCCCGGTCCGCCTTCCTGGGCCAGGAGCCCGGGATGTCCGCGACGGCGGACGCAAGCCGAGGCGAGCCCGCGCTACGCCTTCTTGTCGATCTTGGCGCGCAGGCGCTCCTCCTGCTCCCGGAGCTCGGGCGTGAACTCGGAACCGAAATCCTCCGCCTCGAACACCTGGCGAATCTCGATCTCGGACTCCGTGCCCGGGAAGGGATTGGGAGAGCGCGTGACCCACGCGATCGCCTCTTCCTTCGACTTCACCTGAAACAGCCAGTAGCCGGCGATCAGCTCCTTCGTCTCGGCGAAGGGCCCGTCGATCACGGTGCGCTTGTCCCCGGAGAACCGGACGCGCGCGCCCTTCGAGCTCGGGTGGAGCCCCTCGCCCGCGAGCATCACGCCGGCCTTCACCAGCTCTTCGTTGAAGGTCCCCATCTCGGTCAGAAGCTTCTCGTCCGGGAGAACGCCCGCCTCCGAGTCCTTATTGGCTTTGACCAGGACCATGAATCGCATCGTCGTATCTCCTTTTTCGTTGGGAGCAACCCCGGCTCCGCATGTATGTCGAATGACGGGCGCCGGAATCGACACCTCCGCGGCTCGTTGTTACGCCGGGGCCGCGGCCGTGCTCCACCGCGCGCCTGTGCCGGTCGAAGAGTACCTCGCGCACGGGGAGAGCGCCGTCGTTTGCGAACAAGCGTACTCGACGAGCCGGGCGTGCAATCTAGGCCGGGCCCTCCATCAGGCCGAGGATGTTCCCGGCCGGATCCTTGAACCAGGCGAGTTTCATGGGGCCCGCGACGTGTGTGTCCCCCTTGCGGGTCATCTCCGGAAGGTCGTAGTGCTCGAAGGACACTCCTTTGCCCTTCAGCTCCTTGACCGTCTTCTCGACGTCCTTCACGTGCCACGTCGCGGCGGTGCCCTTGTTCGTCCCCGCAAACTCCGAAACGTAGACCGTCACAATGCCGTCGCCGCTCCGGTACGTCACGGCACCCTCGGGCATCTCGTCCACCTTCTTGAGCCCCAGGGTCCCTTCGTAGAATTTCTTCGCTGCCTTCAAGTCCTTCACCGGAAGCATCGTCTGGACGTTCGCATTACCCAGCATCCTGTTCTCCTTTCCCCTCGGAACTCACCTGTTGACGCTCGACACTGTCGCCGGCGCCCTTATCCTCCAGAATCGGCCGGACCTCGATGGTGCCCCAGCGAGCGGGCGGAAGCCGTCCGGCGATCGCGATGGCTTCGTCGAGATCCTTCGCGTCCACCAGCACGTAGCCCGCGAGTTGCTCGCGCGTCTCCGCGAACGGGCCGTCGGTCACCAGACGCTTGCCGTCGCGGACCCGCACACTCGTCGCTGTGGACGTTGGATGGAGCTGCGCGCCGCCCACGTACTGACCGCCGGCCGTGACCTCCTGGACGAATCGACCGCACTCCTCCAGGATCGGCGCCTTGTCGCTGCGTTCCTCCCAGACCTGCTCGTCGTAATGAATCAACAGCAAGAACTTCACGTCTGGCCTCCATAGGTGAATCGAACGGCCGGAGCCCGGATCGACACCCGGATAGGAAATCACTAGCATCCCGCATGCCCGGGGACGCCTCCGCCGCCGTCGACGAGGTCTATCGGTCCGATTGGGGCCGGATCGTGGCCACCCTGATCCGGCTCGTCGGCGACTTCGACGTGGCGGAAGAGGCGGCGCAGGAAGCCTTTACGGCCGCCGTGGGCCAGTGGGAAGAGTCCGGAGTTCCGCAGTTCCCGCGCGCGTGGATCATCCAGACGGCCCGTCACAAGGCCATCGACCGCATCCGGCGCCGCGCTCGGTTCGACGAGAAGCTCGAGTCGTACGCCGCGTTCGAGCTCGACCGCACGATCGAGAAACCCGAGTACGAAACCGGCGAGATCCCGGACGACCTTCTGCGCCTGATCTTTACGTGCTGTCATCCGGCCCTGGCGCCCGAGGCCCAGGTCGCGCTCACGCTCCGCACGGTCGGCGGACTCGAGACCGACGAGATCGCGCGCGCGTTTCTCGTGCCCACGGCGACGATGGCGCAGCGTCTGGTCCGCGCGAAACGCAAGATCCGCGATGCGGGCATTCCCTACGTCGTGCCCGACACGAGCGGCATGCCCAAGCGGCTCGACGCCGTCCTGACGGTGATCTATCTCGTCTTCAACGAGGGCTACGCCGCCACCCGGGGCGAGGCGCTGTTGAGAACCGACCTCTGCACCGAGGCAATCCGGCTCGGGCGTCTCGTGAGGGCGCTGATGGCGCCTGCGCCGCCGCCAGAAGTCACGGGCCTCCTCGCCCTCATGCTCCTCCACGATTCGCGCCGCGACGCCCGCACCGACGACGCCGGCGACGTCGTGCTCCTCGAAGAGCAGGATCGCGATCTCTGGGACCAGCGACAGATCGCCGAGGCGCTGCCTCTCGTCGAGGAGGCGCTTCGAGGCGGGCCCGGTCCCTTCGCTCTGCAGTCGGCGATCGCCGCCCTGCACTGTCAGGCGGCGACGGCGGCGGCCACGAACTGGCCCCAGATCGTCGGCCTCTACGCTGTCCTCGAGCGCGTGCAGCCCTCTCCCATCGTGTCGCTCAACCGCGCGGTGGCCGTCGCGATGGTGGACGGGCCCCGCGCGGGGGGCTCGCGCGCATCGACGCGCTCGCCGGCGAGCTCGACGGCTATCACCTGCTGCACGCTGCGCGGGCGGATTTCCTCCGGCGGGACGGATCCCTCGAGGAAGCGGCGAAGAGCTACGCGCGGGCGCTCGACCTCGCCACCAATGAGCGCGAGCGCCGGTACTTCGAGCGGCGGCTGCGCGAGGTTGGGGAGTCGGACGCCTGACGGCGGCGGCCTATTGCGGGTTCTCGCTCACAGTCACCAGGACGAGCCTGTCGCGGCAGGGCGTGAACCAGTAGAAGTTGAGGAACTTCACACCCTTGGAGTTCGCGCCGGTGCCCACGATCGCGCCCCACCCCGGGCCGTTCTGGAACTCGCCCGTTGTCCCCGGCTCGAGGAAGCGATCGGCGTATGCCGCAAACTCCGCGTCGATTCCCGCGAGCCCGCGGATCGCCGCGATCTGCTTCTCGTCGAAGCCCTGGGCCGCGAGGAGAGCCTTCAGGTCTTTCTTGAGAGCCGCCTCGCGCACCGCCTGGTAGGCCGCGGTAACCTGCTCCTCCGTCGGCGTCGCCCCCAGCGGATCCCCATGCCTCTGCTGAGCCCGGTCGTTCTCGCTGACCTCCGTGATCTTCGGGCTCGACACCGGAAGCTCGAACTCGAATCCCCCGTGATTCTTGTGCTCCAGGTTGCCACTCGCCCGCCCGCTCGCCAGCGCGAGCTTGCTCGACCAGTACCTCCCGGCGGTGTTCTGCTCTCGGCTCGTCCCTCCGAAGGGCGTGCCCCGGGCGAAGTACTGCGAAGTGCCCGCCTCGTCCAGCGTCACCTCCACCCAGCCCGCGTCCCGCAGCGCCGTCAGCGCCCGCGCCTGCGTCATCGGGCACGGGGAGTCCGCCAGAATCGGCGACGCGATCGGCTCGCTCACCACGTAGACCACCGTCCCGGAACCGTCTTTGGCCGGGTACGCGACCCCGTCCACCAGGTCGAAATCCCCGGTGTTCACGTCGCTCAGGTGCCCCTTCACAGGAGCGGGGTACGCGTACGGCGCGGGCTTCTGCTCTGCGACTTGCTGCGCCGGCGCAGCCCCGCCCGGTGTTTCGTTGGCTGCCGTCTCCTGCTTGTTCCCGCAGGCGAGCGCGAGGATCGAGGCACAAGAAATGATGGCGTGGAGCCGGAGCCTTTTCATCGTCGCATCCTTTCGAAACGGCCTTCTGGAAGGCTACTCGTTAGCGGCGGTCGAAAAGGGACACTCCAAGTCGTACAGGAATACACGATTGACCCCGTTCGACCCTACCGTGGCGCCGGTGTCCGAACGGTTCTCGCGACACCGGGATGGACGCGGCCGACGACACCGGGCATCACCTCGATGGCGCCGGGCGGCAGCTGTCGGCGGCGGGTGACGACGAAGTTGACCGCCACGTCGGCGCGGCCGCCTGCCGGGCAGTCGCCGCGAACCTTGTAGCCGACGACGGCGGTCTTGCCGTCGAACCGGATCAGGACGGCCGACGACGATTTCAGGTTGTTCGCGTTGACGATCTCGGGGTGCACCTCGACGGCGGTCTCGCCGGCGCCGAGATCGACCGGCACCAGGAGCTCGCCGCTTTTCTCCTCTTCGCAGCCGACCGCGACGTTCTGACGCGTCGCCTTCACTTGCTTGAGCGAGATCCTCTCCGTCGCCAGGTCCGCGATCGCGAAGTTGCGCCGCTCGACCATCAGCATCGGGCTTCGCCTCTGCGCGAGCGCCAACCGGATCGGCTCCGCCGCGGCGCCGAACTGGTTCTTGTAGGCCGCCAGGAGCGCGACGTAGGTCTCGGAGGCCGTGTCCGCGGGTTTCACGATGTCGAGGTGGTCCGCGAGAATGGCCGTCGTGGCGCGGTTGCACAGGTAGGTCGCGCTGGTCTCGCTCACGATCTGAAAGCCCCAGGTGGGCTCGAGCTCGTACGCGCAGTAGGACGAAACCTTACGAGGATAGTCGAGGCCGGGATCGTCGCTGGAGGCGAGCCATTGCTCGCGCAGGGTCTTGACGTAGGTGTCGTCGTCGAGGGGCTGCATGTTGGCGAGCTGGGGGTTCTCGGTCAGATGCAGGGCGATCCCCGCGACGTTGGCACCGGCCGATGGTGTGCCGAAGAAGAACAGGAACGAGAGCTTGTCGGGAGGAATCCGCGCGTCGAGCAGATAGGCTCGCGTGACCAGGCCGCCCATGCTGTGGCAGACGAAAACGACTTCGTCGTGGTTCTTTACGACCTCGGCCGCGTCCAGGTAGTTCTTCATCCGGCGGGCGAGCTCGAGGATCTCCTGCGCCTGAGAGAGCCTGGGAGACTCGAAGCTGTGCACGTAGATGTCGGAGCCGGCGAACTGGGGATCGTTCGCGATGAGCTCCGGCCAGTAAGCGCCGCTCCCGGTGTTCTTCCAGGTCGATACCGAATCGCCGAAGACACCGTTGACGAAGATGATCACCCGTTTCTGAGAGGGCGGACGCAGGTACCCGGACTTGAAAGGAGCGGGCTCCGGCTCCGTCGGATGAGCCGGGGTCGTCCCGCCGGTGCTCGGCCCGGGTTTTCCGCACGCGCCGGCCCAGACCGCAAGACAGAGCAGCACGCCGAGCGGCAGACGCATCCGCCGCGGCAGGCAGGACGACGAAGGTCTGGGTGTGCCCATCCGCGATTGTTGTATGGAAAACGGTCTGAGGAAAGCCTATCGCACCCCCAATTCGATGGGTTGGTGCTCGAGAACTCCCTCGCCCGACGGTAGGGAACGCCGCGCGAAGCACGGCGGTATCGGGATGGGGTGAGGGGACTCACCGAATGCGAGAATGAGCGCATGCAGATTTTCGCCGGGGCCTTCCTTCTCATCGCGCTGGCCCCGCCACACGACTCCCCGGCCCCCGGCACCGCGTCCGGCACGTTCGAGGACAAGCACCTGAAGATAAACGTTGGGGGCGCCTACGCGCTGCGCGACAAGACGTTCGGTTCGGGAGACGAGCAGGCGCTCCAGGTCGCGATCTCGAACTTCGAGTTCGCCGCCGACGCGATGGACGAGCACTACGACCGCCAGCACGCCATCAACACGCTCTTCGCCGACGACGAGACCAAGGTCGTCTACTTCGAGTTCGACGAGGCCGGGAAGTACCACGGCCTCTCTTACTACTTCGGGCCGGGAGCCGGCTGCGGCTGGTGCTACGACAGCAAGGTCAAGTCCACCGTTCGCGTCGTGGGCGGCCGCCTCGAGGGAGATCTCTCGTACAAGGGCGACGACCGGCAGTTCCAGGTCACGCTCGACGTTCCGATCCCGCCGAAGGTCTGGGGCGACCCGCTGCCGGCCGGCGGAGGCGACCCCGGAGACACCTACCTCGCGTATCACGCGGCGCTCGAGAAGCGGGACAAGAAGGCGATCTATGCCCTACTCGACGCGGACCGGAAGGCGCTCTTCAAGGAGCTCGAGGGCGAAGGCAAGCTGGACGGCTGGCTCGACTCCCAGTGGGAAGACGTGCACACGCAGCTCTCCCAGGTGAAGATCACCGGCGGCTTCGTCCGCGGAGATCGCGCGGTGGTGCTCTTCGACGGAAAGAACGGCTTCATCGACGCGCTGCACGGCGAGGGGCTGCTCCGCCGGGAAGGCGGCGCCTGGCTCGTCCACCGCGACATGGTCGAGGTCGGGTCGCGATGAACGTGATCGGCCGTCCCGAGCTCCGAGTACGCCTCAGAAGCCAAAGACCTGAGGAACGGCAACGCCCCAATGGCCGAACCGGCACTCTGGAGCCCCCGGGGCGGGCCAGGGGTGGCTCTCCAAGAGCATCCCCACCAGTGCTTTAGCTATCGAAGACTCGCTCGAACCCTTTCCGCGGCTGCGAATACCGGCCCTGGAATCCCGCGACTGTAGTATTCGTTTCGGCCATGCCCGGCCCCGAACGCGGCCGGCGCTCCATTGGAGGACCCTTTGACGACTCTCCGACGCGCAGGCGCTTCGTCTCTTCTCCTTCTGATTCTCGCGGCGGGAAGCCTCGGCGCAGCCGGCCAGACGGCCGCGAAGCCCGCCGAGAAAGCGAAGCCCCGCGCAGCCGCTCCACCGGCCGCCGGTCGGCCCGAGAAGGTCGCCTCGGTCGAAGGCATCACCGAGTACCGTCTCGGCAACGGCCTGCGTGTTCTCCTCTTCCCGGATCCGGGCAAGCCCACGATCACCGTCAACGTCACGTACATGGTCGGGTCCCGGCACGAAAGCTACGGCGAGACGGGCATGGCGCATCTGCTCGAGCACCTGCTCTTCAAGGGCACCCCGAATCACCCCAACATTCCTCAGGAACTGACGTCGCACGGAGCGCGCCCCAACGGCTCGACGTGGTTCGACCGCACCAACTACTACGAGACGTTCCAGGCGACCGACGAGAACCTGGTGTGGGCCCTCGACCTCGAGGCGGACCGGATGGTCAACTCCTTCGTCGCGAAGAAGGACCTCGACAGCGAGATGACCGTGGTGCGCAACGAGTTCGAAAGGGGGGAGAACGACCCGGCGGCGATCCTCGAAGAGCGCGTCCTCTCGACGGCGTTTCTCTGGCACAACTACGGCAAGTCCACGATCGGCTCGAAGACCGACCTCGAGAACGTGCCGATTGATCGGCTCCAGGCGTTTTACCGGACGTTCTACCAGCCGGACAACGCGGTGCTGCTGGTGGCCGGCCGTTTCGACGAGGGCAAGACGCTCGACCTGATCCAAAAGACGTTCGGCAGGATCCCGAAGCCCGCGCGCGCGCTGCCGAAGTTCTACACCCTCGACCCGACGCAGGACGGCGAGCGGCAGGTCCGGCTCGAGCGCGTGGGCGACGTCCAGGCGGTCGCGGCCGCCTACCACGTGCCGTCCGGCACGCACCCGGACGCGGGCGCCGTCGAGCTCCTCGAGGAGACGATGACCTCGACGCCGTCGGGCCGGCTCTACAAGGCCCTCGTCGAGACGAAGAAGGCCACCTCCGTCGGCGGCTACTTCATGGCCCTCCACGATCCCGGGTTCGTGCTCTTCGACGCGGAAGTCCTCAAGAACCAGCCTATCGAGGACGTGAAGGCCACGCTCTCCCGCACGATCGACGAGGCCGCGGGCGCGGTCCCCATCACGAAGGAAGAGGTCGAGCGCGCCCGCGCGACCTTGCTCAAGAACATCGACCTGATGCTCAACAGCGCGGACCGCGTGGGTCTGCAGCTGTCCGAGTTCATCGGCCAGGGCGACTGGCGGCTGTTCTTCATCCAGCGGGATCGGATCCGCCAGGCCTCGGTCGACGACGTGCGGCGCGTGGCGGCGGCGTATCTGAAGCCTTCCAACCGCACGATCGGCGTCTTCGTCCCGACGGCGAAGCCCGACCGCTCCGAAGTTCCGCCGCCTCCCGCCGTGGCGGACATCGTCAAGGACTACAAGGGCGACGCGGCCGTCGCGGCCGGAGAGGCGTTCGATCCCTCCCCCGCCAATATCGACGCGCGCACGAAGCGCTCGACGCTGCCGGGGGGCCTCGAGCTCGCCCTCTTGCCCAAGAAGACGCGCGGCGCAACGGTCGTCGCGACCCTGACGCTGCGCTTCGGCGACGAGAAGAGCCTGGCGGGCAAGTCCACGGCCGCGGACCTGGCGGCCGACATGCTGATGCGCGGTACGACGAAGCACACGCGCCAGCAGTTGAAAGACGAGCTCGATCGCCTGAAGGTCCGTATGGGCGTGGGCGGCCGCGCGACGCAGGCGACCCTCTCGATCGAGACCTTGCGCGAGAGCTTCCCCGCCGTCCTGAGGCTCGCCGCCGAGGTCCTGCGGGAGCCCGCGTTCCCGGTCAAGGAGTTCGAGGAGCTCCAGCAGGAGAACCTGGCCGCGATCGACCAGCAGAAGAGCGAGCCCGACGCGCTCGCCGGCAACTTCTACCAGCGCCACATGAGCCCCTACCCGAAGGGAGACGTGCGGTACGTCGAGACGCTCGACGAAGCGGGGGAGGCCTACCGCGCGGCCACGCTCGAGAACGCGAAGAAGTTCTACGCCGGCTACTACGGCGCGTCCAACGGGGAGCTCGCCGTCGTCGGGGACTTCGACGAGCAGGAAGTCTCCGCACTCGCCGCCGAGCTCTTCGGCGGGTGGAAGAGCCCGGCCGCCTTTCAGCGGGTGCCCATGCCCTACCAGGAGGTTCCCTCCGTCCAGAAGGCGCTCGAGGCGCCCGACAAGGCCAACGCCTTCTTCGTCGCGGGGCAGAACCTGGCGATTCGGGACGACGACCCGGACTATCCGGCGCTGCTCCTCGGCAACTACATGCTCGGCGGCGGATTTCTCAACTCGCGCCTGGCGACGCGCATCCGTCAGAAGGACGGCCTCTCCTACGGCGTGGGCTCGTCGTTCTCGGCCTCCCCCCTGGACCGGTCGGGCGCCTTCACGGCATTCGCCATCTACGCGCCCCAAAACGCGGACCGGCTCGAGACGGCCTTTCGGGAGGAGATCGCGCGAGTTCTGAAGGACGGCTACGAGGCCAGGGAGATCGCCGAGGCCAAATCGGGCTGGCTGCAGTCCCGCCAGGTCTCCCGCGCGCAGGATCCGGGCCTGGCGCGCACGCTGGCGACCAACCTCTATCTCGACCGCACGCTCGCGTGGGACGCCGAGCTCGAGAAGAAAGTCGCGGCGCTGACCGACGCCGAGATCCTCGCGGCGATGCGCAAGCACCTCGACCCCTCGAAGATGTCGATCGTCAAGGCCGGAGACTTCGCGAAATCCGGGAAGGAGACGCAGGCGAAATGAGATTCCACACCCGCCACGGTGCCATGGCCCTCGCACTGGCAGTTAGTATTTCCGAGCCTGCGGCCACGCCGCCGGCGGCAAAGAAGGCTCCCCACATGCAAACGCTGCACGGAGACACGCTCAAGGACGAGTACTTCTGGCTTCGCGAAAGGGAGAACCCCGACGTCCGCAAGTACCTCGAGGCCGAGAACGCCTACACCGACTCGGTCATGAAGCCGACCGAGGCCCTGCAGAAGACGCTCTACGACGAGATGCTCGGGCGGATCAAGGAGACCGACCTGACGGTCCCCTACCGGGACGGCGCGTACTTCTATTACACGCGGACCGAGAAGGGAAAGCAGTACGCGATCTACTGCCGGAAGAAGGGAAACCTCGAGGCGGCCGAGGAGATCTACCTCGACGTCAACGCCCTCGCCGAGGGAGAGCGGTTCATGAGCGTCGGGCAGCGCAAGATCACCGACGACGGGCGGATCCTCGC
>JBBDKM010000014.1:107794-136998 GCA_040879385.1 Thermoanaerobaculia bacterium | reverse complement strand
GCGCAGGCGCCCGCGTGGAGTTTCCGGAAGCGATCTACGCCGTGGGTCTCTCGAACAACCGCGTCTTCGAAACGTCGACGCTCCGGTTCGAGTACGAGTCTTTCACCACGCCGCCCTCCGTCTACGACTACGGCATGGCGACCCGCGCGCGGACGCTCCTCAAGCAGAAGGAGGTCCTCGGGGGTTACGACCCCTCGCGCTACACCTCCGAGCGCCGCTACGCGACCGCGTCGGACGGCACGAAGGTCCCCATCTCGCTCGTCTACCGCAAGGGGTTCGTCGCCGACGGCAAGGCCCCGATGCTCCTGACCGCCTACGGCTCCTACGGAGCCTCCTCCGACGCCGGGTTCGACTCGACCGTGATCAGCCTGCTCGACCGCGGGGTCGTCTATGCCGTCGGGCACATCCGCGGCGGCGGGGACCTCGGCAAGCCGTGGCACGACGCGGGCCGCATGATGTCGAAGAAGAACACCTTCACCGACTTCATCGCGGTGGCCGAAGTCCTCATCGCCGACAAGTACACGTCGAAGGACCGCATCGTCATCGAGGGCGGCAGCGCCGGCGGGCTCCTGATGGGTGCCGTGACGAACATGCGGCCCGACCTCTTCCGGGCCGTCGTGTCGCACGTGCCCTTCGTCGACGTCATCAACTCCATGTACGACGAATCGCTCCCGCTGACCGTCGGCGAGTTCGAGGAGTGGGGCAATCCGAAGATCAAGGAACAGTACGAGTACATGAAGTCGTACAGCCCGTATGACAACCTCGAGGCGAAGGCCTACCCCGCGATGCTCGTCAAGACCTCCTTCGACGACTCGCAGGTCATGTACTGGGAGCCGGCCAAGTACGTGGCGAAGCTCCGGACCCTGAAGACCGACAAGAACCCGCTGATTCTCAAGACCAACATGGCCGGCGGCCACGGCGGCTCCTCGGGGCGCTACGACCGGTTGCGGGAGATCGCGTTCGACTACGCCTTCATGCTCGACGAGATGGGCCTCGACAAGTGACGCTCGCCGCCCTTGCGCTCCTGGCGGCCGCGGCCGCGCAGGCGGGAGAGCCCGCGCGTCTCGAGCTGCGCTTCATCGGCAACATGGCGTACGCGATCACCGACGGGAAAACCACGCTGTACACAGACTTCCCGTACCAGTCCGGCTACTCGGAGTACATGACCTACGACTTCGAGGCCGTGCCGAAGGCCCCGGGTTCCCTGTGTCTGATCACGCACGGCCACCTCGACCACTTCGATTCGACCCTCTTCCCCCGGGTGGATTGCGCGCTGATCGCGCCGGCCAGCGTCGTCGCGCGGCTGAAGACGGACCGCGCCGTTCCCCTCGCGCCCGCTATGACGTACCGCGACATCCGGATCGAGGCGATTTCAACCCCGCACGGGCCGATGGAGCACTACTCGTACCTGGTCACGTGGCACGGCCTGAGGCTCTACTTCACCGGCGACACCGACTCGACCGAGCGGCTTCTCGCGATGAAGAACCTCGACGCGGCGTTCGTGTCGCCGTGGCTCCTCGAAGCCGTCGCGGAGAAGAAAGCGCGCATCGACGCGAAGCAGGTGATCGTCTACCACCAGACGGCCGATGAAACCGTTCCCCCGCTCCAGAGCCGGAAGCTCCCGAAACAGGGCGAGACCTTTAGCCTCGAGGGCCTCAGCGCAGCCGGCGCCCCTCGCTGAGACCCGAAACCGCCGGCTTCTGCCGCAGGTACTCTTCGATCTCCTTGAGCCGCGTCTCCGGAAGGGGATGGGAGGACAGAAACTCCGGCGGCCTCTGCCCGCCCTCGCCCGCCTGACGAAGGACCTCCAGGACCGCGAGCATCGCCCGGGGATCGTAGCCGGTGTCGGCCATCGCGTCGATCCCATAACGATCCGACTCCGACTCGTCGCCGCGGCCGTACTTGAGCTGCACGACCTGACTGACCATCGCGGCGAGCATCGCGGCCCTCTGGCCTCCCCCCTGCCCGTCGTCCGTCGCGACCCCCACGGCCTGGGCCAGCATCGCCCCGAGCTGGCCCTTGGCGAGGTGCTCCGCGGCGTGGCGGTGAACGACGTGCCCGGTTTCGTGGCCGAGCACTCCCGCCAGCTGCGCTTCGGTTGCCAGCCGGTCAAAGAGACCCTTGGTGATGAAGATCTGGCCTCCGGGAAGCGCGAAGGCGTTGATCGTCTGCGGATCTTCCAGCAGGTGGAAGTCGAAGTTGCCGGCGTACGGGCTTCGAGCGGCGTTGCTGCCCTGAACAACGCGCGCGCCCACCTCGTCGACCAGGCGCGCAGCGGGGTCGGACGCGGGATCGAGCACGCCGCCCATCTCCCGCGCCATCTGCGGCGCCGCCTCGAGGCCGAGCACCTTCTCCTGCTCGACCGAGAGCGCCACGCGCTGTTTCTCTCCCGTGACGGGGTTGACCTCGGTGCGGCTGAGATACACGAAGACCGCGATCGCCGCGACCACGAGCCCGATCAGGAGCCGGCCGCCCCCTCTTGCCCTGTTCATGACGGGACCTCCCGAAATGCTCCCTGAGAAGCGTAATAATCCCCAGCCGGCCAATCCGGCTGGAGGACGCCCGCATGCGACTGCAAATCTCGCGCCTCGTTCTGGCCGCGGCCGCCACGGCTTCGCTCGCCGCGCTTCTGCCGACGGCCGAGCTCCCGGCGTCCGAGCATGCCGCCCGCCGCGGGGAGGCCATGCGCCGGATGGAGGACGGCATCCTCCTGGTCCCCTCGAGGGCCTTCGTGTTCGGAAACGACCAGCTCCTCCTCCACGGATACCCGCAGAGCCCCAACTTCTTCTACTTCACGGGACTCTCGAGCGCTTCGGGCGCCGTTCTCGCGATCGACGGTGCCTCCCGGGAGAGCTGGCTCTTCGTCCCCGCAAAGCTCCCCGGCATCGCGGGGCAGCTCGAGAGCGCTCTCGTCCCTCCGGGCGCCGAGAGCGAAAGGCGCCTTTCCATCGACCACGTCGTCGACCGCAAGGAGCTGCCGGCCTTCCTCAACCGCCGCCAGGAAGCGAGCCCCGGCCTGCTTCTCTACACGCCGGCGCTCGACGTGGGGCACGGCTTCCCTCTCGACATCGCTCTCGACGATCCCTCCGGGGCGTGGAACCACGCGCTCGGCGAGCTGTGGCCCGAAAAGCAGCTCCGCTCGGCCGACCCCGTCCTCGGCGAAATGCGTCTGGTCAAGTCCGCGGCCGAGATCGAGACTTTGAGGGAGGTCGGCCGCGCGAGCGCGTTGGCCCTGCGCGCAGGGCTGGCGGCGCTGAAGGCCGGCCGCCCGCAGCGCGAGGCGGAAGCGGCGGTCGTGTCCGGCTGCATCGCCGCCGGCGCGGAGGGGCCGTCCTTCTGGCCGTGGATCATGACCGGCCCGAACAGCGCTTTCCCGACGCCCTTCGAGTCTCTGGTCGACTACCGGCATCTCAACCGCGCCATGAAGGCCGGCGAGGTCGCCCGCGTCGACGTTGGCTGCGACCTCGACCACTACAAGGGCGACGTGGGACGAACGGCTCCCGTCTCCGGCAGGTTCGACGCCGGACAGCGGGAGACTTGGGAGCTTCTGGTCGCCGCGTACCGCGCCGGCCTCGCCGTGATCAAGGACGGCGCCCGGCGCGACGACGTGTTCGCCGCGAGCCTCGCCGAGGTCCGACGCCGCCGGCCCGGGCTCACGACGCCGCTCGGCAAGAAAGCGGCCGTACTTCTCCTGGGCGATGGAGGCCTGGCGTTCTGGGGGATCCACGGCGTCGGGCTCGAGGGAGCCGAAGGGGCGCCCGAGACGCTGCGGACCGGGATGGTCGTCGCCTTCGAGCCGATCTTCTCGCTCGACGGGCAAGGCTTCTACCTCGAGGACATGCTCGTGATCACGGCGACGGGCCACGAAGTCCTGTCGCCGGGGCTCCCCTATTCGACCGAGGAGATCGAGCGCGCTGTGGCGTCGCGCAGGAAATAGAATCCGCCCCACATGACACTCGCCGCGGGCACCCGTCTGGGCCCCTACGAGATCCTCGCGCCGATCGGCGCGGGCGGAATGGGAGAGGTGTACAAGGCCCGCGACACCCGCCTGGAGCGCACGGTCGCCGTCAAGGTGCTGTCGCAGCATCTCTCCGCCTCGGCGAGGTGCGCCAGCGCTTCGAGCGGGAAGCCAGGACGATCTCTCAGCTCTCGCACCCGCACATCTGCGCCCTGCACGACGTGGGCCGCGAAGGCGAAATCGAGTACCTACCTCATGGCCGCCGCGGTGGACGGGCGGGGACCGCGCATGGAGGTCAAGGATGTCCGGTCCCTCTTCGCCGCCAACTTCTACATCGGACCGCGGGTCGGCCTTCTGGGCTACGCCGTGCGGCCGGACGGCAAGGGGTTCCTCGCCAACAGCGCCGGCGACGCGAGCGCGCAGCGCGTGGCGCTCGTCGAGCACTGGGACGCGGCGCTGCCGGAGTGACAGTTTCCTCTCCCCCCGCGGGGGGAGAGGAGGGTCAGGGTGAGGGGGGCGCGTCTCTAGGGAGCGCCTGGCTTCTTCTGATTCCGAGGATCGTCAGCAGGGTTGACGTACCTGAACTCCACCGGCCCCTGCCCGTGCAGCAGGATCATAGTTTCCTGCTTGGTGTACGCGAAGTGGTTGGCGTTCGCGGGCATCAGGCCGAAGTCTCCCACCCCAAGGGCCTTGCCCGCCGCGGTGTCAAGCTTGTCTCCCATGCCCATGAATAGCGTGCCAGACAGGACCGTCACGTGTTCGTCTTTCGGATGGGAGTGAGCTGGGATTCTGTAGCCGGCCGGAAACTTCAGGCGGAGGGAAAACAGCGAATCGCCCATGGGGTTTCCCCCGAGCACTTCCATCTGGGCACCCGGCGGAAGAAAGGGCGGCGCCGGACCCCACTTCGCTTCGGCCAATGTTTCGATCACATGCTGTTGCGCAAACGCAGCTGGCGTTGCCAGACTGAAGGCAAGGACTCCGAGCCACAGATCCCATGTTCCTAGCCGACGCATGATCTCCTCCTTCGGATTGTCCCGCCGCGGAGTCGCCACAGGCAGCGGGCCGCGCGGGACGCTGCATTCTCACTCCGAACGCGCGGCCCGTCGACAGGAATTCCCGCGTGCGCCTAACGGACGGCGCCTCTGAATGCGGTGGGGGCATTGTGCGACTCTCGATAGAATCGCGGCAACTGTTCGACCGCGCAGTGAACACGGAGCGGCGCGCGGAAGGTCGTGACCCATATTTATGGTAATATGGTTAACCATATGAAGACCACTATCGACCTGCCCGACGAGCTTCTCGTCGCCGCCAAGAAGAAGGCGGCGGAGTCGCGCACGACCCTGCGGGAGATCTTCGAGCGGGGCCTCCGGCGCGAGCTCTTGGAACCGCGCCGGCGCGGAAAGACGCCCCAGATCCGGTGGGTCACCGCAGCGGGGGGGCTCCCCCCGGGGCTGGACGTCTCGGACCGGGCGGCCATGCGCGAGTGGCTGGCACGAGATCGATGATCGCCATCGACACGAACCTTCTCGTCTATGCCCACCGCGCGGGCTTGCCGGAGCACCGTGCAGCGAGAAATGCGATCGAGACGGCCAGCCGCGACGCCCGCGGCTGGGGCATGGCGGCGCCGAGTGTCGCCGAGTTCTGGAGCGTCGTCACGCACCCGGCCTCCCGCGGCGGGCCCTCCACGGCCGGGGAGGCGAGCAGATTCCTGCGGGCGCTGTGGCGGGCCGGAGGACAGGTCTGGGAGTCCGGGGAGGGATTCGCGGAGCGCCTGCTCGAGGCCGCGGGGCAGCTTTCGGTGCAGGGGGCGCGCATCTTCGACCTGCAGATCGCGCTGACGGCGTTCGACAACGGCGCCGCGGAGATCTGGACGCACGACTCCGGATTCATCGGCTTTCCCGGTCTCCGCGTGCACGACCCGTTGAGGCTGCGATGACGCTCGCCGCCGGTTCGAAGCTCGGTCCCTACGAGATCCTGTCGGCGATCGGCGCCGGGGGGATGGGGGAGGTCTATCGCGCGAAGGACCCGCGCCTCGGCCGGGAGGTCGCGATCAAGGTTCTGCCGGCCTCTTTCTCCCAGGACGCGGATCGCCTGCGCCGCTTCGAGCAGGAGGCGAAAGCCGCCGGAGTCCTGAACCACCCGAACATCACCGCCGTCTACGACATCGGCAGCCACGACGGAGCGCCCTACGTCGTCCAGGAGTTGCTCGAGGGCGAGACTCTTCGGTCCGCGCTCGCGGGAGGAAAGCTCTCCCCCCGAAAAACCGTCGACTACGCCCTCCAGATAGCACACGGCCTCGCCGCCGCGCACGAGAAAGGGATCGTCCACCGGGACCTGAAACCCGAGAACCTCTTCGTCACGAAGGACGGCCGCCTCAAGATCCTCGACTTCGGCCTGGCGAAGCTGACGGAGACGGAGGGCCCGGGTTCCCCGGGCACGAGCCTGCCCACGGAAACCCGCGGCACCGAGCCGGGTGTGGTGCTCGGAACGCTCGGCTACATGTCGCCCGAGCAGGTGCGCGGCAAGCCCGCCGACGCGCGAAGCGACATCTTCTCCTTCGGGGCAATCCTGTACGAGATGCTCTCCGGGAAGAGAGCCTTCCACGGCGACTCGGCCGCGGACACGATGTCGGCGATCCTGAAGGAGGATCCGCCGGACCTCTCCTTCACCAACCAGAACATCTCCCCCGGCCTCGAGCGAATCGTGCGCCACTGCCTCGAGAAGAACCCGGAGCAGCGGTTCCACTCCGCACACGATCTGGCGTTCGACCTGGACACCCTCTCGAGCGCCACCGGTGCCGCTCAGGTGGACCGGGGCGTTCCGGCGGGAAGATCCTCGCGCGCGCGGCGAGCTCTGCTCGTCGCAGCGGGGCTCGCCGTGGTCCTGGCGCTCGCCGCGGCGATCCTCTGGTCTCGCTCACGCAGCACATCGATCGACTCGATCGCCGTTCTCCCCTTCGTCAACGCGAGCCGCGATCCCAATGCCGAGTACCTGAGCGACGGAATCACCGAGAGCATCATCAACAGCCTCTCGCACCTGTCGAACCTGCGCGTGGCCGCCCGGTCCACGGTCTTCCGCTACAAGGGCCGCGACCAGGATCCTCAGAAGGCCGGCCGCGACCTGAACGTCCGCGCCGTCGTCTCGGGCAAGGTGACCCAGCGCGGCGATACCCTGGTCATCCAGGCCGATCTGGTGGACGTCGCCAACGGCTCGCAGATCTGGGGCGACCACTACGACCGGAAGCTCTCCGACATCCAGACGGTTCAGGAGGAGATCGCCAGGGAGATCTCCGAGAAGCTTCGCCTGCGCCTGACGGGTGAAGAGAAGGAACAGCTCAGGAAGCGCTACACGTCAAACGCCGAGGCCTACCAGCTGTATTTGAAGGGCCGCCATGCCTGGGAGAAGAGAACCGAGAGTGGGCTCCAGCAGAGCGTCGAGCTCTTCCAGCAGTCGATCGAGAAAGACCCGGGCTTCGCGCTCGCCTACGCCGGCCTGGCCGACTCCTACGTCGTCATGAACTCTTACAGCCTCATGCCTCCGGCAGACTCCTTTCCCCGCGCCAAGGCCGCAGCCCGGAAGGCGCTGGAGATCGACGATGATCTGGCGCAGGCCCACGCCACACTCTGCCTCGCCCTGTCCAACTACGACCACGACTGGCCGGCCGCCGAATCCGAGTGCAAGAGAGCGATCGCGCTCGATCCGAAGTACGCCACCGCCCACTTCTGGTACACCTTGATGCTCGGAGCGCTCGGCCGTTCGGATGAGGCGCTGGTCGAAATCCGCCGCGCCCGGGAGCTCGATCCCTTTTCCGCAATCATCCAGGCCAATTACGTCCGGCTGCTCATCTTCGCGCGTCAGTACGACCGCGCGATCGAAGAGGGCCGAAAGGCCGTCGAAGAAAATCCGAACTTCGGGGTGGCCCACAACTTCCTCGCACTCGCCTTGACTGCAAAGGGAGCGACCCGGGAAGCGATCGCCGAGAGCCAGACGACGGCGAAGCTCCTCGAGGGGACCCCGCTGGGACTCCTGGCTCTCGGGCGCGCCCAGGCGCTCGACGGCCGCCGCTCCGAAGCGCTCCAGACCATCGAGGAGATGAAGGCCCTCGCGACGCGACGATACGTCGCTCCGTCGTTCGTCGCGATGGTTCTGACTCGCCTCGGCGACAAAGATCAGGCTCTCGATTGGTGGGCGAAGGCCTGCGAGAACCGCGACACCGACGTGGTCTTTCTCAAAGTCGATCCCTTGAACGACGCCTTGCGGCGCGACCCTCGCTTCGCGGACCTGGTGCGCAAGGTGGGGCTCGCGCCCTGATGGCGACATGGACGCCGGACGCGAACCTCCTCGCCTCTGCGCCTCTCGCCCGCGTCCTCCTCTGGACGCTGGATCGCCGTCTGGCTTTCACGGCCGGACGTCTGGCGCTTGCGGGCTGATTCCGTTCATCCAGACCGGTTCTGGATTTCGGCCTTTATGACACATGCGTATCAAAACTGATGTATGCTGATGCCATGAAGAGGCTTCAAATACTCATCGACGAGGAACTCGACGTCGCCCTCGAGCGCAAGGCCCGACAGGACGGGAAATCGAAGGCGGCGCTGATCCGGGAGTACGTTCGCGATCGTCTGCGCGGGCTTCCGCCCCTCGAGGCCGACCCTCTCTGGCAAATGTCCGGCGCGGACGCCTTCGATCCGGCGCCGATCGACGACGTGGTCTACCGGTGATCTTCGCGGACACCTCCTTCTGGGTCGCCCTGCGCAATCGCCGGGACCCGCACCAACCAGAAGCTTCCGCACTGCTTCGGAGTCACGCCGATCGGGGGATCGTGACGTCCAACCATGTCCGCGGAGAGACCTGGACCTACCTGCGGCGCCGCGCCGGGCACGGGGCGGCCGTCGGGTTCCTCGACAGCCTCGAACGCACGCCGCGTGTCCGGCTCGTAGCGGCAAGCGCGAAGCAGGAAGAGGAGGCCTTGCGCTTTCTCCGTCAGCGCGACGAGCGCGAGTACTCGTTCGTAGACGCGACGAGTTTCGTTCTCATGAAGAGCCTCCGGATCCGCGAGGCCCTTGCGTTCGACGGAGACTTCTCCGCCGCCGGTTTCGTCGAGCTTCGGGAATGAAGCCATCGCAGAAGCCGGACGCGCGATGACGCTTTCGGCCGGCTCGAAGCTCGGCCCCTACGAGATCCTCGGCCAGATCGGCGCCGGTGGGATGGGTGAGGTGTACCGCGCTAAAGACCCGCGCCTGTCGCGCGAGGTCGCGGTCAAGGTGCTCCCGGCCTTCTACGACCCCGACCGCTTGCGCCGCTTCGAGCGGGAGGCTCAGGCGGCAGGCTCGCTGAACCACCCCAACATCACCGCGGTCTACGACATCGGCACGCATGCGGGCGCGCCCTACGTCGTGATGGAGTTGCTCAAGGGCGAGACGCTGCGCCAGAGGCTGGCGGCGGGCGCCCTCCCCGTGCGCAAGGCGATCGACTACGCCGTGCAGATCGCGCGGGGTCTGGCCGCGGCCCACGAGGCCAGCATCGTCCATCGGGACTTAAAGCCCGAGAACCTCTTCGTCACCCACGACGGGCGGGTCAAGATCCTGGATTTCGGTTTGGCCAAGCTGACCCAGACGGATCGCGAGTCTCTGTTGACCGAGGGCCCGACCGCGACGTAGAACACGGAGCCGGGCGTGGTAGCCGACGGCGATTCCGGGACTCTCGTCTGACGACATACCGTGGGGCTGGAGCGCCGATGGCCGTTCTCTCTACGTCTACCGGTTGGGCGATATCCCCCGTCGTGTACACAAGCTCGAAATCGCTACGGGAAAGAAGGAGCTCTGGAAAGAACTCACCCCGGCTGACCCCGCCGGGATGGACGTGATCACCGTGGTTCCGACGCCGGACGGCCGCGCCTCTACCTACGATTACCTTCGGACGCTTTCGGATCTCTACGTCGTCCACGGGATCAAGTGAAACCCCTCCCAGCCGGCTCGAGGAAGAAGGCGCGTTGCACCAGGCTAGTGATATTCTATCCACATGAAAGCTGTACAGGTCCTCTTCGACGAGCCGCTCCTGCGGCGGCTCGACGCGGACGAGGAAGTCCGCGAGCTCGGGCGCTCGGCGGTCCTCAGGCGCGCCGCGGCCGAGTACCTGCGCAAGCGCCGCGCAAAGCGGGTGTCCGAGGCCTACCGCCGGGCCTACTCCAGAGCCGCGGGGCTCGACGACGAGTTTTCGGGCTGGGAGAGGCAGGGAACGTGGCCCGAGAAGTAAGCCGCGGCGAGATCTGGTCCTATCGTTTTTCTCCTCCCGACAAACGCCGCCCGGTTCTCGTCCTATCACGGCAGGAGGTCATCGGTCTCCTGCACACCGTCATGGTCGCTCCCGTGACGTCCAGTATCCGGGGGGCGCCGAGCGAGGTCCTCGTCGGCATGGAGGAGGGCCTCAAGCATCCCTCGGCCGTCAACCTGGACCACGTCCAGACCGTGGAGCAAAGCCGGCTCACCGGGTTCGTCGCAAGCCTCGGCCCGCGGAAGATGTCCGAGGTCTGCCGAGCCCTCGCTGTCGCGGTCGGCTGCGACGGCTGATGCGCCGCGGATAGAATCCCGGCAACGTGACTCTCGCCGCGGGCTCGCGCGCCTCGGCCCCTACGAGATCCTCGCGCCGATCGGCGCGGGCGGGATGGGAGAGGTCTACAAAGCAAAGGACCCGTGCCTGGGCCGTGAGGTCGCGATCAAGGTCCTGCCGGCCTCCTTTTCGGCAGACGCCGATCGGCTGCGCCGCTTCGAGCAGGAGGCGAAAGCGGCCGGGGTCCTCAACCACCCCAACATCACCGCTGTCTACGACATCGGCTCCGTAGACGGCGCCCCCTACGTCGTCCAGGAGCTCCTCGAGGGCGAGACGCTGCGCGCGGCCCTGGCGGGAGGCAAGCTCTCGCCCCGCAAGACCGCGGACTACGCGACCCAGATCGCGCATGGCCTGGCCGCGGCGCATGACCGAGGCATTGTCCACAGGGACCTGAAGCCCGAGAACCTCTTCGTGACCAGAGAGGGGCGCGTCAAGATTCTCGACTTCGGCTTGGCCAAGCTCACACAGGCCGAGGGCTCCGCTTCCGACGCGACGAGTCTGCCGACCGAGACGCGAGGAACGGAGCCCGGGGTCGTGCTCGGGACGCTCGGCTACATGTCGCCCGAGCAGGTGCGCGGAAGGCCGGCCGACGCCCGCTCCGACATCTTCTCCTTCGGCGCGATCTTGTACGAGATGGTTTCGGGCAAGCGCGCGTTCCACGGCGACTCGGCCGCGGACACGATGTCGGCGATCTTGAAAGAAGACCCGCCGGACCTCTCGGCCACCAACCAGAGCATCTCCCCCGGCCTGGAGCGCATCGTGCGCCACTGCCTCGAGAAGAACCCCGAGCAGCGATTCCATTCCGCCCACGACCTCGGCTTCGACCTCGAAGCGCTGTCGGGCACGTCCGGGCAGCCACCAAGAAGCTGGATCCCATCCGATGGAGCGAGGACGGAAAGTCCGTTTTTGCCGTCGAGATCGGGAGCATGCCGGCGCGCATCGTCCGGCTGGACGTTGCGACCGGGCGCCGCGAGCTCTGGAAAGAAATCGGACCGCCGGATCTCTCCGGCGTCATCGGCATCACGGGAGTTCTCATGACTCCCGACGCGAAGTCCTACGTCTACGGCTACAGCAGCGCGGCCACCTCCGACCTCTAAATCGTCGAGGGGCTGAAGTAGCGTTGGCCGGCGCGAAGCGAGCAATATATATTGCTGCTATCATATTGCTGGCAATATGAAGACCACGGTAGACATCTCCAAGGGACTTCTCGACGAGGCGCGGCGCGAGGCGGCCCGCGAGGGCACCACGGTACGGGATCTGATCGAAACCGGCTTGCGCAAGGAGCTCGAGGGACGCGCAAGGCGGGGCCAGTTTCAGCTGCGTCGGGCGAGCTTTCGCGGCCGCGGTCTCCAGCCGGAGCTTTCCGGATCGAGCTGGGACCGGATCCGCGATCTCGCCTACGAGGGACGCGGCTCTTGATCGCGCTCGACACCAATCTCCTCGTCTACGCCCACCGCGAGGATTCTTCCTGGCACGAGGCGGCCTACGCCTCTGTCGAGAAACTCGCCGAAGGCCGCGGCGCCTGGGCAATTCCCTGGCCGTGTATCCACGAGTTCCTGGCGATCGCAACGCATCCGCGCATCTACGATCCTCCGACTCCGCTCGCAGCCGCGCTCGGGCAGGTCGATGCCTGGCTCGAGGCCCCCGGCCTCGTCCTGCTCGCCGAGTCGGGCGACCACTGGAAGACGCTGCGTCCGTTGCTCGAGGCCGGAAAGGTCGCCGGCGGGCAGGTCCACGACGCGCGCATCGCGGCGCTGTGCCTGCAGCATGGCGTCCGGGAGCTGTGGAGCGCCGACCGCGACTTCGGCCGCTTCCCGGGCCTCGCGGTCATCAACCCGCTGGTGGAGCCTCGCCCGGGGCCAGGGCCGTAGAGAGCGGCGCGCTGCCGATTCTATCCACGTGAAAGCCATACAGGTCCTCTTCGACGAGCCGCTTCTGCGCCGCCTCGACGCGGACGAAGAAGTCCGAAAGCTCGGGCGCTCGGCGGTCCTGCGGCGCGCCGCGACCGAGTATCTGCGCAAGCGCCGCGCAAAGCGGGACGCTCCCAAGGATCGCCGTCCGAGCTTCTCGCCGGATGGACGGCGCATCGCCTTCCAGGCCGACTCCGCCGGCGAGACGATGGCCGCGATCCTCAAAGAGGACCCGCCGGATCCCTCCGTCACCAACCAGTCGATCTCGCCCGGCCTCGAGCGGATCGTCCGCCATTGCATCGAGAAGAACCCCGAGCGCCGCTTCCACTCCGCCCACGACCTCGCCTTCGACCTGGAGGCGCTCTCGGGCACGTCAGGGCTCTCGGCCGCGCCGGCCGGGGCGGTCCTCCGCTCGAGACGGTTGCGACGACTCGCGCTCGTGGGGGCCCTGGGGGCTCTTCTCGTCGCGGGCGCCTTCTGGGCGGGCAAATGGCGCGCAGGCGCGGCGGCGACATCCGCGGCGAGCGCGCCGGTCAACCACCGCCGCCTCACGTTCCACCGCGGCAACGTCCTGTTCGCCGCTTCACCGCGGACGGGCAGACCGTCGTCTACAGCGCCGCGTGGGGCAGCCGCCCCGCCGAGATCTTCCTCGCGCGCGTGGGCAGCCCCGAGTCGCGGCCGCTGGGCATTCCCGGCGCGAACCTCCTCTCGGTGTCCTCGACGGGCGAGCTCGCGATCCTCCTGAAGAAGACCAACCTTTTCGGAACCGTGGGCACAGGAACTCTGGCCCGCGTTCCGTTGACGGGGGGAACGCCCCGGCAGGTCCTCGACGAGGCTTCCGCCGCGGATTGGTCGCCCGACGGGAGCCAGCTCGCCGTGCTGAGGAGGCTCGAGGGAAACGACGTGCTCGAGTGGCCGATCGGCAAGAGTCTGGCTCACGGCGAAGGCCTGACGTCGCTGCGGATGTCGCCGGACGGTGGAATGGTCGCGATGATCGACGGCTCTCAGCCGCCCTCCATCGTCACGATCGATCGCGCCGGCAAGCGCGGTTCGCTCGGGCGCGGATTTACCTACATCGACACCATCGCGTGGCACCCGTCCGGCAAGGAGATCTGGTTCGACGGAGTGAACGCCGGCGAGAGAGGAAGGTCCTTCGTGGGCGTCTTCGCGGTGGATCTTGCGGGCCGAACGCGCACGATCACGGAGACGACCGACCTCGAGGTCCTCCACGACATCGCGCGCGACGGCAGCGCGCTCGTCGAACGGGAGATCTCGACGAGGGAGATCCTCTTCTCCTCCCCCGAATCGGCGGTGGAACGCGATCTCTCCTGGCTCGATCAATCCAGCGTCGCCTGCCTCTCCGCAGACGGGAAGACGCTGCTCTTCCACGAGCAAGGGGAAGGAGGAGGAAAGAACGGGTCCGTCTACCTGCGCACGACGGACGGAGCGCCGCCGGTGCGTTTGGGAGACGGAGCTGCCAACGATCTCTCCCCCGATGGCCGCTGGGTCCTGACGAGCACATTCACGAAAGACGACGTCCAGCCGGTTCTGCTGCCGACGGCGGCCGGGGAGCCCCGGCCGGTTCCCCTCGACGGATATCGGGTGCTCGCAGCCGCGTTCGTCCCTCCCGACGGCAAGCGCATCGCCTTCGTCGCGAGCGAGCCGGGGAAGGGCCAGCGCGGATACGTCCTGGATCTTGCGGGCGGCAAGCCGCGCCCGCTCACGCCCGAAGGCATGACCGACGGGGTGGCGCTTTCGCCGGACGGAAAGCTCATCGCCTGGAACGACGCGAAGAATCAGCCGACGCTCTATTCCTTCGACGGCGGCGAGCCCCGGCTGATCGACGGCCTGGAGCCGGGAGACGTGCCCATCCAGTGGAGCGCGGACGGTGGCTCGCTCTACGTGACGCGGCGGGGCGAGATGCCGCTGCGAATCCAACGCTACAGCTTTTCGACGAAGACGAAGACTCTCTGGAAGGAGCTCCTCCCCGACGACCGCTCGGGCCTGGTTCGGATCGAGAACGTGTTCGTCACACCCGACGGAAAGCACTACGCCTACTCCTTCAGCCGCGTGACGAACTCGGACCTCTACGTCGTGACGGGATGGAAGTGACCGGATGGCGCTCGCCGCCGGCTCGAAGCTGGGACCCTACGAGATCCTCGGCCCGATCGGCGCGGGCGGCATGGGCGAGGTCTACCGCGCGCGCGACCCGCGCCTCGGCCGCGAGGTGGCGATCAAGGTCCTGCCGGCATCCTTTTCGGCCGACCCGGACCGCCTCCGGCGCTTCGAACAGGAGGCCCGAGCCGCCGGAGTCCTGAATCACCCCAACATCACTGCCGTCTACGACATCGGAACGAACACGATCGACGGCGCCCCTTACGTCGTCCAGGAGCTCCAAGAAGGCGAGACGCTGCGCGCCGAGCTCGCCGGCGGGCGCCTCTCCCCGCGAAAGGCCATCGACTACGCCACGCAGATCGCCCGAGGCCTGACCGCCGCGCACGAGAAGGGCATCGTCCACCGCGACCTGAAGCCGGACGGAGGATCGGGACTCGACACCAGCCTCCCCACGGCAACGCCGGTCGTCTTCTTCGCTTGACAAGGTAGCTTCCAGAAGCTACCTTTGTTCCATGAGATCGGTCGGCCTCAAAGTGCTGAAGAACAAGCTCGCGGAGTACGTCCGCCTCGCCTCCACCGGCGAGACGATCCTGGTGACGGACCGAGACCGCGTGGTCGCCGAGCTGACGGCCCCGAAGGCCTCTCGCGGCGAGTTCCTGGCCGACGCCCTGCTCGCCAATGCCATGCGTGAAGGCTGGCTCAGCGCCCCCCTTCTCTCTCCCGGACTGCCGCCGGCGTCACGCCCGGTGGCACCGCTCCGCGAGCTCCTGCAGGAGCTCCGAGAGGACCGTGACGGCCGTTGATCTATCTCGACACCTCGGTCGCGCTCGCGCAGCTCTTCGCGGAGGACACGACGCCGCCGGCCGCTCTCTGGAAAGAGTCTCTCGTGTCGAGCCGTCTCCTCGAGTACGAGATCTTCACGCGACTTCATGCGAGAAGACTGGCGTCGTCGCACGGCGAGGCCGCGCGATTGCTGGTTTCTCAGATCGGCCTGCTGGAGCTGGCACCCCCCGTCCTCGCTCGCGCTCTGGATCCCTTTCCGGTCCCCGTTCGAACGCTTGACGCGCTGCATCTGGCTTCGATCGACTTTCTGCGCGCGAGGGGACAGTCCGTCCGCTTCGCCAGCTATGACGCGCGCCTGTCAGAGGCCGCAAATCGCCTCGGCATCGAGAGCTATCCTCTGACGTAAGCGCCGGCGTCTTGCACGTGCGGACCAGAGCTGTCGGCCTGCAGGAGAAGGAGAACGAAATGGCTCTCGAGCGCGCGCTTAAGACCAAGGACATCGTCCTCTTCAACGTCGCCGCGATCGTCGGCATGCGCTGGATCGCGCTGGCGGCGGCCAACGGTCCGTCCTCGCTCTTTCTCTGGGTGCTGGCGGCGCTCGTGTTCTTCATCCCGCAGGGCTTCGCCGTCATCGCGCTCGCCTCAGCCATCCCCGAGGAGGGCGGACTCTACGTCTGGACCACGAAGGCGTTCGGTCCGCGGCAGGGCTTCCTCGCGGGCTGGCTCTACTGGGCTTCGAACGTCCTGTACTTCCCGACCTTGACGCTGTCGACGGTGGTCTTCGCGCTCTACGTATTCGGCCTCCGGTTCGCGCACCTGGAGCAGAACGGGATCTACGCCGCCGGCGCCTCGCTCGTGCTCCTCGGGATCGCGCTTCTCTTCAACATCGTCGGCATGAAGACGGGGCGCTGGGTGCAGAACATCGGCGGCCTCGCGCAGTGGCTGCCGTCGCTGGCGCTGTTCGTGGTCGGAATTCTGGCGTTGCGCCGCTTCGGATCGGCCACGCCGATCTCCACCGGGGCGCTCATCCCCGACTTCGGCAACCTGACGACGGTCCTGTTCTTCGCGAACCTCTGTTTCGGGTTCGCGGGGCTCGAGCTCGCTCCCATGCTCGCCGGCGAGGTCGTCGAGCCGCGCAAGACGTTTCCGCGCGCGATCATCATCTCGGGGATCACGATCGCGGCCTGCTACCTCCTCGGCACGCTCGCGCTCATGTGGGCGCTGCCACCGGGCGAGACCTCGATCATCTCGGGCGTCAACCAGGCGATCACGAAAGCCGGCGCCCGGGTGGGCCTCCCCTGGCTGGGCTCCCCCGTCGCCCTTCTCATGACGCTCGCGGGGCTCGGCGGCATCGGGGCCTGGCTCATCGGCAACGCGCGACTGCTCTTCGTCGGCGGCCTCGACAAGTACCTGCCGCCCGTCTTCGGCAAGATCCACCCGAAGTGGAAGACGCCGTACGTCGCGATGCTCGTCCAGGGCATCCTCTCGGCGGTCTTCATCGTCGCGGCCACGCAGGGCGACACGGTCAAGGGCGCCTACCTCAAGCTCGTCAACGCCACGCTCATCGTGTACTTCATTCCGTACCTCTACATGTTCGCCACCGCGATCAAGCTGGAGGCGGAGATCGCGCGGCAGCCGCAGGCGGTCCCGATCCCGGGCGGCCACGGCGGCAGCCTCTTCTGGAACGGCCTCGGCTTCGTCACGACGCTGGTGGCGATCATCCTCGCGCTCATTCCGCCGGGAGACTCGACGGACAAGACCGGCTTCTTCGTGCAGGTCTTCATCGGCTCCTTCGGCTTCCTCGGGATCGGCTTCGTTCTCTACGCCGTCGCCGAGCGCCGGCGCCGGCGCTCGGAAGGCGCCTCAGCCTGACCCCCGGCGATAGAATCCGGCCCCTATCGGGAGGGTAATGAGCCTTTCCCCCGGAACCCGCTTCGGCCCCTACGAGATCCTCGCGCCGCTCGGCGCCGGCGGCATGGGCGAGGTGTATCGCGCGCGGGACCCGCGCCTTGGACGGGAAGTGGCGATCAAAATTCTTCCCGCCGAGCTGTCGGCCGATCGCGATCGGCTCACGCGCTTCGACCAGGAAGCGCGCTCGGCCTCCGCGCTGAACCATCCCAACATCGTCACGATCTACGAGATCGGGCGCGCCGGGGAGACGTCCTACATCGCGATGGAGCTCGTGGCGGGAAAGACCCTGCGGGAGATCCTCGCGGAGAGCCCGATTCCGGTGCGGCGGCTGCTGCCGATCGCCAGCCAGATCGCCGAGGGGCTCGCGCGCGCCCACGAAACCGGAATCGTCCACCGGGACCTGAAACCCGAGAACGTGATGGTCACGCGGGACGGGCACGTCAAGATCCTCGACTTCGGCCTCGCGAAGCTCGTCCCGCATGCGGGGTCTGACGCTTCGCAGCTGGCGACCGCGATCGAACCCACGCGCCCGGGAATCGTGCTGGGGACGGTCGGCTACATGTCCCCCGAGCAGGCCAGCGGGCATCCGCTGGACTTCCGGTCGGATCAGTTTTCGCTGGGCTCGATCGTCTACGAGATGGCCGCAGGAAGACGCGCCTTCTCGCGCGGCACGGCGGCCGAGACGCTGGCGGCGATCATTCGGGACGAGCCGGAGTCGCTGCAATCCCTCTCGTCGCAGGTTCCGGTCGCCCTGCGCTGGGTGACCGAGCGCTGCCTCGGCAAAGATCCGCAGGAGCGCTACGCCTCCACGCGCGACCTCGCTCGGGACCTGGCGCACCTGCGAGACCATGTGTCGGAAGTTTCCGCCGAGGCGGCCGCCGTGGTCCGGCCCCGCCGCAGACGCGTCCTCGTCCCCGCTCTGGGCGCCGGCCTGATCGTCGCCGCGGCTGCCCTCATCACGTTCGCCGCTCTCCGGCGGCGCGACGCGCCGGTCCTGGACCCGGTGCGATTCGCCGTCCCGATCCCGCCGGGAGCGACCTACGCGCCCCCGCCCGAAACTTCCCGGGGAGTCTCGGTTTCGCCCGACGGGACACGGCTGGGAATCGAGGCGTTCTCCAGGGGGCGGCGGCGGCTCTTCGTCCGCCCGCTCGCTTCGGACGACGCCGTGGAGCTCGAGGGCTCCGCCGACGCGACGGCTCACTTCTGGTCGCCGGACAGCAGCTCCATCGCCTTTTTTGCCGAGGGAAAGCTCAAAAAGATCCCGGCGTCGGGGGGACCTCCCGTCACGCTTTGCGATGCCCCCCTTTCCGTCGTGGGAACGTGGAACCGCGAGGGCACGATCCTCTTCTCGCGGCTCGACCCGCCGGGGATCTTTCGCGTCCCCGACTCGGGCGGAGAACCCGTTCGCGTGACCGTGGGCGATGATTCGAAAGGGCAGAACCACCTGTGGCCGCAGTTTCTGCCGGACGGTCGTCGGTTCCTGTACCTCGTGAACAACAAATCGGGCCTCGGGATACGGGAGGTGATCGTCGCCTCCCTCGACTCCAAAGAAAGCCGGAGTCTCATGCGTCTCCATTCTCGGACGGAGTACGTCGCCCCGGGTTTCCTGCTCTACGTCCGCGACGGCGCGCTCTTCGCGCAACGATTCGACGAGCGCGCGGCGCGGCTTCAAGGTGAGCCCCGACTTCTGACTTCGGACGTCCACTATCACTTCGGTCCGGGCCACGGCACGTTCTCCGCCTCGCAAACGGGAGTTCTTGCGTATCAGACGGCAGCGCGTCCCTCCCGGCTCGTCTGGTTCGACCGCCAGGGGAAGGAGATCGGCCAAGTCGGCCAGCCTGCGGTGGTCAAGGGTCTGCGGATCTCGCCCGATGGAGCCAGAGTCGCAGTGGACATCGCGGACCGCCGGACGGGGACCTCCGACGTCTGGCTCTTCGAGCTGGCGCCCGGAGTCTCGACGCGCCTGCATTCGGACTCCGCCGACGAGATCCTGCCGGTCTGGTCCGCCGACGCCTCGAAGCTCTTCTACCGTTCCGACCGCGAAGGACCTCCCGACATCTACGAGATGACGATCGAAGTCCCCGGGAGCGAAAAGCCGCTGTTGCAGGAGCCGAGCCTGCAACAGCCGGAGGACGTCTCCCGGGACGGCCGCGTGCTCGCCTACGTGTACGAAATCCAGACCGCGGTGTGGAACATCAAGCTCCTCCCGCTCGAGGGCGAGCGAAAATCGGCGTCATGGGTCCCCACACGCTTTAGCCAGACGAGCCCCCGATTCTCACCCGATGGGCGCTGGATCGCCTATGAGTCGGACGAGTCGGGAGACCCCGAAGTCTATGTTGCGCTGGCGCAGGGAGGCGGAGAGAAGCGGCGCATTTCTCCCGGCGGGGGCAGGCGCCCGCGGTGGCGGCGGGACGGCAAGGAGCTCTATTACGTCGCTCCCGGAGGCTCCATCATGGCCGTTTCGGTGGCCCCGGGGGCTCAATGGTCGGCCGGCGCTCCGGCCGTGCTCTTCCGCGTCGACTCGGAGATTCAGAACTGGGACGTCGCTCCGGACGGAGCGCGATTCCTCTTGAGCACGCCCTCGGAACGATTCCAAGAGTCGCCGCTGCGCGTGATCCTCAACTGGCCGTCGCTGCTGAAGGGCGAGAAGTAGACCCTACAACTTGACCAGGCACCACTCCTCGGACCAGGGCAGCCGGGACATCTGGAGCGAGGGCTTGCCGCCCGACTGCACCGCGAAGCCGTCGGAGAAGTTGACGCCGAAGCCGTTGTCGGGGTCGTAGAGGCCCGGCTCGACGGAGAAGATCATCCCCGCCTCGAGCATCGTGTAGTCGCCGAGGGCGAGATACGGCGGCTGGTGCCCTTCCATGCCCATCCCGTGCGCGGGGCGGTGGTAGATGTACTTCTGCATCCCCTCCTTCACCTGGTGTTTGTGGATCTGAAAGGCGACCGTCGAGCAGGCGACGCCTTCCCGCGAGAAGTCCTTCTGCATGAGGCAGCAGTCGCGCGAGACCGTCCAGACCTTCTTCTGGTGGTCGGTCCACGGCGCGAGGAGAAACGCCCGGTAGAGCTCGCCGCCGCAGCCGCCGATCGCGACGCCTCCGGCGATCTGGAGCGCCTGGCCCTTCTGGATCTTGTTGTAGTGCATCTGGTTGGGGTGCGGATAGGCGGTGCCGACGCCGCACCGGACGCCGATGCCGAGGTCGATGCCGACGGCCGTGTGCGGGCGGCCGTCGCGCTTGATCCCGGACATCAGGCGCCCCATGCCGAACTCCTGCGCCGCCATCGCGAGGTCGTAGTCGGTCAGGTCCGTGCCCTTGGCGAGGAGCAGGTCGCGCGCGAAGGCGTGCGTCTCGTCGAACACGCGGTAGGCGCGCCGCCAGAGCGCGAGCTCCTCGGGCGACTTCACCATGCGCATCTTCTCGCAGTGCTCGGCGATCGAGTCGAACTTCGTTTCTTTCAGAAAGACGGCGCCCGCTTTCGAGAGCTGCTTGGGGGAGAGGTCCTTGTCCGTCGCGATGCGCTTGCCGTCGTACCCGCGCTTTTTCAGCCCCTTGAGCATCCACTCGAAGAGATCGACCTTCGCGCCCTGTTGGACCTTGCCCTCGTTGGGAAAGGCGCCCTCGGCGTGCTGGAAGTCGAAGTAATAATCCGATTCCGTCGCCCACCAGGTCTTCACGAGGTCGCGGTCCAGACCGGGGTTGAACCAGATCGTGGCGAGCTTGTCCGCCGGCAGGAAGACCGCGAACGGCCGCTCGGTCGTCGTGAAGAAGAGTCCCGTGAAGTAGATGATGTTCATCGGGTCGGAGAGCCAGACCCCCGCGAACCCGTTCTCCGCGAGGTGCGCCTGCAGCGCCTTCGCTCTTCCCTGGTGCCATGCCAGCGGCAGCCGATCGAGCGTCGAGGGAGCCAGGCCGTCGTCCTCCTTGATGAACAGCGCGGCCGACTTCGAGCCGTCGACCCCTCGGTTCTCGGGCTGCGCCTGTGCGCCCGAAGTCGAGGCGGCCGCGCCGAGGGCGGCGCCTCCCGCCGTGGCCAGAAAGGACCGTCGATCGAGCGCCATGCCAATCCCCCCTTTCGAACCGTTATTCGTCGCCGGACAGCGTCAGCCGGAAAACGTCTGGCCGGCTGTAGTGCCCCGCGACATCCAGAAGCTGGCGGCCCTGCGCAACCTCGCCGAGATCGAGTGTCGCGACGAGGATCGCCTCTTCGCCGTAGACGGGGCCCGCGAGATACCGGCCGTCCGGGGCGACGATCGCGCTTCCTCCGCGCGACAGCACCTCCGGCGCCCGCGCGAGGGCCTCGGCCAGCTCGAAGTCGCGCGGATACATCGCGCGCGTGACGTACTGGACCGGCGAGACGACGAAGACGCGCCCCTCGAGAGCGATGTGCCGGATCGTCGACTGCCATCCGTCGCTCGCGTCCGCGGTCGGCGCGAGGTGAATGCGCTCGCCGGATTCGTAGAGCGCCTGCCGGGCGAGCGGCATGTAGTTCTCCCAGCACACGAGCTGGCCGATGCCCCCGTGCTCGGTCGGGACCGCGCGCGGCGCGACGGCTTCCCCGGGGCCCCAGACCATCCGCTCGTCGTGGGTCGGGACGAGCTTGCGGCGCGCCTGCAGGAGGCTCCCGTCCGGCCCAAAGAGCAGCAGCGTGCAGTGCAGCGTGCCCGTCGGCGTGATCTCGTTGACGCCCACGCAGAGGTAAGCCTTCGCTTTTGCGGCCGCGCGCCCCATGCGCTCGGTCGCCGGGCCCGGAACGGCGACAGCGTTGGCGGCGAACCGGCGAAAAGCGGGGCCGGCCGCCGCCTCGAAGAAGCCGCCGAAAACCGGGCCGAAAACCGGAGAGGCGGGATAGGCCGGCACGAACGCCTCGGGCAGCACGATGATCCGTGCGCCCTTGACCGCCGCCTCCGCGACGAGCCGATCGAGCTTGTCGAGCGTCGCCTCGCGGTCGAGGACGCACGGCGCCGCCTGAACCGCGGCGACACGGACGGATCCGAAGGAATCTGCCATCTGGCTCCTGGCTCACATTCTTTCAGAAGACGCCGGGCCGCCGGCGCGAGGCGCCTTCCTCGCGATTCAGGGGTTCCACGAGCCCGAGAAACGCCATGCCGCTGAGGGCGGCGACCGGGACGAGGTTGACGTGGGCACTCGGCAACAAGGCAAAAGTTCTACCTGAATGGTAGAATTCTACCTGTGGGACTCAACATCAAGGACCCGAAGACAGAGCGGTTGGCCGCGGAGGTCGCGAAGATGACCGGCGAGACAAAGACCGGGGCGATCCGCTCGGCCCTCGCCGACCGGAAGGAACGCCTCGAATACCGGGTCACGCGGCGCGACCGTCGCGGGGATCTGCGGCGCCTGCTCGAAGAGGAGATCTGGCCTTCCGTTCCCTCGACCGTTCTGGGCAAGAAGCTCAGTCGAAAAGAGAAGGAGCGAATCCTGGGATACGGACCGGAGGGCGTCTGATTCTCGACGGTTCGGCGCTGATCTCCATCCTCACGAAGGGGCCCGGCTGGGAGCCAATTCTCGACAAGCTCGCCGACTCCCCGACCGCCGGGATCGGAGCGCCCACGCTGGCGGAGACGGGAATTGTTCTGACGGCCAGGATCGGAGCCGACGGCAAGCGCGTTCTGTCGCTGTTCGCTCTGGAGGCCGACCTCGCGGTCGTTCCCTTCGGCGAGGATCACTGGCGGGCCGCGGTCGACGCCTATCGGCGTTACGGCAAGGGGCAGCACCGCGCCGGCCTGAACTTCGGCGACTGCCTCGCCTACGCCACGGCGAAGCTCGCGGGCCAACCCCTCCTCTGCACGGGCGCCGATTTCGCGAAAACCGACCTCGCGATCGCCTGAGAAGCCCCGTTTCGAGGGCCCTTTCGGCCCGTCTGTGCTAACATTTTTAGATTACAGCGATGAAATTCAAGAGTGTCATTGCCCGGAGCTTTTCCACGGCCGAGGTGGCGCGGCTGACGGGCCTCACGGCCAGACAACTCGACCATTGGGACCGGCAGGGATTCGCCCGTCCCTCGGTCGAGAAAGCCAGCGGATACGGCTCGGCGCGCCGCTACTCCTTCGCCGACGTCGTACGCCTGCGCGTGGCCGCGCGGCTACGCGCCAGCGGCGTGGGGCTCGCCCGCATCCGGCGGTGCGCCGAGGCCCTCGCGCGCCTGGATCCCGAGGCGGATCTGGGCGGAGCCCGGCTGATGGTCGTCGGCTCGACTGTGCTCTGGGCCCGGTCGGACCGCGAGGTGGTGGATCTGCTCAAAGACGGACAGCTCGTCCTGGTCTGCTCACTCGGAGACGCCGTGGCGGACGCGGCCGGCGCCGTCGCAGAGCTCGCCCGCGAAGCCGCGCGAGCGGCTCTCCCGGCGACGCGGCCCCGGGGAAAGCACAAGTCGAGCTTCTGAGAAGGGGTCCCGGCGGACGGGCGGGGACGGGAGGAGCATGGAGTTGGCTGCGGAAGAACTGAATGCTCGCATCGGCCGCCTCGCGCGGCTGGGTCGCCAGCGGGATTTTCCCCTCGGCCGGTTTCAAAAGTCTCTCGGCGCCGTCACGCATAACGGCGAGCGCGCCGACGTCCTGCGGCAGCTCCTGACCGACTGGACGGGGATTCCGTTCGAGGCCGACGAGGCCGAGAAGCGCTGGGACGAGATCGAGCGGCTGATCCCGGCGCTGCGCGCGAAGCTGGGTTCCCCCCTCGGGCTCCAGACGGTCCTGCTGCACCACCTCCACAGCCTCAAGGGGTTGCTCAAGGAACCGCGCCTGGTGTCGGAGTCGGACCTCGCCGTCCTCCGCGTCAACGCGATCACCGATCCCCTCACGGGGCTCTACAACCGCCGGTTCCTGATCGATCACCTGGCGCGCGAGATCGCGCGGGCCGAGCGCTCCGAGGGAATCCTCGCCGTCGCGATGATGGACCTGAAGGGCTTCAAGTCGATCAACGACCGCCTGGGTCATCCCGTAGGCGACAGCGTGCTCGTCCGCACGGCGCGCATCGTGCGGGAGTCGCTCCGGGCGGTCGACGCGGGCTGCCGCTGGGGTGGCGACGAGTTCGTCCTGGTCCTCCCCAACACCGACATGATCTCGGCGCTCGCCGTCGCGGAGCGCGTGCGGGAGAAGATAGCCGCGATCACGATGCCGGCGCGCGGCGGCCTGGCCATCGACCTGCACTACGGCGTGGCCTCGTATCCGCAGGACGGCAAGAGCACGGATTTCCTCCTGAAGATCGCCGACCTGCGGCTCTACCAGTGCCGTTCCCAGTCCTCGTTCGCGTCCTCGAAGCGGCGGATGTATCCGCGGTTCGCGCCCGAGGAGATGAGCGTGCGGATGGAGCTCGCCGCCCGCGGCCGCCGCCCCCTCACGGCGCCGGTCGTCGACGTCAGCTACGGCGGTATCGCGTTCCGCGCGCGAAAGCCGGAGAAGTGGCCGCCCCGCTGGAAAGCGGAGATCCTCCAGAAGCACGACCCGGAGCGGCATCCGATCAAGCTCCGTGCGCTCAACTGGGCGCCGCTGCCGGGCGGCGGCGTGCGCGTGGGCTGCGCGTATGTCTGATCGGGTCGGGGCCCGCGGGTGAGAAGCGCGGCCTTTGCCGCCCATCGCGCCGCCGCCTCCGGCCTCTTCACTCTCTTCACCCTTCTCGCGATCGTCCTCGGGCTGGGAGACGCGCGGCTGCTCGCGCTGGCAATGGGGGGCGCGCTCGGATCCGGATTTCTCCTGACGCGCGGCAGCATCCAGGAAGGACTCGGCGTCTTCGCCGCGCCGCTGGCGATCGTCGCGGACCTGGGGTTGCTCTTCTGCGCGATGTCGCTGACGGGGGGCGCTCTCTCTCCCTATGCGCTGCTCCTGCCGGCGGGCGTGGCGCTCTCGTGGCACTGCGAGGGAAAGCCCGCGGCTCGCTTCTTCGCGATCGCGTCGCTTCTCGGCGTGGCCGCACTCATCACGCTCGGCAACCTTCCTACCGCAGGAGCCTCCCAGCTCTTCGCGCTCGCCGGCGTGGCCCTCGCGGCCCCGGCCCTGCTCGTGACGCTGGAGATCTCCGGTGCCGCCGCCCCGGCGCCGGGAGCGGCGGCGGCCGCTGCGGACGAACGCCCGACGGCCCTGCCCTCGGCCGCCGCCCGCCGGACCGCGCCGGCGACAGAATCCGACGAGCGAGACCGCGAGGCCGAGATCCTGCACGACCTGCGCTCTCCGCTCTCGGTCATCCGCGTCTACACCGACCTGATCCAGGAGGCGGCGCGGCGGGGAGAGCTTCCGAACCAGGAGTACCTCGCCAACCTCGCGCGCGAGATCGAGCTCGCGGAGCGGCTCGTCGGCACGCCGGCGCCCGTCCCGGAGCCCCTGACGCCCCCGCCGCAAAACGCCGACCTCGTCGAGATCCTCGGCTCGCTCGCCACCGCGTACCGCCTCGCCCACGGCGGGCGCATCCGCATCGAGTTCATCGCCGAGCGCCCGCAGCTTCCCGTCGCCGCGGATCCGGTCGCGCTGCAGCGCGCCTTCCGCAACGTCCTCGACAATGCCATCAAGTACACTCCGGATGGGGGCGAAGTGCGCATCCGAGCGGGCGCGGCCGGACCTCAGGCCTTCGTCGTCGTCAAGGACACCGGAATGGGAATGAGCCCCGAGGAGAGAGCGCGCGCCTTCGACTATGCCTTCCGCGGCGCCGGCGCCGTCGCGTCGGGCACGCGCGGCAAAGGCCTCGGGCTCGCCGTGACCAAGGAGATCCTCGAGGCCAACGGCGGCAAGATCAGCCTCTCGAGCGAAGCCGGGTACGGCTCCGAGGTGACGATCATGCTGCCCTTCCAGCGGGGGCCCCGGTGAAGCGGATCGTGGTCGTGGACGACGACCGGACGGTCTCGGGCGCCGTGCGCGACGTCCTCTCGGCCGACGGCTTCGCGATCGACTGCCCCGCCGATCCCCGCATGGCGCTCGCCGACACGATCCGCGAGGTCCCGGACCTCGTGATCCTCGACGTGAGCATGCCGGGCATGACGGGCTGGGAGTTCTGCGCGATCCTGCGCCGCCAGTCGGCCACGCGGGAGATGCCGGTCCTCTTTCTCACCGGGCGCTCCGAGGTCAAGGACCGCATCACCGCGATGCAGCTCGGCGGCTCCGACTACCTCGCCAAGCCGTTCCGGCCGGAGGACCTGCGCAAGAAGGTCCGCTCGCTGCTCCAGGAGTCTGACACCATGGAGGAAGGATGAAGGCTAAACGCCACACCGATCCGAACGTGCTCGACGGATCTTTCGCGCCCGCGGCAGACGCGCCGCCGCAGGCGATCGAGGACCTCCGCCGCGAGCGGATCGTCTACGACGGGGTCACGGGTCTCCCGATCCACCCCTTCGAGACGCCCGAGCGCGCCGACGAGCGGATCGAGCACCTCGGCGTCATCTACCTCCAGATCGGCAAGTTCTTCGGCTTCGAGGAGCTCTTCGGGTGGGAACAGTACGACCGCGTCTTAGCCGCCGTGTCCGACGGGCTGCAGGACGACGTGCGCGCTTCCCGCCTGGCGTCCCACGTCCACTCGATCCGTTTTTCCGGCGCCGACGGGTTCTTCGTTCTCTACAGCCTTCCACCCGCCGGGCGCGGCCGCATCCCGACGAGCCTCGAAGAAGAAGCCGCGCGCCTCCGGGCGAGCGTCATCCGTCGGCTCCGACAGACGATCGAGGGAACGAGCGCGGACTTCCTCAACATTCTGGCCTCGAGCCTGACCGCGGTCGACAACCCGCGCGTGCGCCCGACCCGCCACGTCGTGCGGACCCTGTCCGAGGCCGTCAAGATCGTCACACAGCGCCAGACCCACGAGAAGCTGGAGCTCTTCGCCGGGCTGAAAGCCGTCATCGCCGGCAAGCAGCTCCGCCCGGCGTTCCAGCCCGTCCGCCACCTGCCCGACGGCGCGATCATGGGATACGAGGCCCTGATCCGCGGCCCGCAGGGCACCCCCCTCGAGCCGCCGACCGTGCTCTTTGCCATCGCGCACGAGAACGAGATGGACGTGGAGCTCGAGACGCTCTGCCTCGAGACGATCTTCTCGAACCTGCCCCGCGCCGTCGGCGACCGGCGACTCTTCGTCAACGCCTCGGCGATGCTGTTGCGGCACCCGGTGTTCCTCGACGAGCGCAACCTCGCGGCGATCAACCGCAGCCACGCGGACGTCGTCGTCGAGATCTCCGAAAAAGAGATGGTGCGCGACTACGACTCCTTCCAAGAGGTCCTCGAGCTCGTGCGTCGGGCCAACCTGAAGATCGCCATCGACGACGCCGGCTCGGGCTACTCGGGCCTGGAGGCGATCCTCCACCTCAAGCCCGACTACATCAAGGTCGCCGACTCTCTCGTCCGCAACCTCCACAACGATCCGATCAAGCGCGAGATCATCCAGAGCCTCGCGGCGATCGGCAGGCGCATCGGCGCCGCGCTCGTCGCCGAAGGCATCGAGGTCGAGCTCGAGCGCAAGACCCTGGTCGACCTCGGCATCGAGTTCGGCCAGGGCTACCTCCTCGGCCGCCCGTCGTTCCAGGTCAGCGCGCGGGCGTCGCGGGCGTAAGCGTCGGTCAGCCCCTCTCGAGTAACGTCTTCAGCCGGCCAGTGGCTGCCGGGTCCTCTTTGAGCTCCAGCAGCGGGCCGAGCTCTCGGAAGATCAGCGCCGTGTCGAGCCTGCCGGCCTGACGCGCGGTGATTTCTTCGATGTCCGCCCAGTCTGGCGCGAGCGGGCGATGCGCAAAACGGCGGCGAAGATAGCGTAAGTTCGATTGCGGTGCCTCGGGCATGATCGTCCGAGGAGCCCACCGGCCGCCACCGACTGACTCCCGCGTCGGTCCGTTCTGGGCCATGATGTAGATTCCTGCCCGCTCCCGGCGGTGGCCGGAGCGTTGGGCGCAGCGCCGGACCGACTAATGCAAAACCACCGTTCGAGACGGGACGCTGCGCGCGGACGGCGAAGCGCCGCTCTGGCGGCCGCGGCCCGGACGATCGTCCTGTCTCTCCTCGTTTGCGACGCCGCTCCGGCGCAGGAAGAGCTCGAGAAAGCCTTCCGGAGTTCCGGCATGCAGGCCTTCCGCTCGGGGCGTTTCGCCACGGCGGTCCGGGATCTGCGTGTCGTCCGCTTCCTGACGATCGAAAATCCGAGCCGGCACCTGGACGCTCTCGGACGTCTCGCGCTCGCTGAGGACGCCGCCGGTTTGACCTCCGATCGGGACGCCACGCTCGATCGCTTCTTCGACGTCGAGAGACGCTTCGAGTCCTACGCGGCCGCGTCGCTCGAACCGGACCTCCAGGCACGGTTGAAAGCCCTCCTGCTCCAGCGTCTCGGGCGGGAACGAATTCTGCGGGTTCCGACGCTGGCCGCGGAGCTGTTCCTCATCCCGGCGCGACCGACCAGGCGCCCGACCGTTGCGCCAACGGCGACCGCGATCCCGTCGGCTGCCGCGACGTCGGAGCCGCCACTCCCTTCGCCGCCTACGCCGTCGCGTCCCCTCGCGCCCGCGGAGACGACGATTCCGAGCGCGACCGCCACGACGGCTGCGATTCTCACGGAGACACCGGCGGCACCTTCACCGACTTCGATCCCGTCCCCAACGCGAGCCCCGACGCAAGCGGCCACGGGAACAGCGACGCCCTCGAGCACGCTGACGCCTTCGCCGGTTCCGCCCACGCCGACTCTGCCGCCGACAGAGAGCTCTCTATCCACGCGGACTCAGACGCCGCGGCCCACGGCGACCCTGATCCCGACGCGAACCCCCACACCCACGTTCACACCCTCATTCACGCCCTCGAGCACGCGCACATCCTCACCGGTACCGCCGACCGCGACCTCAACACCCTCGAGCACTCAGACGCCACGCCCCTCGGCGACCTGGACGCCGACTCCGACCACGACGCGAACCCCCACACCCACGTTCACACCCTCATTCACGCCCTCGAGCACGCG